>DCGP01000007.1 GCA_002314595.1 Clostridiales bacterium UBA1775 | reverse complement strand
TTGCGAAAGATATTATACGTTATCGCATCACTACTAGGATAATTCACACAATCAAATAACTTTAATTTGAATATCCACAAAAAGAACAGGCACATGCCGTACAATCGGCAGATACCTGTCCTTTGGTTTTGTGTCTAGTTGGAGAAACTACTGATGCGTAACTACATATTACAATAATAGTTAAGTGTTACCGTTCCAATACTCTTCAACCATCTTATGATGAATTTTTGCCGCTTCGCAAGTTATTTTAGGAATATTGAAAATATCACCATCTTTATCTTCATTTGAATTTCTACTCATACACATTAAGCAATAATCATAATCAGTACACTCTGTACATTGCTTAAAATCTTTCATGCGTAAATTACGTAAATACTTTATTTGTGGCGAATTATTCCAAATATTTTTCAATTCCATATGATTTAAATTCCCACAAATATATTTTTGCCACCCAGCACAAGGATATATATCACCACCTGAGCTCATACTTAACCCCGTTAATCCTACTCCACAAACTCTTTCGTTTCCATTTTGTTTTATAAGTCTAATTTTTTTCTTGTTTTTTACATTATCCCTAAATACAACATCACTATCTAACAATTTAGTAATTACACCTTTTATTTCGCTTGAAGATAGTCTATTATCCAAATTGTCAGTTGTTCTGTCACATCTTGCCATAATCAAGTAATCAACTACAACAGAGCAATTAAGTCCTTGCCCCCATCTCACTACTTCATCAAAATTACCCTGATTTTGTTTCATAACAGGACAATTAATTTGGACTGGAATATTATTTTCAATCAATCTTATAATGTTCTTTTTTGTGATTTCCTGAGACCCCTTCACTGTGGTAATACTATCATGCACGTTTGGTTGCATTGAATACAATGATACATTGACACAAGAAGGATGTCTATATGACAATGCCTTTAAAATTTCGTCATTTAACAATGTCAAATTACTGAGTACTACAACATTCAAATCTAAATCTTTGGCATATTTGATGAATTCGCAAAAATTTGGATGTAACATCGCCTCTCCACCGGAGAATATTATAGTTAATGCTCCCATTGCTTTACATTCATCCAACGCTTTAAGCATTAAATCATGTTCAATTTCAGTATTTTTAATCTCGTGTGGAATATAACAATGAACACATCTCTCATTACATTTACTTGTCAACTCAATTTGAAAAGAGCATAGAAATGGATGCTCCAATGAATAAGTATTAAAAAAGGCCGATGAAGAATCCTTTACATCTGTTTTAATGATATCATTCGCCAATTTGCCCTTTAACGTTGCATAAGAAAAATTTGTATGAACAAAATTTTCAACCGAATCACTTCTATCTAAAAATCCATCCAAAGTCAAAGAATTATATAATGCCGTAACATCGTTTTGTAACTCTTCTTTGCTAACACCATCGAAAAGCCCAAGAAGGTTACTAACAACATCATTAATATCTTTTGCTTCATAATCAAGCTGTGCGACAAACATAGCTCCAGTATTGTTTAATACTTCTTCCACTGATACTGCCGGTCTAATTATGTGCCCAATTTCACCATATTGACGAAAAAAGCAATCATTTCTTAATGCGTAAAACATTTTTATCTCCTTCTGTTTGTTTTCACAAAATAATTGCAACAAAATTTCATTTTGTTGCAATTATTTTGTGATACCCTTTAATTCGTCCACAAATTTAAGAGCATCTGCAAGTCATACATTGTATGCCAGTCTTTGTCGCACAACCAGTAGAAAAGTTACTTCCATTCTTTGTTGCTGCCAACACTGCAGGTTTAACATAAACCACTTTCTTTTGCATAGCTATTTCCTCCTTTCTGTACCTTTATTTTTATATGGTTCCAGTGTAATATAACCATACAAATCCAATTAATTCTATATGCCTATCTGTTATAGTATTCTATAATATCTTCACGTCCTTCCTTTTCTTCTTCAGAAGCTGGTTCTCTTTCCATCTTGTATTCCCCCCTTTTTTCTTTAAAAAGTTTCACTAACATTCTTTTGTTTGCATTTTCAATGTCTTCAGGTTCTACTCCAAAGTGCTTTATTAAATACTTTCTTAATTTATCTACAGAACATTCTTTCAAATCATCCTCTGTCATACATAAAATATCATCTGGTATACTAATATCACACATTCCTTATCTCCTTTACCCCATCAATTCCTTCACTTTTTCATCCGCCTGATGTTCAACATCAACGTCTATATAAGAATTTACTTGAGCAAGTGCCAAAGCAATGGCTGCCGCATCATCAGTCCAACCCAATATAGGGACAATATCAGGGATTAAATCAATAGGCATTATCAAATACCCTAATGCACCAACAATAATTCCTTTTACAGAAAAAGGGACATCTTTGTTCTTCAATACATAGTAAAGCCGAAACGCTTTGCCAAGTACGTCCTGCCCAATCTTACCCCCATATTTTTTAACCACATTCCAAAACTTATTATCATCATAGTCCTTGCCGTATTTTGACATGGACTCACTCAAATCGTCTTCCGTAAACTTCGCCATATCATTTACCTTTCCCAAAAACCCTATTCTTTACCCATCTGTGTGCTTTAGAATTAGAAAGTTTACTCGCTTTTGCACAAGTCCCAGGCATTGGTCTTCCCAAATGCTCCGCCATCATTTTTCTTTGACCACAGTTTGTACACATCCATTCAATATGAACCACGGTTGTATTCATCTGTAACAACCTCCTATATATATCCTTTTTTCTCATTATAGTAAATTATTTCTTGACAGTCAAGTAAGTTTTAATACAACTTTTTATACTTGTAGTCAATCTTTGTACTACTATTATGTAAAAGGAGATATGACTCATGGATGAAATGTACATAGCGCAAAAAATTAAAAGTATTCGAGAATATCTTGGTTTTTCTCAACCCGAACTTGGTTCTGTTATCGGTGCCACAAAACAATGTATTTGTTCCTGGGAAAAGGGAAAAAGTATGCCAGACATAATTACCTTTTTCAAAATACTGAATGTATCGGGTCTAACTGCTACCGAACTATTCAAAGATATTGATTCATCCAAAGAAGAAAATAAAATTATTCTCTCAAATGATGAACAGCGCTTAATTGCAAAACTTCGAACATTTCCATTAGAAAAACGAAAAGCCCTAAATTCACTCCTTGATATAAATCCCACAAAATAAATCACTTGCGAAATTTCCTTTGCAAGTGATTTATTTATACCGTATACAATTCAGCCAAGAACATATCCAATCATCCTTCAATTGTTCTACCACCACCTATCACTATTCAAAATGAAGGCAAATGTATTCTGCACGTTCCAAAAATAAAAGCATCGCAGAAAAATCCACGATGCCTAAAGTTAAAAAGACACAAAATTTTTTGTTTTGGTGAAAATGTAGCCATTTCTCAGGTGAAATGGCTACATTTTCATGCTTTTAAGAAAAATACGAGCACCGCAAAGAATTTGCGATGCTAAATTTTAATTATTATACATCCATATCACTCTTTTGTCAAGAACTTTCAACATAAAATTTTGTATCATCTAAACATTCTCTAAATTATCCCGTCTTTGCTTACCCTAATATTTCTCCCAATGCCATCAAAATAATACCAATGATAATGGCTGCAAAGCAAAGATATTGCGCTTTGGCAAATCGCACTCCCAAGATATAAGAATAAATTTCCGTAAACAAACAATAGGGTGCCACAATAATTGCCACATACATAGGTTCATAATCCATAGCAATGGTATAAGCAAGCATAGCAGTAGCCTCAAAAAAGCTCCCATATCCAATATTGCTAAATTGCTTTTGAAAAGGATTATAACAAACACCTGTACGATACTTAATAATCAGCCAACTAATGATACCTATCACACTAAAACAAAAAGCATACAAGCGAAAATAATCAATAGGTCCAATATTAACACCGCTCTCGTCGCTGAGCATAATACCGCAAACCACTGTATCAAGTGTATCCGTAAAGCAAAAAATCAAAGGAAACACAAATGCCAGCACACCCAACTTGTT
>DCGP01000018.1 GCA_002314595.1 Clostridiales bacterium UBA1775 | reverse complement strand
ATTTTTAAGAAGTGCCATATACATTTTCATTACTGTTTTTGATTTATATTTTAAACCATAAACAAATATTTTTGTATGAAGTGGAAGCTTGCTGACTTCTACCTTTTTTGCAGAGTCAATTAAGTCCATATTTGCAAAAAGCCAATTTACAAAGGTATTCGTTTTAGATTTTTCATTACTTTTTATTTCATTTCGCACAACAAAATTGGCCAAATAAACCATATAGTATGCAAGTTGGGAAGCTATATCAAAACATTCTGTACTACATTTTTTTATTGCATAATAGGCATTAAATATAATCTTATCAAGGTTTTTATCATATCCTCTTGACATAGATTGTGGCAAAATCCTATAATAATATAAAGGTTTATTAACATAGCTTACGCTATTTGCATCTAACAAAATCGGGTATGTAAAGGAAGCATCTTCTCCCATTTTCGTTCTATCGTCTACTTTCATTAGGTGTTTAACTAACAAATCCTTTTTAAATACCTTACTCCAACAATTTGGGGCAATTCCAAAGGAATAGTAATTACCATCAAATAACATTTTAGGGTAAATTTCGTTAACTAATTTAACTTTATCATAAAATTCCTCTGTGCATATTTGCTCGCTAACATCCTTTTTATCATAATAATTATAATAAAAATCGCAAACTACAACATCAGGATTATGCTCTGCTATGCTTTTTGCAACACATTCATACATATTTTGGTGAACAAAATCGTCCCCATCTACAAAGGTTACATATTCACCATTTGAAGCATTAACTCCTGCCTTCCTAGCACTTATAAGACCTCCATTTTCCTTGTGAATAACCTTTATCCTGCTGTCCTTTAATGCGTAATCATCGCATATTTTAGGGCATTTATCCACAGAGCCGTCATCTACAAGTATTATTTCAATATCAGCATAAGACTGTGCAATAATACTATCAACACATTGACAAATATATTTTTCTACATTATATATTGGAACAACAATACTTATCAAGATGACACCTCCTACTATCTAAAATGAAACCAAATCAAGCTTGTACCCTTGCAAGTATACCACAAATGCACTATTGTATATGCTATAAAGAATAAGGTAATAAGCAGCTCGTTAACTTCTAATACAGATTCGCTTCCTATAATAATACTTTTTACATTTAATGGTTTCCTTGCCTTTTTCTGCACCTCATTACAGCATTTCATTCCTACCATAAATACAAGTCCACCTACCAGTGGGATAATCCACCTAATTATACGAATATATATAAGCTGGCTGGTAAATGCGCCTGCCGTAAAAAAGCTAATAAGCCAAAAGAACTTAGAATATTCTTTGATTTCATCATATTTTTCCGACTCTTTAATGAATTTTGAAAAATACCACCCCAACAGCAATGTTAGTAACAATACCGATGAGTTAATGTAAATGTATGATTTGCTCCACAAGATTTCTCTGCCCATATTATTTGCTGCTTTTTCTGATAATAATTGCAAATACTGGATACCTGTTGCCTCACCTATCATCTGCAAAATATTACCACAAACATAAATTGCCAAAAGCATACCTACAAATACCCATTTACTGTCGTTTTTCCTTGTAATAAACAGAACACATCGCAAGGCAACCAAAATAATAACGCTTGAATGGAAACCCATACACAATAAATATCCTAAATAACACAAAGGTCTGTTTTTCTGCTCAACAACATCAAAATATATACACACAATAAAAACGGTAAATGCCAAGCCATTTCTAACACCACTGCAAATATCAAAATACCAATATGTTACAAACAAAAATACGCTTCCTAAAAACAAGTACCACTTGTCAATTTCAAACCTGATTGCTGCCTTGTAAAAGCAATAAAACATTGAAAAATATGCTATAAAAATTGTAATTGCAGGCAAATAGCCATTGTCGTTTAACCTACTTATTACATAAAAGTAATATCCACATACCGGAAGAGAACCCCAGTTGTTATTATTATCCCTTAACATTTGTTGGAATGTGTGCCAACCACCCCTACGAAGATATTCAAGCTGAACATAATAGTTTGAAAGGTCATCAGTTTCGGACGGCAAACAATGAAATGCCATTACTGCCAATGCAATGCTTGTTGCCAAAAACAATATCCACATACGCTTTTGAGGAACAAACCAATACAATATACAAAAGCTTACGAAAATCATTAACCATACTTGCATCGTTTTATCCCTCCTCTAAATCAGTTATCATATATTTTTTCTAACTGTTTTACTATCTTTTCAATATCATAATTTTCTTTTAAATTGTCCAAACTTATATCTGCCCTATCCATTTTTGCCATATACAGTACAGATTTAGCCCATTCAGCAGGCGCCTTGTTAAGAGAGAAATACTTTATGTTGGCATTTTGCTTAACATATTTTGTAACCCTATCCGAAACAAGACACGGTAATTTGGTTGCCTGAGCCTCTACCAATGTTACAGGCACTCCCTCATAAAGTGATGGAAACACAAAAATATCCATAGCACTAAGCATTTTGCTAACGTCATTTCTTACACCTGTAATAATCACCTTATCTTGAATATTTAGCTTGTACGCCTGGCTTTCAATGGACTTTCTTTCTTCCCCATCGCCAACTATCAGTAATTTAGAGTTTGGGTTAATTTTCTGCGTTTCATAAAACACTTTGATTAAAAATTTATGATTTTTAACATAATTTAGCCTACCTACATGACCTAATATCAAGGTATCATTGTCTATATTAAATTCTGTTCTAATGCTTTCCCTATCCTTTTCATCAAATGTAAATTTGTTAAAATCTATTGCATTGTTTAACAAAATCCCTTTATTTTCAAAATTCTTTTTGCCATATAGATAATACCCTGCCTCAGGGCCACAAGCTATTATATCTGTTCCATATTTATTAAGCCATTTTTTCATAATAATGCTATATAATTTAGCAATTATCCTAACCGGCAAAATACGATTTTCCATACATGGATTAGTCATATGAGAATGAGGAACACGCTTTTTTATACCACATTCTGCAGCTGCTTTCATTACAATACCACTAAAAAACATCAAGTGGGAATGTACTATATCATAGCTACCCTCTGTCATAACTTTTTTAAGATATTTATATTGACCAAAATACCCTTTAACACCATTAGGACTATGAATTACCTTTGCCCCGCTTTTTAAAACCACCTCTTCAAGAGGGCCTACCTCTTCCCCTTTAATGTAATAGGTAAAGTCATACTTTTCTTTATTCATATTTAATTGCAAGCCTGTTGCAATAATGTCAAATCCACCTACTGTAAGTGGGGATGTTACAATTAAAACCTTTTTCATTTTATCAATCCAATATGTACCTTTATTTTTCTTAAAATGTAAAATACAAAATTCAGCAAATCAAAATGCTCTGTTTTTACATCTATAATGTCTATATTATTTAACCTGTTGTAAGTGTGCATACCTACATAGCGACCTTTTTTGTCAAAATTGACATCATCAACTGTAATTGTTTTTAGACACTTTTCCTTATAGCTTTCAATTTCAATTACCTTGTTAAATTTCAAGCCTTGTCCGTACCCATTTGTGCAAACCTGGGACGGTCTTATTAAATCAAATATTTTGCCTGCCGGTCTTGCCGATGAACTATCCTTAACAACAGGGTTACCTTTGTGAGGAACTAAATTCTCATTTTCTTTTTTAAAAATACACAGGCTATCATTTTCAAAATTTTTATTATTAACATCAAGTGTAAAATAATATTCTACATCGTCTATTTTTACAAAGGTTGTATCTGCATAACGTCCATCAAGCAATTTGTATGAAGGTTGCCATTTGTTTGGAAAGTCAACTGCTTCCCATATATATACTCCGTTTTTTCCATAGCTTTCCGGCATAATATAAACCTTGCCATTTTCTTCAAAAATAAAAGGATAAGACAAATGAGCATCATCTTCTATAATTATTTGCATATCTGTAAATTTGTTGTTATCAAGCTTGGAATATGCAATCATTCCTTTTTGCTTTTTCTTGTCGAAAACCTCATAAAACACGTAAATTATCCCATCTTTTTCAAACAAAAAAGGGTCTGCCTTCCAATATCTGTTAGAATTAGCAACTATATTAAATGGCTTTTTTGTATCTTCAATTATATTTTTTTCAGAATATCTTAATGCCAAATACCATTGCTCCACACAAAAGATATTTCTAAAAATTTGTTTAAAAACATTTTTTATATTCAAAATATCACCCTACAACAAGCTATCATACAATTTATTTATTTTGGAAATCATAGAATTAACATCGTATTGGCTACTATCACAAGCTTCTCTGTGATAACCAATTTCTATGCTACATATTTTATCAACCCACAAATTATGTTCAAGGGGTAAATATTCCACATTATTTGAATTAACAACAGGAACATTTTCAGATACCAAGCATTTTAAACCTGACACCAACGCCTCAATTAAGGTTATTGGATACCCCTCAAATAATGACGGCAATGCAAAGGCATCTGCTCCACAATATAATTTATCTACATATAAGCATTTCCCCATAAGTGTAACACTGTTTTCTAAACCATTTGCTTTAATCCGATTTGTTAGCATTTCCCTGTCTGCACCCTCACCAACTAACAAAAGCTTAGCATTTTGCCTTGTTTTTAATACGTCCTTAAAAGCGTCAATTAAAAACACTTGGTTTTTAACTGAATACAACATTCCAACATTTATTACAACAAAATCCTCATCTGTAAAGCCTAATTCTTTTCGGATTTCTGCTCTATTTTGCTTATTGTACTTGAATTTATCAACATCTACTCCATTAGGGATTACTATAAAATCCTTATTAAATAAATATTTACCTGCCTGTTCTGAACAAGCAACGCCTATATCTGCAAGCTTAGATAAGCGTGTTTTGTTAACCGTATGAAGTACCTTTGTAAGCTTATTAAAAGACGCATTTGTGCTATGGCTGTGGGCAACCACTTTACGTCCCAAGGAATGTGCAACAATAACAGGCTCAATGCTACTTGCAGTGTTAAGATGCACGTGAATAATTTTATATTCCGTATGCTCAATCAAAAGCTTTTTTATATTTTTCTTATAAGCTAATGGGTTTTCTCTCCTTGGTGGTATGCGTATAATATTACAACCATTTTCAATCAATTCCTTTTCAAACGGAACTTCATTTTGAGAGGTTACCAAAATATCACAAGGAATATGGCTATTTAACGCTATATTTTTAATGACTGTTTCTACCCCACCTAAATTAGCGCTATATCCGAAATGCAAAACCCTAATATCACTCATTTTACTCACTTTTCCCTAAATAGAAATTTTCAAGCCATTTTGATGTAGATTTAATATCATAGCCTGACTTTACAAGTTCGCAAACCATATTTTTACGGTTATATGCTTTATATTTTATTATTTCCTCAGCCCACGTTAATGCAGTATCATCTAACGAAACTTGATGAATTAAATCTGTAATTTGTATTTCCTCCGAAATGGTATCCGAGCATACTATTTGAACGCCTGAACCCTGTGCTTCTACAAGTGAAACAGGTAATCCTTCACGGAATGACGGCATACAAAATACATCTATTGCACAAAGTATTTTATCAATATCTTCTCTAACTCCGGTAAATATAACGTTTTCTGCAATTCCAAGCTCTTTTGCTTGGGCTTTCAACTCGTCTTCCAGTTGACCGGAACCTACAAGAAGTAATTTTGAATTTGGTTCTATATTTACTACTTCTTTCATAATATTCAATAAAAATTTATGATTTTTCTGTCTATGAAAGCGAGCAACATTGCCTATTACAAAACAATTTTCAAGGTTAAATTCTTTCCTGATTTGCTCCCTTTTTTCCATAGAAAATGCAAATTTTTCTGCATCTATGCCGTTTTTAATTATTTTATAGTTTGACTTTTTACTAATGTTTTTGCCAAACATCCACTCTCCGGCAATATCGGAACAGGCAAACATATAGTCGCTTATTCTTTTTAAAGGTAATCTGTATAAATCTATTGTTTTTTGCCTAATACCCTCTTGGGATTTAGCAATATGGCTGTGAGAAACCGTATAAAGTCCATACTTTTTAGCTATTGGCAAAAACACACTTGCAGACCCTGTCATATGTGCGTGAATAACTTTGTATTCCTTATGTTCTTTAAAAAACTTGTTCCAATGTTTTTTGTATTCAAAATGATTTATTACATTGTATCTTGGGAAACGATATATTTTACCACCTAAACTTAAAATTTCTTGGTCATAATCGCAGCTTTCGTTGGTGTGAACGATAAAGTCAAATTGAAGCTTGGCTCTGTCAATATTTCTATATATATTCATTGCCAAAGTTTCTGCACCACCACGATTTAGTTTGCCAAATACAAGTAATACGCGTTTAGGAGCATCAGTCATTGTCAAACACCCCCGTACTATAAAACTCTGCAAGTTTTTTTCCGCTTGCATTTATGTCCCAACCTGACTTAATCATTTGGTCAAAGGTATCTCCTACACCTTTTTTTGCATATTCTATTGCTGTTTTTGCCCATTCTTTTGCATTTTTTTCAAGTGAAAGCCTAATAATTTTATCAGTGCAAAAAACCTCATCTGTTATAGTATCCGACATAACAACGGGCAATCCTGCCGCCTGCGCCTCAACCACAGAAACAGGCAATCCCTCATAAAACGAAGGAAATACAAAGACGTCCATTGACGCCAACAGTTGGTTAACATCTGCCCTTTGTCCAACAAAGTTGATTTTATCCTCAATGCCAAGTTTTTGTGCTAATGAAACAAGCTCCGGTTCTTTGCTTGCACCTATTAAAACAAGGCGAGATTCACTGTTGATTTTACAAATTTCAGCAAAAACCTCAAGCAAAAACGGGTGATTTTTCTGCACCGGCTTAACTCTGCCCAAATGTCCAACTACAAGCTTATCCGTGTAGCCAAGCTCTTCACGCTTTTTAATTCTTTTAACTTCGTCGTATCTAAAATTTTCGCAATTAACTGCATTAGGCAATACTTTAAAATTGCCTTTGCCATACCAGAACTCTCCTGCCATTTTACCACAGGCAAATCTTTGCAAATTCAAATATTTTACAGGTATGCTTAAAATGTGATTGCGCAATCTGTTTTTAGGAAACAAAGAATACCAAGTTGAATGACAACTAACTGCAATGCGATTAAACCCGTATTTTCTTAATTTTGGAACAAGCATTATTGCCAAATGAGGTGCATGGATGTGAACTGCTTGATACTCACCCTTATGTTCATTTAAAAAATCATCTATATCACAACGTCCAAAGCTTTTAAGCCCCGGCTGTTTGATTTGGTAAACCTTTCCTCCCAAGCTTTCGATGTCAGCTTTTCTATTTTCTTTAAAATCTCTAAAATAAAGCACATCAAATGTGATGTCATTAGGCATCGACTTGGCGTAATTTAATACAACACTCATTATTCCATTTGAAATTCTCAAATCTGTAACTATTTGTAAAACTTTCAAATTACAACCTCCTATAGACTGTTGTATAAATCCAACATTTCTGTTAAAATATTATCCATTTTGTATGGCTCAACATTTTGCTTGTTTACTTTGCCCATTTCATCTATTTTTTTCTTATCCTTTGACAGTTCAACTATCCTTTGAGCAAAGCCGTCAACATCAAAGGTATTTAACAAGTAGCCTCCCTGACCATCTTTAATTAAATCCCTTGTGCCCCTAATATTAGAAGCAATAACTGCCTTGCCTGCCTCCATTGCCTCCATTAGTGCAATAGGCAAACCCTCTTGAATTGACGGAAACATAAAGATATCTGCTGTGTTCATATAATCTGCAATATCCCTTGTGTACCCAAGCAAAGTAGCGTTAATGCCAAGTTCTGAAATCAAGGTTTTGTAATATTCCTCCATAGGACCGTTGCCTGCTATGTAATAGTAGATATCTAAATCCTTAATTTTGGATATTGCTCTTAACACAGTTTCATGATTTTTACGTCGTAAAACCTCACCTATTGAGAACAGCATAACTGCTCCACTTGGAATGTTAAGCTTATTTCTCATTTCTTCCTTTGACAATGTAGGTGCTTTAACACGATTTTGGTCAAAACCTACGCCCTTAACGTAGAGAAGTTTCTTCGGATGAAGAAACCTTTGAGATAAATTATAATCGTCATTATTTATAGTGATTAAAACATCTGTTAAAAACGACATAATCCATTCCAAAGGGAAGTAAATTAACCAATTCAAAACAGGGGCTCCCTTATAAAAATGGAACCCATGTGCAGTATAAACAACCTTGGTACCACGCTTTCTTGCCTTACGTGCAGCAAGCCTTGTAACAAACCCTCCGACAGGTGTATTACAATGGATAATATCATAGTCATTTTTCTCTATAATACTTTTCAATATTTTGTATGCTTTAATATTGGATAGATTAAACGGGCTTCTTGAAAATGGAATGTCATAAACTTTTTTTGCATCTTCAATACTAAGCCCGGGCTTAATATCCAGATTATTTTTGGCAGCAACATCTATACAATACCCGTTTTCCGTAAGCCTTTTCATTAACCCTGTATGAAATTGGCATACGTGGCTTTGTACAGTTGCTGTAACAAGAACTTTTTTCACTATATTACACTTCCACAAAATGTTTTCTGAAATTTGATATTACTAATTGATATAATCTATTAGTTACACCATCGCCTACAAAGGAGTTGTGAGGTGTAATATAAACATTTTCGTAGTCCCATAGGCAGCTATTCTCCCCAAGTGGCTCGCTTTCAAATACGTCAAGAGCAACACCACGGAATTTATCGGATTTAATTGCGTTAATCAGCGCTTCCTCGTTAATGACAAAGCCTCTTGAAACATTTACAAAAATGCTATCATTTTTCATATTGTCAAAAAATTCTTTGTTAATTAGATTTCGTGTTTCTTCTACGCCGGCAACGCAAACAACGACAATATCTGCACTTCCTGCATTTTTAATAATTTCGTCCATTGAAATACACTTTGAAATATGTTCATCAGATAACTTTGTTCTATTAGCAGCAAAAACATTTACGCCTAACGATGAAAGTCTCTTGGCTGTTTCACGGCCTATACTTCCATAACCAATAACCATAGCTGTTTTGCCGTTTAGTTCAAGCAATTGTCTGTCCTTTTCCCATTTTTTGATTGCTTGGTTCTTATAGAAGAACTTGGAATTTTTACTGATATTCAAAATCTGCATAACAATAGTTTCGGCAATAGGAATACTGTAAACGTCCTTGGCGTTGTAAAGTGCGATGTTATTTTCCTCTGTATACTTTCTAAGCTTTTCGGAAATTCCGGAACTTAAAAGTTGAATAACCTTAAGATTTTTAAACTTTGTAATATCGTTATATAAAAATAGGTTGTTGCAAATAACATAGTCGTACTTTTCAGGATTTTTAACTTCGTCAGTTTCCCACGCTTGGCAGTCAACACTAATTTTAACTAATTTGTTGCTCTTCCGCTCTTTATCATCTAATTTAAAGTTATTTCCTGCAACTAAAACGTTAACCTTATTTTTCGGCTTCGCATTTTTAATAATATTGTCAATTTTAGTTTTAAGTCTTTTCTGGTTATATTTAAACATATCGTCGTCAAGATAACAGGATGCTTTTTCTACTCTGCGAATCAATGCGACTTGCTCTTTGAAATATTTTTCCATATCCTTATAGCTATCTAAACCTTCAACCTCGCTGTAAAATGAACGAGATAAAATCGTACAGGTTGAGCCTAATCTATAATGCTCTGCAATAATCATTTCGGCAGGAACTTTTTTATAACCTACGTGGGCAATACCACCAAAACCATAGTCTTTTATGCCATGCTCTTTGATTTTGCCGACAATTTTTTCAACCATTCCGTCGCACAAACATTCAAACAAGAAATCTTTACCAATTGAATGGCTAAGGTCATTAAGCCCAATAAAAGCCTCGTCAATGCCTTTTACAGAAAGGATTTCATCAATGTTTTCAACAGCCTCTTTGGTTTCAATCAACACACAAACCTTTGCTCTACCATTTACCATTGAAACAAACTTTTCAACTTCACTTGCCTTTTTGAAATATGGAAGCATAATAACATCCGGATTGTATGAAATAACTTCCTCAATTTCGTTGGCGCTGTTTTTGTTAATTGAATTTATTCTAACAAGCAATTTAGCTTTTTTACAAACCCTTCTAACCCTTGCAACATCTGCAATTGTGTGGTTTGAAATTGCTGAATTCCAACCTCGCTGACGTTCTAACTTACCATTCTTTTCAAGGTCAACCATAACCCTGTCAACGCCGGTTTTTTCAATGATTTTAACCATATTTATATCGTTTGTAATACACATCAATTTTAACATATTATTTTCCCCCGACCTTGCTTTCTTCAACATTAGTCGTTTCGCCAATATTTTCGTTATCATTCATCTTAATTAGTGAAACTATCGTTGCAAAAAAGATTTTCGCATCCATAATGAATGACATATTTGCAACATAGTAATTGTCATATTCTATGCGCTTATCCCAGTCAATTTGCTTTCTGCCGTTAACCTGTGCAAGGCCTGTAACACCGGGTCTAACATCAAACCTGTGCCTTTGCTCGGCAGAATATTCCTCAATTTTCATAGGATGATATGTAAGCGTAGGTCTTGGCCCGATAAAGCTCATTTTACCGGTCAAGATGTTAAAAATTTGTGGTAATTCGTCAATACTTGTCTTTCGCAGTATGTTGCCAAATTTGGTAACACGGGAATCCCCCTCAAAAGAGTATTGGCCACTACCCATATTTTCTGCACCCACGCACATTGTTCTAAATTTGTATATTTTGAATACCTTGCCGTTCACCCCTAATCTGTCTTGAACAAATATAGGGTTACCTTTGCTTTCTAACCTAATAATAATAGGCACAAGTATCCAAATCGGGATAAGGATAATAATCAGTATTATTGAAAGAATTATGTCTAACAATCTTTTTGCAACAGTATACATAATGTTATTCCCCTTTCCCTAAAAATTCTTATCGTCTGTCTAATAAAACCGATAGGGTATATTCACCCCAACTGTAATTTGTAAGATATTCACCGTTCCAATTTGCGATGACATCTTTGTTTCCGTCTAAAAACTTAAAATAGTCGCAATCCACGCAATTTCTGTTGATTGCATATCCATTTGGAGTAGCAAGCAGAATTTCATCTGCCCCTGCGTCCTTCAATGTTTTTTTGAGAACGCTTAGCGCCCTGCGATACATACCTGCAATATTGTGGTCGTATGGTTTATCCTCCCAAATAGTAGAGAACCCATCTCTGCTTGTAACAATACCACCATTTCTGTCAACAAGGTATGCCAAAAGCTCCTTTGATTTAGAGCTTGAAAAATGTATTGGTTTGCCATTAACAAAAATATCAAAAAAACCAAATGTTCTGATACTAACCTTTTTATCGAGCCTTGCAGCAAGAACTCTCATTTTATCTAATACCATTAAAGCATCATCTATGGAATAAGGCATCGGCATAAAGTAATCAGCACCGATTTTCATTGCGTCCTTTGACACATTACAATCCTTTGAAGTAACAACTATTATTATATTAGGAAGAAACTCCTTTAACTGCTTTAAAAATTCAATATCTATTTTTGGAGCTTCCACATTGATAAATGCCATATCCACAGGGTTTGACTTTGCAAAATCCAAAGACTTAGCGCCTAAATTAAACTTGCCAATCAATTCTACAAAATCCGTTTTATCGAAAGCACATTCAAGCAGTGAAGCCGAAGTGATTTCATTATCTAATATTATAGTTTTTAACATAGCCTCACCACTTGTGCTTTTAAGTTTGTGTCAAGCAGATAGCCAAGTGTTACCTGCTTGACAAATTAGTTATTTTATTTTACCAAGCCATTGGTCATCTGCCCCGATAACCGTTGTAAAGTCGATTTGACTAACAGCCTTATTCATATTTTCAACCACCTGAACAAATTCAGCCCTTGTAATATTCATAGTAGGGTTGATGTACCCCTCAGAGCCGTTAACAACATGGTTAGCACATAATGCTAAAACATCGTCCCTTGCCCAAGCTGAGATAAGGTCGTTATCTGCAAATTGTTTAACAGTATTTCCTTTGAATTTGCATATTCTGTTAATCATAACAAATGCTTCCTCACGAGTGATGCTGTCAAAGGGTCTAATGTAACCGCCAACATCACCGTAAATAATGCCTTCGTAGGAAAGCTTTAAAACCTCGTCTGCGAAATAATCGTCAAAGCTTAAATCTTTAAAAGTGTTTTGACCAATTGTTTCGTACTTTTTGTATCTGCATAATATGACAGCAACATCGCCTCTTGTAATAGAATCGTCCGGATTAAAGTAGCCGTCATAACCGTTAATGATACCTTCTGACACCCATTTTTCGATAACCTCTTCTGCCCAATGACCACTTGTATCCTTAAAAGATGAAGCGTCAACATTTATAAAGGTACCAAAAACTAATAATGAAACCAAAAAATATGATATTATTTTTTTTGAAATCTTCATTTTACTAACCCTTTCGTTTCATCAATAAACCTGTATAAACAGAGCATTAAGTTAAGTCGTTCCAATAAGCTGCCTTTGTGTTGCCGTATACATATGAACCATTCTTAAGCTTTAAGTATGGTGTTGCATAGTATATCTTATTAGCGTTAACAGTTGTATCAACAGGCAAGTTTGTATACAAGATACCCACACCGTCAATACTGAAATCTGTCATTGTAGCTGCTTCGGAATAAGTACCTTCGTCATTTGCCGACTTTGTAACCAACAATTTTTTGTAAATTGTGCTTTGTTGTGAATACTGATAACCTGCTTCCTTTGTAGGAGTAGTATATTTGTCAGTAATTACGAAGCCTGCTTCTTCATAGTCAGCGTAATTAGAGTCAACTAATGCCAAGAATCTGATAGCCTTTGTTCCGTCAGAAAGTACAACTGCCTGAGCCTTTGCGTCTGAAATCTTATCCAAACCAAAGTTTGCTGTGTCATATTTTGTTGAATAATATGTTGTTTTAAATACTGTGTATTGGTCAGTTGTATCTGTTACAGAGAATGTCTTGTTCTTGTCATAGAAGTCAAGAACTAACAATTGCTTACTTGTATCCCAGCCCTTGAAGTAACCTGTTGAAGTGCTTGGAACCTTTGGAACAAGCGCATCTGTTAATGTTGAACCCGGTGTGAAGGAGTAATCCTTAACCAATGTAGTACCATCCTTGAACTCTACTACTGCACTATCTACAAAGTTTGGACTGTATGTAACAGTAACAACCTTGTACTTTTCAGTAAGTGTACCTGAAACTGTTGCAATATCAGGTGTAAAGTTAGTAACAGTTGGTGATACAACGCTGTATGCCTTTGATTCACTGCTTGTATATGTCTTTGTGTAGTCAGGCGCTGCTGTTGTACCTGTTGGGTATACATAGT
>DCGP01000028.1 GCA_002314595.1 Clostridiales bacterium UBA1775 | reverse complement strand
AATAAATACAACATAATACTCATTACGTTGTTAATAATGCAACAAATGCATTTTTTCAATTTGCTTTCTATGGATATCGTCCGTTTCCATTGTATATATTCTCGTTGTTTCTATTGAAGAATGACCAAGAATATCAGCCAAACGAACGATATCTTTTTGCATATAATAGTATGTTCTGGCAAACAAATGTCTTAAATTATGTGGAAATACTTTTTCCTTTGGCACTTTTGCAATTTCGCATAATTTCTTCATTTCCAACCATATATTTGACCTATCAAGAGGCTTACCGCTTTTTGAAATAAATATTGCCCCATTTTGGATATTGTTTTTTTTGGAGTATTTTTCAAGCATTACGCATAATTTTTTAGGCAAAAATACAATTCTCATTTTTCCTTTACAATTAATAACTGCAGTCCTTGTTTTAACAGCATTTACAGTGATATATTTTAGCTCCGAAACACGAATACCGGTTGAGCATATTGCTTGCATCAAATAATATAATCTATCGTTTTTATCTTTTGCAACCGTTAGCAATCTTTTATATTCATCTTTAGTTAATTCCTTGTTATCCTCAGCAAAAATCTGCTTTTGTATTTTTAATGATTTTGTCTTAAATTCATACCATTCCATAAAGTTAAAGAAAGAGTTAATAGATGCTATCATAGAATTCACACTTTTAGGGGCATATTCTCCTATTAGTTTTTTCTTATATTCTAAAACTTTAATTTTAGTAACTTCCTCATTTGTAATCCAGAGTGAAAATTTTGTTACATCTCTAATGTACTTTTCAACTGTAGCATTTGATTTTTCGTTATTTATCAAATACATTCTAAACTTCAATATTGACTTTTTGGTGATTTTTTTCATTTTTCATTTCTCCTTTTCCTTAATATTTTTATTATACATCAATAACAAGGTACAAAAAAAGAACGCCTACCAATACAGTAGTCGTTCCTTACAAACTTATAAGTATATTCTATTTAAATTACAACAACATTGCCATATAAATCGGCAAATAAGTTATTCCGTCTTCTGTTTTTAAATCTTTGGTATGAAGGATATAGGGAGTATTCGTATATTTCTTATATTTCTTCATAAACCTTCTAATATAAAATAGCGTGTATCTTCTCCGGATTTTACTTCTATCGGAGAAATATTATGCTTACTTGTGATTTTACTTTTTGTTATCAAGAAATCTATTTCCATCCTATCTTGTGCATTATCTCTTGATGATTTTGAAAAGGAATACAGTTTATTGTCTCTTGGCTGATTGGAAGCACTCAGTCCGCCAAATGTTTAAATCATTCCCCACAATTTTTATTAAATTTTGACACAAAAAAGCCGACTTTTAAAAGTCGGCTTTTGATATTTTAGTTAAGCTTTTCTGCAAATACACATACGATTTTAGCACACTCGGCACGAGTTGCATTATTTTGTGGTTTAAATGTTTCATCCTCATAGCCATTGATCAATCCGTATGAGCAACAATTTAAAACTGCTGAATATGCCCAATCACTAATTTTGCTTTCATCTTTAAATAACTTTGCAGAAGATAGGTCAAACGATACACCTTTAACAATTATTGTTCTGTATACCATGGCTGCTATTTCTTCTCTTGTTATACTATCGTTCGGTTTAAACTCGTTACCTGACCCCTGAACGATACCACAAGCTGTTGCGTCCTTTACAAAGGCAGCAAACCAATCATTTTCACTTACGTCCTTGTACGAACATTGGTATTCCTCTGAGGCTACCGGAACATTAGCAGATTTAAGCAAAATCTTTAAAAATTCTGCCCTTGTGATTGTATCCTCAGGTCGAATATATCCATCGTTACCATTCATAATATTTTTTGCTGCAAGCTTGTAAATATAGTCTGCATACCACATATCATCTGTAATGTCATTGTAGATAGGTTCAGTTTTCTTAATAGCTTCCTTTGCATTAGTTTCATTAGTGGCTGCCGTCGAATTATCAACGATATAATCTACATTATTTCGAGCAATTGTTTTGGAGGACGCTCCGCCACCTCCACCACCTGTGCTGCCGGCTTCTGATGATTTTGTGTAAGAATCAATCAAGTTCTTTAATTCATCAATGTTTGAAATATTATTTTTGTTATTTAAAATATACTTATAAAGTGCAGTTGACGCAACCTTATTAAAATGAGATTCATTGTAGCCGATTTCTTCCTTACAATCATTAACAAGCTCACCAATTGCAGAATATGAAAGAACATTTTTAAGTGTATATATTACATACGCATTTTCAAATTCTTTCTTTAATTCCTTATAATTGTTAAATGTTTTACAAATTAAGTTCTCAGCAACTGCCGATTTGTTATTTGCGTAATATTTAACATCTGTTCTAAATCCTAAAACATCATTTTTTGTTTCTAACAAATCAATTACCTTGTCCACAGATGTTAAATTATCAAATTTGCAGGTTGTATATTCTCTTAAAATTTCGTTTTCCAAATAATATACATCTATAGGGTCATCTATGGTAAATTGGTCGTGGGTAATTAACTTTTTAGCAGTTTCTGTAATTGTATTTGATGATGAACTGATTAAATAATCAGAATCAATATCTAAAATTTTTGTAATTGATTGTTCTGCCAATCCATTTAAAATATCACACATATTTTCAATGTTCTTATTTGAGATTGCACTGTTTATTGCATTGATAACAGGTTGCTTTAAGGCAATGTAATCATCAAAATTATCCAAATAGTCGTCCATTTCTCCTCTAATAACTATTGGAATGTTATATGATGTTGACCCACATTCTACGGTAATTGTTGTTGAGCCACTTTTTCTACCGGTGATTTCACCATTTTCAACTGTTGCAATCTTTTCATCTGCTGATGTCCAAGTAAATTGTGTATTATCAAACACTGATGCAAAAATAGGAAAGATTACTGTTTTTGGTGTTTTAATCTTTAATGTAAATACATCTTCACTATCTATTTCAGTTAATATTTTAAGGTCGGAATAATTCTTGCCTGTTGGTAGCTGAACCTTTGAATATTCTGCTATATCTTCCAAATTAACCCAAATGCCTTTTTCATTAAATTTTGCGTTGATAGTATTTGTTGCTGAACCCTCGGAAAATTCAACAGGTATTGTTTGTCCTGCAAGGGAATCACAACAAATCCTTCTTATTGGATATGCCTTGTCAAATTCATTAACCGAAGAATTTTGTGAAAGGTTTTTGTAAACTATATCAGTTGGTTCAAAATCTTTAAACACTTCCATATTTGAAACCTTGAAATCATCAACATAAACATAGCTGTTATAAGAAGCGGGATATGTTGTTGCAAAGCCTATCTTGCAATTCTTTGCATCAGCTTCAAAGGGGTTGTCATCTACAAATGTGCCTTCATCAGTAAACGAAGAACCATTAAACCTTACACCTTTAATTACCCAGTTAATTGCTCCGTTATTATATACAAGTGAAACCTTACCTGTTTTGATAACCCCTGCACCTGATGCAGGGCTTGTGTAAGTAATGGTTGAATATACAGTTTTAACAATACGATTATCCACAAACTTACTAAATGCCCACAACACCTTTTTGTCTTCGTTGTCGTCTGACATAAAATGAAGTTGATAATAGTTCTTATTATCATTATGTATCATAAATTTCAAACCTACGCCTGCACGAGTAACTTCTTTTTTAGGTATATTGTATTCTATTTTATAAGTATTTTCCAATGAGGAATAATCCCCTCGATACTCAAAGTACTGTCTTCTTTCGGGATAGTAGTTATATCTTTCGTTTGTACCACCTAATTTAAGCATTTTGTTGCCATCTACATCTACTATTAAGCCATTGGCGTTTCCACCTAATGGATTTCCGGTTTGCTGCGATACAAAATACCAATTACTGTTGCTGATTTGAAGCTGTTGATTTGCTGAGGTTACTGTTACCCCTTCGCAAGGCTCACAATCTTCAAAGTCATCATAAATAACTGTTGTTGCGGCAAATGTTGCCGGAACAGTACCCAAAACCATAACTATACAGATAAGCATACATATTACTTTATTTAATTTCATTTTATTCACCCCTTATCTGCAATCGTTTACTATAATGAAGAAACGTAATGAGTAATAGTTTTGCTCTGCCACAAATATTTTTGAACTCTTTTGATGACCGTACTTTTTAACTGATTTAATATCGCTTGCCGAATTAACCGAAAGCTTGTATTTGCCGTCATCAGTTACTGTGCAGGTAATTGAGCCATGCTTAAATGTGGCTGCAACATCTGACCAGAATGAAATACGTTGGAATGAACGTTTGCCATCTCCGTCAGAATCGTCCCCTGCTTGAAGAACGTATGTACGGCCTGCTGTGTTGTAATCGTAAACCTCTGCCATTGACAACATATAACCGTCTTGGTCCCATCTTTCGTATTCTTGCGAATAGTCATGGTTTAGGATTTCTTCTACTGTTGTAAGAACCTTGCACTGTGTAACCTCTGCATTCTTACCAAACAGCATTACAACATCTCCCTCTTTTAGACCGTCAAACACATTAGAATTATCTCCTTTGTATTCAAGCTCTCTAAAACCATCTATGCAAGAAAGAACTCTGGTATATATGCCGTCTTCATCTATCTTGTCAATAACCTTTTTAACTATTACAAACGGCGTTGTTAGTTCCGAAACCGTTACTGATTGATACAACACAAGTGCTTGTGGAATAAGATAATCGTCAGCGTCATAAACATCGCCAATTGCATTTTCAATTACATATCCTGAGTTTTTAACCACATAGTTTGTGTCCTCAAAGGTTTCTTCTTCAGGTACTGCAAATATGTAGCTTGGCTTACCAAACATTGACATTCTTTGTGTCTTTGTACCTGATGTGCCATAACTTATTGTAATATCTCTACCTAATGTACCACCAAAGTATTCAGGAGTTGTATATTTTGCCCTTTCGGCTTCTCTGCGAATTTGGTCATCAGGATAATTAGGGTCAACACCAATAGAGGCAGTAACAGTTTTAATATCTGCAACCTGCTTGTCTTCCGTTAGCCTATACTTAATAAGCTGTGAAACCTCAAATGTCGGATTTGTATATTGTGCTGATGTACGCAATTTGTTTTTAAAGTCTTTTGCATTTTTAACCTTTACATCGTTTATCTTAAAGTTTTCAACACAATCGTAAACAAGTATTTGACCATTTGTTCTTAATATTTTTAATTGATAAGTTGTTTTTAAACTTCCTGTCGCTGCTGCATTTATTAAATATCCATACTCGTACTTATCCTTTTCGGTTGTTGTAAACATTGTTACGTTGCCGTCAAAGTCAAACAGTAATGTTACATTTGAATTAAGTGGCAAGTCTTCAACATCTTCAAACAGGAAGTTATCCTTGGCAATATCAAATGTACCGTTTGCTGTTATAATCGTGCCATCTCCAAGGTTTTGACTTATAATTGATGTATCTAATGTTGCATCGTTAATCTGAATTTTAATATATTTTGCATCGTTAGACAATTTATAATGTCCGTCTGACTTTTTCTCAAATTTGTCTGCAAATACACTTATTACACTCTTTTTGGGAATTGGAGGTACTGAATATTTTTTAATCTCGTTACCATCGTTATCAAATGTTGTTGTTACAGTAAGGGAAGAATCCATTCTGCCACCCTTGTCGTAAAGTTCCATTAGTACATTTTCATCAGCAAGGTCAATTTCCATACTTTCGCAATATGGTGAACCTATTGTAATTACACTGCCTAACGCACTTACTGAATCAACATAGAAGTTAAAATATTCATTTACAAATACCATATCGTACAAGTTTGATGACGAACTTGTGTTTACAAGCCTTACATACCCACATTCCGGTGCAAAAATATCTTTGTTATAGTCGGAAATCTTTTTTCCGTTATATATTAGCTCGTGGCCTGTGTCAATTTTAACAGTTCGTTTTTTATTATTTTCGTAGTATGAAAATTCGCCATTGCTATAACCAACTATATCCTTAGCTGTAACAACTATTTCTTCATAATCACCTGTTAAATATAGGCTCTTTACATATTTATCGCCTGTTTCTTTATCTTCTTTATAATATACTCTAACCGTATAGCCTAAATATTCGGAATACATATTTTCCTTGCATTTGTAAATTGTATCTCCAATTTTAACCTCGTTGCTTCTTACTTTATTGTTGCCATCAATGCCGGTTAAATATGTTGCATTAACTCTGCCTGTTTCAAAGTATACTTGGAAATAATTTTCAAGCATTGTCTTTTCGCCGGTTAGTTGTGTCATAGTACTGCCTTTGTACACCTCCACAACCTGCGTATGTAAACAATTATAAATAAGGTTTGCAGCTGCTGCTCTTGTAATAGTGCCATTGTCTCCAATTTTTACACCATTGTCAATATTAAGCTCACTTGCTTGTCGGGTATATCCGTATGGATAACCACCCTTAGCTTCTGCAGAAATTTCATATCCCATTGCTCTTAACAAAATTGTAACTGCATCTTCATAACTAATGATTTCATCAGGCTTAAATGTTTTATCTGAAAAGCCTTGTATTATTCCCAAGCTTGATGCTACATCAATGTATGCCTTGTATTC
>DCGP01000003.1 GCA_002314595.1 Clostridiales bacterium UBA1775 | reverse complement strand
ATGACTATAACATTATTATACTAGGTGGTGTAAATATGGATATTTTAGTACGTGAAAGCTCAGGTAAAGTATGGCATTTTTATTGTAATATGCAAGGAATGTGTTGTTGTGTCTTAAACAAAGACAAATCAACCGAATATCAATTGATTTTGCCTAACGTTTCACCTATATTTGACATTATTATTGATGATTCTGACTGTATCCATATTATATGCCAAGAAAATTCAGGGGATTTGCTGTATGTAACACACTTTAACAGCAAGTGGCACAAAACAATTATTTTAAAGGCAAGAAAAGAAATAGGTACTTTTGAAAGTATAAAGATAAAAAGAATTGGAAACCTGCTAAATTTATTTTGCGTTGCAAAATATCAAGGCAACAAAATGTTGACTCATCAAATATTGGAAAGTGCCGATTCCGTACCAAATGTATTGGATATTATAAGTGATGATTTTTCCGTATGTACAGATAGTATGGGAAATATTTATGCAATTTATAACAGTATTAAGGAAAACAATTGGATAACTAAAAAATATATTTGGAGCAAAAAGGAATGGACACAATTTGACACCCCCATTTCGCTTATTGATGCTAACAGCATTTTTATTTATACAAACAGTGATGATACTTTGTGTTATTTGTATCAGTTAGAAGGTTCGATATTCAGCCTTACAAAGGATATTGAAGTGTATTTAGGCAGTGGCAGAAACCCCGTATATTCAAACAATGCTGTAATTTGGGAGGGCACAAATGATAATAAAATATTTATTAAAAAGCAAACAGATGTTTCCCCTACCGTAATTATGCCCGGTGGTTTTACCAAGCCTATACCCATACATATTCGCACAACATCAAACCATTTTTTATATAATACAAGCTATTGCTTTGGTTATATTTCTCAAGGAACTATAAAATTATACGGCATTGACGGGTTTTTTGCAACCGATAAATTGCTTACAGACAATAATAACACAGAAAACCATATAAAAAAAATAGAGCAAAAATTGTTGCAAATTGAGCAAATTATTAAAGAAATCCAAGGAAAGCTAATTGATATGGATATAGACAAAACAAACCACCGTCTCAATGATATTGAAACAGTGGTTAGTAAAATAGCTTCAAGTAAAATATTTAAGTTTTTTTAATTTGCAATTTTGTATTCTGACCAAGCGTCATAATACTTTTTAGTGTTAATTTCGGAATATGTGAAGGCTTCGCATCTATCCAAAGTTTCTTTTGAAGGATAATATACCTCTGTACCTCTGTCTTCCCCTGCCTTTGTGTCTTTAACAGGTGAAGCGTAGCCTGATGCGTCCATATTCCTTTGAGCAATTTTAGGGTCGCACATAAAGTTGATAAACTTCATAGCCAAGTCCTTTTGCTCTGCATTTTTAAGAACCATCATACCGTCAACCCACTTGTTACTTCCTTCCTTTGGAACAGCGTAGGACAAGTCCTTTGACTCTGCCATAGCATAAGCAGCTTCACCTGAATATGCTAATGTCATAAGTCCTTCCTCTGCTATCATCTTATCAACCATTTCATCTGTAATAAGTGCTTGAATAATAGGCTTTTGAGAAATTAGAAGCTCCTTTGCCTCTTGAATTTCCTTATCATTTGAAGAATTAACACTGTAACCACACTTAATTAAGGCTATACCAAGTGCGTCCCTCATACTGTCAAGCATAAAGATTTGACCTGTATATTTTTTGTCAAACAACATATCGTAGCTGATGTCTTTTTCATCTATTTTAAGCTTTGCCTTGTTGTACAAAATACCTAATGTACCTACCATATAAGGAATGCAATAATCATTATTTGCATCGTATACAGGGTTTAAATATTCCTCTTTTATATTACTGATATTTGGAATTTTCGATTTGTCAAGCTTTTCTGCCCTGCCCTCTTGGATAAGTCTGTCAATATAATAGTCAGAGGGGACAACTATGTCATAAGTATATGAATCGTTTGCTATTTGAACATACATACTTTCGTTACTGTCAAATTCGTCATATACAACTTCACAGTTATATTTTTCTTCAAATTCGTCTAATACTGACATATCAATATATTTGCCTGCATTATATACCTTTAATACCGGTTTAGATGCACCACCACAACCACAAAGAGTAGTTAATATAATGCAAATAACTAATAACAAACTAATTTTCTTCAATTGATTTTTCCCCCTTTTCGGAACGATTATTCAACACTACCAAAAGTAACATTACTACAACAAACATTATTACAGAAAGAGCATTTATACTTGGATTTATTCCCTTTTTTGCCATATTATAAATGTGCACAGAAAGAGTATTTACCCCTGCCCCTCTTGTAAAGAAGCTGATAACAAAGTCGTCAATTGACAATGTTATGGAAAGCAAAAATCCTGACACAACACCGGGTAATATTTCCGGCAAAATTACATGGAAAAATGTGTATGTCCCACTTGCCCCCAAGTCCTCTGACGCTTCAAACAAATGCTCATTCATCTGTTGTAATTTCGGCAATACAGAAAGTATTACATACGGTATATTAAAGGAAATATGTGCAATTAAAAGTGTAGCAAACCCTCTTTGAACATTACATGCTAAAAACAGTAGCATTAGTGAAACACCTGTTACAATATCAGGGTTCATAACCGGCAAGTATGAAATGCCTGACAACACTGCCCTTGGTGTCTTTTTCATATAGAACATTCCAAAAGCTGCCGCTGTTCCTACAACTGTTGCAACAACTGCAGAAACAAGTGCAATTATCACTGTGTTAAACAGTGCATTCATAATTGTGCTGTCCCTAAACAATTCCCCGTACCAACGAAGAGTCCAACCTCCCCAATTGCCTCTTGAACGAGAACCATTAAACGAAAACAACATTAAAAGTATAATAGGTGCATACAAAAACAAGTATACCAAGCTTGCATACACTCTTTTTACAGTCTTCATATCAAGCCACCTCCTGCATCATCATCAGGATTTAGCTTGTTGGTTATAACCATTGAAACAAGAATAACTATCATTAGCACCAATGACAGTGCAGAGCCAAAGCCCCAATTGTTTGCGACCATAAATTGGTCTTCAATAATATTACCAATCATATTTTGCTGACCGCCACCCAACAATTTTGTGATTACAAAGGTTGTTACGGCAGGCATAAACACCATTGAAATACCTGAATAAACACCGGGCATACTTAACGGAAAAATAACCTTTCTAAAGGTTTGCATTTTGCTTGCTCCAAGGTCTGAGGACGCTTGCAAAACACTGTCGTCAAGCTTAGCAAGTACCGTATAAATCGGTAAAATCATAAATGGCAGATAGTTATACACCATACCAAGCATAACTGCACCTTCGTTATACAATAATTGAACTGATGAAGCCCCAAACAAGCCAAGAAGTTTATTTAACACGCCGTTTTTTTCTAAAATAGTCAGCCAAGCATAAGTACGAAGTAAAAAATTCATCCACATTGGTGCAATTACCAAAAACAAAAGTATATTTTTTTCCTTACACTTTGTCTTTGCCAAAATATAAGCCATTGGATAACCTATAACAAGGCATAACACCGTACAATAAATTGCGACCTTAAAGGAGTGCAAAATAATTGCAAGATATGCCGGTTCAAAGCATTTTTTTATATATTCAAATGTAAACTGTCCTGTGGTTTTGTTATATACACTGTAAACAAGCACCATTACAAGAGGTATTACAGTAAACAAAATTGCCCACAGTGCATAAGGATAGGCAGAAACAGACTTTTTCATCTTATTGTTCCGCCTTTCTCATAATATGGATTTCGTCAGGGAATATATTTAGCCCAACTTCCTTGCCAACCGGCTCCATTGCTGTTGAGTGAATTGTCCAAACATAATCCCCTGAGTCTATTTTCATTTCATAGTGAACACCCTTGAAAATAACAGACTCTACAACGCCTTTAAGCATTCCGTCTGCAGGGTTATCTACTACCTTTATATCCTCCGGCCTGATTACAACATCTACCGGTAAATTTTCTTCAAATCCCTTATCTACACATTTAAAGTCAATATTTGAAAAATTAACTAAAAAGTCCTTTTTCATTATTCCGTCAATAATATTACTTTCCCCAATAAAATCTGCTACAAACGAGTTTTGAGGTTCGTTATAAATATCAACAGGTGTGCCCATTTGTTGAACTATGCCGTCCTTTAATACAACAATTGTGTCCGACATTGTAAGGGCTTCCTCTTGGTCGTGAGTAACATATATAAATGTAATTCCAAGTTTTTGCTGAATCTTTTTAAGCTCCGTTTGCATATTTTTACGCATTTTAAGGTCTAATGCGCCTAAGGGTTCATCTAAAAGCAAAACCTCCGGCTTGTTAATTAACGCTCTTGCTATTGCAACACGTTGTTGCTGACCACCACTTAACGAAGTAACCGAACGTTTTTCAAAGCCTTGCAAATTTACAAGTGTCAACATTTCACTTACCTCTTTTTTGATTACGTCCTTTGGCATCTTTTTAACCTTTAAGCCAAATGCCACATTTTCAAAAACATTCATATGTGGAAACAGTGCATATTTTTGAAAAACCGTGTTTAAATTACGTTTGTTCGGTGGCAATTTATCTATATTTTTACCATCAAAAAAAACGCTGCCATCGTAGGCCTGTTCAAAGCCTCCGATAATCCTGAGCATAGTAGTTTTACCGCAACCACTTGGCCCCAGCAACGTGAAAAATTCATTCTTTTTAATTGATAAACTTACTGATTTTAATACATTAGCTTCTCCATAAGATATGGATACGTTTTCTAAACGTATAACCTCTGTTTTCATTTATCAAACCCCTTCCCATTTTACAATAAATATCATCATAGAATATATTATAATTTTTTTGTCATTTTGTCAATAGATTTACTAAAAAATCTGTAAAGTATCGTCAAATTCATTTTTGCTGCTGCATACACAAATTGCATAATCTTTTAAAATGTATTCCATAAAATACGCGTCTTTTATGTTAAATGTGTCTATTTTCTTTTGAATGCCTATTCCCAAATATTTAACATAGGATTCCTTTTTAGCCCACAATTTACAAAATTCTGTATTTTTAACATTGCCTTGAAATTGCGACAAATATTCTATTTCGGCATCTGTGCAAGAAATATCAATAACCTGTTGCTTGATAGGTTCTACAAGCTGAATATCACACCCAACTTGACCTTGAGAAACTGAACATATTGAATATTCTCCACTGTGGGACAGGTTAAAAAACAGATTATCATTAGCAAACGGCTTGCCATACTTGTTGTAACTAAACTGAATTTCATCATATTTTAGTCCATAGTGTTCAAGGGCATTTTTTAAGAGTATTCCTGCTGTTAAAGAAAGCAATTTGTCAGGCATAAACAATAGTTTATCAATTTTATCCTTACGGGTTTGATTTACCTGATTATAGTAATATTCAAAATCACCGGCTATTGAGTTTACATTCATCAAAAATGTAGTAGTCATAAATTTATCCCCTAACAACAAGCATTATTGCTGTAAGTAGTATTAAAAATCCAAAGTTAAATGCCGAAAACATACCTATGTAATAGCCTACTTTATTTGGATTGTGTTTAACATATTCTTTAAATGTAATTAGACTTGCCAGAGATGCAATTAGTGTACCTACGCCACCGATATTTACACCTACCAACAGGCTTGGATAGTCTGTTGTAAACTGTGATAATAATATTGCAGAAGGCACATTACTGATAAATTGACAAGACAGCACACTAAACAGCAATGTATTTTTGTTAAGCAACAATTCAAAAAAGTTGCGAACTGCATCAATTCTTGCCATATTACCTGCAAACACAAAGAAAAACACAAATGTAAACAACAATGAGTAATCTACATCTTTAAGTGCCTTTTTATCAACAAAACACAGTACAAGAGGAATGATTACAAGCCCTATCCAATAAGGAATACCCCTAAAAACTATTGCTATTGCAAGTGCGAATAAACCCAAATATAATATAGTTTTTTTAGGGTCTAATTCCACTTTTTCTTTATCTAAATGCAACGCCTCGGACCTTACAAACACAAGGCAACAAATTGTAATTATCGCAACTGAAATCACAAATGGCAATAGCATTATCGAAATAAATTCGCCATTTGGAATGTTAAATTTGGTATACAAATACAAATTTTGAGGGTTTCCAAAGGGAGTTAACATACCTCCTAAATTTGCAGCAATATTTTGCATAATGAACGTAAAAGCCATATACTTTTCCATTTTGCCTGTTGTTAGTACAAAGTACCCTAACGGCAAAAACGTAAGCAGTGCCATATCGTTTGCAATAAGCATAGAGCCTATGAAGGTAATATACACCAGTACCAAAACTGCAAGCCTTGCTGTTTTAAACTTTTGTACTACAAACTTTGCCAAAACATAGAAAAAGTTGATGTTTTTAAGTGCACATACCACTGCAAGTACACAAAACAGGCAAGTTAGTGTTTTAAAGTCAAAATATCCTATATATTCCTTGCTTGGTGGCACAAGTATAGATGTAATTACTGCCATAGCAAAGGCTATTGTCATTACTGTATTCTTTTTAAGAAAAGAAATTATTGCATTCATTTAATTAGAACTCCATTATTTTTAGTGTATTTTCTAAAATTTCGTCAACTCTGTCAAAAAGCACATCAAGACCTTGGGCTGAGTAGAATTTAACTTGGTCTATTACTAACATTCTTGAAAGCTCTTTAATATATATTTCTATTGCAGAATTTTCCCCAATAAAACCACCTGATGTAGTTATATAAATAAGCTTTTTAGCCTTACAAAGCTTTTCTAAATCCCCTTTTTCGGTATGTGCAAAGGTAAGCTTATTTACGCAGATATGCTCTAAATATGCACGGAATTTGGCAGGAAAAATTGAGTCCCAATACGGTGCTGACATAACTATATAATCAGCTTCTGCAAATTGCCTTGCCAAGTCATATTCTGCCTTGTTAAAGTCTCTGTTTTCTACGTCCTTTAATCTGTTTTCAATCATTTTTTCATCAAATGGCTTTATGTCTAAATTTTTAATTTCCACCTCTTCAACTTCGAACTCATTTGACTTAATTTTATCCAAAAACATTTTTGATAATTTATCTGTACGTGAGCTTTTACCTACGTTTCCGTTTACATATAGTAATTTTTTCATTTTTATCTCCTAAGGTTTTTATTGTGTTTATTATATCAAAAAGGAACAGAAATTGCAAACAATATTTTTAGTTAATAGTGAGTAGCGAAGAGGTAATAAGCAAAAGCCGAACAACAAAGATACCCGAATAAATCGCAATCTACCTTACTTGACGACCCAAATGCTATGCATTTCGGTACCCGTCTGCGTACCACTTACCTACAAAACAGTTTACAAAACTGTTTTGTTTAACGGTTCGTGCTCTCTCAGAGTTCGATTCTCTTTCAATAAAAAAACAGATACTACCTATTGTAGTATCTGCTTTTTGGTGGAGATGAGGAGAATCGAACTCCTGTCCGAAAATACGCCACAAAACTTTCTACGAGTGTAGTTTATGTTCTACATTCCCTCCAAACACAGCACACAAACAACCTATGTTTTTCAGTAGCTTCATAATTCATGATATACTCAAAGCTTTGTATATTCACGTTCACCACTAATTGACGCCCAATCGAAGGCCGTGGTATTCCTTCGTTGGACGGCTACCTAATTAGGCAGCAAACTCTAAACTATCGTTAGCGTTTAAATTTAAAAATTCAGGCTTTTAAAGAGGCTCCTGACCTCTACCCGCTTATCTTGCTTAAATATCCCCGTCGAAACCATTGCATCCCCATATTAAATTGTTTGTTGATTATTCCTTACCTCTAAATGCACGCTCCATATCACGTTTTGCATCACGCTTGGCTGCATCATCACGCTTGTCATAAAGCTTTTTACCTNNTTTGGCCATTTAACGCATTACCATGCGGCTCGCTTCTTCAGCTTCAAAATCCCCGTCGAAACCTTGACTGCCCCGGGTAGTTACAGGTTTTTAACCTTAAACTCGCGCTCGGTTTCACGACGTAAATCCTTTTTCGCTATATCCTCGCGCTTGTCATAAAGCTTTTTACCTTTGGCAAGTGCCATTTCAAGCTTAACCTTAGAGCCTACAAAATAAAGAGATGTAGGCACTAATGTATATCCTTGCTGTGATACCAAGCCTATTAGCTTGGTAATTTCCCTTTTATGAAGTAAAAGTTTACGAACACGCATTGGGTCTTTATTAAATATATTTCCCTTTTCATAAGGGCTTATGTGCATACCGTTAACAAAGACTTCACCCTTAACAATATTACAGTAGCTATCCTTTAAATTAACCTTGCCTTGACGCAAGGATTTAACCTCTGTTCCGAAAAGCTCAACACCACATTCGATTGTTTCCTCTATGAAAAAGTCGTGATACGCCTTTTTATTTTGAGCGATATTTCTTTTTTCTTGTTTTTTTACGTTTACCTGTTGGTTTGCCACTTTTCTTTTTCACCTCTTTTGCCAAATTATCGGAAACAAATTCCGTCATTGCAAAATCAATCTGTTTTAATTCTGTATTTACCTTAATAAGCTTAACATTTACCTGCTGACCTATGCAGAACATTCTGCCTGTACGTTCACCAACTAAAACAAGGCTATCCTCGTCAAAGTTATAGTAATCGTCCTTAATATCTGCAACACGTACCAAGCCTTCAACTGTGTTTGGAAGTTCAATAAACATACCAAAATTGGTTACGGAAGATATTGTGCCAATATATTCTTGACCGATTTTGTCCTCCATATACTCACACATTAGGTAGTCGTTATATTCACGCTCTGCCATTGTAGCGTTAACCTCTGTTTCGGTGCTTTGTTCCGAAACACGCTTGGTATACTTATTATAATGGGTTTTACGCCTTTCGTCAAGTGTTCCCTGTAACCATTCCTTTATCATTCTATGTGTTGCAAGGTCAGGATATCTCCTGATTGGAGAAGTAAAATGACAATAATTTTCCTTTGCCAAGCCATAGTGTCCCAAATTTTCTTCACAGTACCTTGCCTTCATCATTGCCCTTAATGTAACTGTGCCTAAAACAGTTTGAGCATTAGTGCCATCTGCTTTAAACAGCAGACTTTGCAATGTTTTAGGTGCAACCTTATCCTTGACTTTCAGGCTAAACCCAAAGGATTTAACCAGCTTAGCCAATCGTTCAAGTTTTTCTCTTTCAGGGTCTTCGTGAACACGATATATACAAGGAATTTCTTGCAATTTACAATGCTTTGCAACAGTTTCGTTTGCAATCAACATAAATTCCTCAATAATTTTATGAGAAATTGTTGTTTTATATGGTTTAACATCTACCGGTTTTCCATTTTCGTCCAAGGTAAAATATGGTTCGGGAAAATCAAAGTCAATAGAGCCCTGACGCATTCTTTTATCCCTTAATACAAGGGCAAGTTCCCTCATTTGCTCAAACATTTCAATATATTCTGCATACTGATTGCGAGCAGACATATTGCCCTCTAAAATCTGTGTAACCTTGTTGTAGGTAAACCTATCACTGCTTTTAATTGCAGTTTCACAAATTTCGTAACTTTCCACATTGCCCATACTGTCAATCTTCATTATGCAAGACATTGTAAGCCTTGGCTTATGAGGATTTAAACTGCACAAATCGTTTGATAATTTTTCCGGTAACATAGGTACTACAGTATCTACAAGATACACACTTGTGCCACGATTATAGGCTTCGGCATCTAACGCAGAGCCCTCTGTAACATAATGGCTAACGTCTGCAATATGCACACCAAGTTCAAACTTTCCGTTTTTTAACTTTTTTATGCTTACTGCATCGTCAAAGTCTTTAGAATCATCACCATCTATTGTAACGACAGTTTGGTCAAAAAGGCATTTTCTCTTTGCAAACTCTTCGTTGGGAATTGTATCTGAAATTGCCTTTACTTCCTCTGCTACTGCAAGGTTAAAGCCTTGAAAATACCCATATTCATTTAATAATGATTTAATATCCATATATACCTCTATACAAAACAAAAACCGCCGAAAAATTCGGCGGTATAATTTGCTTAAATTATTTTGCTAAAAATAAGATTACTAATGAAGTTGCCAAGAAAACGATAGCAGCCACTGATGTGATTTTTGCCAATAATGCATCGATTGTTCTACCCTTATTTTTACCAAAGAATGTTTCAGCTCCACCTGAAATTGTTCCTGAAAGACCTGCAGCCTTTCCTGATTGTAATAATACTATAGTTACAAGTGCTATTGCAACAACAATGTGCACGATTACTAACGCTAATAACATGAAAATTTCCTCCCATAATTATAAATTACTTTGTTTATTATATCACAGCATTTCAAATAATGCAAGTGTTTTTTTGCATTTTTTGTAACAATTGTATGACATTTTTATATTTGTCAATAATAAATTTACGGAGATGATGAAAATGTTTGAAGAATTATTGCTAAATTTTAAAGTAAAAAGGTTGATTATTTCGCTTGTTATCGGCATATTTGCTCTTGGGATAGTTACCGACTATTCAACAAAGGTAACTACCCATATTTCAAACAGTGTGTTTAGGTTTCACATACTTGCAAACAGCGACTTAGAGGCTGACCAAAATCTGAAAATAATGGTTAGAGATGATATTTTAGAATATCTAAGCCCTATCCTTTCCAATGCAAAAAGTCAAAATGAGGCAAAAAATATTGTTTCAAATAATATAAAAAATATTCAAGACCTTGCAAAAAAATCCGTAAAAAAACACGGATACAATTATAATGTATCCGTGTTTACAGGTAATTATAAATTCCCTCAAAAGCAATATGACAACATCACACTTCCAAAAGGAAACTACAATGCGTTACGCATAGTAATCGGAAATGGTGAGGGGCACAACTGGTGGTGTGTACTATACCCTCAACTATGCTTTGTGGGAAGTTCTAATGGCAATATGCCAAATAAATCCAAGCTTAAAACCACACTTACAGAGGATGAATATAATATGATAACCTCCGGCAATGTGAATTTTAAGTTAAAAATTGTTGAACTATTTTCTCGTAATTAGTCAAAATATGCCTCTAACCTATAAATAGGCTGGCCCATATCGGAAAATCTTTTTTCGTATTCGGTCATAATGTTTCCTTCAAACTTGCTGTTATGCAAGTCAAGTGAAACATTTTTCAATTTAAATCCGTTTTGGCTAAGTGATTCTATCGAGAATTCAAACAGGTGCATATTGTCTGTTTTAAAGTGAATTTCGCCATCTGCCACTAAAACCTGTTTATACAAAGTCAAAAAGTCCTTATACGTAAGACGTCTTTTGTAATGTCCACTCTTTGGCCAAGGGTCGCTAAAATTAAGGTAAATTCTTTGGCATTCGGCGTCTTCAAAGATTTCCCCTAATGTTCTTGCATCACCACACACAAATTTAACATTAGAAACCAGCCTATCAAAAGCCTTTTCTACTGCTAAAACAACTACATCTTTGCATACCTCTACTGCTATGTAATTTACTTCCGGATGTGCTAATGCCATACCTACAACAAAGTTGCCCTTGCCACAACCGATTTCAACGTGGATTGGATTATCGTTATTAAAAAGTGTTTTCCACTTTCCACGATAATCCAAAGGATTTTCTACAAGATACCCTTCGCATTTTTGCAAACGTTGGTCGGCATTTTTCTTTTTTCGCATTCTCATTTTCTGTTCTCCAAATGCTGATTAGTCTGTAACTACATCTTCCATTTTAACTTGCTTTTTAGCATCTGCTTGTTGCATTGCAAGTCTATTATCTCTTAATGTTGCAAGAGTTCTTTCTAATGTCTTTTCTGTTTCTGCCAAAGAGTCATCAACATATTGTCTTGTGCCTAAACGAATTTCCTTTGCACGTTTTTCTGCATTTTTAATGATTTGTTCAGCTGCTTCTTGTGCCTTTTTAGTAATTTCGTTTTCGTTAATCATTGAAATAATCTTATCTTCAGCAGACTTAATGATGGCTGTTGCTTCCTTTTGTGCCTCTAATAAAATTCTTTGTCTTTCACCTTTAATCCATTTTGCTTGTTTTAAATCGTCAGGCATTTTAAGACGAAGGTCTTGGATAATATCCATAAGCTCGTCCTTATCAATTAAAGCCTTACCAACCATTGGTACAGGTCGACTGCTTTCTATAATGTCTTCCAATTGGTCTAACATTTCCATTCCTTCCATTTATTTGTCCTCCTAATTTCTGTATTTTTTATATATTGATTCCTTAATTACGTCCGGCACCATTCCGTCAATTGAACCATTTAGACTTGCAACCTCTCTAACCAAGCTTGAGCTTAGGTACATATTTTCTGCAGTTGTTGTCATAAACAAGGTTTCGACTTCCGGATTAAGCTTTGTATTGGTAAGCGCCATTTGAAACTCGTATTCAAAGTCCGAAACAGCACGTAAACCCTTTATTATTGCATTTGCTCCTTTAAGCCTTGCATAATCTGCAAGCAAGCCCTCAAAACCGTCAACCTCAACATTATCATATTTAGAGGTCGCTTTTTCAAGAAGTTCTATTCTTTCTTCCAAAGAAAATGTAGGTTTTTTGTTACTGTTAACCAAAACAGCAACTATTACCTTATGAAAAATTTTGGAACTTCTGTCAATAATATCCAAATGACCATTTGTGCATGGGTCAAAGCTTCCCGGATATATTGCTATATTTTTCAAATAAATCAGCCCTTTACAAACAAAGAAAGTTTTGTTTTACCATATTTATATTCTTTTTTTAAGGCAAAACCTGTATTTATAGCCTCCTCTGCCTCGGTTTCACATACTATAATTCCACCGTTGGAGAGCAGGTTTTTATCAAGAATTATTTTAAGTGCTTGGTCGCACATAAATTTATTGTATGGCGGGTCAAGCAAAATAACATCAAATTGAACATTTGTATTTTCCAAAAAAGTTTTGTAATCGGAAAATATAACCCTTGCATTTTCAGTAAGATGAGTTTTTTCAATATTTTTATTTACTACCGACATAGCAGATTTGTCATTTTCAACAAAATAACATTCCTTTGCACCGCGACTTAAAGCCTCGATGCCTAATGCCCCACTGCCTGAGAACAAATCCAAAACGACACTGCCTGAAATGTAAAAATTGATAATTGAATACATTGCTTCTTTTACCCTATCAGTAGTAGGTCTTGTATGGTTTCCCTCTAAGGAAAATAATTTTGTCCCTCTGGCGCTGCCGGATATTACTCTCATAATTACATAACTCCTCTATCATATTTTACATTATAACACGAAGATTTGTCAACCTTTTCAGAAAATATTATAAATAATATTTTTGGGAATTTTGAAAAATCATTGATTTAATGCCAAAAAATACATAAAAAAACAGCCGATAAAATCGGCTGTAAGCTGCTGTATAAAATTAGTATTTGAATTATTCTGCTGTGAATGGTAAAAGAACGATAATTCTTGCTCTTTTGATTGCTGTTGTAAGTTGTCTTTGGTGCTTTGCACAGTTACCACTCATACGACGTGGAACTATTTTAGCACGTTCTGTTAGATAACGACGTAGCTTTGCTACATCCTTGTAATCAATATCTGTTACTTTATCAACGCAGAACTGACAAGTTTTTTTACGAGATTTTCTACGAACAGGACGTTCGTTTCTTTCCTTTTCAGCCATGATAAAATCCTCCTTATAACAAATTTAGTTTAGAATGGCAAGTCATCATCAGCATCAACCGGAGCAAATCCGTTGTTGTTTGATGCAGGTTCTTGATTAACTTCAAAGTTGCCACCCTGTTGTGCTGCACCATTGCTTCTGTTGTCGCCACAGAAATTAACTTCGTCAGCAACAACCTCAGTTGCATAGTGCTTTACACCCTGTGCATCGTCCCATGTACGTGTTTGCAATGAACCACAAACGTTAATCATTTGACCTTTTACGAAATACTTTGAAACAAATTCTGCTGTATTTCTCCATGTAACGATGTTGATAAAATCTGCCTGTCTTTGTTCGCCGGGCTTAACGTAACCTCTGTCCACTGCAATTGAGAATGAACATACTGCCACGTTGGAAGGGGTATACTTAAGTTCTGGATCACGGGTAAGTCTACCCATTAAAATAACCTTATTAAGCATAATTTACCTCCTACTCTTCGTCTTTTTTGATAACAATGTGACGAATGATTCCGTCTGTAATACCGTAAACACGTTCAAGTTCTTTTGGGAACTCCGGCTTTGCTGTAAAGTTTACTAGTACATAGAAACCTTCTGTCAAATCGTCAATTTCGTATGCAAGACGTCTCTTTCCCCAGCTGTCAACACTTTCAAGTGTTGCATTGGATTCAATCAATGACTTGATTTTTTCGATTAACGCGTTAATTTCCTCTTCGGTTTTTGTTGCGTCTACGATAAAAATCGTTTCGTACTTGTTGATTACTTCAACCATTTTTTTGCACCTCCTTCTGGACTTCCGGCGTGTTCGCACACGCAAGGATTTTATTATTATACACTAAAATCATAATTTTGTCAAGAAATTTTAATATTTTACTTTTTGCAAAGTATTTTTAAAAAAATATTGAATCTGTAATATAATAATGTTATAATATAATTTGGAATATTTTGAAACAAATAGAGGTGAATAGTTTTGAAATTTAAAGAGTTTTTAAAAAGAAAGGATATTGTATTTTCCTTTAAAAGATATTTCATAGATGCATTAGGTGCTATGGCACAAGGTTTATTTGCATCGCTTTTAATCGGCACAATAATTAAAACAATAGGAACTCAATTTAACATTCCTGTATTGGAAAGCATCGGTACAGTTGCCCAAGAGGCACAAGGTGTTGCAATGGCTATTGCAATCGGATATGCTCTTAAATGTCCTCCCTTTGTTTTGTTTTCACTTGCCACAGTTGGTTTAAGTGCTTGCAAGCTTGGTGGCGCAGGTGGCCCTTTGGCTGTTCTTATTATAACTATCATCAGTGCTGAATTTGGTAAAGCTGTCAGCAAAGAAACTAAGATTGACTTAATTGTTACACCTTTCGTTACAATATTTATAGGAGTAGGACTTTCAATGCTGTTTGCCGGCTACATAGGAATTGCAGCATCTGCAGTTGGTAATACTATTATGTGGGCAACTGAGCTTCAACCGTTCTTTATGGGTATTTTGGTATCTGTAATTATTGGTATTGCATTAACATTGCCTATTTCCTCTGCTGCAATTTGTGCAGCGCTATCACTTACAGGCTTGGCAGGTGGTGCTGCATTAGCAGGCTGTTGTGCACAAATGGTTGGGTTTGCAGTAATGAGTTACCCTGAAAACAAGGTTGGCGGACTGTTTGCACAAGGCATCGGTACAAGTATGCTACAAATGGGAAACATTGTTAAAAACCCTAAAATATGGATTGCACCAATACTAACATCTGCCATTACAGGACCTATTGCAACCTGCTTATTTAAGCTTGAAATGAATGGTGCTCCTATTGCATCAGGTATGGGTACTTGTGGTTTGGTTGGGCAAATCGGTGTATACACAGGCTGGGTTAGTAACGGTGTTAACATCACTGCTATGAATTGGGTTAGCTTGTTGCTGATTTCATTTGTATTGCCTGCAATTATTACTCCGTTAATTGCTTTACCACTTAGAAAAATTGGTTGGATTAAGGAAAATGATTTAAAGTTGGATTTATAATATGAAACGTGATTTTTTGCCTGTTTCAAAACAGGATTTAGCAAAACGTAATATTAAACAACTTGACTTTGTTTATGTTGTAGGTGAAGCCTATGTTGACCACTCTTCCTTTGGTCATGCTATTATTTCAAGAGTTTTAGAAGATGCCGGCTATACTGTTGGTATTATTTCCTTACCGGACTGGCACACCAAAGACGACTTTATGAAATTAGGCAAGCCAAGGCTTGGGTTTTTATGTTCTGCCGGAAATATGGACAGTATGGTTAATAGGTACACTGTTAACAAGAAAACACGATCACAGGACAGTTATGCACCCGGCGGCAAAGCCGGTATGCGTCCTGACAGAGCAACTGTTGTATACTGCAACAGAATAAGAGAGGCTTACGGCAATATTCCTATTATTATAGGTGGTGTTGAGGCAAGTTTAAGAAGATTTGCCCACTATGATTATTGGGACAACAAGGTAAGACGTTCTGTTTTGTTTGACAGCAGAGCAGACCTTTTAATATACGGAATGGGTGAACATCAAATTGTTGAAATTGCCAACCTTTTAAAAGGTGGCACAGATGTTCACAGCATTACAGATGTAGACGGAACTGCATATATTGCACACCAAGTGCCTGATGATGCACAGGTTATACCGTCCTTTGAGGAAAATGTTGAAAGCAAAGAAAAGTATGCTTTATCCTGCAAATTACAGTATGAGCATTACGGTAAACAAGCTCAGAAGCACGGGGACAGATGGCTTATTGTAAACAAGCCCTCTGCACCTCTAACCACAGAGGAAATGGACAAGGTTTACAGCTTGCCCTATATGAGGACATATCACCCAATGTATGAAAAAGACGGTGGTGTTCCTGCCATTGAAGAGGTCAAATTCAGTATTACCTCCTCCCGTGGTTGCTTTGGCTCTTGCAATTTTTGCTCCATAGCGTTTCACCAAGGCAGAAAAATTTCTGTAAGAAGCCACAAGTCTATTAGTGACGAAGTAAAAATAATGGTAAAAGACCCTGACTTTAAAGGATACATTAGTGATGTAGGTGGGCCGACGGCTAATTTCAGAATAAGCCCTTGTTCAAAAAAAACACCTTGCCCAACTAAGAAATGCCTTTATCCTACACCTTGCGACAATATGAAAATAGACCACAGCGACTATCTAAAACTGTTGCGTAAATTGCGTAAAATTGAAGGTGTTAAAAAGGTATTTATCCGTTCAGGTATAAGGTATGACTATTTAATCTATGATAAAAATACAGAATTTTTTGAGGAGCTTTGCAAGTATCACATTAGTGGTCAGTTAAGGGTTGCACCTGAGCACATTTCGGACAACGTGCTAAAATATATGGGCAAGCCCGGTAAAGATGTATATAACAGATTTGTTAATAAATTCTACCAAATTAACAAGAAAATCGGTATGGAACAATACGTTGTGCCTTATTTAATGTCCTCTCACCCGGGAAGTACGTTAAATGATGCAATAGCATTGGCAGAATATTTAAGGGACAACAATCTAAACCCTGAGCAAGTGCAGGATTTTTACCCTACACCGGGTACGATTTCAACCTGTATGTACTATACGGAAATTGACCCTAAAACTATGGAGAAGGTATATGTTCCTAAAACATTTGAAGAAAAACAAATGCAAAGAGCATTATTGCAATACAAAAAGCCTGAAAACAAGCGACTTGTGGAAAAGGCACTTAAAATTGCAGACAGAGAGGATTTAATAGGATTTTCAGGTAAATGCTTAATAAATTTAAAAGGCGGTGTTAAAAATGGCAAAGATATTGGACGGAAAGGTAGTTTCTCAAAGAATAAAAGACCAATTAAGGGAACAAGTGGCAAACCTAAAAAAAGAAGGTAAGGAAATTGGCCTTGCAGTCATTATAGTAGGGGACAACCCTGCCAGCAGAGTGTATGTAAACAACAAGAAAAAGGCTTGTGAATACATTGGTATAAATTCATACGAATATGCTTTAAAAGAAGATACTACCGAAAACGAATTGATTGATTTAATTAAAACGTTAAACAACGATAAGAAAATAAATGGTATATTGGTACAGTTACCATTGCCCAAGCATATTAACGAAGAAGCTGTTATTAACACCATTGATGTTAAAAAAGATGTTGATGCCTTCCACCCTGTTAATGTTGGTAAAATTATGATTGGCAATTATGACTTTTTGCCGTGTACTCCTGCAGGAGTTATGGAGTTGATTGCTGAAAGTGGTATTGAAATACAGGGCAAGGACTGTGTTGTTGTTGGCAGAAGCAATATTGTAGGCAAGCCTCAAGCAATGCTTTTGATGCAACAAAACGGTACTGTTACAATTTGCCATTCTAAAACAAAAAATTTAGCTGAATACACAAAAAAGGCTGATATTTTAGTTGTAGCAGTAGGCAAGCCCAATGCAATAACAGGTGATATGGTTAAGGATGGTGCTGTTGTCATTGATGTTGGTATCAACCGAATTGCAGAAAAGACCCTTGTTGGTGATGTTAATTTTGAAGAGTGTGAAAAGAAGGCATCTGCAATTACTCCCGTTCCCGGTGGAGTTGGCCCTATGACCATTGCAATGCTTATGAAAAACACAGTTAAGGCAGCGTTAATACAGTAAGGAGAAATTATATTGAACTATATTGCTGTTGATTTTGAGTGGAACCAAGCATATTGCCCTCCCTCAAAAAAGAAAAATGAATTGATAATACAATTAGACGGTGAAATAATACAAATCGGTGCAGTTAAAATGGACAAAGATACAGAGGTACTTGATACATTTGAGGCTGACATTCACCCTGTGTTTTACCGTAAAATACATAAAAAGGTTAAGGAGCTTACCGGTATTGACCAAAGTCAATTAAACAAAGGTGATGACTTTAAGGTTGTTATTGAAGAGTTTAAAAAATGGTGTGGTGATGACCATATTTTCCTGACTTGGGGCCCTGACGATTCAAGAATTATGATGCAAAACCTTATCAAGCACAATCTGCCCACAGATTGGATGGGAAAATGGGTAAACCTTCAAGTAATATTTAATATGCAAACCGGTATGGACACAAGCCAAGTTTCACTTAAAACTGCAATAGAGGCTTTTGAAATCCCACAGATTTTGCACGCTCATAATGCTATAAACGATGCTACATACACTGCTATGATTTGCAAGTGTCTTGAACTTGAAAAGGGTATAAAAGATTACTATTCTACCAAAACAATGAGCAGTTTAAAGCATACTGCCTGTGAAAGCTATAAAATTATTCGTAATTGTTCAAATAAGGTTAGCGTTTTTGCAAACGAAAACATTAAAAATATTAAATGCCCTCATTGTAAGGCAGAACTTTCAAACCAAAAACCTTGGATTAAGCAGAGTGGAGACAGATACATTACCATAGGCAAATGCCCTGAACACGGTATGTATGTTTCTAAATTAAAGCTATACAGATTAAAGGACAAAAGCCTTGCAGGTAAATATTCTATGTTTGCATCGGATGGTTCGGACGAAGAATATTATAACAACCTTGTTAAGGCAAACAACGAAAGAATTAGACGCAGAAGGCGAAAAAAGATTGCTGTTAAAAAGCAAGCAGATGTATAACGAAAGGAAAATAATATGAAATACGTTGTAATTTTAGGAGACGGAATGGCAGATGTGCCAAGCGAAAAACTAAATGGTAAAACTCCTTTGGAAGTTGCCTATAAACCCAATATTGATAACATTTGCAAAATGGGTGAAATCGGTATGGTTAAAACCGTACCAAGTGAATTTAAGCCCGGCAGTGATGTTGCAAACCTTTCTGTAATGGGATATGACCCATTTTTATACTATACAGGACGCTCACCACTTGAAGCAGTCAGTATGGGCGTTGATGTATTGCCTACCGACACAACTTTTAGAACAAATTTAGTAACATTGTCTGACGATGAAGCTTTTGAAAACAAAAAGATGGTTGATTACAGTTCAGGTGAAATCACTACTGCTGAAAGCCGTGAGCTTATGAAGGTAATTGATGAAAAATTAGGTACTGAAATTTACAGGTTCTTTGGTGGTATTTCATACAGACATCTTTTGTTATGGCACAATGACATTAGAGAAATCAAACTTACCCCTCCTCACGATATTAGTGGCAGGGGAATTAAAGAATATTTGCCTGACGACGAAAGGTTTGTAGAGTTAATCAAAAAAAGTTATGATATTTTAAAAGACCATCCTATTAACAAGGACAGAATTGCAAGAGGCCTAAACCCGGCAAACTCAATTTGGATGTGGGGACAAGGCAAAAAGCCTATGCTTTCACCATTTGAAGAAAAATTTGGGGTTAAAGGTGCTGTAATTTCAGCAGTTGACTTAATTAAAGGTATTGGTTTATGTGCTAAAATGCAAAGTATTGATGTTGAAGGTGCTACAGGAAACGTAGACTCAAACTTTGACGGCAAAGCACAAGCAGGTATTGAAGCATTAAAAAATAATGATTTTGTCTATATTCACATGGAAGCACCGGACGAAAGCGGACATCATTTTGACAAAGACGCAAAAGTCCTTTCAATAGAACTGATTGACAAAAAAGTTGTAGGGCCAATATATGAATATTTAAAGGCAAGTGGTGAAGATTTTTCATTTTTAATCTTGCCTGACCATCCTACCCCTATTGACATTGGAACTCATACAAGCGAGCCTGTACCCTATGCAATTTACAGAAGCAATGCTCCTGAAAATTGTGGTTTAACATATACAGAGGCAAACGGCAAAAATGGTGAATTTGTTGAAAAAGGTTGTTCACTTATGGAAAAATTTATTAGAGGTTAAAGTTATGAAGGTTAGATTTAACGAAAACCAAGAAATAGTTAAAAAGATACAAGAAGGTCTTGAAAAAAAGGGTGGTTACTGCCCTTGCAGACTTGAAAAGACAGAAGATAACAAATGTATGTGCAAAGAATTTAGGGACCAAATTAAAGACCCTAACTTTGAAGGATATTGCCATTGTATGTTATATTATAAAGAAAAGTAATTTAAAAAAGAGTGATTTATTTGACAAGAATAATGTTTGTGTGCCATGGTAACATATGCCGTAGCCCTATGGCAGAGTTTGTGTTAAAGGATATGGTACAAAGGGAAGGTATGAAGGATATGTATATTATAAGCTCTTCTGCTACCAGTACCGAAGAAATATGGAACGGAATTGGCAACCCGGTGTATCCTCCTGCAAGAGATGAGCTTGCAAAACACAATATTGATTGTGCCGGAAAAAGAGCCACCTTACTTAAAAAAGAGGACTATGAAAAATACGATGTATTTTACTGTATGGACAAAAATAATTACAGAAATGTCCTACGAATCTTTGGAAGTGATACAAAAAGTAAGGTTAAAATGCTACTTGAAAGAGATGTGGCAGACCCTTGGTATACAGGGGATTTTGCCTCAACATACAAAGATATTTATGAGGGTTGTAAAGCCATAATAAATGAAGGATTGTAGCAAAATGCACTACTATTCAAAGCAAAAGGAGTTGTCGTATTTTTTCGACAACTCCTTATTTTTAATATTTACTTTTTAGATTTAACTGTGAAACAAGTATTCCACCAAATATTACTGCACAGCCTATATAGCCATGAACCGTCAAAACCTCATGGTGAAGGAGTGCAAAACCAAGTGCACTAAACAACGATTCTGTTGAAAGTAATATTGCAGACTTGGCAGGGCTAAGATTTTGCTGACCTAATACCTGCAATGTAAATGCAACCCCTGATGACATTATGCCTGCATATAAAATTGGTATCCAAGCCTCCATAAATGTTGCATTGGAAATTAACCTAATGGAATCCGAAATATACTGTCCTTCTAAAACAAAGGCAGAAATAATGCTGAGTACAGATGCTGTTACAAACTGCACAAATGAAAACCTAATTGGATTAACCTTGCCTACAAATTTATCTATACATAGAATATGGCAGGACCAAAAGATTGTGCCACCAAATGAAACAATATCACCAAGTGCAATTTCGGAATTACCTGCAATGCTGATTAGATACAAGCCGGTAGCTGCCATAAAAGCGGCTATCCAAACATTTATTCTGGTTTTTTTACCTAAAAATATACCTAATATAGGAACTAACACAGTATATAGCCCTGTTATAAAACCAACCTTGGTTGCATTATTTGTTTTTGTAAGCTCCATAATGCCCCACTGTTGAAAAAAAGAGCCTAAAAATAACATTACACCTGTTATTGTTCCGTATTTAATTGTGCATTTCTTTACTTCCTGCTTGTATTCCCTTCCTCTTTCAAAGATAATAATTACAGGAATGATTGACAATGCACCAATAAAATATCTGATACCGTTTAAAGAAAATGGGTGCAAATATTCAGATGCATTACTTTGGGCTACAAATGCAAAGCCCCAAATAAATGTTGCTATTAGTAATAAATATGGTCTGCTTTTTGTACTGTTCATTTTATAATTATCCTTTTTAGTAATTTGACTTTGATATTATACCATATTTTAACCATTATGTCAAAAAAATAAAAAATTTTTAAAAAATTTATTCTCAGGGCGACACTAGGGCGACACCTATATGATATAATGGGTACATAAATTAAATATTTTGATTTAAAACCTATTAGGTTTTAGATATATACATAACTTTGAATGTATTTGTCTTCTTCATAATTTTTACTCCCCCGTTTAAATTAACTCCACAAATACATCAAATTATGTAATTTTAAACAAGGTGTAAGTTGCATTTGTCTTCTTCATAATTTTTACTCCCCCGTTTAAATTAACTTCACAAATGCAACAATCCTGTTTAAAACAAATAATTCTTGACTTTTTTGTTTTAAATACCCCATATTTTATAAATATGTCAAGTTTTGTTTTGAAATTAGTATATAATTTTTGAAAAAGGTGATAATTTGAAAGTAATTATCACTTTTTTTCTTCAAAATATAAAAAGGAGGATTTAATTGAACATTTATATAGCATCTAACAACAGGGACGGACTGAAAATTAAAGAAATGATTATTAACGAAGTTAAAGACGCTTCTGTTACAATATTTGAAAGTAATCAAGCGATGTATGAAGGTTCTGTAAAATCTTCCCCCGATGTTGTTTTTTTCAACCTTGAATGCACCTATGACAACAGCGTTTTCTTGGCAAGAAAAATAACAAATTCAAACCCTAATACAAATATTATTTTTGTATCTTAAAATAGGGAAAATATTGCCTATGCCTTTGAGCTTAACGCATCAGGTTATATTACAGTGCCAATTACTCAAAACGATATTAAAAGAGAATTTAAAAACTTGCGTTACAAGTAAAAAATCAAAGATATTCACCCTTTATAGTTATTGCAATTCATCTGTATTTGTGATAAACTTATAAAGAGGTGATTTTTTTGTTTAGATACGAAGATTTAGAACCAAAAAATGTATTTAAGTTCTTTGGAGAAATTGCAAAAATACCACATGGTTCCGGCAACACAAAAATGCTTAGCGATTACCTTTGTAACTTTGCAAGGATAAGAAATTTAAAATATTTTCAAGATGATTTAAACAATGTAATAATTATAAAAGAGGCAGGAAAAGGATTTGAAAATTCCGACCCGGTTATTTTACAAGGACATATGGATATGGTGTGTGTAAAAACTCCTGAATGTAACAAGGACTTATCAAAGGACGGGCTTGACCTTGAAACCGATGGTAAATATATATATGCCAAAGGCACTTCGTTAGGTGCAGATGATGGTATTGCAGTTGCCTATATATTAGCAATTTTAGATGAAGATTTTGCTTGTCCAAAAATAGAGGCAATATTTACAGTTGATGAGGAAACCGGTATGTATGGCATAAAGGGATTAGATGTTTCTATGCTTACTGCCAAAAGGTTAATATGCCTTGATTCAGATATTGAAGGTGTTTTATTTGCAGGCTGCACAGGTTGTTTAAAAGCAAATTGTTCTATAAAACTTTCATACTGTGAAAGCAATAAAAAAGCATTTAAAATCACTCTTGACGGGCTTAAAGGTGGTCATTCCGGTGTGGAAATCGACAAATATCGTGCCAATGCCAACAAGGTTATGGGCAGAATATTAGAGTCCCTTAGCCACATTAACTTGGTTTATATTGACGGTGGAAAAATTCACAACGTTATACCTCCTATTGCAACTGCCGTTGTTGTTGCAGACAAAATTGACATTGAACCAATTTACAAAATACTAAAAGAAGAATTTATTATTAACGACCCTGACTTAACAATTACTGTAAAAGAGGTTGAAAACAGCCTTCCTGTACTTGATAAACAAACCACAGAAAAAATAATACATTTGCTTATGACACTTCCAACAGGGGTGCAAAGTATGTATACAGGGGAAATGAGCAGTGTTGTAAAAACCTCTGTTAATATGGGTGTTTTGGAATTTGGCAAGGACAGGTTTACACTTGGAATGAGTATTAGAAGCTCGGTAGACAGTGAAAAAATATACATTTTCAAACAATTAAAACTTATTACAGAAAGCATTGGTGGGACGTTTGAATTTATAAATGATTACCCTGCTTGGAAATTTAATCCAAAATCCGAAATCAGAAACCACGTTTCAAAAGTTTATGAAGAATTATTTGGCGAAAAGCCTGTCATAGAAGTAATGCACGCAGGTGTTGAATGTGGGATTTTTACAAGCAAAATCAAAGGCCTTGACTGTGTATCCTTCGGCCCTGAAATGATTGATATACACAGCCCAAAGGAAAAGCTTGATATTGCATCTACAGAAAGAACTTGGAAATTACTAAGAAAGGTGTTAAAAACACTATGAACATTTTAGTAAGTGCTTGTCTTTTAGGTATTGCTTGCAGATATGACGGCAAAAGCAAGCCCAACCAAGATGTTGTGAACCTTGCAAAAACCTATAATTTAATTCCTTTTTGTCCTGAATGTTACGGAGGATTACCTACACCAAGGCTACCTGCTGAGCAGGTCGGCAACAAGGTTTTAAGAATTGATGGTGCAGATGTTACAAAGGAATACCAAAAAGGCGCTGATGAGGCAGTAAAAATTGCAAAAATGTTAAAATGCGAATATGCAATTTTAAAATCTAAAAGTCCCTCCTGTGGAATCGGCTTAATTCACAACGGAAGCTTTGACGGTGGTTACATAGAAAAAGACGGAATAACTGCAATTGCACTAAAAAAAGCTAACATAAAAGTAATTACCGAAAACGAAATTTCTAAAATATAGGTGTTATTTTTACTAAAAATGGGTACATATTTTTATAAATTGTCAAAAATGTTGACAAATATATGATATAATCAATATAATATATTTATTAAATATATAAGAAAGAAAGGTTGAAAATAATTATGTCAAAAGCTTATGAAATAGCAAAAGAAATGTATGCAAAAATCGGCGTAGACACCGATAAAGCACTTAAAAAAATGGACGAAATTCCTGTTTCCTATCACTGCTGGCAATGTGATGACGTATTAGGTTTTGAAAATATGTCAGACAGCCTAACAGGTGGTATCCAAACAACAGGTAACTTTATGGGCAGAGCCAAAACTCCTGACCAAGTAAGAGCTGACTTAGACAAGTCATTTTCCTACATTCCGGGTCCAAAGAAGGTAAATATTCACGCATGTTACATTGAAGCCGACAAGGCAGTTGATAGAGATGAAATTACTCCTGAAAACTTCTCCAACTGGGCTGATTGGGCTGTTGAAAAGAAAATTGGTCTTGACTTTAACCCTACATACTTCTCTCATCCAAAGAGTGAAGATGGCTACACACTTTCAAGCAACGATGACAAAATTCGTGAATTTTGGGTTGAACACGGCATTAGGTCAACAAAGGTTGCTGAATATTTTGGTGAAAGAACCGGTATGACTGCAATTAACAACATTTGGATTCCTGATGGCGAAAAGGAATTCCCTGTTGATTCACTTATTCACAGAGAACATCTTAAAGACTCATTAGATAAAATTTTTGCAGGTGATAAAGAACATAAATTCCACAAAAATGCTGTTGAATCAAAGTTATTTGGTATCGGCAGTGAATCTTATGTTGTAGGTTCACACGAATTTTATATGGGATATGCTCTTTCTAACAAAGATGCACTTATTACTCTTGACACAGGTCATTTCCATCCAACTGAGCTTGTTTCTAACAAGCTTTCAGCAATGTTGCTTTATGTAAATGAAATCTTACTTCACGTAAGCCGTCCTGTTAGATGGGACAGTGACCACGTTGTTGCATTTGATGATGAAACTCGTGCTATTATGCGCGAAATCGTTAGACTAAATGCCCTTGACAGAGTTTACATTTCAACTGACTATTTTGATGCTTCAATTAACAGAATTATGGCATTGACAGTTGGTGCAAGAAATACTAAAAAGGCATTGTTAGAAGCATTACTTCAACCGGTTGACACATTAAAGAAGCTTGAGCTTGACCGTGATTTTGGTAGCAGACTTGCATTTACAGAAGAACTTAAAGCTATGCCATTTGGTCTTGTTTGGGACGAATATTGCGAAAGAAACAATGTTCCGACAGGCAGTGATTGGATTAAAGATGCTAAACAATACGAAAAAGATGTTTTAGCAAAAAGATAAATTATTAAATAAACAGGTATAGTTTGATGTATTATTTGTTGTTATTATTAAGTGCACTACTGTTTTCCTCACAGTTTTTATTTAACAAAAAATATCAAGAGGAAAATGGCAGTGGCCTTGAATGCACAATTCACTTTGCGTTTTATACTGCAATAATTTCGGCATTTGTTATTTTTGCCGTTAATGGCTTTAAATTTCAGTTTTCAGTATTTTCGCTACTAATGGCATCAGCCTATGCAATTTTGACCCTTATATATACTTATTCAAGTATATGTGCCTTTAAAACTGCAAATATTTCAACCTATTCGGTTTTTGCAATGTTAGGTGGTATGCTGTTACCATTTATTACAGGAATTGTGTACTTTGGTGAAGAAATTACAATAATTAAATGTGTTTCTTGCCTGCTAATAGTTTGTGCATTATTCTTTGGAATTACTGATAACTCAATAAAATCCGGCTTGAAGCATTATTTATTAGTTTTCTTTTTAAACGGTTCTGTGGGTGTTATTTCGCAGTTTCACCAAGCATCTTCGCAAGCCGTTGACAGTAACAGTTTTTTGATAATGTCAAGGCTTGTAACTATATTTATTGTAATTGTTGCAAGCTTTATACTACATAAAAGGATAGAGATTGTCAGTTTTAAATCTGTTTTATTTGCAAGTGGATTTGCAATATTTAACGGTATGGGAAACTTGATACTTTTAGTTGCATTAAACCACGTAGATGCCTCTGTGCAATTCCCAATTATAACAGGTGGCACAATGGTTTTTGCAGCACTTATAGACGCAGTAAGGCATGAAAAATTAGCCAAAAATACAATAATATCAACAACAGTTACCCTAATAGCAACAATGCTGTTATGCTGGTCATAAGCCAACATAACAGCATTTTTTTACCTTAATTCAAAACTGAATAATCTATATTCTTCTGCTCCGTTTGTCTTTTTAGGAACAAATTTAACAGATGTAACGGTTAAATCAACAAAGTGCTTAACTAATCTTTGGTGATTTTCTTTAACCTCTATTGTTTTTGTTGTTCCATCTTCCATAGTAAATTCTAAATCATATTCTGTAATTAGTGTTTTTGGTAAAACATATCTTTCCTGTACCAAAGGGTAATTAAATGGCATATTATGATAGTTTCTGTTAAGGTTACTGTCAAACACCAACCTTACTTCCTTAATGTCGGTAGGTTTATCAATTGTGTATTCTACAAAATCTTCGTCCTTGCCTATCCACAAATCTTTTTCACAACGTTCCTTACCGTTACGCACAATATCTGCACTACACTTTGCATTTTGTGAAAGCCGGCTTACTTTTCTTGTTAAATTTGGAATAAAACAATCGTCTTCAAGCAATGTGTTTTGAAGTGCCTTAACATCTATATTTTCAACATTGCAGTTGTTTTTAACTGCCATTGAAACTGCTGTTCCAATTGCTTGACCTAAAATTGAACAGGTTGCCATTACTCTTGAAGAGCTTAGTGCTGCATGAGTAACACTAATGTTTCTGCCTGCAAACACAAGGTTTTCAATATTTTCCGAAATCATTGCTCTAAGTGGAATTCCCCAAGGGCTTGGCGCAGGATGAAAAACAGTTGAAAGGCTTGTTGTATGATGAAATCCCTCCGGAAAATGGTCGTCCATTGGCCATCCGGCATAGGCTACAACATCATCGAACTTACCCTCTGCCTCTACATCATTTTGAGTAACAACATACTTGCCTTTATAGCGTCTTGATTCTCGCTTGCCCGGTAAAAATCCTATCCACTCAATTTCCCAGTTGTCCCACTCAGGATGTTTTCCTCGATTTTTAATGTGGTCCCAAACTCCGTAGCATATCTTTAAAAGTTCATCACGATATTTATCAACATCGTGTAAGCAATCACCGTTTCCACCAACTTCAATCCACCAAAAGTTTGTTACCTTGGTGTGGTCTTTAAATGGTAAGTCATCGTCTGTTTCGTATATATTTGCCCAATCGGGTGGTGTAAATTCACACTTGTGGTCTGTTTCTCTGGTTTGGAACAAGCAACTCATACCCATTGTCTTTTTATCTGCAATATCAGGAGGAATTGTTTCGTTATACTCGGATTTTGCCTCCCTACCGTACATATAGTTTGCCCCCGTTAGCTCTGCAAGTATTGAATCCCCTGAACAGTCTGCGTAATATTTTGCCTTTACGGTATGAAACGTTTCTGCATTTGATTGCCATGCTGTTATTGATTTAATTTTGCCATCTTCTGTCTCTGCATCCATACAAGATGAGTTTAAAAGCATTGTTAAATTTTCTTCTTTTATTCCCTTTTCGTACAACACACTGCTCCACAAGGGGTATTTTCTTTCTTTATTTTGATAATAATTTTCCATAATTATTTCTTCAATTATGCCTGTTTCCCTATTATTTTCGCCACGAGCACCACAAATGCACATACGTATTTCTTCAGATGCGTTGCCACCTAAAACGTGTCTGTCGTGTACTAATACAACCTTTATTCCCTTTCTTGCAGCAGCAATACTACAACACAATCCTGCCATACCCCCACCTATTACACATAAGTCTGTATCGTAAGTTTTTCTCTTCAAAATAACACCCTCCCTATTGACATATTTTTAATATTCTATTATAATAATAACACAATATTTATGTAAATTCCTTTATTATTGTAGTTAAATTCTTTAATTTTGTCTTTTGAGGTAACGATATGATTAGTGATATTATAAATTATATATTATTTTTAAAGAAAAAATTTGGCTTATCAATTACACTCCATTCAACAACAAACCAAGAAATATTTGCCAACAATGACCTATCTATCTTTAACATTCATGACTGTTCATACTGTATCTTTTTAAAACAAAACGATAATTTTTATAATAGGTGCAGGGAACTTCAAAGAAAGGTACAAAAAAAGTGTGAAATCAGTAGGTTTTCCGGTATATGCCACGGTGGAATTAAAGAATATGTTTACCCTATAAATGCAGATGAAAAATGTGTTGGGTTTGTTTCCGTAGGTGGCTATAAAAGTGAAAACAGTGAATGTTATATTAACAAAATATGTGATAAATACGGATTTGACAAGAAATTTTTGAAGGAAAAATATAAATCATTAAAAAATGATACAGTTAATGAAAATATGTTAGATTCTTTGATTATGCCACTTTGCCATATGATTGAGCTTGCCTACAAAAAAGATTATTTTATTAAATACGAAGGTTCAAACTTATGCCAAAAGGCAATGTTTTACATCAACGCAAACTATATGAACAATATAAACTCTAAAATACTGTGCAAGGTATTCCATTGCAGCAGGTCCTATTTAAGCAAGGAATTTAACAAATTCTCCAATATGTCAATAAGGGATTATATTACAAAAGTGCGTATTTCAAAATCAAAAATGCTTTTGAAGCATTCTAATATGAGTGTGGGGGATATTGCATACGCAGTTGGATTTCAAGATTCTAACTACTTTTCAAGTATATTTAAAAAAGTGGTTAAAAAGTCTCCATTACAGTATAAAAAAGCAAAATAAATGGATTGCATAGGCAATCCATTTATTTTGTATATCCAAATTCTTTACACATCATTTCAAAATTTGCTTGGTCTTTATCAGATAGCACATATTTACTGTTTAATATGTATTCAATTTCTTGATGTACTAACCTATCCACAACAGGCTTTGGTGTTTTTGGTCTGCGACTGAATATATTTGAATATTCAATTTTTTCACGAATTTTTGCATCTAATTTAAGTGGCTTTACCACGTGTCCAAAAAGGTGCAAGGTTTCGTCTCCATCACCAATTAACCCACTTACCATTTGGTAAACTTCGCCATAGTAAACATCGTCTATACTATTATAAACATCTGTACCGTAGGTAAATCTATCCTGATACTTAACAAAAAAGTCGTGTGCCTGTTGGGGATTTTCTGCAAAGTGGTCGCACATAATACCACCCGGGCATAAATCAACATTAAAGTTTGGATAAGTATCAAAAAGGCGTGCTAATTTGTCTAATTTTTTAGACATAAAGAAGAAGTGTGCCATAGTTAGGTTAAGATTTGGGAATTTTTTAAGAATACCCTCTACCTCGTCCTCTATTATTTCATTTCTAAAAATCTTAGGGTCATCACCATAGTACCAATTATACTTTTTGTACTTTTCATCTGTCCAGAAAACATCAGGGTCGCAAGCATGCATTAAAATGTGTGTGCCAAGCTCCTCTGCCCTTTTATACATAAGGTCGTAAACAGGGTCATCAAGACGCCTGTTGCCTAAACGCTTATGTAAATCAGGCTTACCCTCTAACATTTTTACTCCATCAAAGCCCATTGCAAGCCCGTCTTCAAGCTGTTTTAAATAGCCCTCTGCCGTATCCTTTTCATTAAAGTTATGCCATAGGCTTAGATACGCAAAAACATTAGGTGCCATAATCTTTTTAATTGCTAATGCTTCAAGATTATTAAGCGGATAATCAATTTTCCCATCAAAATAACAGCATAAAATTGTAATTTGGTCTATATTAAACCTTTCACGTAGCTTGTTAAAATAGTCCTTTGTTTGGTAAATGTCAATATCTCCAAGAACGTGATAATGTCCGTCGTTTATCATTTTGATTACTCCTTATTTAAACCGATGATAACCTTTTCTCCGTTTAAATCCCATTCCTTTTGGTTATCACATTCAGTATCAAGTTTAATATCAACGGCTAAAACTTCGTCCATAATCTGTGCCTTGTTCTTTTCAATAATAGACTTAATCTTATCATTACCACTTTGGAACAATACGATGTTATCCATTACCTCATAGCCACTATCCTTACGCATTGTTTGGATTTTGCTGATTATTTCCCTAACAAAGCCTTCTTCGATAAGTTCAGGTGTAAGGTTTGTGTTAAGCACAACTGTGATACCATAGTCGCTAACTGATTCGTAGCCTTCAACTTGTGCTGTTTCAATAAGCAAATCTTCCTTTTCAAGCTCTGCATCTATTGTGGCAAGTTTAAGCTTTAATACTCCTGTTGAGTTTAGCTGGTCCATTGCCTCGTTGCCGTCTAGGTCGGCAAGTGCTGTTCTGATTTCACCAATAAACTTACCGTATTTTGGCCCTAATGTACGAAGCTGTGGTTTGAAGGTGTAAGATGTAAGTTCCTTAACATCATCTTTAAATTCTACTGATTTTACGTTAAGTTCTTCTTCGATAATTTGTTTATAAAACTCGTCAAGTTTAATTTTAGACTTAACAAACATTTCACCGATTGGTTGACGATTTTTGATATTTGCACTGTTACGTGCTGAACGTCCAAGTACAACAATACTTAAAACATTTTCCATATTTTCTTCAAGCTCTGCATCTATCCAAGCTTCGTTATACTTAGGGAAGTCGCATAGATGAACACTTTCAGGAGCAGACTTGTCGATGCTGCAAACTAAATTTCTATAAATTTCTTCTGCCATAAACGGAATCATCGGCGCAGAAACCTTTGCAAGTTCTACAAGTGTTGTGTAAAGTGTCATATAGGCATTGATTTTGTCTTGCGTCATTGATTTGCCCCAGAAACGTTCTCTGCTTCTGCGAACATACCAGTTACTTAATTCATCAACAAAATCTTGCAATACCCTTGCTGTTTCGGTAATTCTGTAATTTTCAAGGTTGTCATCAACTGTCTTGATTACAGTATTTAATTTAGATAGCAGCCACTTATCCATTACAGATAATTTGTCGTATTCAAGCTTGTATTTTGTTGCATCAAATTCGTCAATATTTGCATATAAAACAAAGAAAGCATAAGTGTTCCATAGTGTGCCCATAAACTTTCTCTGTCCCTCTGTAACAGCACCTGCATGGAAGCGATTTGGCAACCAGGGTGCACTGTTTGAATAGAAGTACCATCTAATTGCATCTGCACCAAACTGTTCTAATGCGTCAAATGGGTCAACTGCATTGCCCTTTGACTTAGACATTTTTTGACCGTTTTCGTCCTGAACATGACCTAAAACGATAACATTTTTATATGGTGCTTCGTTAAAGATAAGTGTTGAAATTGCAAGCAATGAATAGAACCAACCACGAGTTTGGTCTACTGCTTCACTAATGAAGTTTGCAGGGAAGTTATCCTTAAAAATTTCTTCATTTTCAAATGGATAGTGCCATTGTGCAAATGGCATAGCACCTGAGTCAAACCAACAGTCAATAACCTCTTTAACACGGTGCATTTCCTTGCCACACTGTGGGCATTTAATTGTAACTGCATCAATGTATGGTCTGTGAAGCTCGATTTCCTCAGGACAGTTGCTTGACATTTCTTTAAGCTCTGCAATTGAGCCTATTGAATGCCTGTGGCCACAATCACATTCCCAAATGTTAAGTGGTGTTCCCCAATATCTATCACGGCTTACGCCCCAATCTTGAACGTTTTTAAGCCAATCGCCAAAGCGTCCCTTACCGATATTTTCCGGAATCCAATTGATTTTGTTATTGTTTGCAATAAGGTCGTCCTTTACTGCTGTCATTTTAATAAACCAAGATTCTCTTGCATAGTAAATAAGTGGAGTATCACATCTCCAACAGAATGGGTAATCATGCTCAAATTTTGGAGCATCAAACAACAAGCCTCTGCTTTCAAGGTCTTTTAAAACTTCCGGGTCTGCCTTTTTAACAAACAAGCCTGCAAAAGGTGTTTCCTCTGTCATATTACCTTGTCCGTCAACAAGCTGAATGAATGGTAGGCCGTACTTTCTACCAACATTGGCATCATCTTCACCAAATGCCGGCGCTGTATGAACGATACCTGTACCATCTGTCATTGTAACGTAAGAATCACAGGTTACAAAATGAGCCTTTTTCTTTTGCTTTTCAACGATTGGTTTTACACAATCATACAAAGGTTCATATTCCTTATATTCAAGGTCTTTACCTGTATATGTTTCTAAAATTTCGTATGCAGGGCTCCCATCTGTTGAAAGTTGACCTAAAATAGTGTCAAGCAATGCCTCTGCCATATAATATGTGTATCCGTCAACTGCCTTAACTTTGCAATATTTTTCCTCCGGATTTACACAAAGTGCAGTATTAGATGGCAATGTCCATGGTGTTGTTGTCCATGCAAGGAAGTATGCGTCCTCGCCTACTGCCTTAAAACGTACTACTGCAGAGCGTTCCTTTACAGATTTATAGCCTTGTGCAACCTCGTGTGATGAAAGAGGTGTACCACATCTTGGGCAATATGGCACAATTTTAAAGCCTTTATATAAAAGACCTTTATCCCATATTTGCTTTAATGCCCACCATTCTGATTCAATAAATTCGTTATGATAAGTAACATAAGGGTCGTCCATATCAGCCCAAAAGCCAACTGTGTTTGAGAAATCTTCCCACATTCCCTTATACTTCCATACGCTTTCCTTACAATGCTTGATAAATGGCTCTAAACCATATTTTTCGATTTGTTCCTTACCATCAAGGCCAAGCATCTTTTCAACTTCAAGCTCTACCGGTAGACCATGAGTGTCCCAGCCTGCTTTTCTTAAAACTTTATACCCTTTCATTGTACGGTATCTTGGAATCATATCCTTAATAACACGTGTTAAAACGTGCCCAATATGTGGCTTGCCGTTTGCTGTTGGCGGGCCATCATAAAATGTATATGTTTCCCCTTCTTTTCTGTGTTCAACGCTTTTTTCAAATATATTGTTTTCTTTCCAGAAATCTAATGTTTCCTTTTCTCTTTCTACAAAGCCAAGGTTTGTAGAAACCTTTTCGTAAAGCATTGTAAAACCTCCCTAATAAAATAATAAAACTTCGCCCTGTAATAGGACGAAGTAAATCGCTTAAACCACCTATTAACATACAATAATATGCTTTCCCTTAACGATGGAAACTCGGCACGGCTTAATAACCTAACGGCTTTCAGCCTGCAACTCGGAAGTGATTTTCAACAAAAGTACTTGGTATCGGGCTTGCACCGTCCCCGATTCGCTAAACACCTTTTTCATTTTGCCTACTGTCTTCGTCATAGTCTTTATTTATAAACTTAAAGTAGTATATCACATTTATATATTTTTGTCAAATTTTAAATATATCTTTTTAATTCTATAAAAATCCTGCCCTTTTTAGATGTGCCGACTATTTTGTCAAACAACACTCTGCCATGGCCGTGAACGGAAAGTAAATCCCCTTCGGTTAGTTTGAAATCGCACTTGGTTTTAACTTCCCAATTTACTGATACAAGTCCATTTTCTACAAGGGTTGATGCTTCGTTCCTTGAAACACCTATTGCCTCTGCCACTACGGAATCTAACCTTACTGATGAAACAGATGCTTTAATTTCCTTAAACTTTTTAGGTGGTACTGTTATTTGATTTGTGGCTGAAACAGTAACCTCCACACCTGACCTGCCAATCTTTTCAATATTTGAAAGGATATATTCTGCAATATCGGTAATGCACATAATATATGCAGATGAATCATTTACAACAATATCGCCGACCTTATCTCTGTTTATGCCCAAATTCAAAATAGCGCCCATATAGTCCCTATGGGACAATACGGTCTTGCCTTTGTTTTTAATATGAATTATGCTTATTGGATAGTCTTCAAATGAAGGTTCGTGCCAATCGGGACAACATAGCAAAACTGCCCTTTCGCTTTGGGAATATCCACCAAAAAATTCATACTTAACACCCAAGCTTAACACAGCCTTTTTAGCTAACATAACTTGATGTCCATTTAAAAAATTGGTACATTTAACTGTGTTTTTACTTGTTGCAAACTGTGCAACATCTATTATTTTGGAAAGTATTAGTTTATCTTGGTCATTAGTTGCTAATGACAGTATCTTCTTTTTGTCCATAATCATTAAAGTAACGGTACTATAAGCCCTAACAGTAACCTTTGAGCAAATTGCAAAATAAGAAGTGCTATAATTGGCGACAAATCCAAAGGTAAGTTAAAATTAAATTTGTCAATTAACTTCCTGCACGGCGATAAAAGTGGCTCTGTTACCTTGTAAACAAACTCTGTAAATTTGTTATAAAAAGGCAAGAACGATAAGACACACCTAACAAAAATCAGCATTTCTATAAGATAAAATGCGTAATAGATAATTCTATATACTAATATGCCCATAATTAGTTATTCCAAGGAAAAACGCCTTTACTGCGAAGCTCGTCCTTAAAGTCTCCCATAATGCCTACGTTATATGGTGCAATTAGGAAAATACCTGTTGAAATCTTTTGAATATTGCCGTCTAATGAATAAACTGCACCACTTAAAAAGTCTACAATTCTTCTTGCAATATCCTTTTCAACACCTTCAAGGTTAATAACAACCGGTTTTTTTTGCTTTAAATGTTCTGCAATATCCTTTGCTTCGTCAAAGCTTTCAGGTGTAACAACTACAACTTTAAGTTGAGTGGTTGTGTTAATGTTTACAACCTTACCTCTTTTTGGAGCAGCTTCAACTTCCTTTTGAGCTTCTTCAAAGTATTCCTCGTTTTCAAGTTCTTCGTCTGTGCCTGATACTAAGTTCATTACCTTGTCAATAAAGTTTGCCATTTTTATATCCTCCTAAATGTTATAATCTCTCATACCGAATATGCTTGTGCCTATTCGTACCATATTTGACCCCATTTCTATGGCTGATTCAAAATCTCCCGACATACCCATAGATAAATATTCCATAGTTATATTATCGTATTTTTTTGCTGAAATGTCAATAAATAATTTATTACAAATTTCGAACATTTTTTTATTTTCATCATCACTTGCATATGCTGAGCCTATTGTCATTAAACCCTTAACCTTTGTATTGGTTAATTTTTCTGCAAATTCTAACACTTTTTCTAAATCCTCCTTATCAATTCCGGACTTAGTTTCTTCCTTAGAAATATTTAGTTGAATAAGCACATCTTGGTTAAAACCGTGTATTTTACAATACTCATCAATTTCCCCTAATAATTTTATTGAATCCACAGAGTGAATAAGTTTTGTTTTGCCTGCTACATACTTTATTTTATTTGATTGCAACTGTCCGATTTGGTGCCAATTTACATTTGTAATTTCTTTGGATTTATCCCTGATTTCCTGAGGTCTGTTTTCCCCAAAGTCCTTTAATCCATATTCCACAGCCTCTAAAACTCGTGATACTTCAATTGTTTTTGAAACTGCTACAAGGTTAATGTCCTCCGGATTTCTTCCACTTTTTTTAGCAGATTGCTCTATTTTATACTTTACCTCATCAATATTTGTTGCTATACTCAAATCGATTGTCCCTCCTCAACATTACCTGAAATGATTACCTCATCATATAGCAGAAGGTTGTTTTGAACTGAATTATCTTCCTTGATAACTGCGTAATAATCATTTGAATATAAAACCTGTACGGTTCTGCGTCTGACAATGCCTTCTCGTTTAATATACACATAGTATTTGCCTTCGGTATCTATATGAACTGCTCCTTTTGTAACCTTAAAGCCACTATATGTGTTTCTGATAATTTCTGCCTTTGTTTCCCTTGCCGAATACATACCTGAGAATATTCCTCTACCCTTAAACACCACGGCAATTTTACCACCTTTAACCTCGGACATACTGTAAATTGAAATATCAATTTTTTCATCCGAAATATCAGGAAATCTAATTGAAAGCTCTGAACCAACCTTTAAATCATCACACCATTTTTCGTCCATATTTGCAGCAAAATACCATTCGTAATTATCTATTATTTTTAAGCACTCTACATCTTTTGTAACTGTATTATTATCGTTTACCTTTGAAGGCTTTGCATTGTTAAGATAATCTGTTGTAATATCCTTTAATGTGCTTATGTTAAAATAGCTTTCGTATCCGTCAAGCTTGGAAGAAAGTATGCCTGCATTTGGTGCATACATTTCAACTGCGCTTCCTGAAATTGAGCTTTCAAGTTGTTGCTTTTTGGCAACAAGCTGTTCTAATGTTGTTAATGCGCCACTATCGGACTTACGAATAATTCTTGTAATATCGTCCTTATATTCAGAAACAGAGGAAACCTCCCCTGAATATGCCAAGTCATTAACTGCACTTATATCGTTTATAATTTGCAAATTAGAAGTTATTGAATCTGCCGAATACAAGTCTTTTTCAGCTGTGCTTCCTTCAATTTCCTTTATTCTGGCATGAAGGCTTGAAAGCTCTGTTTTAACCTCATCACTAACTTCCCCTGTGAAAACGACAGCAATGGTTGCCCCCTTTGACACACGCTTGTCCTCGTCTGCCCTATAACTTATAACCCCTGATGCAGGTGATTTTAAAGGCAATTCATTACGAATAACAAACCCGTCAACCTCAGTTTTGTTTTCAACTGTACCTATAAGAGCAGTTTCGGTTTCTACTGTTTTATCAGAACTTCCTGTTATTATTTTGCCGATTATTAAAATCAACGCTATTACAAAAATTACAAGAATAATAATTTTTGACTTTTTAGAACGTTTTTTTGTAGTTTTCTTTTCGTCTGCCATTTTTAGCATCTCCCAAGTTTTATCTGTATATTTTTAGTATTTGGTTTATATCATTATCAATCCAATTTATTTTTTTATTACGCCTAAACCAAGTTAGTTGCCTTTTTGCATATCTTCTGCTGCTTTGCTTTATAATGTCTTTTACAGAGTCTAAATCAGCTACACCGTCAATATAATCTATAACCTCTTTATAGCCGATTGCCTGCATTGATGTGCAATTTTTATCTACACCCATATTTAGTATAGACCTTACCTCATCTACAAGTCCCATTTCAAACATAATATCTACACGTCTGTTTATTTTATCATACAGTTTTGCTCTGTCCATATCTATTGCAAACATATATGTGTTATACGGCGACGGAACACTTTTGGACTGTTGATTGTGCCAAGTGATAGTTTTACCGGTGCAATGGTATACTTCAAGTGCCCTTATTATTCTTTTTCTATCTGCAACCTCAATTTTTTTAGCACTCTCAGGGTCTGTTTTAATCAACATATTATATATATGTTCATTTCCGTATTCTTTTGCCAAATCTTCCATTTCTACACGATACTTTTCATCTGACTTAATGTCCGAAAACTGAATATTATTAACTAATGAATCTACATAAAGCCCTGTGCCACCAACTAAAATAGGCACTTTCCCATTGCTTTGGATTTTCTGTATTTTCTCATTAGCCATCTTGCAATAATCTGCAACGGAAAAGTTTTGGTCGGGAGTTAGTATATCAATTAGATGGTGTGGCACGTTTTCCATTTCCTCTTTTGTAGGCTTTGCCGTACCTATGTTCATATACTTATATATTTGCATAGAGTCTGCATTAACAATTTCTGTATTTAATTCCTTGGCAAGCTTAACTGACAAGGCAGTTTTGCCTGATGCAGTTGCACCTGTTATAACAATTAAATCTTTAATATCTATCAACCCTTACTGTATGCGTTTAAACATTTTTTCAAGCTCGTACCTTGTAATTTTAACCATAATAGGTCTGCCGTGTGGGCAAGTATTAACCCCACCCTCTTCCACAAACAACCTGACAAGTTGGTCAATTTCTTTGTCCGAAAGCTTTTTGTTTGCCTTAATTGCAGCCTTACAAGCTATTGTATGGATATTTTCCTCCATATAGCTTGTAGAAGAATTATTTATAATTTCCAAAATTACGGTTTTTATATCCTCGTCCCCTAAATTGACAGGAACTTGACGGACTAAAATTGTGTTGCTTCCAAAGTCCTCAACTACAAAACCGCAACTATCAAGCACTCCCCTTTTTTCATCTAAAAGTGCGTATTCATTTGCAGAAAGAGTTATTGCAACAGGTGAAAGCAACATTTGATATGCCTTTTGCTTTTCATCGTTCATCTTAATTAGCTTTTCGTAAATCATACGTTCGTGGGCTGCGTGTTGGTCCATTAAAAGCACTTGATTTTCAAGCTCTAAAATAACATAAGTGTCAAATAATTGACCTATGATTTTATAATTTAAAGGCTTTTTATCTTCAAATTCGATTTCCTTTGATGGCTCTTTTAACACAAACATATTTTCTGTAAATGCCGGATTTTGATTAACAGGCCTTTCAACAAATGTTGGTTTGTTTGTAGGCTTGATAACTGTTTGTGCAAACTGTGGTCTTTCAACAGTTTTATTTGGACTTTGAATATGTATAAAGGTCTGTTCCGGGTTTGGCTTTGGTTCAAAATTAGGCTTTTCAAAGCCAATAGTTGTATTTTTAATAGTATCTCGGATTTCATCTGCTTCTTTTGAAAGTGCTGACTTAATTGCCCAATATACTTGGTCGCAAACTTCCCTTTCGTTTACAAATTTAACCTCTTGCTTGGTAGGGTGAACGTTGATATCAACCATATTGTAAGGTAAATCAATACATATTACATAAAAGGGAAACTTACCTACCATAATATTGTTTTTATAAGCGTTTTCTGCTACTGCTGTTATTGCCCTGTTTTTAACATATCTGCCGTTAACAAATAGATTTTGAAATGCTCTGTTACCCCTTGAAGTTTCTCTTTTGCCCGTAAAACCACTGATTTTTATATTTTGGTCTGTGTTATTAAGTTCTATTACTCCGTTGGCATAATCTCTGCCATATACGGCATAAATGCAAGATTTAAGCTGACCGTCCCCTGATGTAAACAGCTTTTCCTTTTCGTCAATAATATATCTAAATGATATGCTTGGGTTTGCCATAACAAGCCTTTGGACAATGTCTGTAATATACCCTGCCTCTGTGTAGTCCTTTTTCAAAAATTTCATACGTGCAGGAGTGTTAAAGAACAAATTTTTAACAACCATAGTTGTACCCTTTGGGCAACCGGCAACCTCTTCTCGTATAAATTTACCACCGTTAATTTCTAAAATTGTTCCTTCTTCATCATCTGTTTTGGACATAATTTCTACATTGGAAACTGCGGCAATGCTTGCAAGTGCCTCGCCCCTAAAACCTAATGTACTTATTGAAAACAGGTCGTCCTCCTCAACAATTTTACTTGTTGCGTGAGGTAAAAATGCAGTTTTTATGTCCTCCGGCGATATGCCACAGCCATTATCCGTAACCCTAATGTAGCTGATACCACCTTGTTTGATTTCGATAATAATCTTGTCTGCACCGGCATCTATTGAATTTTCCACAAGTTCCTTAATTACAGATGCAGGACGTTCTACAACTTCCCCAGCTGCAATTTTATTGGATATTTCTGTTGTCAGTACATTTATCTTTTTCATAGTTTGTCAGCCTCTGTTTTAAGCTCATATAATTTATTTAGTGCCTCAATAGGTGTTAAGGTTGTAACGTCTAATCTTTGAAGCTCATCTATAATATCATTTCCACCCATTTGTGAGAAACAGATTTGTTCTTCTGTTTCTTGAATTTCATTAACTTCAATACTGTTTATATCTGTATTTATTACAGAAAGACGCTTTAAAATTTCCTTTGCACGCTTTACAACATCATTTTTAACCCCTGCAAGCTTAGCAACCTCTATACCATAGCTATCGTCTGCACCACCTCGTACGATTTTGCGAAGGAAAATAATATCGTCCCCTCGCTTTTTTGCTGCAATATAGTAGTTTTTTACACCATCAAGCTTGTTTTCAAGCTCGGTTAGTTCGTGGTAGTGGGTTGCGAATAATGTCCTTGCGCCGATTTTTTTAACATCTGCAATATATTCCACAACTGCCCATGCAATAGATAGTCCATCGTATGTGCTTGTGCCTCTGCCTATTTCGTCCAAAATAAGCAAGCTGTTTTTGGTTGCATTATCTAAAATATTGGCAACCTCGTTCATTTCCACCATAAACGTACTTTGCCCAGATGCCAAATCATCACTTGCACCAACTCTTGTGAAAATCTTGTCTGCTATGCCAATTTCTGCACTTTCTGCCGGCACAAAGCTACCCATTTGAGCCATTAGCACTATAAGTGCAGTTTGACGCATATATGTAGATTTACCTGCCATATTAGGCCCTGTAATAATAGATAGTCTGTCTGCCTTTGAAAGATATGTATCATTAGGAATAAACAGTTGCCCTTTTAACACCTTTTCAACAACAGGGTGTCTACCGTTTTTAATATCTATTTTATCTCCGGTTGTTATTTTAGGCATACAGTAGTTATTTTTAATTGCAGTTTCTGCCAATGAACAAAGTACATCAAGCTCGGAAATTGCCTTTGCTGTTGAAAGAATCCTTTGGTTTGCATCACAAACAACCTTACGAATATCACAGAAAATTGAATATTCTAAGGAACAAATCCTTTCCTCTGCACCTAAAATGCTGTTTTCAATTTCTTTTAGTTCACCGGTTATATAACGCTCACCGGTTGTAAGCGTCTGTTTACGAATATATGTTTCAGGCACCATATTGATGTTTGATTTAGAAACTTCAATATAGTATCCAAAAACTCTGTTAAAACCAATTTTAAGGTTTTTAATACCTGTTTTTTCTCTTTCCTGTTGCTCGATTTTAGCAAGCCATCCTTTGCCCTCTCGCATTGCTATGCGATAATTATCTACATTTTCGTCAAAACCGTCCTTTATGATATCCCCTTCCTTTACTGTGATAGGTGGATTTTCTGCAATAGCACGGTCTAACAAATCACATATTTCCTCTAAGCTGTCAATCCTGCTTAAAATGTCTGCACACAGTGTAGAATTAAGATTTGATAATTGACCAATAATTTCAGGAATAGGCTTAAATGATGACTTAATTGCTATTAAATCTCGGCAGTTTGCGCTGCCTGTAATTACTCTGCTTATAAGTCTTTCAATATCCTGAACCTTTGACAAGCTTTCTCTTATTTCTGCCCTTACTATTGTGTTTTTGCAAAGCTCGTCAACAGATAGTAATCTGTTTTGTATTGTTGCTGCATTTAAAAGTGGCTTGTCAAGCCAAATTTTAAGTTGTCTTGCACCCATTGATGTTTGGGTGTTATCTATTGCCCAAAGCAATGAGCCTTTTCGTTTGCCGTCTCTCATTGAACAGGTGATTTCAAGGTTTCTGCGTGATGAGAAATCTATATCCATATATTGCTTTGAAGTATAAAATTGAATAGCGTGAATATGTGGTAAATCCCTCATTTGTGTTGATGATAAATAGTCTAACAAAGCACAAATTGATGATGCACTGCTCTTATATTCTGCAATCGGTAATTTTTCATATTCACACTCAAATTGATTAGTTAATTTTTGACGAAGATAATCTTCATCATAATAATTTTCCTTACACACTTCAACTGAACAGGAAAATCTTTCTTTTATTAAACCAATAAACTTGGTTTGTTCATAAATTTCAAAATTACAAATAATCTCCTTTGGATTATATCTTGCAATTTCACTTAATATATCTCCTTTTTCAAAGGGAAATTCAGTAGCATAAAGGTCCCCGGTCGTAACGTCTGTAAAGGACATACCAATGTTTTCACCCATAAGCCACATTGAACAAAGGTAATTATTTGCCTTTTCGTCAAGTGTTTCGGTATTTGTAACCGTGCCTGCCGTAACTACTTGGATAACATCTCTTTTAACAATTCCCTTTGCTTGTGCAGGGTCTTCAACCTGTTCACAAATAGCAACCTTATAGCCTTTTTCAATTAGTCTGTCAACATATTGGTCTGCTGCGTGAAATGGTATTCCACACATTGGGGCACGCTCTTCCTGACCACAGTCCTTTCCTGTTAAGGTAAGTTCAAGCTCCTTAGAGCAAAGCTTTGCATCATCATAGAACATTTCGTAAAAGTCCCCAAGCCTGAAAAACAGTATGGTGTCTTTATATTTTTCTTTTATTTCAAAATATTGTTGCATCATTGGTGATAACTTTGCCATAAATTTTGTCCCCTTATTTCTTATTGTTAACAAATTAGTGGCAACCACCACAAGTGCCACAGTTTCCGGTGCAATCCCCTTCTTGCTTTGGTGAAATATATGATGTTACGATACCGTTTACCTTGTCCATAACATCGTTAAATTTTTGCATTGCCTCCATAAAGTCGGAAATTGTTTTGTTAGCATTTAGCTTTTCAACTTCCTTTTCCATTTTGTTTCTGATTTCCTGCATCTTTTCGTTTGAAATATTAGGGTCTGATGCCTCTTTTATTAGTTGTTCACGGTTTCTGTTGTAGTTCATAAGAACCAATGCTGCTTCCCCGTCTGCATCTTGTGCAATCTTCGCTTCGTTTAGTTTTTTAAACTCTTCACTTTCTGCAAGCATTGTTCCAAGCTCGTGTGCCTTTTCGTAAATATCCATTATTATTCTCCTTTTTATTCAACTATTTCACCTGTTAATGACCAGGTGGCAATTTTATTTAATTTAACATTTACAATTTTACCAATATTCTTTTCATTGCCTGAAAAGTTTACTACTTTGTTAGAATCTGTCCTGCCTGTTAACATATTTTCGTCAGTTCTGCTTTTGCCCTCTACAAGCACCTTAACTGTTTTGTCTTGAAGCTGGGCGTTTTTGTTATACAAAATATCAGCCTGAGCATTAACAAGTTGGTCAAAATTGTTTTTAATTTCGTCCTCGGTAAGAGCAAACTCCATTTCTGCAGCCGGTGTGCCTTTTCGTTTGGAATATATAAAGTTATATACCATATCGTATCCGACTTTTTTAACAACATCTAATGTGTCTGCAAAATCTTCGTTTGTTTCTGTTGGAAACCCAACTATAATATCTGTTGAAAGTGCAATGTTTGGCATTGCTGTCTTTATTTTTTTAATTAGTTCCAAATATTGTTCCTTGGAATATTTTCTGTTCATATCCTTTAAAACCTTGGTACTGCCACTTTGCAAAGGAACATGAAGTTGCTTACAAACCTTGTCATTACTTGCCATTTCGGCAATTAGCTTGTCTGTAATATCCTTTGGGTGTACGGAAACAAACCTAATTCGTTCTATTCCGTCAACCTGACTTACAAGGTGAAGCAGGTCTGCAAAGTCCATTTCCCCACAATCCTTGCCATAGGAATTAACATTTTGCCCTACAAGTGTAATTTCCTTATACCCTTGTGCAGACAAGCCCTCAACCTCTGCTAAAATATCTTGGTGAAACCTGCTACGCTCCCTGCCTCTTACATAAGGAACTATACAATATGAACAAAAATTGTTGCAGCCATACATTACTGAAACTGATGCAACTACGTTGCTGCCACGAATATGGCTTAAATTTTCTGCAACATATCCGTCGGAATCCTCAACATCTACAACTCGTCTTTTTATTGCACTGTATAATATTTGTGGGAAGCGATACAATGAATGTGTGCCAAAAATCATATCCACGTGCTTGTATTTGGCTTTGATTTTATCAACAATATGATTTTGCTGAATCATACAGCCACAGATGCCTATTAACATATTTGGACGCTGTTCTTTAATATGCTTTAACGCACCTAAAAAGCCAAAGACTTTAAGCTCTGCATTTTCCCTAACTGCACAGGTGTTAAATATTACGACATCTGCAGTTTTAGAATTTGAGGACATTTCATAGCCCATTTTTGCAAGCATTCCTCTAATTCGTTCAGAATCGTTTTCGTTTTGAACACAGCCTAAGGTTACTACGCAAGCTGTTAGGCTTTTACCCTCGTTTTCCGATTTTATTTGATTTATAATATTTTCTTGTCTTAAAATTTCTTCTTGGGAAATTCTTTTAATCATACTATTGCTCCGTAGTTTACTTATTCTTTCTGCTGTTTGCCTTTGCACGTAATTCAGTATTTAATATTTTCTTTCTTAATCTTAAATTCTTTGGCGTTACCTCAATAAGTTCATCATCGCCGATAAAGTCAAGGCAGTTTTCCAAGCTCATAATTGTAGGTGGTGTAAGCCTTAATGCTTCGTCAGAGCCTGATGCACGAGTATTTGTAAGTTGTTTTTTCTTGCATACGTTAATTGTGATGTCTTCGTTTCTTGCATTTTCGCCTACAATCATACCTTCATATACCTTTACACCTGCACCAATAAACAATCTGCCTCTGTCTTGGGCATTAAAGAGACCATAGGTAATGGACTCCCCTGTTTCCCATGCAACCAATGAGCCTCTTTCACGCATTTGGAAATCGCCTTTATATGGTTCGTATCCGTCAAGGTAGTGGTTAATAATACCGTTACCCTTTGTATCTGTCATAAGCTCGTTTCTGTAACCGATAAGACCTCTTGACGGAATTCTAAATTCAAGCCTTGTGTAGCCTTGGCTTGTTGGTTGCATATTGGTCATTTCGGCCTTTCTTGTGCCTAATTTTTCCATTACTGCACCTGTATATTCGTCCGGAACGTCAACCATAAGATGCTCCATTGGTTCACATTTTACTCCGTCAATTTCTTTGAAAATAACAAGTGGTTTGGAAACTTGGAATTCATAGCCTTCACGTCTCATTGTTTCTATTAGGATAGATAGATGAAGCTCACCTCTGCCGGCAACCTCAAAGCTATCTGCTGAATCTGTTTCCTTAACACGTAGTGATACATTTGTTTCAAGTTCCTTGTCAAGCCTGTCCTTAATGTGTCTTGATGTAACAAAGTCCCCCTCTTGACCGGCAAATGGGCTGTTATTTACGCTAAATGTTACTGCAAGTGTAGGCTCGTCAATTTCTGTAAATGGTAGTGGGTCAATATTATCCGGTGAGCAAACTGTTTCACCTATTTCTATACCTGACAGACCGGCGATTGAAACAATTTCACCAACTGATGCACTTTCAACCTCTGTTTTGCGAAGTCCGTCAAATGCAAAGATTTTTGTAACCCTAACATTGTTATTTTTACCATCTTTTTTGCAAATTGTAACGTTTTGACCTACCTTAACTGTTCCTCTATGTACTCTGCCTATCGCAATTCTGCCTATATAATCGTCATAGTCAATATTTGATGCTAAAAATTGAAGTGGGCCCTCAACATCGCCTTCCGGCGCAGGAACATTTTCAATAATCATATCAAGCAAGGGCTTCATATTTTCGCCCTTTACAGATGGGTCAAGTGTTGCATATCCGTCCCTACCTGATGCAAATATTGTAGGTGATTCCAACTGTTCATCGTTTGCATCAAGGTCAATGAATAAATCTAAAACCTCATCTACCACTTCAAAAGGTCTTGCATTTGGTCTGTCAAGCTTGTTTACAACTATAATAGGCTTTAAGTTCCTTGCAAGTGCCTTTTTAAGTACAAACCTTGTTTGTGGCATACAGCCCTCAAAAGCATCTACCAAAAGCAAAACTCCGTCTACCATATCCAATACACGTTCAACCTCACCACCAAAGTCGGCGTGCCCCGGTGTGTCTACAATATTGATTTTGATGCCGTTATAGTTGATACCCGTATTTTTAGAAAGAATTGTTATGCCTCTTTCCTTTTCGATATCACCACTATCCATAACACACACTTCAACGTGCTCGTTATCTCTAAAAATACCACTCTGTTGCAAAAGTGCGTCTACCAATGTCGTCTTACCATGGTCAACGTGTGCAATTATAGCGATATTTCTCAAATTTTCAATCTTACTCATTTCTGTCCTTCCCTTCATATATTAAGCAAATAGTGTACTTTTTAAATATTTTTGCACAATATTCCATTCAATCATATTATTATACCACAAAAATTATATTATTACAACACTTGACAAATAAAAATTTATGTAGTAAAATAATAATACGTTTTGCGGGAGTGGCTCAGTGGTAGAGCGTCACCTTGCCAAGGTGAACGTCGCGAGTTCGAATCTCGTCTTCCGCTCCAAAGTAATAAACCCTACCGATTATTCGGTAGGGTTTATTTTATTCTTCTGTATTTTCTTGCTTTGGCATTTTTCGTTCTATTGCCCTTGATGCGTAAAACTCCGTAGGGAACCTTAGGAATGTTACGCCGAAAACTAACATTATTAGGGCTATTACTAATGGGTCTAAATAAGATGCCATTAAAAATGACAAGCCTACCATAAATGCTGTTAAAAGCACTGTTGCCGGCAAGCAAACCACTGTCATAATCAATGAATTTTTAAGTGCATCTTTAAGTTTAAGTTGATACGTAATAATAAACTGATAAAAATAAATGTGCATTACTGCATAAATAATTGCTATTGCTATTGTAAATATCAGCAAGAAGTACCACAAGTTGCTGCTGGTTGACTGATATGTTTGGTAATAGCTTTTGATTGCAACAGGCAAGCACACCACATAAAGCAAAACGTCTATTATTGTAACAATTATGCTTTGTTTAAGGTTTTGTTTAAATTTTTCAAAGAAATCCATAAGTAAAAAGCAATGCTCCTCACGGGCAAAGCATCTTAACGTATAGGCAAGGCCGGCTGATGCAGGGCCGGAGCCTAAAACAACAAGTAATACTACTGCATAAAATGTGCAAAGTACGCTTGAAAAATCCTTTGGAATACCGTCAAATGAAAAAACGTTCATAAAATATGAGCCGTAATAAAGTATTACAAACATCGGTATGCTTACAAGTGCATATAGCATATTTGATTTAATTAAATCCCAAAAATGCCTTGAAAAAAGCTCGGCATAAAGTGGAAAGCCTGTTCGTTTAGGCACGTCCTTTTCAATACCTGGGCCCGGTTTAACATAGTTATGGAAAAGTCCCATAATGAAATACTCCTTAAAAGTTATATAATAAAAAGAGTTGAATATATCAACTCCTTTTATTATACAATATCTTTAACAAATAGTCAATTATTTTGCCGATTTCCTGTCAAAAGCAATGAACAGCACTGACGAAACAGCAAGTAAAAATGGATAATATAGGTTTGGAATAATATCAAATGCTGAAATTTTGCATCCTAATGTTGTTGCTGCAGAAATTGCAAGTAACATTTGAGCACCATAAGGTATAATACCTTGGAAAATACATGAGAATGTATCCAAAATTGATGCTGTCTTTTTCTTATCCACGCCGTAATCCTCGCTAATTTCCTTAGCGATTGGGCCTGCCATAACGATTGCAACTGTATTGTTTGCAGTAGCAATATCCATAGCGCCTACTAACAGACCGATGCCAAGTTGTCCACCCTTTTTACCCTTGAAAATCTTTTTGACACCTCTTAACAGCGCATCAAAGCCACCTGTTGCACGCATAATGCCACAAAGTGCAGATACTAAAATCGTTACCAAAATAGTTTCAAACATACCTGATGCACCTGAGCCTGTATTTGAAATCAAGTCTATTGCTGATGTTGTGCCTGTTGCAAGGTTGATAGCACAGCTTGAAATTATACCTGTAAGAAGTACAATGAATACGTTAAGCCCTGCAATACCACCTATTAAAACAAGTACATAAGGAATTAACAAAATCATATTATAGTCCGGAATTTCAACTGATGTTTCCCCTGCTGATAGTGAAAAAACAACAATAAGTGCAAGTGTTACCAATGCTGCAGGTAATGCAATTTTAAAGTTTGCTCTAAACTTATCCTTCATTTGACAGCCTTGTGTGTTACATGCTGCAATTGTTGTGTCCGAAATAAATGAAAGGTTATCACCAAACATTGCTCCACCCATAATTGAGCCTATGCAAAATGGTAATGAAAAGCCTGATGCTTGGGACACTGCGACACCGATTGGAACTAAAAGTGAGATTGTTCCACATGATGTACCCATTGCAGTTGATACAAAGCACGCCACAACAAAAAGTACAGCCACAGCCAATTTAGGTGGTGCAACAGATAGCATAAAATATGCGACTGCTTCGGCACTATCACGGCCTGTAACACCTACAAACACACCTGCTACAAGGAATATCAATATCATTGTCATAATATTTTTATCCCCTACTCCCTTTGCCATTAGTTCAAGTTTCGTGTCAAAGCTAATATCTCTGTGCTGAACACAAGCAATTAAAATTGCTACTAAAAATGCTACTACGATTGGAATAATGTAAAAGCCCATATCAATTTTTAACACATATTCCAACACAATACCTAACCCAAGGTACAAAATTAAAAATACTCCGATTGGTAACAAAGACCATACACCTGCATTTTTTAGATTTTTTGCCATTTTATTTCCCTCCAAATGAAAAATTCCCCAAGGAAAATTATAGCACTTATGAAGAGGTTAGTCAATTAAAATCTATTGTTTTATTAAAAAAGCTCAATGACTAATGTCATTGAGCTTTTAAAATTATTTAGTAATAATTACTGATTGTGTTGATTCGTCCCAATCTACAGTTGTGCCAAGACTTTCTGCAATAAATCTAACAGGTGTATATGTTCTGTTGTTTTCTGTAAATGCAGGGACATCTAATGTAACCGCTTTATCGTTTACATACGCCGTTTTTGAACCTACAACAATTATAATTTTTGTTGTATTATTATCAATTACAACCTTATTATCGTCCTCAATCCAGCTAACTTTTGCCCCAAGGTTTTCTGCAACAAATCTTGCAGGCAACATTGTTCTATCATTTCTTGTAATAGGTGCAACATCATTTCGCTTAATTGTTCCAAATACATTTGCGTCTACTTTATTTATTTGCAATACAAATTTATTATCTGTGTTTTTTTCTTTCCATTTTGCATATAAAATTGTTGTATCGTTAATCGAATAATCTTGTTTAACCTTTTTTGTTAATTTTTCATCTGTATACCATCCTAAAAATTCTGCATCGTCTCTTTTTAGATTTTCAATTTCAAGTTTTTCTCCATCTTTTACGAAAGAGTTAGGCAGAATAACATCACAATTTGTTATATACTTAACCAAATAACCTTTTCCGGACTTGGGAATATATTTTGCAGTTAGCGTTATATCTTTTTTGATATAAAAAGAATATGACAAGTCGTTGCTAACTATTTCGTCTCCAATATACAATCCGGCAAAATAAGAATTATCACTATTAAGTACAAAATTCATATATTTATTATCTACTTTAAAAATTGTATCAGTATTGATATTGATATATTCACCTAAGAAATATGTTTCTGTAGTAATAATTTTTTCATTTAAAGTAAAGTGACATGTTACAAAGTATTTATCACTATAATCAATAGTAATTGAATTATTTTCTAATTCGTATTCATTTGCTTTTATTCCAATTAAATTAAAATTACAAAATTCAAGGTTTTTATTCGAAATTTCACCTCTTTGATCTTTATTAACCAGCTGATTGGTTACTTCACACTTTACCAAGCTAAAATCAATATTTATCATACCTTTATCAGAATCTAAAACATTATCAAATTCGGCTTTTTGATTTAAAGCATCAATATTAGTAATTTTGATTTTTCGTTTATTAACTTTAATTGTTATTTTTCCAACAAAGTCAGCATAAATATTATTTCCTGCTTTTTGAACAAAAATCTCAGCTCTACCAGAGCCATTGATATGAGCCTTTCCGTCGTTAGATACATATATAACTTCCGGAGTAATGCTTGAAAAAACTATAGGGTTTTCAACTTCTTTATTATAATCATCAACCTCAATATAAAAATCTTCATCTCCGTATGTTTTTTCATCAACATTGATTATCCTTACGTCCATAAGTTGCTTTTTACTTCCTGTATTTTCGTTATAACTACTACTTGAATAATCAGATGTGTAATCACTATAATCGCTATTTGAAATACTATCTAGAAATTCTTGAAGTTGTTGTTGATTTATTACATACTCGTTATACTTATCTTTCCAGTATTCAACTTTTTCATAAGCATCATTAACTGCATGAGGATTTGCAACTTGCTCCCATCCATTTCCCGTAAAAACTCTTGTGTTTTTTTCAGATAGTACTGAATTTAACTGATTTTGTGCTTTTTCCATCATTCTATAAACATAATCTAAATAATCATCTGCCGACACTACAACACATAAAGAAATCAAACAAAATGATAAAACCAATGACACCAATTTTCTCCTCATAACTAACTCCCCTTTTAAACAAATTTTCTTAATTATAACATCTATTCCACTATTTGTCAACTTAATTCCACATATTTTTGTTATTTGTGTTGTAAAATATACACATATAGTGGAAAGAGGTGCAGAAATATGTATCAATTTGCAGAAAATCTTAAAATATTAAGAACAAAAAAGGGATTAACACAAACACAACTTGCCAACAAGTTATGGGTTAACAAATCTATTATTTCGGCATACGAAAATCAACAGAGAATGCCATCGTTAGAAGTTCTTGTTAAGCTTTCCTACGAATTTGGAGTTTCTATGGAATATTTGTTAGGAATAGAAAAATGTCAAACTATTGATGTAACAGGACTAAATGAAAATGAAATATCTGCTGTAACAAATTTAGTTAATATATTGAAAAACAAAAAAGCTCAATGACTAATGTCATTGAGCTTTTAAAATTTGTTTAATTATTTATTCATTGCTTCTTGGATTGCAACTGCAACTGCAACTGTCATACCAACCATTGGGTTATTACCTGCACCGATTAGGCCCATCATTTCAACGTGAGCCGGTACTGATGAAGAACCTGCAAATTGAGCATCTGAATGCATACGACCCATTGTGTCTGTCATACCGTATGAAGCAGGGCCAGCAGCCATATTATCAGGGTGAAGTGTTCTGCCTGTACCACCACCTGATGCTACTGAGAAGTACTTTTTACCCTTTTCGATACATTCCTTTTTGTATGTGCCTGCAACAGGATGTTGGAACCTTGTTGGGTTTGTTGAGTTACCTGTAATAGAAACGTCAACATCTTCCTTGTGCATAATAGCAACGCCTTCACGAACATCGTTAGCGCCGTAGCATCTAACCTTTGCTCTTTCGCCGTTTGAGTATGCCTTTTCGCTAACAACATTTAGCTTGCTTGTAGCATAGTCAAAGTCTGTTTGAACATAAGTAAAGCCGTTAATTCTTGAAATAATTTTAGCAGCGTCCTTACCAAGACCGTTTAGGATAACTTGTAAAGGTTCTTTTCTAACCTTATTAGCTGTTCTTGCGATACCGATAGCACCTTCTGCTGCTGCGAAAGATTCGTGTCCTGCCAAGAAAGCAAAGCACTTTGTTTCTTCCCTTAAAAGCATTGCACCAAGGTTACCATGACCAAGGCCAACCTTTCTGTCATCTGCAACAGAACCCGGAATACAGAAAGCTTGTAAGCCTTCACCGATTGTTTCAGCTGCATCTGCTGCATTTTTAATGCCTTTTTTAATTGCAAGAGCAGCACCTAATGTGTAAGCCCAGCCTGCATTTTCAAAGCAGATAGGTTGGATACCCTTAACGATACCGATAACATCAATGCCCTTATCCTTGCAAATTTTTTCAGCTTCTTCCAAAGAAGAAATGCCGTATTTATTAAGTGTTTCGTTAATTTGTTTAATTCTACGTTCGTAGCCTTCAAATAAAGCCATTATCTTATCCTCCTATTCTGTTCTTGGGTCTACATACTTAACAGCGTCGTCGAATCTGCCGTATGTGCCTGTTGCTTTTTTAAGAGCTTCGTCAGCACTCATACCCTTTTTGATGTTTTCCATCATTACGCCCAATTTTACAAATTGGTAGCCGATGATTTCGTCATCTTCTGAAAGAGCGATTTTTGTAACATAGCCTTCTGCCATTTCAAGGTAACGAGGACCTTTTGCAACTGTGCTGTACATTGTACCAACTTGGCTTCTTAAACCTTTACCCAAGTCTTCAAGACCTGCACCGATAGGAAGACCATTTTCTGAAAATGCAGATTGTGTTCTACCATAAACGATTTGAAGGAATAATTCACGCATTGCTGTGTTAATAGCATCACATACAAGGTCTGTATTTAATGCTTCTAAAATTGTCTTGCCTGCAAGGATTTCAGCAGCCATAGCAGCTGAATGAGTCATACCTGAGCATCCTAATGTTTCAACCAATGCCTCTTGAATAACACCTTCCTTAACATTAAGAGTTAATTTACAAGCGCCTTGTTGTGGTGCACACCAGCCGATACCGTGTGTGAAACCGTTAATGTCTTTAATTTCTTTTGCTTTTGTCCAAAGTCCTTCCTGTGGAATAGGAGCAGGACCGTGGTCTGCACCCTTAGCGATAGGGCACATATTTTCCACTTCTTGTGAATAAATCATTTTATTTCTCCTTTCACTATCTAATAATTTAACCTAACATTTTTATTTTACATAAAAATTGTCCAAATGTCAATCAATATTACGAATATTGTTAATTTTTTTACAATTTGGACAATTTATTGGATATAATTACTATTTAGTTGTATGTTTTTTGCACTGTAAAAATTACAAGCCTTTGGGCATAGTAAATACAAAGGTTGAGCCTTTGCCAAGCTCACTTGATACCTCTACCTTACCACCGTGGCACTGTGCAATCCATTTTACCATCGAAAGACCAAGACCCATACTGCCGTCATCATTTCTGCGAGCAGTGTCTACCTGATAAAATCTTTCCCATATTTTTGAAAGGTCTTCTTTTTTAATACCTATTCCGTCATCTTCAACCTGAACTTCTATATAGTTTTCCTTTTCTAAAAGAGATACTTTAACCTTGCCGTTTTCCTTGCCGTATCTATACCCATTGCTGATTAAGTTAATAAACAGCCTTGTTATCATAAACCTGTCTGCATTTACAAATATATCCTTTGGAATATCTGTTTCAAGCTTTATATCTTCCCTGCCGATTTCCTTTTGCTCGTCGCAAACCATTGATAGCAGTTCGCTTAAATCCACTTGTTCAAGGTTAATTTGTTGAGTGTTTCTGTCCATTCGTGAAATTGTCAAAAGCTCGGAAATCAATTTTGACATCTTATCCGATTGGCGTTTAATTGCCTGAATCGACTCCTTTGCCTCGTCAACAGTCTTTGCACAATCCATAGCATATTCACATTCGGAATTTATTACTGCAACCGGGGTACGAAGCTCGTGTGAGGCATCTGATGTAAATTGCTTTTCTGCCTCCATAGTGCTTTCTATCTTATCTAACATTTCGTCAAATGTTTCCCCAAGCCTATAAATTTCATCATTGCCGTTACCAAGGCCGATACGCCTTGAAAGGTCGCTGCTTTCACTGATTGCCTTAGCAGTTTTGCTGATTTTATCAACCGGCTTGAATGCCTTTTTTAATATAAAATATCCCCCTATTGAGGCTGCTAAAATCAATACCAAAATTATTATCATATTGGTCTTAAAAACACTATCAAACATTCTTGTTTCGTTTGCTACTGAAATAACGCCCAATATCCACACAGGTTCACTTGGGGAATCTGCTTTTTTTATGTAATAAATATAGTTTTCGCCATTTATTTTGACTTCTTCTCTCTTTTCGTCCTCAAGAGCTATTTCATCTACAAAATCAAAGGGAATATATCCTCCGATTAGGTTGTGATTTTCGTCATATACACCGGTATGAATACCCTTGTCAAAAAAGTGTGAGCCCGGCATTTTCTTCATATTGTCCCTTGGCATTGTCATAACCTTTGCCATATCGTTAACCGAGCCTATTAACCTACCGTATGAATCCCTTATTAAAATGTCTTGACTTATGGAAGAAGTAACATAAAGTGTACCTACTGCAACCACTATCATTACAATTGTATACCATAGCACAATTTTAAATTTAATTGATAATTTGTTCATATATCCTCCGTTAGCATATAGCCTGACCCTCTAATTGTATGAATTAGCTTTTTGGAATATGGGTCATCTATTTTTTTACGTAAATATCTTATATACACATCAACTACATTTGTTCCTCCGTAGTAGTCAAAGTTCCAAACGTGGTTTTCTATTTTTTCCCTTGAAAGTACAATTCCTTTATTACGTATCATATATTCTAAAATATCAAATTCCTTGGCAGAAAGGTTAATAGTATCTTCACCTCTGCACACCTTGTGAGAAGCTATGTTAAGTGTAAGGTCTCCAACTGAAAATTCGTTTGTAGCCTCTCCGGCATTTTTGCGAACCAAAACCCTTATTCTTGCAATAAGCTCCTCAAAAGCAAATGGCTTTACCAAATAGTCGTCTGCCCCTGTATCCAAGCCCTTAACCTTATCGCTTACAGAGTCCATTGCTGTTAAAAACAGTACAGGAGTATTGTTTCCCTTATCCCTGATTTTATGCAAAACCTCAAGACCACTAAGCTTTGGCATCATAATATCTAAAATTATTGCATCAAATTCCCCTGCTTCAATATAGTCAAGTGCCTCTTCACCATCAAAGCAATTATCTACGGAATAGCCTTCCTTTTCAAGACGTCTCTTTATTACATTGTTAAGGTCTCTTTCGTCCTCTGCTATTAAAATCCTCATAGACTCACACTCCTTATATTATAATTTTATCATACTATTTCTCTATTGTCCAATATATCAAATAATAATTAAAAATACATTAACAAATTATCAGCAAAAATAAAATTCCAACTAAAAAAGAAACTAAAAGCATAAAATGGACTGCTTTTAGTTTCTTGTTACCTACTGTATATGTATGTTGTTTGCAAATATTGCAAGGCTGTTTTAATAACCAAGCTCGTCTGTTAAGGTTTCGTCGTTATCTATCCACTCTTGAACATCTACCTTTGTAAACTTTTCAGGAGTGTTACGGATAATGACTTCCTTAATGCCTGCATTTATTATCATACGCTTGCACATGGCACAGCTTGACGCATCGTGAACAAGTTCCCCTGAAACGGCGTCTTTGCCAACAAGGTAAATCGTTGCACCTATCATATCACGTCTTGATGCGCTAATAATTGCATTGGCTTCGGAATGTACCGAACGGCATAATTCGTACCTTTGTCCACGAGGAATTTGTAATTTCTCACGTCTGCAAAAGCCCATATCTATGCAATTTTTGCGTCCTCTTGGTGAACCTGTGTAGCCTGTGGAAATAATCTCATCGTTTTTAACTATGATTGTACCGTAGTTTCTTCTTAAACAAGTTCCACGCTCTAACACGGTTTCTGCGATGTCCAAATAGTAATTTGTCTTATCTTTTCTTTCCATATCAATACACTCCTATTATTTATTTTCAAGGGCTGTAATTTTATTAACTCTGTTTTCGTGTCGTCCACCTTGAAACTGTGCATTTAAGTATGATTTTACAACCTCTGATGCAAGCTCCGGCCCGATTACTCTACCACCTAAGCATATAACATTGGTGTTGTTGTGTTGTTTTGTTCTCATTGCACTGTATGTATCCGAAAGGCAAGCTGCACGAATGCCCTTAATTTTATTTGCAGCAATACTCATACCTATTCCTGTGCCGCAAAATAACATTCCACATTCTACCTCTCCCTTAACAACTCCGTTACAAACCTTTTCGGCAATGTCCGGATAATCTACGGGATTTGTATCATAACTGCCATAATCCTTTACTTCATATCCATTTTCTTTTAGCCAATTGATAATGTAATTTTTAAGCTCTATACCGCCGTGGTCACTTCCCAATCCTATCATTGTACTCCCTTTCTGCTTGCGACAATCTTAAATATGAAGGTTTAAGTTCACTATATGTGCAAGACTTTCCTTTATTATTTTCTTCAACTGCACACATTGCAACGCTGCCACCCCTAATATGCAACAAGTGGTCAGGTGCAAAATGTGCCTTTGATTTTAATTTTTCTAATATAATATCCTTATAGACCGGTACTCCGTCTCCCAAGAATATAACGTCTTCGTTAAATTCCTTGATTAAATCTTCTATTGACATTGCTCGGTCTTGTTTTACTGTTTCAAGCTGATTACCATTCCATCTGTAAGTTGCCGTATAAACTTGGTTTCTCCTTGCGTCCATAATAGGACAAACAATAAAACTTGTATAAGGCAAATTATATGCCATTGACATTAGTGCAGAAACACCTATAACAGGCTTATTTACACCGTGTGCAAGTGCCTTTACTGTTGCAACCCCAATACGCTCCCCGGTAAATGAGCCGGGACCTATGGTTACTGCAAATAAATCTATATCATTAAATTTAAGCTCACAAATTTCCATCATTTGTTCTATTTGCGGTAACAGCTTTGTGGAATGTGTTATTTTGTTATTAAGCACAAATTCTGCAACTAAAACACCGTCATTTAAGACTGCACCTGTTGCCACATTTGTGCAACTGTCTACTGCTAATATTTTCATCTTAACACCTCTAAATCACGATAGCAATCACCTTTTGATAAATCTCTGCCTATATGGATTTTAATAGTGTCCTTTGGCAAAACCTCTTCTAAATTTTCTGCCCACTCTATAATGCAAATGCCTTCGTTATAAAGATATTCGTCAAAGCCACCATCTATCCAACTGTTTCCATCAATTCTATATGCGTCAAAATGATAGACAGTTATATCTCCATAATATTCATTTACAATAGTAAATGTGGGGCTGTGAACATCATCTATGCCAAAGTATGCACAAATGCCCTTTGTAAGTGCAGTTTTACCTGCACCCAAATCTCCAAAAAACGCAATTACATCACCTTTTTTTAGAGTATCTGCAAGTTTGTATCCAATTTTATAGGTATCTTGTTCGCTATATGATTGATACTTCATACCTTTGCCTTTCTATATTACATCAACATACATTCCGTTGTCGTCTTTTTTAATAATTGCTCTGCCGTTGGTGTTGTCAATTATCTTTTCCTCAAAATTATCCAAGTTATAAGGAACATATACACACAAGGTAACATCATTTTCGTAAACTATATCACCTAATATGCAACCCATTGCCTCTATATCCTTACGGACACGCTCTAACATAGGATAATCTATGTTAACAGTATATTTAAAGCAATAGGACTTTTCTACAATTTGTGCAGAATCTATACCAATTTTTGCCCCTTTGGTATATGCTCTTACAAGCCCCCCTGCACCTAACATTGTGCCACCGAAATACCTTGTAACAACTACACAAATATCTGTTAAATCTTCCTTTTGAATAACATCTAAAACAGGTATCCCCGCTGTGCCTGCCGGCTCTCCGTCATCGGAGTACCTTTGCACATTATTTTCTCTAACCTTATAAGCATATACATTATGGGTTGCATCAGGATGCTTAGCCCTTATATTTTTAATAAACTCTATTGCTTGCTCCTCGGTTTCCACAGGCTTGACATAGCCTATAAACCTTGACTTTTTTTCAATAAATTGGTCAGAATTTTCTATTTTTACTGTTCTGTAATTATACAATAAAATCACTCACCGTATTATATCCCTTAGTGTCTACCGTAATATCCATAAGTGTGCCTTCGGCAGTATGCTCTTCGGAATTTATATTTGCAAAGCCATATATTGCAGAAACCAATCTGCCTTGGCTATATGGTATCAAGACCTTTATTCTATGCCTCTTTTCAGGCATTGCATCACACAACATTTCAAGCATATTTTCAACATTTGTACCTGTTTTGGCACTAATTGAAACGGACATTTCCTTGTTTGAAATAAAATCCTCTGCTAAATCCGTCTTGTTAAACACGGTTAAAATGGGCTTATCCGTTGCCCCAAGCTCTATCAGTAGGTTTTCAACAACCTCTATGTTTTCCTCTACCTGAGGTGATGAAGCATCTGCAACGTGGATTAGCACATCTGCAATAACTGCTTCCTCTAATGTTGAACGAAACGCCTTTATTAAATGATGTGGTAATTTACGAATGAAGCCTACTGTATCTGTTAACACAACCGGCGTTCCGTCAGGTAGCACAAGCTTCCTTGCAGTTGGGTCCAATGTGGCAAAAAGCTTATCCTCTGCAAGTACACCTGCATCTGTTAAGTAATTTAACAAGGTGGACTTACCTGCATTGGTATAACCTACAAGTGCAACCTGTTGCATACCTTCCTTTATTCGTTGCTTACGCTGAACATCTCGGTTTTTTTCTACTTCGTCAAGTTGCCTTTTTATAAATGTTATTTTGTCCCTGATATGACGTCTGTCAGTTTCTAATTTGGTTTCACCGGGGCCTCTTGTACCTATGCCACCACCTAATCGTGATAGGTTTACAAATGAGCCTGTAAGTCTTGTTAAATAATATTGAAGTTGTGCAAGCTCTACTTGTAATTTACCTTCTTTTGTCCTTGCCCTTGAAGCAAATATATCCATTATAAGAGCGCTTCTGTCCATTACCCTTGTTCCAACAAGATTTTCTAAATTCTTAACCTGCGAGCCTGTAAGTTCATCATCACAGATTACTATGTCAATGTCATTTTGCTCACAAAAAATTTGAATTTCTTCTGCCTTGCCCTCACCTACATAGGTTGCATTTTCAATAGCCGGGCGATTTTGTGTAAACGTTGCCACGACCTCTGCCCCTGCTGTTTGGGCAAGCATTTCAAGCTCCTGCATAGATTCCTCTGTGCTATCTTCAAGTTGACTGCGATTGCCTGTGTGAACCCCAACCAAAACCACTCTTTCAGGTTGCTCTGTAATATCGTGTAATTCCATACATATCCCTTCCGATGTGCTACATTTCTTGTCTGCCCTCTATTGCCTTGGTAAGTGTTACCTGGTCTGCATATTCTAAATCTCCTCCAACAGGAACACCGTTTGCAATTCTTGTAACCTTTACTCCTAAGGGCTTAATAAGTTTAGCAATATACATTGCAGTAGCTTCTCCTTCGATTGTTGGGTTTGTTGCCATTATTACCTCATTTACTGTGCCGTCTTTTAAACGTTCTAACAATTCGACAATTTTTAAATCCTTTGGCCCAATATCGTCCATTGGTGAAATCGCCCCATGCAAAACGTGATATAGTCCGTTGTATTCATGAGTGTTTTCAATAGAAATTACGTCCTTTGGACTTTCCGTAACACAAATAACAGATTTGTTTCTCTTTTCATTTGAGCACAAGGCACAAACATCTGTATCGGTAATATTCTGGCATATCTTACAATATTTAACTAATTTTTTAGCATTAACAATGGCGTCTGCAAACCTTTGAGCTTCCTCTGTTGAGGAATTAAGCACGTGAAAAGCAAGTCGTCTTGCAGTCTTTCTGCCGATACCCGGTAGGCTTGCAAAACTATCCACTAAGGTTTCTAAGGGTGGTACAAAGTATTCCATTAGAATAACCCCGGAATATTCATTCCACCTGTGATTTGTCCCATTTTGTCTGCCGATTCTGCGTCTGCCTTTTTAAGTGCATCATTTACTGCAACCATAACAAGGTCCTCTAACATTTCAACATCGTCCGGGTCGCAAGCATCAGGTGAAATTGTGATTTTGGTAACTTCCTTTTTACCTGAAACCTCTACTGTTACTGCCCCACCACCTGATGTTGCTTCAAATGTTTTTTCTTCCATTTCCTCTTGCATTTTTTGCATTTCAGCCTGCATCTTTTGTGCTTGCTTTATCATATTATTCATATTTGGCATTCCACCCATTCCGGGGAATTTGTTATATTTAGCCATTTTCTATTTCCTCCTATATAAATGTAACTTGATCCATATCCTTACTCATTATATCAAAATCGTCTAAGGCGTCGGTGGTGTTTTGTGCTTCGTCAGATGTAAGCTTTAACCTACTTACCCCAAAGGATTCTTTTAATGTCTTTTGGAATGCATCGTTAATTTTTATTGTTTCTATAACTAATGAGTTTGCAAAACAGATGTTGCACACATCATCATTTACTGTTATTTTTGCGTCTTTTAAAACCATATAAAGTGGTGGTAATTGAGTTTTAATTGCTTCTAAAACCGTAATGATTTTTGAATTATCGGTGCTTTCTGCCTTTGGTTGTTCCGTAGGTGTGGGCTCAACAGAAGGCTCCGGCATTGGAGGAAGGTCAAATGGAACATCTTCCTCAACGTACTCTTCACAATCGCTTACGTATTCTTCATCTTCCTCTGTCTTTATTTCCTCAACCTCAAATGGTGGTTGTTCCTTTGGCTCTTCTGCAATTGGTTTTGTTTCGGTTGCCGATGCCGGTTTAAAACCTGTCAACATCATTGCTTCAAGCTTTGCAACCCTTGCTGCAAATGCCTCTGTTGAGGTGTCAACTGCCGGGTCGCATATTTTAACAATAGATGCCTCTAACATAACCCTTGGATTAGTTGAATTTTTGCAAATGCTTGCAGTTTCGGAAAGGACTTTTGTTATATGAATTAACTGCTCGGCAGATGTGTTTTGTGCCAAAGCCTTATACTCTTCAATTTCATCATCGTACTTATCAATAATCTCTGCAGGGTTGTCCATTATTTTGCACATCATAATTTCCCTGAATGTCATAATCAGTTCTTCTATTAGTGTATTTACTTCCCTGCCGTTTTCAAGCATTTTGTTAACTGCCTTTACAGAGCTTGAAATATCCCCCTTCATAAGTGAAGCTGAAAGTTCACGAAGCTTGGTTCTGCTGACAGCTCCTGTTACACTTTCAATATCTTCAAGGGTAATTTCGCCTTCAATACCAACACACAGGTCTAAAATACTTAGTGCATCACGCATTGAGCCGTCCCCTAATTCTGCCACAAGCCTAATAGCATCTTGGGAAATATTTATACCGTCCTTTCGTGTAATTTCACCAATTCTGCCTGCTATGTTTTTAATAGAAATTCGTTTAAAATCAAACCTTTGACAACGTGATTGAATTGTTTGCAAAACCTTGTGTGGCTCTGTTGTTGCCAAAATAAATATTACATGTGCCGGTGGCTCTTCCAATGTTTTTAAAAGTGCATTAAAGGCATTTGATGAAAGCATATGAACTTCATCTATAATATATACTTTGTATTTAGCATTTGCAGGAGTATAGGAAACCTCGTCACGAAGCTCTCTGATATAATCTACACTATTATTTGACGCAGCATCAATTTCCACAACGTCCATAATTGTATTATTTAAAATACCCTTACAGGTTGCACATTCGTTACATGGATTGCCGTTTTCGGTAAGGTGTTCACAATTTAACGCCCTACTTAAAATCTTGGCAGTAGTGGTCTTTCCTGTACCACGTGTACCACAGAACAAATAGGCATGTGCTGTTCGATTAGTTTTTAATTCATTTTTAAGTGTGTCCGTAATGTGAGATTGACCAACTACATCTTCAAAGGTAATGGGCCTCCACTTACGATAAATTGCTTGATATGCCATATAAAAAACCTCTTTCATTGGCAAAAATAAAAAGACCGTACATCCCTTACTCGAATCGAATAATCGTAGAGTATAAAGGATTTCCAACTCAAATCCGGCTGACCTGCATACACGTAAGAGGGCTGCTTATTGCTGCTTCGTTCCCGACCTGACAAGGTTCACAGTTCTTAGTCATACAGAACCGAACTTTTCAACATTGAAAATTCCCACATTGACCTGCGACATCCAACCCTCACAAGGGCATTCGTCCCCATTATAGCGGATTATGGGTACAAGGCACCGCTAACGCCCCGACTAGTACGGATGGTATTATAATCCCCACACTGCGAGGAAGTATAACCTTGTTTATTATTATACTACATATTTGTTAAAATTTCAATATATAATTGAAAACATTTTAAAAAAGTTGTATAATATATTAAACGATAAATTTTAGGAGGTACTATAATGGTAATTACAGTAACTATTAACCCGGCAGTTGATAAGACGTATATTGTTGAAAACTTTAAAGAAAACGATGTAAACCGTGCGCAAAGAATTATATATAATGCAGGTAGTAATGGTATCAATGTATCTCGTGTACTAAAACAAGTAAGTAGAGATAATACAGTAATTGGGTTTGTTGGTGGCAGAAACGGGGATATTCTCCTTTCGGAGCTTGCATCAGACGGCATTAAAGAAGATTTGGTAAGAGTTGAAGGGGATATTCGTTTAAATGTTAAGGTTATGGATGTAACATCTCACAACATTACAGAAATAAATGAAGCCGGCAATCCGATTACTCAAAAGGAATATGACGAGTTCATTGCTAAATACAAGGAATATATTAAAAAATGTGAGGCAGTTGTTTTAAGTGGCAGTTTGCTGCCGGAAATGAATATTCACGAATATTTTGAATTGGTTAAAATGGCAAAGGCAGAAAACAAACCTACATTTTTAGATTGCAACGGCACGCTTATGAAAGCAGCCCTTGAAGCCTCACCTACATATATTAAGCCTAATTACAAAGAATTTTGTGAGCTAATCGGCAAAAGTGAGATGACAGACCAAGAAATCGTGGAGGCTTCTAAAAAAATTGTAGAAAAATACGGTATAAAATATGTAATTGTATCCCTTTCCGAAAGAGGTGCAATAGGCGTTTCAAAGGACGAAGTCCTTGCAGTTAAATCTCCTAATATTGAACCACTTTCCACAGTCGGTGCAGGGGACGCCTTTATGGCAGGCCTTTGTCACGGATATTTAAGTGGCTTTAACTTTAAAACTCAGTTAGTGCTTGCCACATCATTTGCAAGTGCCAAAATTACAAAAGAAGGCAACAACATTCCGTCATTGGTTGAGCTTTTGGGATATGCAGATGGTTGCACTGTTGAAGAATTGTAAAAGGAGAATTAAAAATGGCAAACATATATAAATCAGTTGAAGAGTTAATCGGTAACACTCCTCTTTTAGAGCTTAATCAAATTGAAAAAAAATATGACCTTAAATGTAAAATATATGCTAAATTAGAATCCTTTAACCCGGCAGGCTCTGCCAAGGACAGAGTTGGTAAATCAATGATTGACGACGCCGAAAGACGTGGCATATTAAAGCCGGACTCCGTTATAATAGAGCCAACCTCAGGCAATACGGGAATCGGCCTTGCGTCCGTTGCAACTGCAAGAGGATATAAGGCAATTATCGTTATGCCTGAAACAATGTCCGAGGAACGCAGAAAGCTAATGAAGGCATTTGGTGCCGAATTGGTGCTAACAGAAGGCTCAAAGGGTATGGCAGGAGCAATAGAAAAAGCAGAAGAAATTGCTAAAAACACCCAAAACAGCTTTATTGCAGGGCAGTTTATTAACCCTGCAAACCCTAAAATACACTTTGAAACAACAGGCCCTGAAATATACAGAGATACTGACGGAGACGTTGACATATTTGTTGCCGGAGTGGGTACAGGCGGCACAATAACAGGTGTTGGAAAATATCTAAAATCTAAAAACAAGAATATCAAAATTGTTGCTGTTGAGCCAAAGGAATCGCCTATGCTTTCACAAGGTCATGCAGGCAGTCATGGTATTCAAGGTATTGGTGCAAACTTTGTACCTGAAATTTTGGATACTGAAATTTATGATGAAGTATTACCCATTGCAACAGAAGATGCTTACAAGTATGCAAGAGAAATGGGTACTATCGAAGGATTTTTAATAGGAATATCCTCAGGTGCTGCACTTTGTGGTGCAATAGAGGTTGCAAAACGACCTGAAAACAAAGGTAAAAGAATTGTGGTATTATTCCCTGATTCGGGGGATAGATATTTGTCTACTACTCTTTATGACTAATGGTAGGTTGTAGGAAAATACACTATATTTTTATAACCTAAAACTAACTGTCGCCAACTGGGACAGTTCGTTTATTTTATATATTCCCAAATTCTTCCCTTTTCCATCTGTTTGTATAATAAACAAATAGTACAAATACAAATTCAGCAAACCATGAAAATGCCCAACCAAAATATGCTCCATTCATTCCGTATTTGCCAACAGTCAGGAAGGTTGCAATCATTCTTGCTACCGAGCCTATTGTTGCTGCAACAACCAAAAGCTTCATTGCAGCAACTCCTCTGTAAAAGCTATGGAACAAGTTATTTACCAAATTAAACAGTATAAATGGCAAGAAGAACTGCACAAAGGTTAGTGAAAGGTTTAAAGCTTCACCGGAATAACCACTTGGCAAGAATGCAAGGCAAAAGCTATCTGCAAAAACTATTGAAAGCACAAGTGCCGGAAGGGAAAACAACAGCCCTTGCAAAAAGCCTACTCGTAAGCCTTTTTTAATATTTTCATACTTTTTAGCACCTATGCTTTGAGCCTCATAATTTGAAAGAGTCTTCGCTGAATTTTGATAGATTGTTGCGTTAATATCATATACTTTCAAACAAATAACATAGGCGGCAGAGGCAGATTTACCTATACCGTTAATCATTGGTGAAATCACAAATGACGACACATACATTATCATTTGTTGCATCATTACAGGAATTGCATATTTTGTTGACGGAGCAAGGCTTTTAACAGAAAAGCTAACCTTATAATCCCCAACGCCTAACTGCTTAAAGCATTTACGAAGCTCAGCAAAATAGCACAGGTCAACTACAAATGCAGAAAGTACAGTGGAGATTGCTATACCCAAAACCCCTAAATTCAAATATTTAACCGAAATAAAGTTACCCACAATATGTATGACCGTTGAAATCATTGACATATATAAGGGAAATGAGCCACTGCCCATTGCATTCATAAGGTAAACTCCATTATATGACAAAAGCACAAATATTGAGCCTAACATATAAATTGCAAAATACCTTCCTGCCCCATCACGAATAACAGGGTCTACGTTTAAAAGTTCCAAAACTTGCCCTTTAAACAGAACAAAAAATACACTTAATGCAAGGACAATTACTATCATTATTCCGTAATTTAAATATATAGCTTCCTTTAATTTTTCATATTCCTTTGCCCCAAATAAACGGGCAATATATATTGAAAATCCGATTCCATACCCCCAAAACACTGAACAGAAAAAAGTTATAAATGCAGAGGTGCAGCCTATCATTGCAAGGCTATCTGCATCTAACAATTTGCCTGCCATTATTGTGTCAATAATACTATATGCTTGGGACAAAAAGCCTGAAAGCACCATTGGTATTGCAAACAGCAAAAATGTTTTATATATGTTTCCTTTCGTTAAGTCTTTCATTTTGCACCTCTTGACAAAATTCTTATTTTTATATAATATATTATATATAATTTATCAAAATTTTTCAAGTTTGGATAAAATTATGGAAAGTTATCAACTTTTATCAAAAGGGTGGTTATGTGTATCAAAAGGAAAGAACAGATATTATTCTTAATATTTTAAAAGAAAATGGTTATACAACCGTAAAGTTTTTAAGGGAAACCTTACATTACAGTAATGCCACTATAAACAGAGATTTAACCATATTAGAAAACCAAGGGTTAATTACAAGAAGCTATGGTGGTGCAGAGCTGACAGAGGCAAAAGACGTGCCTATTGAATTTAGATACCACAAAATGAAAATGGCGAAAAATCACATAGGAAAGTTTGCCTCTGACCTTGTTAATGACGGCGATACAATATTCATTGACGGCTCTACCACTGCTGAAAGTATGGGTAAATACCTTGTGTATAAAAAGGACATTACAGTTATAACCAACAATATGCAATTAGCAATATTTTTAGGTGAATATGGTATAAAAGTTATATGCACAGGTGGTGAAATTGTAGAGGCTCCTTCCATGCTTTCGGGAGACGATACTATAATGTGTATAAAGCATTATAAAACTGACAAAATGTTCTTTTCAAGTGGTTGCATATCACTTGATGGCAAGCTTTCCGGAAGTGGAATTTACAGCCTGCTACACCAATGCGCAATGGAAAATGCAGATAAAATTTATTATCTTGCAGACCATAGTAAGGTTGGGGAAAGTATGCCCATCATCCTTTGCGACCTTGAAAAAGTGGATATGGTAATATCCGACTATGCCTTTCCGGAAAAAACCAAGAAAAAGTTTAAAAACACAAAATTTATAAAGGTATAAAAATAACGCTGAGACTTTAAAATCTCAGCGTTATTTCGTCTTAATTTTGATTAAAGTCCAAGCCAACCAAGGCTTGTTTCTAATACAACCTCTTTTGCTTCAAGGCTCTTTGGAACATTTATTATTCTTTGGTTTTTACTACCTCTGAAATTAAGGTTTAAGCTTTTTTGTTCTAACATAAACGGGCCATCAATTAAAACATCTATTGTTCCTAAAAGCTCCTTTTGTTCATCATTGCCGTTAACAAGTTGTTCAAATGTATAACCTGAATATGAGGCAACCTCATACCCCTCTGCCTTTAAAAGTTTGCCAAGCTTGGCAAATGCCTTTGCCTGCGCAAATGGTTCACCACCTGAAAACGTAACCTTTTTACAAAGTGGATTTGTTTTAACAATCTCAACAACTCGTTCCTCGGTAACATCAGTACCTGTGCCAAATTCCCAAGTTTCCGGATTATGACACCCTTTGCAATGATGAGGACAGCCCTGACTAAATACCGTAGTACGTATGCCCGGGCCATCTACGATGCTATCTGTAATAATACCTGAAAGATTAAGCATAATTAAGCAATTTCGTGTTTAACACGGTCTCTTTCTTCGGCACGTTTTGCATCGTTCCATTTGTCCATTGTACCTACAAGATAACCTGTAATTCTTCTAATTCTTTCAAAACTGATACCTTCGCCCATTTTAGCTTTTTTATTTTCTACTAACATTTTATTTTCCTCCTATTTTTATATTATTCTATGCCTTTAAATATTGGCATTTCCGGATAGATTTTTTTAAGTTCTTCTGCCTTTTCGTCTGAAATTGCTTCACCTTCATGACGTCCACATCTTGGACAAGTATCGCCAATTACCCCAACGTAACCACAAACAGGGTCGCGGTCAACCGGGTGGTTGATACTGCCATAGCCAATGCCTGCATCGTGCATACAACGTACTACTGATTCAAATGCTTCTATATTTTTAGATGTATCACCGTCAAGTTCTACATAACTAATATGTCCTGCATTACATAGTGCGTGGTATGGTGCTTCTAAATTTATCTTATCGTATGATGAAATATCATACCATACAGGAATGTGGAAGCTGTTTGTATAGTATTCTTTATCTGTAACACCACTGATTTTACCATAGCGTTTTAAGTCCATACGGACAAACCTACCTGACAAGCCCTCAGCCGGTGTTGCAAGTAATGAGAAGTTAAGTCCCTTTTTCTTTGACATATCGTCTGTGAACTTTCTCATATAGCCGATAATTTCAAGGCCTTTCTTCTGCATTTCTTCACTTTCGCCATGGTGATGACCATATAGTGCTGTAAGTGTTTCTGCAAGTCCGATAAAGCCAATTGAAAGTGTACCATGTTTTAGTACCTCTCTAACTTCATCGTATGGCCCCAATTTTTCTGAATCTAACCATACACCTTGTCCCATTAAGAAAGGATAGTTGTAAACGTGCTTTGATGCTTGAATTTCAAACCTGTCAAGAAGTTGTTGTGCAACAAGTTCTAACATATTATCAAGTTTTTGATAGAACAACTTTTCGTCGCCCTTACTTTCGATTGCAAGCCTTGGTAAGTTAATTGATGTAAATGAAAGGTTACCTCTTGAATAAGAAATTTCCTTTGAACTGTCAAAGGTGTTACCAATTACCCTTGTACGACAACCCATTGTCGCAACTTCTGTTTCAGGACGTCCCGGCTTGTAATATTGTAGATTGAATGGTGAATCTATAAATACGAAGTTAGGGAACAATCTCTTGGCACTAACCTTGCAGCATAGTCTGAATAAGTCGTAGTTAGGGTCGCCTTCGTTATAGTTTACGCCTTCTTTTACCTTAAATATGTGAATTGGGAAGATACAAGTTTCACCTTGTCCCAAGCCTGCATCAAGTGCTAAAAGAACATTTTTAATTGCCATTCTGCCTTCGGGTGTAATATCTGTACCATAGTTAATTGATGAGAATGGTGTTTGTGCACCTGCTCTGGAATGCATTGTGTTTAGGTTATGAACAAAGCCTTCCATTGCTTGATATGTGTCTCGGTCTGTTCTCTTTTCTGCACGAGTTCTTGCACGTTCCACAATATGCTTTGCCTTTTGAGCATCTAAACCATAAATTGAAACGAGCTCATCTGCTACAATCTTATCAAATTCAGGATTTGCAAGAAGTCTTGCGAATTCCCCTGTTCCCTTTTCAGCCTTTGAAATTGCCTTTGCTACATTGTCCTTTTCGTCTTCGCTATCAACTAAGTCTTCAACAGCTTCTGTAAGCTTTTGAGAATACAGCTTTTTAAATGTCTTTGAAACACCATCTGCCATAGCATAGTCAAAGTTAGGAATTGACTGTCCACCATGCTGGTCATTTTGGTTAGCTTGGATTGCAATTGCTGCCAATGCTGCGTAGCTTTGAATACTTTGTGGCTCTCTTAGATAACCGTGTCCGGTCGAAAATCCGTTTTTGAAAAGTTTTTTAATATCTATCTGTGTGCAAGTAGTTGTAAGCGAATAGAAGTCAAAATCGTGAATGTGAATATCGCCTTCTCTTTGTGCCTTGGCGTGTTCAGGCTTTAAAAGATATGCTTCGTTGTATGCCCTTGCACCTGCTGAACCAAGTTGAAGCATACTACCCATTGCAGTATTGCCGTCAATGTTGGCGTTATCACGTTTCATATCACTGTTTTTGGCATCTATCTTTGTGATTTCGTCAAAGGTTTTCATAAGGCTTGTATTAACTTCTCTGACCCTTGTACGATTAGCACGATACAAGATGTAAGCCTTTGCACTTTCTGTAAAACCATGATTCATAAGTTGAAATTCAACTGCGTCTTGAATTTGTTCAATCTTTGGTGATGTTGAACCAAATTCTGCTTCCAAATTCATTTGAACATCGTTTGCTACTATGGCAGCCTCTGCTGCTCCACCTTCTTTTGTTGCCTCTAATGCCTTTAAAATAGCCTTTGCTATTTTGTCCTGTTCGTATAATACTATACGCCCATCTCTCTTTATAATACTTTGAATCATTGGTTTCCCCTCCTATTTATGAATACACAATATATTGTGTTTGCTTTTGCTCAAAAGTACTATATATATATTATTCTATTTCATAACAAATGTCAATACTTATTTTAAAATTTATTAAAAAAAGTATCAATTTGTTAAAAATTATAAAAAAAATATTTGTTTTTGTATACTTTTCATAAACAATATTTCAACACTGTTACAAACCTTTGACAAAGTGTTACGAAAGCTATATAATTATATTGATTTTAGTATAAGAGGATGAAAAAAATGATTTTTGATGACCTGTATAATATTTCTTTAAGTAAAGCAAAACATAAAATTTGGATATTTTCAGACTTGCAACAGGGCAACCCTAAATATGCAAAGGAATGCTTGGACGTTTCCGTTGCAGACTACAAAAGTATGGGCAAGCCTGCTGATATGATGTGGTATTTAGGAGATTCTATCGAGGGCTTTGGCGTGGAGCATATTGACCACGTTTTAAAAATGACAGAAATGCAAATTAAGACATTTGAAGGTCTTGATATTCCACTATGCTATGTTATGGGTAACCACGAAATACAATTTTCAAATGGTGTAAATAAAGAAAAACCCTTTGTGCCTATTTATGATGAGATAAGAAAGCATAGCAACTGGCATACTACCAAGGACTATGATGATTGGTACTTTAAAATACAATTAGGTGAATTTGTGGTATATTTTATTAGCGAACACACTACACAGGGAAATGAACCACAGTTTTGGGTTTCAAATGAAGCTCCTAAAAATGACGTATATTATAATAAGGTAGAAAAACTTAAAGCTGAAATGAAAAATGAAACTTGCCCTATAATTACAGCCTCTCATTATTCATTCCCCGGTGGTAACAGAGCGTCAAATGCTTTTAATGATTTATTTCCGTTGCCGAAAAACCATAAAATTCATTTTTACGGACACGCTCATATTGGAGACTACAAGTGGGCAAAGGAAAATGCGTACCGTAGGATTTCCTCTGTTGATTGGCACGACATACCACAGGTTAATGTTTCAAGCTTTGAGCATATTAGAGGTAACACTTGCAGAAGTGTGTTCCTTCATATATATAATGACAACACTATGGGAGTATTTTTTAGAGACCATGACAATAGGTGCTTTACCGAATGTTATTTCCCATCCGAAAAGAGATATGGAACTGAATATGAAAAGTATAATCCAATGTATTAGGCTTTTAAATAGAAAAAATCCTCTGCTAAAAAGCAGAGGATTTTAATTTGAATAAATTATTTTTCATCTTTAATTGCAGCTTGTGCAGCAGCAAGACGAGCAATCG
>DCGP01000032.1:111625-228867 GCA_002314595.1 Clostridiales bacterium UBA1775 | reverse complement strand
CGCGTGGTTTTCTGTATACAAAAAATCACATTAGGCGAACCTAATGTGATTTTTAAAGCTATATTCAGTTGTGTTTAACTTATTTAGATAAGGAAACAGCCTTAATTTATTTTAATGTTACCGGACTTTCGTAATTTGCAAAGTTTTGGAAGATTGTTTTATATGTTGCAATATCTACCTTACCCTCTGCCTTTTTAGCTGTTACATAATCCATAAATGCTCTTAATGTTGCCTCCGGCAATTCTTCAAAGCTATGTGCGTAGATAGTTACCCAAGATTTGTTACGAATTGCCCTGTCCACAATATTTTTAAGCTGGTCTATTGATTTGCCTGAGAATGTATCCCTTGGCTTGCTATACTGTGTTGACACACCATACAAGTCGGAATAATTATAGTATTTAGCAGTAATAGGTTCGATTGCCCTTGCATAAGCAGTTGTAAGGTCGGACTCTGTTCCACCTGCTAAAATGATACCATTTACCTTTAAGCCTCTTGCTGTTAGTAGGTTGTATGAGGTTTTAAACTCTTCTTCTACTGTTGTCCACGGAGTTGAGAAATTAAGCTGAGGATGTGTTGCTGTATGAGATAGGATTTCCCCTCCACTTGCCTGGATTTGTTCTAACAAATCTCCGTTTCTGTCAATATACTTAGTTGGTACTGCTGAACAGATTGGGAAGCCATATTCGCCTGTAATAATGCTATAAAATGATGGTAAATCGGAATTATTATCATCAAATATTATTGTGATATAGCCCTTATCCATTTCGTTCCACGTCATCTTATTTGTTGTGGCAGTTGCTACTGTGCCATAGTCTATCGGTGCATAAGAACCACTGCTTGCGCTTGCGTCAAAGTTTGTTTCAAGCAATACTGAATTTAAGCAAGCTCCTCGATTTGAACCACCAAATGATTTAAAGTGCATATACTGCTCATTTGCATTTTGTGGGAATGGATTTAGGTCTGTGCATGACAACGTTTCATTTATTGCCTTATTTGTATTGGACTTGCCTGTTACTGTAACTGTAATTTGTGATTTATCAGTAACTGTAATTGTTGCATTAAAGGTCTTTAAGTAACCGTTTCCTGTTGTGGACTGCGTTGGCAATGCAGTTGAGCCAAGCAGAACAGTAGATGCACCGTCCTCTGTCTTTTTAACAATTTCCCATGCCGGTTTGTCTAAATTACTTGCATAAACGATAAATTGATAGTATGCGTTTTGCTTGTCGTTTAGTTGGAAACGATACATAAAGCCACTTCGTGAGTCGAATACCGAGCCGTCAATGGTTGTGCGATAGGTATTTGTAATATCTTTATAGTTCGATGGTCTCCATTCTATGCGACACTCTCTATCGGAATAGCCGTCAGGTGTTCCGTAACCTGCTAACAGTTGCAATGTTCCTGATGCAAACTTTGCTTTTTCATTTACATCACCTGCCATAACCTTGCCGTTTTCATCAAGTGGTGGCGTAATGTAAAGGTCTGTATCTGCCACCCTAACCGGTGTGTTATATAGTGGGTAATCACTTGCATCGGTTTCAATTTTATATACTGTATCTGAGGCTTTTACACCTGAAAAATCTAAGTTTGCAAGCTCGGTTAATTGATTTTTTGCCGGTGCAACAAGCTCCTGCATTTCTGTTTGAGGATTAAAGTCGTTATCTACTACAAACACCTTAAATCCGTCATATGTTCCCGGAAATTCAAAGGTTTCTGTTGATGTAGAATAATCTCTTAAAAAGATTTTAGTTTGTTGACATTCATTTATACCACAGGCAATAAGTTTACCACTTGTAACATTTGATAAATCTGCCTTTACAACATAGGTTCCTTTTGACCTTGACACCGATGAGTTAAGGCTTGGGCTAACTCCGTTTTCAAGCTTGATATAGTTAATGTCTGTACCTACGCCACCATATGGAAGCATATGAATGTAATTATTCTTTAAAGAATATGAAAACGGGCTTGTGTCGGTATAGGTTTTTGTTTCGTCTATTGAAACATTTGTGTTTGTTTTGCCCTTTACGTGAACTGTAATTTTGCTCTTATTTTCAACGGTAATTTCTGCATTAAATGCTTGCAAATAGCCTGTGCCCTTTGTAGATTGAGATGCAACTGCTGATGAGCTTAACAAAATGTTATCCTCACCACTTACTCTTTTATATAGTCTCCACCCCGGGAAACCACTATCACGATTACATGAAGGAACTACTAACATATAGCAATTTGAAGCGTCGGAGTTTGTGTGAAATCTCATAATGAAACCACTGTTAGAGTTGCTGTTGGCGCCATCTATGGTTAAACGGTAGGTGTCCCCAACTGTTGAGTAGTTGGCAGGTCTCCATTCAAACTTACACTCTTTATTTAAATATGCACTATATGATGTGTATTTACCATTTAAAAGTTGTAGCTTACCACCATTGATTTTTGCCTGTTCCTTTGTGGCAAATACCGTTGTGGTTGCACTTGGTGGTGTAATATAAATATTAGATGCACCAACCTTTACAGCTGATTTGCTTGTAGGATATTTACTGCTATCCACTGCAACCTCGTATATTGTAGAATCGTTTGCATAGGTTGAGAAATCTTCAATACAAACTGTAGTAAATGTTGTTTTTGCATTTACTGTTATTAAAGCAAACAGCATTGACATTATTACTAAAATTGAAACGACTTTTTTCATTTATAAACCCTTCTTTCCTGAATATATTATAACATAAAATTTTGCTTTTGTAAACCTTAAAACAATATATTTGTTGCAAAAATCGTAATATTATGGTAGAATATATTGACTAAATTTTTAAGGTTGGAACGGAAAAGCTAAGGATAGTACAAGAAGATTCTCTAAAAAGGAAAGAAGAATAGTAGCTTTAGCTCGTCAGCATAACAAGAAAGTTGGTAACTAACTATGAGAATATATTGCAAAGATATAAGTGTAAAAACAATACCAAAACTCTATTCGCAGCACGGTGTATTTCAGTTTTGGTTCGAGAGTAACAAAGTAGATTATTGCTTATGGCATAATAGAGGTCACTGGATATTAGATAACACCTCGGAAAATTACTGTATAATTAAAAATTCAGATTTGGATTATGTGTTGAACTATATACGCACACTTAAAAAACCTAAATTCTATGATTGTTAACTAATAGGCAGGTGATAAAAATGGCTTGTGGTAAGAAAAAGGCGGCAAAAAGAAAGGTAAATAACAACAGGAGTGAACCACTATGGTATTAGAACAAGACAGAAAGAATCTGGCAACACTAGGAGTATTAACGTGAAAGTTCCTTTCCCGTTATGCCTCCGGCGAATTTAATTGCACGTGCGAAAAATCTCTTATCATTCCTTGCTGTGAAGATAAGAGAAATTTCTAAATACTATTTGTGCCGACGCACAGCAGCGAAATGGAGATTTTTATGAATGGAAAAATCAATTTTAAACAAGGTATTATAGATGGTATACCAATTGGGCTTGGTTACCTTTCTGTTTCAATAGGTATCGGTATTACTGCCGTTGCAAAGGGTATGTCGATTTTACAGGCTGTTGTTATGTCTATGACTAACCTTACATCTGCCGGTGAGGCGGCAGGCATTACTGTAATTGCAACCTTGGGTACGATTTTGGAAATGGTTTTAATTCAATTTGTTATAAACCTAAGATATTCAATGATGGCTATTTCTTTATCCCAAAAGCTTGACAGTAGCTTTACTGTTCCCAAGAGAATATTTTTAGGTGCATTTATTACTGATGAAATATTTGGTGTTTCATCTTCACACAAATCTATTAACACAAGGTATATGTATGGGCTTGTTATTGTTCCCTTTATAGGTTGGGCTGTTGGTACATTTTTAGGTGCTTATATGGGTAAGGTTTTGCCCGAATCTGTAAATTCTGCACTTGGAATTGCAATTTACGGTATGTTTATTGCTATATTTATTCCAGCTATGAAAAAGTCTAAGGACGTGCTTTTGGTGGTACTATTTGCCATTGCGTTAAGTACACTATTAAGATATATTCCTATTTTTGCAAGCCTTAACTATGGATTTAATATTATTATTTCTTCTGTTGTTTCCTCTACTGTAATGGCTTACATTTCTTCAAGGAGGGACGGCTAATGAGAACCTATTTATATATTTTTGTAATGGCAATAGTAACTTTTGCAATAAGGAGCGTTCCGTTTACTCTGTTTAGAAAAAAACTTACTTCAAAGTTTTTTATAAAGTTTTTTGACTTTATTCCCTACGCAGTTTTAGGAGCTATGACTGTGCCTTGGATTTTTGATTGCGGAAAAAATGAAGTGTGCGCATTATTCGGGCTTGTTTGCGGTGTGGTATTTGCATATTTTGAAAAGCCTCTTATTGTGGTTGCTTTTGTTTCTTGTCTTTCTGCATTTGTTTCCGGCTTTATTTTTTAAAAATTTTATAAATTCACTTGTTTTTTTGTAAAATAAATGATATAATGAATTAGATATTGTCATAATAATGCTTTGAGGTTAACAGTATGCCTAAATTTTTTACGGAATCACAGTACATAAAGGACAACAAGTTAAAAATCGTTGGTGAAGACGTTAAACACATTTCCAAGGTGTTGCGTATGACTCCCGGCGAAAGCATTATTGTTTGTGATGGCAATGGCACTGATTACGATGCAGTAATAACCGAAATTACCAAAGACCAGGTATGTGCCGATATTATCAGACCTTACAAATGCGAGGCTGAGCCAAAGGTTAAGGTTACTTTATTTCAAGCATTACCCAAGCAAGGTAAAATGGAATATATTATTCAAAAAAACATTGAGCTTGGGCTTTTTGAATTTGTCCCCGTATTTACTAAAAGATGTGTTGTAAAGCCGTCTGACAAAACTGAAAGATGGCAAAAGGTTGCTGAATCTGCCTCTAAGCAAAGTGGCAGGGGTATTATTCCGAAGGTTTTGGACACAATAACATTTGAAAAGGCAATTGAGCTTATGCTAAAAAGTGATTTAGCAATTATTCCCTATGAATGTGAAGATAAATGTTCCTTAAAGGATGTTTTGAAAAAGGAAAATCCTAATTCCGTTTCAATAATGATTGGCCCCGAAGGGGGATTTGACATTAGCGAAATAGAATATGCCGTAGAAAAGGGCATTAAGACTGTCTCGTTAGGTAAGCGAATTTTAAGAACCGAAACTGCTTCCCTTGCAGTTTTGCCGGTTTTGATGTATGAATATGACTTGTAAATCACAAAAGGAGTGTTACATAAATGGCAAGTAAGAAAACAAATAAAAACGTATCATATACCTACGTTGAAAAAATCACCAACGACCTACTTATTCAATTTGCATACACTTTGGTTGTTGCAGTTTTAACCATTTTTGTATTTAATGCAACAGGGGTTTTTAAATACGGCATTGATACATATAATTTTGTTAGAGGTGCATGTTGGGTATTATTTGCACTGTTTGCCGTTGGTGGTGTAGTTGCTTTGATTTTCTACAAATCCAAAGACATACACAAGCTTAAAACCCTTTCAATATATTCTTTTATTACTGCATTAGTTATGTTTTGGTATGTAGGGGTTGAAAAAATACCTTACTATTTAAAGGGTATTATTCCTGTACTTAACAAAGTTTCAGGTACATATAAAGTTATTTTCTGTATGTTCCCTCTTTTAGGTGTTGCAATTATTGCTGAATTTGTTGCATACTTTATAAGATATTATTCAAGTTCAAAAAAATAGTTTTAAAGTCCGATTAAAAGTCGGACTTTTATTACATAATTAAAAAATTAAAAGGGGATAAATAAGATGAAAGAATTAGTATTATATGTAGAAAAATTAAACAGAAAATTTGATATTAGAGTAGAGATTAAAAGACACCCTGCCACCGGATGGTATATGTTCATTTGGTACACAGAGGGCGAAAAAGAGCAAAGCATAATTTTAAGGCAAGGTTGCAATTTAGACAAATACATTGAAGAGGCTGTTGCAGCACTAAAAGAATTTGAGAAATCTCACTCTAATATAGGGTAATGTATATGAAGTTAGGCACTTATGCCGGCATTTGTGAAAGGATTTAATTATGAGTGTTAATAAATATCAATTAAAAAAAGGTATTAACCTTTACCATATTCCTACTAAAAAGTTTAAAACTACTTCTGTAAGTATTTATTTTCAAAGACCTTTATGTCGTGAAGAGGCTACCAAAAATGCTCTGCTATCATCTATGTTAAGGCGTGCTTCCGGAAAATATCCTACCAGTCAAGCTTTTTCAAGACGTTTAGAGGATTTGTATGATGCTGTTTTCTACGTTTCTTCAATGGCAAAGGGTGAAAGGCAGATATTAAACGTTCAAGTTCAATTTATCAATGACAAATTTATTGAAGAAAACGTTTCCCTTGGCGACCAAGTTTTTGATTTTATTGACGATGCTGTATTTGGTCAAAAAGAATTTAGTGAGGATTATTTAAACCAAGAAAAAGAAAACCTAAGGCAGTTGATACTTTCAAACATTAACGACAAGAAGTTATATGCTTCTAAAAGATGTACTGAAATAATGTGTGAAGGTGAAGCATACAGTATTTCTTCTAATGGTTACATTGAAGACCTTGAAGGGATTACAAAAGAGGATTTATTTGATTACTACAAAAATGTTATTTTAAAAAGCCCTATTGACATTTTTGTTAATGGTGATATTGACATTGATGCTATTAAGGGAAAATTTGAATATATGGTTAAAAATATTGATGTAACAAACAGGATTGATTACCCTGACGATGTAAAAAAGGTTGTTAAAGAGGTTAAAAACGTTACAGAAGAACAGCCTGTTACACAAGGCAAGCTAAGTATGGGATTTAGAACTAATATTTTTATCACAGACCATGACTACCCTGCCCTTATGATTTACAATGCAGTGTTAGGCTGCGGTATTACAAGCAAGCTATTTAACAACGTTAGAGAAAAGCTATCGTTGTGTTATTATGCTTCCTCTAACATTGATTCTTTAAAGGGACTTATGAAAATAAATTCCGGCATTGAGGTTGTTAACTATAAAAAGGCATACGATGAAATATTGAAACAAATTAAAGATATAGAAAATGGTGAGGTTAGTGATTATGAGCTTGAAGCCGGTAAATTAAGCACTATTGATTCGTTAAACTCTATTACTGACAGAACATTTTTACTTAATAATTTTTATATGAACAATATTATTGCTGAGTGTCCTTTGGATATTGATGATTTAATCAGCAAAATCAAAGGTGTTACAAAGGAGCAGGTTGTTGCTGTTTCTAAAAAGATTTGCCTTGATACCGTATTCTTTTTGAAAGGACGTGAAGCATAATGAATTTTGAAAAGAAAGAATCTAAAATATTAGATGAAATTTTATACAAGGGCGTTCACAAAAGTGGACTAACTGTATATGTTTTGCCTAAAAAGGAACATTCTAAAAGCTATGCTGCATTTGCTACACACTATGGCTCTACGGACTACAAATTTATAGTACCCGGTGAGGACAATGTAACTGAAATTCCTGATGGTGTTGCTCATTTTTTAGAGCATAAATTATTTGAACAGCCTGACGGCACAAATGCTTTTGACGCATACGGTAAAACAGGTGCTAATGCTAACGCATTTACAAGCTTTAACTCTACTGTTTATTTATTTTCCTGCACGGACAAGTTTTACGAAAACTTAGAGATACTTTTAGACTTTGTTTCTAACCCTTATTTCACAAAGGAAAATGTTGAAAAGGAACAGGGAATTATCGGTCAGGAAATAAAAATGTATGATGATGACCCTGATTGGAATGTGTTTTTTAACACTATTGAGTGTATGTACCACAATCACCCTATTAAAAAGGACATTGCCGGCACTGTTGAAAGTATTGCTAAAATTGACAAGGACTTGCTTTACAAGTGCTATAATACATTTTACAACCCTACAAATATGATACTTTTTGTATGCGGAAATGTAGATTGCGATAAAGTGGAAGAATTGGTTGACAGGTATGTTACTGCTTCTCCTATTGATGAAATAAAGAGAATTATCCCTAATGAGCCAAAGGAAATATTCCAAAGGGTTAAGGAACAAAAATTAAGTATTTCAATTCCTATGTTTTACATTGGATACAAGGACACCGATGTTGGATATGATGGGGAAAAGCTATTAAGAAAAGACATTGTTACTACTCTAATAACACAGATTTTGCTAAGCAATGGTAGTGATTTATATAACAAGCTTTATAACGAAAGTATTATCAACGATAGTTTTAACTATGACTATGACGCTGAAAAAGACTATGGTTTTACTTTAATTGGTGGTGAAAGCTTAAAGCCCAAAGAAGCATACGAAATTATCACAGATACCCTTGCAAATGCAGAAATCTGTCAAGAGGATTTGGACAGAGCCAAAAAGGTTGGTATTGCAGATTTCCTAAGAATGTGGAACAGTGTAAACGGTCTTTCAAACAAGATGGTTTCTGCACTTTTTAAAGGTGAGGATTTATTTGAATACCAAAGAATAATCTCTGAAATTACTCTTGATGAAGTAAATTTAAGACTAAAAGAACATTTTAAAAAGGAAAACTGTGTTTTATCTATAATCAATCCTTTTGAAAGCAAAGGTGAAATATAATGGAAATGATTTCTTTCCCGGGACTTGGAAATATTACTTTTAACATTAACCCTGTTGCATTTTCCCTATTTGGTTTGGAAGTGCGATGGTATGCACTAATTATAACTTTTGGTATTATTTGCGGTACTTTGTTTGCAATATGGGAAGCTAAAAGGGTTGGCCTTACCACAGATAATATTTTAGATATTGTGCTAATTGGTATTCCCTCTGCCGTTTTATGTGCAAGAATTTATTATGTTGCATTTGAGTGGAGCTACTACAAGGAGCATCTTGATGAAATATTTAGCATTTGGAATGGTGGTATTGCAATTTACGGTGCTATCATTGGTTGCTTTATTTCAACATATATTTATTGCAAAATTAAAAATGTTAGTTTGGGGAAGATGTTTGACATTGGTTCATTTGGTTTGCTAATCGGTCAAGCTATCGGCAGATGGGGCAACTTTGTAAACGCCGAAGCGCACGGAGATGCAACAGACCTTCCCTGGAGAATGTATATAGAAAGCATTGGAAAGGCTGTGCACCCTACATTTTTGTACGAAAGTTTATGGAATGTAATCGGTTTTGTAATTCTGTTTCTATACAGAAAAAAGAAACAATTTGATGGTGAAATTTTGTTAATGTATATTACTTGGTACGGAGTCGGTCGTGCAATAATTGAAGGAATGAGAACAGATTCCCTATACATCGGTAATACAGGTATTAGAACATCTCAGGTTTTGGCAATAGTTTCTGCCACTGCTTGTATTATTATTTTGGCAGTTAAAAAAATTAAGCTATACAGGAAAGGTCGTTAGTATATGGTTTCCCTTTCTAAAAGTAGTTTAAAGGAAATTTCAAACATTGCAGTTCCTGCATCTGTTGAAAAAAGTCTTTTGCTACTTACAAGTATGATAAGTACCATAATTGTTGGCAGAATCAACAGCGATACTCTGGTTGCAGTTTCTATGTGTAATACCTTATATACTGCATTACAAGCTATTTTTATTGGTCTTTCAATTGGTGCTACTGTACACATTGCAAGGCAATATGGTGTAAAGGACATAGAGGCTGCCGAAAGTACAATGTTTTACATAGTTATGATTAACGCTGTAATCGGTGTTATTCTTTCAATTATACTATGGATTTTTGGAAAAGATATTATTTGTCTTTTATTTAATCAGCTTGATGACAATGTTATTAAATTAGCATTATTATTTTTAAAAATAACCCTTGTTTCCTTGCCGTTTATGGGTATTGACTTTGCAATTTCTGCATCTTTAAGGGGTGCAGGAAATGCAAAATTACCTTTAAAGTTAACGCTTATTGTTAATGTTATTAACATTGCACTTGCTTATTTTAGTGTATACGTTTTAGGCTATGGAATTAGTGGTGTTGCATTTGCATTTTTAATTTCAAGGTGCTTGGGCGGTGTTATAAGGCTGATACTTGTTTTAAACAAAAGGTTTGATTTAGAACTACATATTAGAAAATTACATAAATTTAGTATTGATAAATTTACTGCAATTTTTTCCTACGGCAGTGTTACGATGTTTGAAAAATTTGCAATTGATATGTGCTTTTTGGGTATGACAGTTATTACTTCACATATCAGCAAGGAGGCTGTTGGTGCTTATCAGCTTGCCAACAACGGGCTTAATATTGTTTATGCTATCACCTTTGGTCTTGAAAACTCTGCCATTACTGTGGTTGGTTCGTACTTAGGCAAAAAGGATTTGAAAATGGCAAAAATCAGTGCCGGAAATATATTTTTTGTAACCGAAGCAATAACCTGCTTTATCGGTTTAATATTCTTTATATTTGCAAAGCCTTTTATTTCGATTTTTTCCACTGATAATGATATGATTAAAGAAGGAATAAAAATGTTAAGGCTAATGGTATTTACCATTCCATTAACATCTATTTTCCAAGCTATAACAGGTACACTAAAAACAGGCGGTAAAGCCATTTATGTAATGATATTTGGAATTGCAAGTCCTTGGCTTGTTCGTATTCCAACTGCTTATTTATTATGTGTAAAATGTAATTTGGGCATATACGGACTTGTTATAGGATTTGCTTCGGACTACGTCGTTAGGTCTACTGCATATATGATTTCGTATTTTAGGAAATCGTGGTTAACGGCAAAAGTTAGGTTATAAAAAACACACCTTTTCACAAATGTGAAAGGGTGTGTTTTTATTAGAATGAATCTCTAATTTTTTTAGCATTTTCAATAAGTGGTTGTTCATAAGTTGAGCCCGGATAGTGATGGTGAACACATAGCCACATTGAGCTTCCCATCATTGGCCCTATAAGGCGATGTATAATATTATACTTACCACCCGACAAGAACAAGAATGGAATATCAAGTTCTTTTTTAAGCAATGTTGTTATTCTTAAATTTTCCACCTGTTCTTCCTCTGTTTCGGCACCGGTAACAATTTTTGAAATGTCTGCACCACGCTTTTGGTGTTCTAATGCTATTCTAAGTACCTCTTCGGCAGGTGTAAACTTTTGAATATGAGTTGACATTAAAACTTCCTTACCCATTTTATGAATATTATCAATCAATTCCATTTGCTTTTTGATTGCTTCCGAATTCATTGTAAGCTCACCCGGTGTTCGGTCAAACATATCACCCATTACATCTGCAAGTGTTCCTCCACAATTTAGTGCCATAATTAACCCTTCGGCAAGCTGTTCATCTGTTTTTCCATCCCCGTAATAATGACGATAATTTGTGATGTAGCAAGGCTTGCCATCTAACGCATTAAATATATTTGTTAGGCATTCCTCGTTCATAAATTCAGGCTTTAAATCTTCAAGCTGAATACCCATTGCATCTGCCCCGGCAAAGATTGAGTCCTTAATTAAACATATTGTATCTGCCATATTATCGTGCTGTGCCATACCAACTATTAGTGGTTTGTTGTTATTTAAAAACATAGTATATTCCTCCGAATTTTATAGCATACAAAGTCTGCCACCGTCTATAATATGGTTTGTGCCTGTGATAAATTTTGCCTTGTCTGATGCTAAATACATAATGAAATCAACGATTTCTTGTGGTTCGGCTGCTCTACCTAAAATAGTGCCCATAGATGCCATATCAGGACGAGTTAAAACCGGACCCGGTGTAACACATACTGCACGAATGTTATGAGGTGCACCATATTTTGCAAGTGATTTTGTCATACCACACATAATTCCACTTTTTGCAGTTGGGTATGCCATACCATCTGCAGCGCCTTCTATACCTGTAACCGAACCAAGGTTAACAATAACGCCACCCTTTTGCTTTTTCATTTGATTTAATACCGAATGGCAAAAATAGAATGGCCCTTTTAAATTTACATCTATACCCCAATCAAATACTTCGATTGGCAGGTCTGCATAATCCCCGGACACATTTAACATACGTGGTTCGTAGCCACCTACAAAATTGATTAGTATATCTATTGTTTTAAATTCTTCTAATGCTTTGTCTCTAACTGCAATAACTTGGTTATAGTCTCTAACATCACATTTTACACCTATTACCTTGCCACCGTCTGTTTTGATTTCTGCAACCTTTTCATTTAAAGCTTCTTCGTTTATATCTGTTAAAACTACATTTGCGCCCTCATTGGCAAAGCATTTACCACTTAACAAGCCCATACCTGATGCGCCACCTACTATAAGAACTGTTTTATTTTCAAACATAGCATATCACTCCTTTTAATAGATTATATAACTTAATTAACAAAAAGTAAATACATAATAATATTAAAAACAGACACAATTCTATATTATATCATAAAACAGCATAATTTATCGTAAAAATATTCACCCCAAAAGTTTGATATTTTTGAGGTGAATATTATGTTTTCTATATTTTTCGTGGTCTGTGCATTTTCTTCATTTCCCTTTGGGTTGTAGGAAAATAGCGCAGATTGGACAAACTGAGCCAAACCACAAGGTTTGGGCACCCGAAGGTGTATACAGATACACCGAGAGGCGAAGTTTGTTCAAAACGTAAAATATTTTGTTTTGAAATTCGTCTTTAACGAATTTCAACTGATTTCTTACTTATTTTGAATAAAAATATTCACCCCAAAAGTTTGATATTTTTGAGGTGAATATTATGGTTATTATTTTTTTCGTGGTCTGTGCATTTTCCTACGACCCTAATATTATTTAGGTTGTTTGCCTATATATGCCAAGATACCTCCGTCAACGTACAAAATATGTCCGTTAACAGCATTTGAAGCATCTGATGCTAAAAATACTGCCGGGCCTGCAAGCTCTTCGGGGTCTAACCATCTGCCGGCAGGAGTCTTTGCACATATAAATGAATCAAATGGGTGCCTTGAACCATCAGGTTGTTTTTCCCTTAATGGTGCTGTTTGTGATGTTGCTATATAGCCCGGGCCTATGGCATTACATTGAATATTGTATTCACCATATTCAGAACAAATATTCCTTGTAAGCATTTTTAGTCCACCCTTTGCTGAGGCATATGCTGAAACTGTTTCACGACCAAGCTCTGACATCATTGAACAAATATTTATGATTTTACCATGACCTTTTTTAATCATTGAAGGAATTACTGCCTTTGAAACAATAAACGGTGCATTTAAGTCAACATCTATAACTTGTCTAAATTCCTCGGCTGACATTTCAATCATTGGTATTCTTTTAATAATACCTGCATTATTTACAAGAATATCAATTACACCAACTGTCTTTTCGATGTCTGCAACCATTTCGTTAACTGCTTTTTCGTCAGTAACATCACATACGTAGCCCTTTGCATCTATACCAACCTCTTTGTAAGATGCCAAGCCTTTGTTCATATTTTCTTCATTGTAATCGTTGAATACAATTTTAGCACCGGCTGCTGCAAAGCCCTTTGCAATTTCAAAACCTATGCCATGTGATGCCCCTGTAATTAGTGCAACTTTGCCATCAAGTCTAAATAAACTGTCCATTATATTTCTCCTTTTATATTTTTAAAATTATTTATTACATTCCATCTAAAAATCTGTCAACTACCAATTGACGAAATTCCGGTGATAAGCTTGCAAAATATGCTGTAAAACCTGTTACTCTAACTACCAAGTCAGGGTGCAAATCAGGATTTTTATGTGCTTCTAATAATTTTTCGCCATCTAAAACGTTAATGTTAATAAGAGTTCCACCTTGTTTGAAGTGAGTTTCAATTAAGTTCATTACTCTTTCAACTGCGCCCTCTTCCATTGTCATTTTAGGGTCAAATTCTATTTGTAACGGTGCTGTATTACCATATCCACATTGAACAGATGCAATACCATTTGATTGAGCAGTAACTGCTCCGTCCTGTCTAAAATGAGGGTTTGGATTTGCACCATGAGAGATAGGCTCTGCCTTTCTTCTGCCGTTTGGTGTTGCACCAACCTTTGAGCCATATTCTATTGTTCTTGCCCATGAGAACCAGCCGGGTACAAGTTGTCTGCCCTCAGGCATCTTTTGTGCTTTAATATTTTCTACCCAATCCTTTGTTAGACGTTTTGCCCATTTATCGGATACGCTATCCCCTTGGCAATATTTTGGAGCTGAACTCATTATAGCCTTTGCTCTTTCGTCTGCAAAATCATTTTCCAATGCTGTATACATTTCGTCCCAAGATACAACCTTTTCTTCCTCAACTCTTGCTTGTAATGCGCCAAATGAGTCGGCAACTACTGCAAGACCGGCACCATCTACACCGATTGTATAAAGCTCGGCACATTGTGAAACATCTAAGCCCTTTTCAATAGAATTATTCATCATAAGATTCATTACAAGCTCAGGTGTAACTTCCCATTGATGGTCAAGGTGAAGGTTAATGCCCTTGGCTGTTGTATCAATAGCAATTTTAAGGTGCTGTAAGAACAGCTCGTACAAGCGTTCTGTTGAGCGAACTTTTTCTTCCTTCATTTCATATAATGCAACCTCAAATACCTTTGCAATGTTGATTTTAACTGTGTCGTTCATTGGAAATTCCTTGCCCGGCACACACATCCAGTTACAGCCTACTGCAATTCTTTCCCTTGCAGTTTTCTTATCAACACCATTTCTCATATAGCCCTCTGCAAGTGATTTATCACTGCAAAATCTTGGCCATGCGTTCTTATTTTTAAGCAAGTAATATACTGCTGTTTTAAAGAACTTTCTATCGCATTTTTCATGGCATCTTACTGTTAAGTTACATGAGATGTCTATTGAGTCTGCTGCTTCTAAAATAAGGTATGAAAGATGGTTTGTCATATCGTTATCGTTTTCGTCCACACCTGAAATTTGGTAGTAGTGTGGGTCGATAAGTAGCAGGTTGGCAATTAAAAACTTTGCTGTTTCGTCATCTAAAATACCGTTTTTGATGTCATTTTCGTAGTATGGGTACAAGATTGTATCCATTTGGAAGCCTGCGCCATCACGAGTGTAAATACGTGATGCACAGTTAAAGTATGCTGTCCATTGACAAACCTCTTGGAATGTCTTTGGAGCACCAAACTTAATGTTTTTGTTAACCTCAAGCATCTTTTCAAGATTTGCTTTGATTTCAGGGCGAGTTTCGTTAGGAATCATTTCTTCGATTTTATCAATGTGTCTTTGAATGAAATCTGTGATTGCAACAACAACTCTTTCTTCTGCATCATAAAAGTCTTTTTTATCTTTGTTGATTTCCCTATACTTTTTAATTTTTTCCAACAAACCACCAAAGCCAAGCTCAAAACCGATACGATAATCACAAGCAAAATGTGCGTCGCCGTCTATACCTGTTTGAATATTATATTTTTCCTGCAATGGCTTTAAATCGTCATAAGGGAACCTTTGCTCGTCCCATCTTTTACTCCATTGGTCAGTTGCACCATTCTTTAAAAATTCAGAATTTTTAAGGTTGTTTTTCAACCAATCAGGCATATAGTGTAAATCCCCACGATAGTTTACCAACATATCTCTCCATCTGCCACATAGCATTTCCATTGGGTCAACGTATGGGTCGTGAGCATTGATTACTCTAACGAAATTTTCACACATTCCGTCATAGCCATAAAAACTACCATTTGTACTGTTATACCATGGTTCTGCACAATAGCCCTTTGAAATTGGCACTGTGCCAAAGTCGTCAAGGTCTGTATAACCATTTTGTTTTCTTTTTAATAAAGTATGCTCTACCTTTGTCTTTCTCATTGATGCTAATCTGTCAGCGTATGTAAGCATATTTATTTACCTCCTCCATTTGCTTTTTACTTGGTACTGTAAATATTACCTCTTCCCTACCTAATGCCCTTTGTTTTGCTACACCTAACGGGTGGTATGGCAAGATTTCATAACGTACCACATTTTTAAGACCTTTTAAAAACTCACTGATTTTTGCAAAGTCTTGGGAAACCTCCGGAATATATGGTGTCCTTGCAATTATAGGCACACCAAGTTTATCCGTTTTAATAAAGTTTTCCTTAATCTTTTCGTTTGGGACACCTGTATATTCCTTGTGAATATCGCTATCCCAAATTTTAAGGTCTGCCATTATTATATCAAGGTTTTTTAATATTTCTTCATCATAAATTATAAGTGATGTTTCTATTGCAGTATGTACTCCCTTTTCCTTGCACATTGGAATAATTTCTTTAAGAAAATCTGCTTGAAGCATAGGTTCGCCACCTGAAAAGGTAACGCCACCTTCCTCTTTGTAATAGTCAAAGTCAAGCATTATTTGGTCTAATACTTCGCCTGTTGTCATTTTTTTGCCGCAAAGTACCCTTGCCCCACTATAACAGCCTTGGGCACATTTTCCACAATGTATACATTTTTCGGGGTAAAACATCATTTCAGGCTCTGTGCTGATACACTCCGGGTTATGACACCATTTACATGATAGTGGACAGCCTTTAAAGAATACTGTTGTTCTAATACCCGGCCCGTCGTGAACAGAAGTCCTTTGAATGTCTGCAACTAACGCACTTTTCATTTTACTTTTTCCTCTTTATTATTTGCCGATGCCTTAATTGAAGCATCAAGCATTGCCATAATCTTCATATTTTCTGCCAATGTAAGCATTGGGTGAATAGGCTCACCTGTCTTAATATGATTTGCGTATTGCCATACCATATTTTTGTATTTATCCTCTAATGTGTATGCAGGGATTTCGACTTCGTTACCATAAATATCGTAAGCCTTAACATTAGGAGCATTTTCAGCACCACCTGTGCAAGTAACTACCCCTTCCTTACAAATCATCATTGGGCCTGATGGAATAACTGCCCTTGGAGTTGTCCATGTGCCCTCGATTACTGACATCTTTGTGCCGTCATATTTAATAATTGCAGCAAAGTTATCGTCTGTATCACCAAATGGTGTATTAAGGTTAGCACCATAAGAAATAACTGCATCACCTTTACCAAAGAAGTAGTCTGAGAAGAAGCAACCGTAGCATGCGATGTCTAAAAATACGCCACCACCACGATTTTGCATATGCCACCATGTCTTTGAACGTTGTTCGTCTGTCATTTCCTCTGCATTTTCGGAAACACCTCTATGCTTTGCGCCCTTACCAAGTGGGCCTGTGTGTCCGTTAATATATCTTAATTTTACAGGCTCGCCAACTAATTTTTGGTCTATTGCCATTTTCATTCTATGAACATACTCTCTCCATAGTACAGGCCAGTTAACAACTGCTTCAATACCGCATTTATTAACTGATTCTTCTATTTTAAGTGCTTCTTCATAGCTTACTGCAATAGGCTTTTCGATTGAGATGTTAATTTTACGCTTTGCACATTCCTCAACAATCTCAGGCTTTCTGTAATTTTCGCACAAGATGAATGCAATATCGGGTTTTAGTTCATCTAACATTTTTTTGTAGTCTTCATATACTGTGCTACAATAGTTTTCTGCTACATTTTTAAGGTTCCATGCTCTTGTGTATCTTGTCTTTGAAATTTCAGGTGTTTCTGCAGGTACGTCTGCTATGCCGATAAGTTCAAAGTCCGGTTGTTCGCTCATATATAACGCAATTTCGTTTACGTGCATATGTGCAAAGCCAATAATTACTGCCTTAATCATCAAATACCACCTCTTTACCTGTTGTTGCTGATTTGTAAGCGCCTTCTAATACTCTTGCTACGTTAATTGTTTCCTCCGGCTTAACAATAAGCTCTTCCTCGCCTTTTAGAACCTTTCTTAAATTATCCATTAAATAGAAATGTCCTGAAAAAGCTTCGTCTTTATATAGATTTTCTTCTGTTTCAATTTTTTCGTTTTTATCTGCACCTGAATATGTTACACAGTCAGGTAATGAAATACCAAGCTTTTTGCCTGATAGAATAATGTCTGATGCCTCCGGTAAGTTTGCAGCCCATGAAACTACAAAGTTTACCCTTGCGCCATTTTCAAATGTAATTGTNNCCTGATGAGAAGTCCTCAACATTCATTTCATCAGGATTAAATTTACTTGCTGTGTGAACTTCACCTGTTAAGGCACCACTATCTTTTAGGCTACCTATTTCATAGGCAAAGTGTTTAGATGTTGTAGCGCTGACTGACTTGATTTTTGGGTTGCCCATTAGCCACAAAACTGTGTCTAGCATATGAACACCTATATCTACAAAAGCGCCACCACCTGAAAATTCTTTAATGTGGAACTTGCCCCATGTTGGAATACCTCTGCGACGTACACGTTTAAATTCCCCATAGAAAATTTCACCAACTTTGCCCTCGTCAATTAACTTTTTGGCAGCAAATCTGTCAGGTGTAAACCTCATACTTTGGCAAGCGATTAGAAGTTTACCTTGTGCCTTTGCATAGTCATACATTTCCTTTGCATCTGCATAAGTGTATGCAACAGGCTTTTCACACATTACGTTACAGCCATACGATAGTGCTAACATTGTCATCTTCTTATGTAGGAAATTTGGTACACAAACCGACACAACATCAGGCTTTTCAGCCTTTAACATTTCCTCTGCATCTGTGTAATAATGTGCAATGCCATGACGTTCTGCCGTGCCTTTGGCTGCTTCCTCGTTAGTATCACATACGCCTACGATTTCAAAATCCTCCGGGAAATTTTTGTATGCCGGGATATGTGCTGAATTGGTAATCATACCACAACTGATAATACATACTTTAAACATAAATTATACCTCCTTTAAAAATCCTAATGTTTCAGGGTCAGGTTTAGTTGCTCTATATTCCAAACCTATATAGCCCTTATAATCTAATTTGTTAATTTCCTTAATAATGCTGACATAGTCTACATTACCTGTGCCGGGTTCGTGTCTTCCCGGTGCATCTGCTACATGAAAATGACCGATATATTTGATATTTTCTTTAATTTCGTCCATTGAAAAATCGCCCATCATATTTTGATGATATATATCATAAAGCATCTTAATATGTGGTGTATCAAGGCGTTTTAGAACCTCAAACACCGGTGTTGCATAAGGCATTGAGTAGCCTACTCTGTCCACAGAGTTTAATGGCTCTACTATAAGATTAACATCATTTTCTTCCAAAATCGGCTTTGCTGCATTTAAACATTCATACACATTTTCCGGATTAAATTCTGCATTTTCACCGATTAGGACTATCATTGCCTTTGCATTAAGTTTTTTGTATACGGGAATACTTTCTTTTAATGCTGATATAAACTCATCCTTACGGCCTGCATTGATTATGCCTCTTGATAGGTCGTAGGATAATTTTTCGTCCTTACAGTCCATATTAAAGATTGAAACATCCATCTTTGTTTCTACAATTTTGTCAATATCTTTATTTGTCCACTTCCAAAATTCGATTGTGTTAATGCCACATTTTTTAACCTCTTCAATCCTTTCAAAGAAGTCGCAATATGCAAACATCATATCGATACATACGCTAACTTTCATTTTTTACTCTCCCATTCTATTTAATATTGTGAGCAAGCATTTTAATAGTTAATTCTATCATTTTATTTTTTGCATCGTAAAGCCTGTATGCGTTGTCATAATAAAGCTTGGCACAGTCGGCAATATACTTTATCGGGTCGTCCTTTTTACGAAGTGCAATATTTCGCATCTCCTCCCTTGTGGGTGTAATATTATTTTCATCACAATACTTACCCACTATATCGTGTTCACCATACATTAGCATTTTATAGAATGAATCTGCTTCAAGCCGTTCTTCATTTTCTTTTGATAATGTAAATTCATCATTAGAATCATATTCATCAATGATACCCATTGACTTTAAAAACTCTTGAGCGATAATATGGTTGCCCACAGGTGTTGGATGAACCCTGTCATCACCAATAACTTTTTTGGTCTGGGAAGCCTTCTTCATTGCACTGTTAATATCCACAAGTTTAAGATTGTACTTTTTTGCAAGATTTTTAACATTTTCAACACATTTTTCAATTGTGCAATTACATTTTAAATCTGCACCTGTAAAGCCTTCACCCTCCATATAAGGTGGTTGGGTAAACAGTATAACCTCTGCCCCTGAGCTTTGCAATATTTGTATAACCTTTTCCATATTTTCTGTATGTCTTTGATACAAAAATTGGATTTGATTTTCTACATCAGGATTAGACCTATCAGGATATAATTGTCTGCCAATATCGTTAATACCAAACATTACTGTTACATAATTAGGGGAATAACAAAGGCAGTCGCTGTATATTCTGCGAAGTGAGTCGTAGGCTGTATCCCCTGCTACGCCACAATTATATACCTTTACACCTTGTGGTGCCAAGGTTTGAAAAACCTCTGCCGTCCAAAGTCCTCCGGCAGTAATGCTATCACCAAAGGTGCATATAACGTCATTTTTCTTAAACATATTATTCTTCATAAGGTTTTGTACTGTAATCAATAATTTCCCAATCAGCAGGGCCTTCGCCATAGTAAGGAATTGGTAATGTTTTTCCACCTTGTAATGCACTTTCGTGTGCTATGATACCTGCTACTGTATAGTGTGCAGCCATCCATGGTGTTATAGGTGGCAACTTACCTGTTAATACTGAACGAACAAAGTCATCTACCAAGAACACGTGTGAACCATTATGGCCCATTAAGTCATCCTTATTTTTGCGTTCAGCAATATCTAACATACATTTTGGCAATCTGTCAAGGTTGTGAATTTTTGAGAAGCCTTCCATATAGAAGTAATCTGTACGTCCTTCACCATCTTTGATATTTGCCTTATTGTTTACAAAGTTAAATGTGTTGATTTCATCACTTACATCTTCTGATGTAAATTCGTGGTTACGTGCAACGTTTCTGCTGAATAAATGTTGGTTACCACTACCTTCATATGTACCTAAATCACCATATAGGCCTGTAATGTATGATGTTGGGCGAACATTACCGATACGTCTAAATTCGTTAATTCTGGCAATACCACCACCACTCATTCTGATAATTGCAGTTTCGTTTGAGAAAGGATTGTCCCAATCGTTTTTGCCTTTACCATAGATGTCATCACCATATGTATCTGTATAGCCAAAGCAGGTTACATCAACAGGATGTTCACCAATTGCAGAGAACAGCATTGACATTGAATGTGTTGCATAATACATTGGTGGGATACCTGCTACTCTCTTCCATGAATCGCCTTGTGCTGCAAATGTACCGAACATATCTTCAATATCGTGGTAGTATTGTGATTCACCATATACGAACTTACCAAATCTGCCCTTTTTGTAATTTTCACGACACCATACTGAGCATGGGAAATAATAGCAAGTTTCTGCCATCATATATGTAAGTCTTTTTTCTTCAACAAGTTTAAGAATTTCTTCAACTTCTTCTTGTGTGATACCCATTGGTACGGCACTGAACATATGCTTGCCTGCCTTTAAGCCTTGAATTACCATTGGACCATGTTGATGACGTTGTGAGAAAATTGCAACTGCATCAAGGTTTGGAACTTTTTCTAACATTTCGTCATAGGTTTCAAACATTTCAATCCCGTAAACGTCTTCAATATGCTTTCTGCGTTCTTCAATCATTTCACAGCCATATACTTTTTCAATTCCGGGATGCTCCAACCAAATATCTACGTAACTTTGAGAAAATTCACCAAAGCCTACAATACCGATTGTCATTTTTTTCATAAATTATCACTCCATTTTTATAATATTTGTCTTAATAATTAAATTATACCATTTTTTTTACTTAAATAAATGGACAAAACAACATTTTAGTTGTATAATATAACACATAAGATATTTTATCACAGAGGTGTTATTATGATTTGTTCTAATTTGCATCAATTACTTAATATTGACTTTAACATAACCTATCTTTCATCAACGGAGATGAATGCAAAGGATAAGAAAAATGAGTTTGTTTGCACAAAGGGAATGCGCCCATATTCAAGGCTTTTTTACATATTGGACGGCGAGACCTGCTTTACCTTTAAGGGCAGAGACGGTATGCTAAAATCCGTTAATGCCTACAAAGGTGATATAGTATATTTACCTGACGATATTGAGTATCGTTCCTTTTGGACCAACCCCAATTTAATGAACCATATATCCATTGAATTTTGTCTAAAAGAACAAAAAGGCAACCCTGTTTTGCTTAACGAAGAAATATTTATAATTGCAAACGACAGATACGCACTACATTTACAGAAATTTATAGAAATTAACACCCAGTGGTCTGCCGGTACATTAGGTTATAAATTAAAGTGCAAGTCTATTCTATTTGATTTAATTCGTACTATTGCTATGGAAAATTTGAAGTCGGAATACAGAGAGTATCCTAACTCCATTTACAAAAGTATTATTTACATTGAAAACAACTACATTGGTGAAATATCCGTTAAAGAGCTTGCAAAAATGAGCAATATGTGTGAAACCAGTTTTAGGCAAAAATTCAGCAAACAAATTGGTATGTCCCCAATTGAGTATAAAAATTATTTACGCATTAAAAAGGCGGCAGAGTTATTAAAAAGTGGGGCATATACTGTAACTGAGGCTGCTGAATCTGTAAACATCAGCGATATTTACTATTTTAGTAAGCTATTTAAACGCCAATATAAAATTCCTCCACGTGAGTATCAAAAGCAGAGCAAAATATTATAACGAGTCCCTGTAATTCACTTTACTTTTGATGATTTTGTCTGTTGTTTCGTTCTTTTTAATTGAATTATAAAATAGTTCAAAGGCTGTTTTACCAAGCCTTTCGTTCATTGAGTCAACTGTTGTAATTGTAGGGACGAAATATCTTGCAATTTTTGTGTTGTCAGCACCTGAAACAGCCACCTCACAAGGCACTGAAATTTTAAGCTTTTTCAGTGCTTTTATTGCGCCTATTGCCATATAGTCATTGGCACAGATTATTGCGTCAAATTTGTTTTTGGTTTTAAATATTTCTAAAATTGACTTTTCTGCAAGTTCCTCTGTAAAATCACAGTTAATTACAATATAGTCGTCTATATTATTTTCGTCCATTGCCTTTTTAAAGCCATTAAATCGTTCGCTACTAATATAGCAATCCGTTCCATTTACATACAAAAATTTCTTTTTGCCTTTTAAAATTGCTGACTTTGTAACTGAATACATAACATTTTCGTTATCTATATTTACAGAGCAGATGCCTGCAACCGGTCTTATACCTATGCCCACTACGGTTCTATTTTCTTCGATTAGTGTTTTATACAGATTTTCCCTTAGTTCCATACCATAATAGATTAGTCCGTCAATTTCCTTAGAGCGTAGCCAATTAAAAATCTTATCGTCTGTGAAATTTTCGTTATAAAGTTCTATGGTAACCTTGTAGTCCTTTTTAGATGCAGATGTTACCACCCCACCTGTAATACCACAGGCAATTTCATCTGCAAACGGGTTAATATTATTTTTTGCAATGTTTTGGTCTAAAAGTAGTCCTACACTTTTAACATATTTTTTATTTACCCTTTGAGCATGAATATTAGGAATGTAATTTACCTTTTTGCAAAAATCTAAAACTTGCCTTTCAAGCTCGGCACTAATGTGATTTTCTTTTGCTTTTCCATTTAATATTAGTGAAACCGACGCCTTGCTTATTCCTAATTCTTTGGCTATTTTGGATAGTGAATATTCCATATATTTCTCCTTAAAAACGTCAAAAAGGGAACACAACAAACACAAATTTGTTGTAATCCCTTTTATTTATTAGATAGTTCTGTCTGCTACTTCCTTTTCTAACAGCTTAACAAAATCTTCTACCTTCATCGTGCCCATATCTCCGTTCTTTCTTGAACGTACTGACACTGTGCCTTCGTTAACCTCGTTATCGCCTACAATTAACATATAAGGCACTTTTTGAAGTTGTGCTTGGCGTATTTTATAGCCAAGTTTTTCGTTACGAAGGTCTGCCTCAGGACGAATTCCCTTTGCAACAAAGTCTGACTTTAACTTACTTGCATAGTCAAACTGATGCTCTGATACAGGAATAATCTCAACCTGTGTAGGTGCAAGCCATGCCGGAAAAGCACCTGCGTACTTTTCAATAAGAAGTGCAAGAGTTCTTTCATAACAACCAAGTGATGTTCTGTGTATAATGTACGGATTTTTCTTACTTCCGTCTTTATCTGTATATTCCATACCGAATTTTTCGGCAAGCATTTGGTCAACTTGTATTGTAATAAGTGTATCTTCTTTACCAAATACGTTCTTAATTTGGATATCAAGCTTTGGACCATAGAATGCTGCTTCGCCAATACCGATTTTATATGGGATTTCAAGATGATCTAAAATCCTTTTCATAATGCCCTGTGCTTCGTCCCACTGCTCAGGTGTACCGATGTATTTTTCTCTATCCTCAGGGTCCCACTGTGAAAATCTGTATGATACATCCTCATACAAGCCCAAAGTTTTAAGCATATATATTGCAAGCTCTAAACAATTTTTAAATTCGTCCTCCAACTGTTCAGGCAAGCACATAAGATGACCTTCGGAAATTGTAAACTGACGAACACGAATAAGCCCGTGCATTTCCCCTGATGCCTCGTTACGGAACAATGTTGATGTTTCGTTATAACGAAGTGGTAAATCACGATAACTTCTTGTTTCGTTAAGATATGCTTGGTATTGGAATGGGCATGTCATTGGACGAAGTGCAAACACTTCTTTATCAACTGACTCGTCCCCCATTACAAACATTCCGTCCATATAGTGGTCCCAATGACCTGATAGCTTATATAGGTCGCTTTTAGCCATAAGCGGTGTTTTAGTAAGTAACCAGCCACGTCTTTGCTCTTCATCTTCAACGAAGCGTTGTAAAAGTTGGATAATTCTTGCGCCCTTTGGCAGCATAATGGGCAAGCCTTGGCCGATAATATCTGATGTTGTAAACAAGCCAAGCTCACGACCTAATTTGTTGTGGTCGCGTCTTTTAGCATCTTCAAGCTTTGCTAAATGCTCGTCTAAATCTTCACGATTTGTAAATGATACACCATAAATACGTGTAAGCATCTTATTCTTTTCGTCCCCACGCCAATATGCACCTGTAACACTTAATAGCTTAAATGCCTTGATTTCAGATGTCTTTTCAATATGTGGGCCTGCACAAAGGTCAACAAAATCTCCTTGACGATAAAAGCTGATAACCTCACCCTCAGGCAAGTCGTTAATAAGCTCTATTTTATATGGTTCGTCCTTCATAAGCTCTAATGCTTCTGCCTTTGGCAATTCAAATCTTTCTATTTTATAAGCATGCTTTACAATATGCTTCATTTCCTTTTCAATCTTTGTAAGGTCTTCTTGGGTGAATGGGGTTTCGGTATCAAAATCATAGTAAAAGCCACTATCTATTGCAGGGCCTATCGCTAATTTAACATTTGGGTACAAGTTCTTTACTGCTTGTGCCAACACGTGTGAAGTTGTATGCCAAAAAGTTTTCTTTCCGCCGTTTTCAAAAATTTCTTTTTCCATTTTCTTTTCTTCCTTTCGATTTATGTGATACCAAAAATTCACTTCATAATATTATACTACAATATATTGTATATGTCAAGGTTGGCAAATAGTTGAATGCCTATGCTTTGCAGGTAGGCAGGTATGGTATCTGCGATATTGTAAATGCCCGTTGATTTATATGTTTTTGCAGTATATGGGTTCACATTAAAATCAATGTAATTGGTATATACAACACCATTATTTATATCAATGCTTTCGATATGTGATATACCATTCATATTGTATGTTCCAATATAATTACCGTCTATTGAATATACATCTATTTCGTTAATTATTGAGTAACTGCCGCCAATATCTACTCTCCAACTTGGAATATATACATATTTAGAATCGGTACAAATATCGCCTATCGTACCTCCGTCAGAAATGTTGTTTTCAAACACTCTCTGCTCTTTAACATAAAAATATCTTTTAATACTAAAATCAGCATCTAATACTACAATATACCTTTTAGGATACCTTGTTAAAACATAGTATTCAGCATCTGCTTTGTTATAAGCAACCCCTGAAATGCCTACGCTGTTGGAGCACACGTCTAATATTGTTTCCTTTAATGTGATTTTCTCTTTTAAGGTTAAATCGTCTGCGTCAACAACATACAAGCAATAATCGTCATCGCTTGACGAGGTTGATTGAGTTGATGCTCCGTTTAGGGCACACACTATCAGCTCGTTAGTGGTTGGGTTATACGCCATTCCGTTAGCGTGATTATATGCAACATCGCCTGTTTTTACAACTTGTCCATCTGAAAGTCTAACCTTTCTGATAACGTAGTCGTTTGGATTGCCTCCCTTTGAGGTTGATACGGAAATAAAGGCGTAATCGTCGGAAACACACATCCCTTGGGTAAAGGAATTGCTATCCGAATAAAACAGGCTATATGATTTTTCTATTGGATTTCTTGTTTTAACAATTGATATTTTTGTATCTGTAATTATAAAGCTTGCCTTTATATATTTTATTCCCTTTGGAATTTCAAGGCTATGTTTATATGTGTCAATGTAGTAACGATTTTGCATATATAGGTTATTAACAAAGCCTTTATCTATATTGTAACCACATACTGTTATTACAGCCGGAGAAGAGCTTGATAGGTCAACGTTTTGTGTTTCGATAATTAAATACAATGCAAATTCGTCTACCGGTATATAATCTGTTGTGAAATAATCGGAATTTGTTTCAACAACACCTATGTAATTATTTAGCAAGCCTAATTTTGTTAGAATTTCGGAATACAAATTGTACTGTAATTTATCATTGGTTATTTCTATTTCCTTGTCAATAACATTTGACAAAGGAATTAGTCCATTCAAACTATTTAAGCACATTATTTTAACTTCATAAGCTCCTTGCAAATTGCCGGTGCTAATTGAAACATCTGCATCTGTTGTATCCTTAGAAACTAAAATTGAATTTATACCTATCATTTTATGGTTTTTGCTAACAGATGCAACAGCATACATATCAGTTGTATTTCCGTTAAATCTAAGACTAACAGTAATTTGATTATTTGAATATTCTATGTTTCTAACTGACAATTCTACATTAAATTTTGCAAAAGTATTTATTTTGCATAATAAAATCGCCATAACAAGCACGATTAAAAACTTCTTCATTACAACCTCTCAAAATACTATCTATAAGTATTATCCAGCAATTAGGAAATATGATATTACTATAATACCCAACGCTATTCTGTATATTCCAAACACTTTAAAGTCGTGTTTTCTAACATAATTCATCAAAAACTTAATTGATACCAATGATACCAAATACGAAACCACCATACCCACTGCCAAGGTTATTATTTCAGCAGTTGTAGGCAATGTCTCTACTGTGATTATTTTTATAAAGCTTACGCCAAACATTATGGGAATTGCAAGGAAAAATGTGAACTCTGCTGCAATTTCCCTTGAACAGCCAAGTATCATTGCACCTAATATGGTTGCACCTGAACGAGATGTGCCCGGAACTATTGATAGGATTTGCAATGTACCTATTAAAAATGCTGTTTTATAGGTCATTTGGTTCATTGTAGTAATTGATGTTTTCTTTTCAAACTTTTCAATAAGTATAAAGATAATACCATAAATTATCAACATTGCAGAAACAACCTGCCAAATTTCTAATTTATCCATATATTTTTCAAGTAACAAACCGGCTATTCCTGTTGGCACACAAGCAGTTACTACTTTAAACCACATTTGCCATGTGTCCTTTTTTTCAACCGATGTCTTTTTAGGCGAAAACGGATTTAACTTATGGAAAAACAAGGTTACTACTGCTAAAATTGCACCTAATTGAATTACATACAAATATAAATCCGAATTAGTAAAGCTTTCCTTATTACCTAAAAACTCGTTAAACAAAATCATATGCCCTGTTGAGCTGATTGGCAACCATTCTGTTATGCCCTCAACTATGCCTAAAAATATTGATTTGATAATTTCGATAAAATCCATATTATAAATTCCTTTCCCTATTTAATTTCCATACCACCATTGCCAATTTCTGTCACGTAAAATTCAGGTGTTAGACCTGTTTTTGCTTGATAGTTTTTGCCAACCTCTGCAATAAATTTGTCAACACACTCTTCCTTGACAATACTTACTGTGCAACCACCAAAGCCACCACCTGTCATTCTTGAACCTAATACTCCGTCAATTTTTCGTGCTTCCTCTACCATTGTATCAAGTTCGTTTCCTGTTACCTCATAGTTATAACGAAGTGAATCGTGAGATTCATTCATATATTTTCCAAATGCTTTAATATCTCCGTTATTTAGTGCATCAACTGATTTTAAAACTCTGTCGTCCTCATAAATAACGTGAGTTACTCTTTTTAGAACAATTTCGTCCTTGATAACATCCTTTACCTTTTCAAATTCCTCTGTTGTAATTTCACCAAGGCAAGCTTTATTTGGTAATGCTTTTTTTAATATTTTAAAGCCCTCCTCACATTCGCTACGTCTTTCGTTATATTTTGACGCACCTAAGGAATGCTTTTTCTTGGTATTTGAAATTACAATTTTAAGTCCGTTTAATACAACCGGTACCAGTTTATATTCCAAGGTTTGGCACTTTAAAAACACGGCGCAATTTTCCTTGCCCATAGCTGATGCAAATTGGTCCATAATTCCACAATTTACACCTACAAAGTTATTTTCTGCCCTTTGACCTATCTTTGCCATTTCTATCATATTTACAGGCTCTGTAATACCGTTTTTCTCATTATGTAATGTAGCAAAGGCAAGTGCAGTTGATACTTCAATTGCAGCAGATGAAGAAAGCCCTCCTCCGTGAGGAGTTGTATCGTCAAACAGCATATCGCAACCTAAAATGTCATAGTTGTCCTTTAACATTTCGCTGATAATGCCTGCTTGGTAATCGCCCCAGTTAATGCCTTTACAAGCATCTACGTTATTAAGGTCTACCGTTACTCTATCAGGTAAATCCGTAGCTGAAAGTCTAACCACGTTTTCTCCATTTGGACGAAGAACAATGGTTGTCTTCATTTTAAGTGCACAGGGAAAAACATAGCCTCCGTTATAGTCGGTATGTTCACCGATTAAATTTACTCTGCCGGGGGACGCAAATACACGTAAGTCTTCCTCTGTGCCACCATATATTTCTATAAACATTTTTTTGATTTCATTAACTGTCATAATCATTCTCCTTTTCCAATATTACTATTATACATAATTTTGGTAACTTATGCAATAGAAATATTAACTTTTTCTGCCCTTTATGATACAAACAATTATGGTTAATATGAATATTAGTCCGTAGCTGATATATGTTAGGTATTTGGTAACGCCTACAAGCACAAAGATTGCATTGTATTCAAAGTAAACTGTCATAATTGCAACCGATACTAAAAGAAATATTACATAGGCACATATACACCATAATTTTCGCTTTATAATATTTGACTTGATAGAATCATCAACAGAATCGGTATTTACATAACTTGCAAAATTGTTTACACAATATCTAAACATTATACTAAAAAACATTAGGCAAAGTTCTATACAAACAATCACCAAAGCATAATCATAAAGCTTGCAAAAATAGGCTGTTAGAATTGGCGGTATTAAATACACCATATACCAAGGAAGTCCAATGGTTTTGATTCTATATTCCTTTGGTGTGTTATTTAAAACATATTCTTTTGTGGCGAATTTGCCAAGCTTGGTTTTGCAATAATTAAACATAAATACACAAAACGAGATGTATATAACTATGCACAACGGTGTTACCCAAAAGTAACTTAACAATGTTGATATTAAAATCAAAATTACACACAGGGATATTACAAATACAATGTATGTTATTTTATATTTTCTAACATTTTTTTGTTTTAATTTGTCATCTTTATTAGGTTTGATAAAAATTCTGCCCTTTCCACCTAAAAATGGACTCATCAAAAAGCACAGTAAAAGCATCAAAAAAACAACAATATTAACAATGGATAAATGTATATTATACAAAAACTACCACCTCTTTTTGTTATTATAGCACAAAAATTATCTAAAAGCAAACAAAATACTTGACAGATTATAACAAAAAATAATATAATAATATAGTAATAATGTATTAAAGGAGTATAATATGCAAAATAACCTTAATACTCTAAAAGATGAGGACTTGATAAAATTATATCGAGACGGAAATCTCGATGCTGAGGATACGTTGCTGAATCGATATAAAAATGTAGTCAAAATAAAAGCAAGGGCTTATTTCCTTATCGGTGCAGAAGGCGACGATATAGTTCAAGAAGGTATGATTGGACTATACAAGGCTATCAGGGATTTTGATATTGAAAAGGGAATTACTTTTAGTGCCTTTGCTGATGTATGTATTACAAGGCATATACTAACTGCTATACGTACTGCTAACAGGATAAAGCACACTCCCCTTAACGGCTATGTTTCTATTGATAAGCCTGTTGATGAGGATGATTTTGAGTCTACTCTTTTAAACGTTATTCAGCTCGGCAAAAGTCTTGACCCTGAGGAAATATACATTTTAGACGAAAACAAAAGAGAGCTTCGGGAATTGATTTTCAGGGATTTAAGTGAATTTGAAAAATCTGTTGTTGATTTGTTTTTAGACGGTGCTTCTTATATTGATATTGCACATAGTCTTAAAACTTCAAAAAAGGCTATTGATAACGCTTTACAGAGAATCAAGAAAAAGCTAAGCAAAATTGAATTTGATAATTAGCACAAAGTGCTTTTTATACTATTATTACTTTTGACCGGAGTAAAAATAGCAATTTATTTAAAGAGAGGTATTATGGTTATGTACGAAGACAAAACATTAGTATGCAAGGATTGCGGAAACGAATTCGTTTTTACAGCTGGAGAACAAGAATTCTATGCTGAAAAAGGATTCCAAAACGAACCAACAAGATGTAAGGATTGCCGTGTTGCTCGTAAAGAAGCTATCAAGGCTTCAAGAGAAATGCACACTGCAGTTTGCGCAAATTGCGGTGGAGAGGCAAAGGTTCCATTCAAACCAAAGAATGACCGTCCTATCTATTGCAGCGAATGCTTTGCTCAGATGAAAGAATCAGAAGAAGCATAATTGCTATTTTGTACTATCGACATCAAGCAAAAAATATTAAGGCTTAAACCGTTTTGGTTTAAGCCTTTTATTTTTGTAACAACTACACCTAGGATGATAAAATTTAGTAAGCACACCTAAAAAGTGTGGCTATTTAACAATTTGTTCTGCTGTTTGTGTTGATTCAATAAGTTCAATCAGTTTGCTCTTTGGCAAGCCACTGTTTTCAGGCAACAAGGCTACATACCATTCAAATGGAATATATCCACCTGTAAGAAGATTTTCCAATGTTTTAAGCAACGCCACCTCGCTCCATCTTGAAGATGGGCCGATTTCAATACGAGTGTCTAAAAGTAATTTTTGAAATGCCTTTGCAGAAATGTAATAAACCTTGTCCATTCCGTTTTCGTCCTTAACTATTACCGGCTTTGATTTTGTGTTACTGCATCTCCAAAGTTCTGCCCAGATAAGCGCCACATCTTCAAGGTAGTTATAGAACCTGCGTTTTACACTTTCAAGGGGTAATGCAGTCTGTTCCATTACTGCCATAATTGCTCTACCACTTGTTGTGCTTACATCTATATCACCAAGTGCGTTATCATTTGCACCCATAAGTTCCTTGGTTAATTCAATAGTTTTGTCAAACATATTAAACACATCTGACGATGTTGACTGTGGCGATATGTATGATATAATGTCTTTGATTGGCAAGCTTGAACCATTTACGCCTATTGCTTCACCTACATTATTATTTGGATTATCAACGTAATCTTCGTTATATACCATCTTTGGAAATGCCGTAAAGGTTGTAGATGCCATAATCATTGCTGCTATTGTGTTGATATAGTCTTGGTTTGGAATTAAACCCGTTACGTCTGACACACCAAAGAAACAATTTTTCTTGTTTTCCCACGTCATCATTGCAATTGGGTAACGCTTTATTTCCAAATCTACATCTTCTATATACACACAGGATTTCGTTGATTTAGAATAGTGTACCGTACCTGTATTTTTGTCCTTCCACATTTTTAGAAGAACTGTGCACATATCACTATCTTTAATTTCTATTTTACTTTCCTTGCCTGCAAATTGGTTATTTTCCGTATCGGGAGCAATAAGGTCAAGTTCTTTAATATTAAATTTCTTTGCTTCACCTCTTACTTCTTCACAGCTTCTGCGAAATGCTACTATAATATAGCTTTGGTCCTCTATTGATGGCACATTAGGATTGGCAGGATAAATATTTGTTCCGTCAATTTGTTCAATTTTAATTTCCTTTGTTTTGTCATCAATATAAAAATATGAAAAACCGTTGCCTGTAATTGCTCCGTCCTGCAACAAGTTTTCGTTGTGAAAGTCCATTTTTAATTTGTCCCACAAGTTTTCGGAATAGTCTGAAAGCAATGACGTTACTTCGTTTAAAAATTTATATTCCTTGTCGGTTGTATTATCGCTTATGTATCGGATTTTAGTATCGTTTTGCATAATTGTTGATACCTTGTAGCGAATTACCGGCTTTATAACATTGAACACAGGTGTGGGCAAACCTTCACTTTCGGTGTTGCCCCACTGGTCCCCTTGAAAGTATTTATAATTTTCGTCTACTGTATTATAGTAGTCTATTCTTCTTTTAAACTCAACTCCGTTCTCGTACTCTTGCCAAATATCAGTTGATTTGTTCACTGTTATTCATCTCCTTTGATTTACGGTTTGCATAACTTATTATATTATTTATGCCTTTTACTATTTTTGTTTCTTTTTCATTTGGGGTTCTTTTCTTTTTAAGTATTGGCTTTATTCTACCGCCGTCCTTTACACGTTGACCATCGTACAAGCCTATGCGATAGACTACAAAGCCACATACAAATGATACTATACATACTATTGATACTGTCATTTTAATTCCTCCTTATAAATTTTGTTACATTATCCCCTACGAATGAGGATTTTTGATTTTTTACTTTTGTTATACTGTTCCCTCTGCTGTGCATTACACCGAAATATCTTAATGCATCACACAAGTGTGTTATATCGTGTGGTTGTGTAGCACAATCATCAGGCTTCTTTGCATCGTGCTGTATTGAAGAAATACATTTGATTAGTTGATTACAATTAGAGAATATTTTCAGCTTTGGCTCTGTTCCTTTAAATAACTCTTTTAAGGACATCCAACCATCAACACGATTATTATTGCTCTTTTGAATGTTTAAGCCACCTTGCCTAAATAATTCGGCTCTTGACTTGCCACTCTCTTGGGACCTACTCCATAAATCCGGGGGAGCATAGGTTGTGTGAATTTCCTCGTTTGTTAAATCAATAATGTCCTTGCATCCATCGGAGATTATCTTGTTAGGCTCTGCATATTCCCTAAATACAAACATCTCACCTATTGAGTTTATGGCTACCCAAATACAAGCCAAACAGTCCAAACCATAGTCAATTGCTCGGTATACTCTCCATTCACTTGGAATGTCAAACGGCTTTATAACGTGAATATCTCTGTTAAACTCCTCAAAGTATTGTCCGTCAAATATATCCCAATCACCATATAAAAGAGCCTTCTTGTTTTTATCATCAAGATTTTCAAGCCTCTTAATATAGTCCTTGTCCTTTTCCATTAGAAACTTGTTGTCCTGCACCTTTGACGGAATAAATATTCTTGTGCCACTATCAAAGGAGTGTAGCTTGTCTGCTTCTCCTATATCAATAAATCTTTCCTTAACCCAAGTATGACCAACACCACCGGGATTAGTACTTGACTTAACCGACTTTGGAAAATCATTTGCACCACGAAGTCGTGAAATTAAATATATGTATATATCCTCTGTAAAGTGAGTTAATTCGTCAAACCTTATAACATCAAACTCGGCAGATTGATATTTATATACATCATTTTCATTGTCGCAGTATCCGAAATCTATAATGCTACCGTTAGTAAATCGTCCTGTATGTGATGAACTGTTATAACTAAATATCTTTCTTGGGTACAGCTCTAATACAGTACGTATAATTGACTTGTCTAATTCAGGGAAGGTTCTACGAAATATAATCTGTTTTGACTTTGGGTATTTAAGAGCATAGAGTAATGCATCTACAACTTGTCCGTAACTCTTTCCACCTCCGGCTGCACCACCAAACAGCACTTCATTTGCATTTGACTCAATAAATTTTTCCTGCTTTTTTGTTATTTGAATATCCATATAATCACCTCCTTTCCACCAAATAATAACACATAAAAACATGAAATTATTGGCAAAAGTCGGGTTACAGAAAAATGTGCAGAACACATAAAGAGAAAAAAATAAAATTAACAATTTGTTTTAAAATAATGTAATTAAATTTAATAAGTTAGATAAATTTTGATAGTTTTATAAAACTTTATGTTATAAACAAACTTCGCCTCTCGGCGTATCTCATACGCCTTCGGGTGCCCAAACCTTATGGTTTGGCTCAGTTTGTTCATTCTGCACTATTTTCTGCAGCCCTTAATACATTTGTGGAAAAATGTACAGAACACAAAATGTGCAGAATATAAAATGCACAGACATAAAAAAATAGGCTGAAACAAATTGTTTCAGTCTATTTAATGAATATATTTATTTATCAAATAACTCTACGTTATTTTTACCATCGGTTTCAGCAAAATTTACTCTTATAAGCTCGTTATGGGACGTTGGAACATTTTTGCCTACGAAGTCAGGTCTAATCGGTAATTCCCTATGTCCTCTGTCTACCATTACTGCAAGCTGGATTGCCGACGGTCTACCAAGCTTTATTATTGCCTCTAATGCACTACGAACGGTTCTGCCTGTGTAGATAACATCATCTACTAAAATAACTACTTTATTATTAACATCAAAGTCAATTTCAGTATTATTAACAATGGGATAGTCGGCAACCGTAGATAAATCATCACGATATAATGTAATATCCAATGTGCCTACGTTTACATTTTTACCCTCTATTTTTTCAATAGCTTTGGCAATTACTTTACCAAAGGGTACACCCCTTGTTTTAATTCCAACTATGCACAAATTGTCAACATTATCATTTTTCTCAATGATTTGATGTGCAATACGTGTAATGGAACGTGCCATTGTAGTTTCATCTAATATTTCTGACTTAAACTTCATAATATCACCTTTTATTGATTAGTAATGATATTGTATCACAAATTATCTAAAAATGCAACTTAAAGCAAAAAAGACCTCAAAAGAGGTCTTTTATGTTTAAAATATTATTCGTATCTGCCTAAATCTAAGGCGTCATCTGCTTTAGAATCCTTGCCAAATTCGTAATCCTTACCCGGTAGAACAGCATTTAACACGATACCTGCAATTGATGCAACTGCTAATGCTGATAATGAAATTGTGATTGAACCAATTGAGAATGTTGCTGCTGTACCTAAGCCTAATGCTGATACCAAGATGATTGCAGCAATAATAAGGTTACGGCTCTTTGTAAAGTCAACTTTATTTTCAACTACGTTTCTAACACCGATTGCTGAAATCATACCATATAGAATAAATGAAATACCACCGATTACTGCTGTTGGAATTAAGTTAATTAGTGCTTCAAACTTTGGTGAGAATGATAAAATTACTGCAAAGCCTGCTGCAATTCTAATAACACGTGGGTCATAAACTTCTGAAAGAGCAAGTACCCCTGTGTTCTCACCGTATGTTGTATTAGCAGGACCACCGAATAATGCTGACAATGTTGTAGCAAGTCCGTCGCCTGTTAATGTTCTGTGTAGACCCGGGTCCGCAATGAAGTTTCTGTTAACTGTTGAGCTGATAGCTGAAATATCACCGATATGTTCCATCATTGTTGCAAGTGCGATTGGAACAATTGCAATAATTGAACTGATAATTAGTGAAGTATTTGACCAATCAACACCACCAAATACTGTGCCGTCCCATTTAACCGGCAAACCAATCCAAGCTGCTGATGTTAGTTGTTTAAGTGCTTCTTTTGAGAACAATAGTAGGTTTGGATTGCCTGCAATTGCAATATATTCTACATCGTTAACTACTACACTACTACCACATGTAAGTGCTAAGATTGCTGCAATTAAGCATGAACCAAATACACCTAAAAGGATTGGAATAATCTTTGTCATTCCCTTACCCCAAATGTTAAAAACAACAACTATTGCAAGAGCAAGAACTGCGATTAACCAGTTTGCTGAGCAGTTACTTACTGCACTGCCTGCAAGACCTAAACCGATTGAAATAATGATAGGCCCTGTAACTACCGGTGGGAAGAACTTCATAACCTTTTTAATGCCAACAGCCTTAATTAAGCCTGCTAAAATTAAGTAAACAAGACCTGCGCACGCTACACCTAAACCTGCATAAGGTAAAAGCTGCGCATTAGTCATTTCTCCGTTACCTGCCATAGGTGCTACTGCTGCATATCCACCTAAAAATGCAAATGATGAACCTAAAAATGCAGGAACCTTCATTTTTGAAATCAAGTGGAATAGTAACGTTCCTAAACCTGCCATTAGTAATGTTGTTGCAATGTTAAGTCCTGTTAAAAGTGGTACTAAAACTGTTGCACCAAACATTGCAAACATATGTTGTACACCAAGTACAAGCATTCTGCCAACTCCAAGTTCGCGAGCGTCATAAATTGCGTCGTTTTGATTTTCCATAATATATTCTCCTTTTAATTATTTATGATAGCTTTAATTAAAAAAATGCCCTTGTCTGCAAAGACAAGAGCATAGATTCTCTGTTAAAATACTAATCTTGCCGACGTCTCTGCATCAGATTAAAGATATCATATTTACCTTTAATATAATACCATATCTTGTGTCAAATGTCAACAGATTTTGATATATTTTGTTATTTTATTTTACTGATTTTACAAATTTTCTAATTCCATCGTTGCCCTTATCAGTATTTTTAAACACTCCACAATTTTCTAAAATCTTTCCAAAGATTTGACCTATTTCTTCTTTTTTTGCATCTGTCAGGTCGTACTCCTTTGTTAGCCTTGATGGTAAAACTGCAAGTCCCATTGCTTCAATTAAACCGATATTTTCCCTTTTAATATGGCGATATTCCTCTTGAGCGTGGAATATACCGTATGGGCATTTCTCGTTTGTTCTGTTATTACGAAGCACCAAATCAAGTTCAAAATTGCCATTTCTCATTCTTGCAATAGGTGTAATTGTATTATGTGGTGCGTCTGTATACGCTATTATTTCATTGTCCTCATCTGAATAATTTCTCCAACTTTCCAATATTTTACTTGCAAGCTGTAAAAGTCTTGATTTATCCCTTCCGATAATTCGTATTGTTGATAACGACCAATCTACAACATAAGCAGTTACGTCATCAAACCCTTCAAATTTTACACCAAAGCGTGAGCCACATTTTGCCATTGGAAATTCATAATTACCACCTTGGTAGTGGTCATGTGTTAAAATTGAGCCACCTACAATGGGTAAATCTGCATTTGAGCCTATAAAATAATGAGGAAACTTTTCAACAAATGACAACAATCTTTCAAAAGTTTTGCTTGTTATCTTCATTGGTTCGTGGCCTGCATTAAACAAAATACAATGCTCGTTATAATATCCATAAGGTGAGTATTGCAAGCACCAATCCTCACCGGCAATTTTCATTGGAATAATTCTATGGTTTGCCCTTGGTGGATGATTAGCGTTGCCCTCAAAGCCAACATTTTCCTTACACAACAGGCACTTTGGATAGCCTGAACTAACTACAACCTTGGCATTTGCAATTTCTTTTGGGTCTTTTTCAGGTTTAGAAAGGTTAATTGTAACGTCTAAATCTCCGTAGTTTTCAGTAGTTGTTTTCCATACAACATTCTTTTTTAGTCTTTCGGTCATAACATAATTACTACACTTTGAAATATTAAAGTACCAATCTGTTGCTTCCTTTGGGCTGACAGAATATTTTTCGTAAAACTTTTTTGTAAATTCTGACGGCTTTGGCATAAATACATCCATAATATCAGAGGATAAAATATCACGATATGTTGTTGAATTAAGCTCCATTTTTCCATTATTAAAAGCATAGTCTAAAATAGGTGATAAAATTTCTTCTATATTATTATGTGGTGTATACTCTTCTCTTTCAAAGGAATTTCCACCTATTAGATTTAATATTCTATTTACACAATAGTCATAATCCTCTGCTTCTATCATATTATTTTTAATTGCATAATCTAATAATTCTGTTAAAGATTTGTTTATCATTTTTGTTCTCCTATATTATTTGCTATATTTTTCTGCTTTTAACATTTGTTTAATAATACCCATTATTTCACCTTTGTCTCGTTGGTCAAGCTTATCAAACAAATCCTCTACTCCGTCTTTTTCCGTTTTGTAGCCAAACAAGTCATCTATTGACACTGAAAACAGCTTTGCTATTTTTACAATCTTTTCAATATTTGGTTCTCTCTCGCTATTTTCATACAATGAATATGTGGACTGTGCTATGTTAAGATGCTTTGCAACTTCCTTTTGGGAAAATCCTTTTTGTGTTCTGTATTTATTTAGATTATTTCCAAAGATATTTTCCAAATAACCAACCCCTTTGCACATAATATAATAATGCAAAAAATTACATTTGTCAATAAAAAAATTGCAAAATGCAAAATTTATACTTGACATATTGCATTTTGTAATATATAATAAATACAAATATTGCATATTGCAATTTAAAGGAGATGAACATAATGCTGATTACAAACTACATACAAGCAAGGAAATGGATTAAAGAATACCGTGTTATTGAAAAGGAAGTGAAGTCAAGAATAAGCTACATCAATGATTATAAGAAGATACTTGAATATGATAAGTTGGAGTGTTCTTCTGCCTTGAAGAAGGTATATACTCCATTGATTATTGAAATGGAAAGCAGTATTTCTAAATTAAAAAGGAGATTGAAGGACATTGACAAGGCAATTTCTAAATTAGACGATTTGGAACGGTCTGTTATTTATCACAGATATATTTTAGGTATACCTTGGATAAATATGCCTGAATATGTGCTATATGAGCAAAGGTCTTGTCAGCTTGCCGAAGTTAGAGCATTAAAGAAAATTGCAAAAATGAACATAGAATGGAGAGAAAATAATGTTGAATAAAAAGAAAAAGTCGTTTGCAGAGGAATATTTAAAAACAGGTGATGCAATAACCAGTGCCATAAAATCCGGTTACAAAAGCAGGTCTTATGCTAACACACTATTAAAAGACCCGGAAATAAATGAATATATGTTAAAATATATTGACAATTCTAAAATTGCAACTGCACAAGAGGTGTTGCAGTTTTTAACTGCCATAATGCGTGGTGAGGAATGGGAAATAAGCGTTACCGTTAAAAAGGATACAGGCGAAAAGTTATTGACAGGTGAGCCTCCATCCCTTACTCAAAGGCAAAAGGCAGCAGAATTATTGGCAAAAAGATACAGATTATTTAGTGAGGACATCAGCGATGACAAGGGCAATGAAGCCTTTTCTGTAAACATAAAAGTAATTTGACTTTATATTTTGTGTATGGTATAATATTGACATACAAAATTTATGGAGGAATTTGTTAAAATGAGAGATTTAAGCGGTAAAAAAACAATATGTGGTTCGCCTGATGATTTAAAAACTTGGATATATCAATTAGAAGACACCGGAATGTATGTTAGAGAAACAGAAATTGACAGCGTTACACCCGGCAGAAAGCCTACCACCATTATTCAAATTACTGACGTACACTTTAATTATCTAAACGAAGAGGATTTGATTGATGAAGAGGTTGTATATACCAAAACTTGCAGAATGTGGAACAAGGACGCTGCATCTGTAAAGGCTATTATTCCCACTATGGAATATGCTAAGGACTATGACCAAACTATTATTACAGGTGATATTTTGGACTATTTAACCTGTGGTTCACAAGAGCTTATGGAAAAATACATTTGGCAAAAAGACCCTGAAGTATTATGCGCTGTGGGAGGACACGACTACACAAAGCAAATGCAAACTAAACGTCCTGACAAATTAACAGAGGGTGAACGCCTTGCCATTGTTCAAAGAGAATGGAAGCACGATATTTTCTACAAATCCAAAGTAATAAACGACAATGTTATGGTAATTGTTTTATTTAATAACTCTCGTAAATACAAGCAATGTCAAGTTGCTCCGTTTAAAAGAGACCTTGCTATTGCAAGAGAAAACGGATATACTGTTTTGTTATTTGAACACGAACCTTTAAGCACATTAAGACCTGAGGACAAGGAATATACTTCCTTTTATGTATGGGCTGACTGTGGTGCCGAAGATGATTTTTATGAAGTATGTGGTTTTGAACCTGATGAGCCTACAAAGGAAATGTACGATATGATTATCGGCAATGCAGATATTATCCGAGGTGTGTTCTGCGGTCATTATCACACAGGTCATTACATAGAGCTGGACGGTCATTACACAGACAAGGACGGTAAAATTATTCCAAAGAAAATTCCTCAATATTTATTAGAGTGTAATGTTTACGACAACTATGAAGGCCACGTAATGAAAATTACCGTTAAGTAGTAATTGTAAAAATCATTGGATTTTAGTGATATTACATATTAAGCAGTTAAAATATTGTGCAATTTGCATAATTGAAATAATTGAATTTTAGTGATATTATATTATATAGGTTAATAATGAAATTTGATAGAGGTGCGACAATTATTAGTAAACGATTTGTTATTAAGGCTATATGGTCGTTGAAAGGAATTGTTGCCGAAGTGAATTGGGTATGCCTTAAATAATCCTTTTTGCTGGTTCGTAGGATAATATGTTACGAACTGTCACTTTTAGTGGAGCGCTATCATCTTGAATATATTTGATTATTTAAGGTTATAACGTAAAACTACGTTATAGCCTTTTATTATTTTTAAAGGAGAGTTGATTATGTACAATCAAACAAAAAGACGCATTTTCGTAATCTCTGTATTGGTTATGATTATGATGTGCATCACACTTCCGTTCGTTGCAATTGCTGCCGACGATGCAGACTACACAGACAATGATACTGCTGTAGAATATATTTCAAATGCCGGCAAGTACAGTGATGTTGCAGAAGATGAAGCAGAAAATTACAAAACTGCTGCTTCAACATTTATTGATGAATATTCATCAAATGTAGGTGGAGATAATTTTGACGAAAACCTTTCTAAGTCATTAGATGCTAAACGTGATGACGTTAAATCTTATGCTACTTGGCTTTCACTATTACCACCAATTATCGCCATAGCACTTGCGCTTATTACCAAAGAAGTTTATTCTTCTTTATTTATAGGTATCGTTGCCGGTGGTCTTTTGTACTCAAACTTTAATTTTACAGGTACTATTGACCACGTATTTGTTGACGGCTTTATTTCAACGGTTGCAGATTCATACAACATCGGTATTATTTTCTTCTTGGTTATTTTAGGTGCTATTGTTGCACTTATGAACAAGGCCGGTGGTTCTGCTGCATTTGGCAGATGGGCAACAAAGCATATTAAAACAAGAGTTGGTGCTCAGCTTGCTACTATTGCTCTTGGTGTTTTGATTTTCGTGGACGACTATTTCAACTGCTTAACAGTTGGTTCTGTTATGCGTCCTGTTACAGATAAGTTTAATGTTTCTCGTGCTAAGCTTGCTTATTTAATTGATGCTACTGCTGCCCCGGTTTGTATTATTGCTCCTATTTCTTCTTGGGCTGCGGCAGTTGCAGGCTTTGTTTCAGAAGAACAAATCAGTGGTTTGGAATTATTCATCAGAGCTATTCCTTACAACTTCTACGCATTACTTACTATCCTTATGATGGTTTTAATTGCTATCTTTAAATTTGACTTTGGTCCAATGAAGAAGCATGAAATCAACGCTATAAACGGTGATTTATTCTCTGAAAAAGGCAGACAAAGGCTTGAAGAGGTTGAAGAAAAGAGTCAAAATGATAAGGCTTGTGTTTGGGACTTGGTTGCCCCTGTTGCAATTTTGATTATTGCTTGTGTGCTTGGACTTATTTATTCAGGTGGATTCTTTACAGCTGATTCTGATACATATTTGAACTTTGTTACTGCATTCTCAAGTGCTGATGCCTCTGTTGGCTTGGTATTTGGTTCATTTGCAGGATTGATATTCTCTGTAATTTACTTCATTTGCAGAGGCGTATTGAAGTTTACAGAATGTATGGAATCAATTCCGGAAGGCTTCAAGGCAATGGTTCCTGCTATTATGATTTTGGCTTGTGCTTGGACACTTAAAACTATGACTGATAGCTTGGGTGCAAAGATTTTCATTGCAGAATTTGTTAGAGTTTATGCAAGTGCATTTATTCCTCTACTTCCTGCTATCGTATTCTTAATTGGTGTTGGTCTTTCATTTGCAACAGGTACTTCTTGGGGTACATTTGGTATTCTTATTCCTATCGTACTTGCAATATTCGGTGGCTCAATCGACCAAGAAATCAGTATTATTGCTATTTCTGCTTGTATGGCAGGTGCTGTTTGCGGAGACCACTGCTCACCTATTTCGGATACTACGATTATGGCGTCGGCAGGTTCCCAATCTAACCACATTAACCACGTTTCAACACAGTTACCTTATGCTTTAACTGTTGCCGGTGTTTCATTTGTTTCTTATATAATTGCAGGCTTTGTTCAAAGTGTATATCTTGCTTTGCCAATTGCTCTTGCTCTTATGATTGTTACATTGGTTATTTTAAAACTTGCATTAGGCAAAAAGCAAGCCTAAATAATTTTAAGCCCGATTTATTCGGGCTTTTTTTATGCGGTGAATAATATGAATAATATATATGATTTTACATTTGAAAAATTAAAGGATTTTTTTGTTCAAAATAGCGAGAACAGTGCAAAGAGCAAAATACTTTACAAGCTTATTTACAAGGATAGAATAAATAATTTTGATGATATTTGTGAATTTGGTGATAAGGTTAAGGAAATGCTTAAAAATAATTTTGAAATAAAGTCTTTGAAGCTTGTAAGCAGTACAAATAGTGCGGATACTTCAAAATTTTTGTTTGAGCTTGATGATGGGCACAAAATCGAAAGTGTCTTAATGAAGCACGATTACGGAAACGGAATTTGTATTTCAAGCCAAATTGGTTGTAATATGGACTGTGCATTTTGTGAAAGCGGTAAGCTGAAAAAAATAAGAAACCTTACTGCCGGTGAGATGGTTAAACAAATTTTAGCTGTTGAAAAAATCAGTGGTGAAAAAATATCACACATTGTAATTATGGGCATTGGTGAGCCTTTTGACAACTATGAAAATGTTGTGGACTTTACTGACATTGTAACAGAACAAAACGGTCTTGGTTTTGGTGCTAAACACATTACAATTTCAACCTGTGGTATTGTGCCTAAAATTAAAGAGTATGCAAATAGAAATGTTGTTTGCAATTTGGCAATCAGTTTACATGCTCCAAACGATGAATTAAGGTGCAAAATTATGCCCATAAATAAAAAATACAAGATAAGTGAACTAATTAGTGCCGTAAAGGAATATACGGACAAAAACAACAAAAAGGCTACATTTGCATATATTATGTTAAAGGGAATAAACGATGACGAAAAATGTGCAAATGAGTTATGTAGATTGATTGAAGGCATTAACTGCTATGTTAACCTTATTCCTTACAACAAAACCTCTTCCTCTGACTTTGAAAAAAGCGAAAAAGAGGCAATTGCAAGATTTTACGATATACTAAAACAGAATAATGTTAATGTTACTGTAAGGCGTGAATTTGGTTCGGAATTAAAGGCTGCTTGTGGGCAATTGGCAGCAGAGGTTAAGTAAAAAGGAACTGTCGCAAAATGCGACAGTTCCTTTTATGTTTAAGAATATAGTGTAAACAACTTTTTATTAGTTTTTGCTATATTGTTCTGCTATCATCATATCCTTGACTTTCATTAGTCTGGTTGTTGTGCTTCGTTCGTTTTCGTCAAGCTTCATGGTGATATATTTGATTGTATCCTCGTATCGTGGAATCATAACATGTTCCAAAGCATTAACACGACGACGTGTCTTTTCAATTTCCGATGACATTAGCTGACAAGATTTTTCAACCTCTGCTAGTCTAATCATTTTAGGTAATACCAAGGACAATGAATGGATTGCTCCGTCCATATCTCCTGATGTATAGGCATAACCGTATGAGTAAATATCGTCCATATTTTTAGTCTTATATTCCACATTATACTGTGGTATTAAAACACTCATAACGTTCTTTTCCTTAATATCAAGAGACATTTCCTGTTTTGGCAGCATAAGTGCAACCTCCATTACTTCGCTTGGTATAACACTTGATGCAACTGCCATATCTTTATTTGCCTTGCCAAGAGCATCCTCTACCTCTATACGAAGCTGTTGGTTTTCCCTTATTAAATCCATAAACTGTCGCATTAGCTCGTCTCGTTTATCCTTTAACAGCTTATGACCTCGCCTTGCAGTGATTAGTTTTCGCTTTAGATTTGTAAGTTCCATTCGTGTTGGATTTACGTTTAAAATTGCCACGAAAACCACCTATCCTTTATAATATTTATCAAGTAATTCTGTATTTATACGCTTTAACTCGCTTCTTGGAAGAATTTTTAATAAATCCCAACCAATATCAAGAGTTTCTTCAATGCTTCTGTCCGAGTCGTAGCCTTGCGAAACATAGACCTTTTCAAACTCTTCTGCAAATTTTGCATACAGCTTATCTATATCTGTAAGGGCTGCTTCACCTAAAATTACCATCAATTCCTTTGCATCCTTACCTCTTGCGTAAGCAGAGAACAGCTGATTCATTGTATCTCGGTGGTCTTCCCTTGTTTTACCCGGACCGATACCTTTATCTTTAAGTCGTGATAGAGAAGGCAACACATCAATTGGTGGTGCTATGCCACGTCTATACAAATCACGTGATAAAATAATCTGCCCTTCTGTAATATATCCTGTAAGGTCAGGAATAGGGTGAGTTTTATCGTCCTCAGGCATTGATAGAATTGGAATCATTGTAATTGAGCCTTCTTTACCGTCCTGCCTTCCTGCCCTTTCGTAAATTGTTGCAAGGTCGGTGTACATATAGCCCGGATAACCACGTCTACCCGGTACTTCCTTACGGGCTGCCGATACCTCACGAAGTGCGTCTGCATAGTTTGTAATATCTGTTAAGATAACTAAAACGTGCATATTTCTTTCAAATGCAAGGTATTCTGCTGCTGTAAGTGCCATCTTTGGTGTGGCAATTCTTTCAATAGCAGGGTCATTTGCAAGATTGATAAACAAAACTGTTCTGTCAAGTGCCCCTGTTTCTTTAAATGAATCTATAAAGTAGTTTGACTCTTCAAAAGTAATACCCATTGCAGCAAATACAACGGCAAATTGTTCGTCCTTGCCTCTAACCTTTGCTTGACGTGCGATTTGTGCTGCAAGCTGTGCATGTGGCAAGCCACTTGCCGAGAAAATCGGCAATTTTTGACCTCTTACAAGTGTATTTAGTCCGTCAATTGCTGACACACCTGTTTGAATAAACTCCTGAGGATATTTTCGAGCTGCCGGATTCATTGGCTTACCGTTTACATCAAGTCGCATTTCCGGAATAATTTCAGGGCCGTCATCTATTGGTCTGCCAAGTCCGTCAAACACTCTGCCTAGCATATCAGGTGAAACGGGAAGCTCCATTTGTCTGCCTAAAAACCTAACTTTACTATCCGAAAGGTTAATGCCTGCTGAATTTTCAAACAGTTGAACAAGTGCATCATTTCCATTGATTTCAAGGACTCTGCATCTTCTTGTTTCGCCATTGCCAAGTTCAATTTCACCAAGCTCGTTATACGTTACATCACTAACACCCTTAATCAGCATAAGAGGGCCTGATACTTCTTCTATTGTTCTATACTCTCTTGGCATTATCCATTCTCCTTTCCGATAGTTTCGTTAATTGACTTTTTAAGTTCATTTACAATACGGTCGTATTCCTTTTGAACTTCATCTTCCTTAACATACTTAAATCTGCCTATGCTTTCCCTGATAGGCAACCCTGCAAGTACATCTATTGAAGCGTTTTTATCAATTGCTTCTTTGGATAAGTCATAGTACATTAAAATTAGTTGCATTAACAAAAGTTGCTTTTGCAGGCTTGTGTAAGTATCCACAGGGTCAAAGGCAACCTGATGCAAGAAGTCTTCTCGTATTGAACGGGCTGCTTCCATTTTAAGCCTGTCCCCCGGGGACAATGCGTCCATACCTACAAGTTTAACAATTTCGTCAAGTTCTGCCTCGTCCTGTAACAAGCTCATCATTCTGCCACGATAGTTCATCCAATTTTCATCTACATTTTCTGCATACCATTTAGATAACAGGTCGGTGTACAGTGAATAACTTGTAAGCCAGTTAATAGCAGGGAAATGACGTTTATACGCAAGGCTTGCATCTAAGCCCCAGAACACCTTTACAATACGAAGTGTTGCCTGTGAAACCGGTTCAGATATATCACCACCGGGAGGACTAACGGCACCAATTGCAGAAAGTGCTCCTTCTCTGCCTTCTTTACCAAGTGTAATAACTCTGCCGGCACGTTCATAAAACTGTGCAAGACGGCTACCTAAATATGCAGGATAGCCTTCTTCACCGGGCATTTCTTCAAGTCTGCCTGACATTTCACGCAACGCCTCTGCCCAACGTGATGTAGAATCTGCCATTAAGGCTACGCTATATCCCATATCTCTAAAATATTCTGCTATTGTAATACCTGTGTAAATTGACGCTTCACGCGCTGCAACCGGCATATCGGAGGTATTGGCAATAAGCACTGTTCTTTCCATAAGAGATTTACCTGTGTGTGGGTCGATTAGTTCCGGAAATTCATTTAATACGTCGGTCATTTCGTTGCCACGTTCACCACAACCGATATATACTACAATATCTGCCTCTGCCCATTTTGCAAGTTGATGCTGTGTAACTGTTTTACCACTACCGAAAGGCCCCGGTATAGCTGCCACACCACCCTTTGCAATTGGGAACATACAGTCTACTACCCTTTGACCGGTAATAAGTGGCTTATCCGGTGAAAGCTTTTTAGCATAAGGTCTGCCCTTACGAACAGGCCATTTTTGCATAAGTGTAACTTCCTTGTCGCCCTTTTCGGTTTCTATAACGCATACTGTTTCTGTAACGGTATAGTCCCCTTCGTTAATTGATTTAACCTTACCCTTTATACCATAAGGTACCATTATTTTATGAAGTACGATATCTGTTTCCTTAACTGTACCTATAACATCACCTGACGTTACTTCGTCCCCCTCATTAACTATTGGTGTAAAGTGCCATTTTGTCTCTCTTTTTAAAGATGCAACCTCTACACCTCGGTCAAGGTTGTTACCACAAATTTTCATAATATCGTCAAGTGGTCTTTGGATACCGTCAAAGATGCTGCCGATAAGACCCGGACCAAGCTCTACGCTTAGTGGTTCTCCGGTTGATTCTACCGGTTCACCTGTTCCCAAGCCTGATGTTTCTTCATATACTTGTATGCTTGCCCTGTCCCCGTGCATTTCAATAATTTCGCCGATTAGACGGCTGTTACTAACACGGACAACATCAAACATATTTGCATCACGCATATTTTCTGCAACAACCAAAGGTCCACTAACCTTAATTATTGTTCCTTTACTCATAATGTGCCTCCTATTTCAGAATATTTGAGCCGACAGCCTTTTCAACAGATTTATTAACCTGTTCCATTCCTTCGCCTGTGTTTCCGTTAACACCCGGTATTAGAATAATTGCCGGTTTACTTTCAAATTTATACTTTTCGATTTCTTCAGGTATAATTGATGCTAATTTTTCTGTCATATACACTATTCCAAACCCACTTGTTGCAAGTTTGTTTAAAATAGTTGATGCTTCCTCTTTATTCTCCGTAGGAAACACAGACATTCCAAGTGCAGAGAAACCGTAAATGCTTTCTTTATCACCCATAACTGCAACCTTATACATACAGTTCACGCACCCTTTCTTTAATTTCTGCATTTGTTAAGCCTATATGCTTGCCACTCATTATAACCTTAATAGTCTTGTGTTCTGCAACCTTTGCAAGATAAAAGGCTATAAGTGGCTCTATACCAAAGCTAATTCGCTTTGCCTCATCTAACATACCCATAATAATACTGTCGCACTTGTTTTCAAAGGCTGCCGATGACTTGGCATATTCTACAATTAAGTCATTAAAACCGATTGAGTCTAAATATGTCAAAACATCGTCTGCACCCTTTAATGTTGATTTAGCAAGGGCTATAACATCTAACCCGTCGCACTGACAAAATGCGTTTTCTACCACTGCATCTGTTGACTTAACAGCAGATAGTCTTAATGCAATTTTGATATTTGTAAGTGTAACAAATTTATCTGCAAGTAACATTGCAAATTCACTTTCTGCATTTGCAGAAAAGTCCTTAACAGCCTGTAATGATGCAGTATCTACAAATATATCAAACAGTTGCCCGTCCATTGTAGAGGTTAAAAGTTGATATGAATCTGTTGCCACTTGACTTATCCATTTTGGCAAATTGTCAAAATTTTTACTTTTAACGGATTCATATACAAATTCGCTGTCTAAAATGCTTGGTTTAATAAACATTTTATGTGGGTCTGTATTGGAAATCAAGCCTTTTATTGATGCCTTTAAATTGTGAAAATCATTTTTAACAATTAGGAAATCAAGAGCATTTTTATCAGGCAATATTTCCTTTAAAAAATCCAATATTTTAGGCATATAGTCAGAAAGTGCCTTTGATACATCGTCAGTTTCTGCAAAGCCTGTAACCCCTTTATCGACTAAAATTGACTTTGCCGTATTAAAGTCAGTTGCATCAATAAGTTGCTCTGCATAGGACATATTAAAAAGCTCTGCTTCCTTTGACCTAACTGTTGCCACTGCACACGCATATTCAGTATCCTTCATATTAAGCCCTCCTATGCGTAATTATTTCGTATATTTTATCCTTGATTTCATCTTTCTTTTCTTGAATTAGTGCATCAAATGAACAGTTTTCTTCTATTCCGTCATATTTTAATACAAAACCTTTTTCGATGTCTGCTTTTTCAGCAGATACAGTGATTTTACCATCTGTAATTTGAGAGTTGATTTTTTCTGCAAAATCCTTTGGCAATTTATCTAAATCATTAGAATTAAAGCACAACACTCCATCACCTTGATGATGATATTTAACTACCAATTTTTCTATAATATCAAAATATGTTTGGTGGTCCATTTGTTTAAGAGCTTTTGATGCTTTATCTATAAGGTCATAAATAACCTTTGTCTTTGCATCAAGCTCTTGCCTTTTAATATATGCTTCGCTACCACTTTGGGCGTTTTCGATTATTTGGTTAGCTGATTTTTCTGCCTGAGCAATAATCTTTTTAGCGTCCTCTGTTGCTTCTTCCTCTGCTTGCTTGCATATATTTTCAGCAACTATTTTGCCGTCGGAAAGGATTTTTTCTGCTTGTATATTATTTTCATCTTCAATTTTTTGTAATATTTTGTTTAAGCCTTCCATTTTGACTCTCCTTTGGGAGCTATTATTTAATATTGATAATAATAAGAATTGAAATAAGTAATGCTAAGATAGCATATGTTTCTACCATAGCTGCCATAATAATCGCCTTACCACTTTCGTCAGGCTTTTTAGCAACTATGCCTACGCCTGCTGCAGCAGTTCTGCCCTGTGCAATACCTGAGAACAAGCCTCCAAATGCGATTGGTAAGCACGCACCAAAATACATAAGACCTTGTTCTAATGAAAGTTCTGCCGGTGAACCACCTAATACGCCGATTTGGCTTAATAGCAACACTGCAACCAACAAACCATACAAGCCCTGTGTACCCGGTAGAAGTTGCAAAATCAATGTTTTACTAAACTTTGATGGGTCTTGACTAACAACCCCGGCTGATGCTTCGCCAACCAAGCCTACGCCCTTGGCACTGCCTATACCTGCGAACAAAGCAGCAAATGCTGCACCTGTAATTGCTAATGCTAATCCTAAACTATTCATAAATATTCTCCTTTTTAAATTTAATATATTTTGTATTTGCTTTTAATGGGTTAAAGGCTCTGCCTCCACCTTCATAAAATTTAGAAAATAATTCTACAAATTGCAATCTGTCTGAATGAACATAGGCACCTAATAGATTTATAAGCATATTTGCCGTATGTCCTGCTATACCTACTACTATTAAAAGTATTGCTTTTAATATTTTGTTGTCCGGCATTGTTGCAATCATATTTATTACCCCTGCTATACTACCTGTTGCAAGACCTAATGCTAAAAGTCTTGAATATGATAATATATCCCCAAGGTAGCCTGTTGCAACATTATACAGTCCATACAGACCACCGAAGAACCTAACAAATATGTTTTTATTTGTTCTGCCTGATGTAAGCACAATCAGTATTACACCAACAAGTGCCATATACTTACCAACATTAACAAGGGTTGGTGATACTGAAATTAAAATACTCGCACCGATTGGACAAACGCCTAAAATGGTTAGATATATTGGAACTACATCACAGAAGGCATCGAACTTTTTGCCCTCTTTCCACAGTATTCCAAAGTTTACTGCAAGCCCCCAGAACAAATGAACTATACCAAGTGCAAAACTAAATAGCAGTAATTTGATTGGGTCTGCAATTGGTTCAAACCAAAGTGCTGTTGTTTTGATTGTTGTGCCAAAGAAGTTTGATGCTATAATCTGTGGTAAATCACCAAACCAGCTACCAAACAATGCTCCCCATATCAAAGTTGAAATTCCACAATATTGGAACATTTTAAGTGATTTTTTAAGCGCTCCTTCAATTGTGAACTTTTTTAGTGCTATTGTTGTGCCAATTAACATCATTAATCCATAGCCAGCATCTGATAACATCATACCAAAGAACAAGTAATAGAAAAATGCCATAACAGAACTTGGGTCTACATCTCGTTTATTTGGCAGTGCATACATTTCTGTAATGCCCTCGACAGGTTCGGAAAATGGACCGTTTTTAAGAAGTACAGGAACATCATCTTCGTCTGTTGGGTCTGTAACAGTAATTGCAACGGTATATTTTTGTTCAAACTCCTTTACCAAGCCCTCTACATATCTTTTTGGGATATAGCCTTGAACGATTACCGTCTTTTGTGAGGTTTCAACTTTGCTAATTGCAAGGTATTTATCCCTACGCATTACTAAGTAATCTATTAAGAACTTAATGTCTTCTATTGACTTACTGTATTCCTTAATTTTATTTTTGCTTTCATCAATTGTTTTTTGGAAGCTTGAAATTTCATTTTGCATAAAATCAATTTCTTCCAAAAATGTCCTGCTGCTGCTTGGCGATAATACTGCAAAACCAATATCCCGTAGGGAATCGTATACTAAACTGCTGCAATCATTATGGCAAACTACCGAAATACAGGTTTGTTCCTTTCTTGATGAAACAACATTTATTTCAAACATTGCATTTTGGTCTGCTTGTAAAACGATTTCGTTTAATTGGTTTATCGTATATTGTGCAGGTAATGTGCCTATATAGAACTTTGTATACCTTGTGCCTTTAAAGTTCTGTGGAATATCCAAGGACTTCCATGGCTTTAACATATCTATTTGAACTTCGTTTTTAGAAATGTTTGTTTCACAGTCGGAAATCTTTTTAACACAGTCCAATATTTTATAGCACAGATTTAATGTTTTATCCGTCTGCGTTTTACTTTCGGAAAACTCCTTTGTTGTCATTGGTTTTCTGCCATTTAAAGAATCCAAAATGGACGGCTTGTTTTCCGAGTATTTTTCTGCATAAGCAAGTGCTGATTCTGCTGTTTGGATACTTCGTTCAAACCCTGACACTGCCGATGCAGTATTATATTTTAATAATTTTTCGTCATCATTACAAAAAAGCTCTACAACCCCACGCCTTTGCATTCGTTCAATAAGGTTTTTACTATCCTCTATCAGGGCTATAATTTCGATTTTTTGCATTTGAAGTTTTGCCAAATGTTTCACCTTCTTTCAAATTAAACGAAATTAAAACAATATCTCTTTAACTATCTTTTCTGCCTCGTCGTTTAAACCTGACAGGCTTTCTGCTATTTCATTTTGTCTTTTTTCTGCCTCTATCCTTGCATCGTCCATTATCTTCTCTGCCTTTGTTTGAGCATCTTGAAGGATTTTTTCAGCCTTGTTTTTTGCATCTGTTAAAATCTTATCCTTGGTTGAAACAGATAAAATTTTGGCATCTTCCTCCATCTTAATTACAGATGCTTTTGCCTCTGCAATTTTAGCTTCCCCTTCCTTTTCTTTTTGAAGCACTTTTTCAATAGTTTCTGTTGCCACTTTTGTCCCTCCTTTTTTGTCAAATATGCAAAATGGGAGCCACCCCTACAGACAGCTCCCTTTATTTTCACATATTAAAATTTCAAAGGTCAATTTCTTTGTTTTATTGATTATATCACTTGTATATAGGTTTGTCAATGTTTTTTTGCTAAAAATTTACTGTTTTTTTTGTATATTTTTACTAATTATTATATTATCTTTTTTGCATATATCAAGAATTAGCAACATAGCATATACAAACAGATTGTTTTATTGGAGGAAATACGATGACTAACAACTCTATTTATCAGGACATTAACGTTCGCACCGGTGGTGATATTTACATTGGTGTAGTTGGACCTGTAAGAACCGGAAAAAGCACATTTATAAAGCGTTTTATGGATATGCTTGTAATACCAAACATACAAGACAAATACAAAAAAGAGCGTGCCACAGATGAGTTGCCTCAAAGTGCACAAGGCAAAACTATTATGACAACAGAGCCTAAATTTGTGCCTAATGAGGCTGTAAAAGTAAATATAGATGACAATGCACAGCTAAATGTGAGAATGATTGATTGTGTGGGATATGTTGTGCCTGACGCTATGGGATACATTGAAAACGACGCCCCAAGAATGGTACAAACTCCTTGGTTTGAAAATGAAATCCCCTTTGAAGATGCCGCAGAAATAGGTACTAAAAAAGTAATTACAGAGCATTCTACCATTGGACTTGTTATTACTACTGACGGAACTATTACCGAAATCGAAAGAGAGTCCTACCAAGATGCCGAATCACGTGTTATAAATGAGCTTAAAGATATTAACAAGCCATTTGTTGTAATATTAAACAGCGCATACCCAAATTCCGACCGTACAATTGGTATAAAGGCTGAAATGGAAAACAAGTACAATTGCACGGTTATTCCACTTAACTGTGCAGAATTTTCTAACGCTGACATCAATGAGGTTATTAAAAGCATTCTCTATGAATTCCCTATTACAGAAATTAATTTTAATTTGCCAAAGTGGGTCCAGGGGCTTAACAACGACCACAGAGTAAAATCTACAATTATTTGTTCTATATACGAAACTATAAACGGATTAAATAAGATTAAGGACTATAACTGTATTTTGCCAACTGTAAGCAAGTGTGAATATGTTGAAAAGATTTGTATTGAATGTATCAATTTAGGTACAGGCGAAATAACTGTTGATGTATTCTTAAAACCGGAACTATTCTATGAAATGTTAAGTGAGGCATGTGGACTTAATATTGAAAATGACAGTCAACTACTGATAAAGATGCAAGAGCTTGCAAAAGTCAAATCGGAATATGAACAAATTGAGCCTGCTTTAAATCAAGCAAAAGACACAGGGTATGGAATTATCTCACCGTCAATAGAACAGTTATCATTAGAGGAGCCTGAAATTGTCCGTCAAGGTAACAGATATGGTGTAAGGTTAAAGGCATCTGCCCCAAGCATTCATTTAATCAGGGCTGATATTGAAACTGAGGTTAGCCCTGTGGTAGGAACTGAAAAACAGTCGGAGGATTTAGTAAAATACTTACTCAAAGAATTTGATGACGACCCAATAAAAATTTGGGACAGTAATATATTTGGTAAATCATTAAATGAATTAGTCAACGAAGGGTTACATACAAAATTGGAAAAAATGCCGGAGGATGCAAGACAAAAATTACAAGAAACATTATCAAAAATAATCAATGAAGGTTCAGGAGGACTAATTTGCATTATCCTATAAGCATAAAGGGTTTAAGAAAAATGCACAGACTGCTCAAAGCACAAAAAAGGTCAGTATTTTATAATACTGACCTTTTAAAATTTAACTATTTAGCAGATAAATACATCAGGAATAGTAATACGATATACCAAGCCTGCTGCATCTGCACGAGATAAAGCAGTACTTTCTGTTGCTTCTACTTCGGTAAACAACTTTGTAAGTACACCACATTTAATACCGTTTGCAATTGCCTTTGCAGTTAATGTGTCAAGTCCTGTAATCCAAGGATATTTTTCCTGATATGTTGTTAAGTTTTTAATATCAGGTTTACCTGCAATACGATAAGCAATCATTGCTGCAAGCTTAACTGTTGCCGGTGCTTCAGGGTCGGCTACTTCTTCTGCCTTAAGGTATCCTTTTGACCCCAAGGTATTGATTGCGTTATAGTACCATTGGTCCGGAGTAATATTATCAAAGATTTGCTTTTTGTCGTAAGTTCCGTAATTTAATGATTTTACAACCATACTTGCTAATTCTGCAACTGAAATTTGAGCATTTGGATTATATAAACCATCGCCTACACCTGAAATAGCACCTGCGTCTGCAAGTAGGTTAATTTCGTTCTTTGACCATAATCCGTCAATATCCGAGAACTTATCTTCACCTGTAAATTTAGGTGTAATCATTCTTTCGTCCTCTGCTGCTTCGATTTCGTCCTCAGTTTCTAAAATCAAGCAAACAAAGCTCTTATTAGGCATATGATATGTCTTAAAGTCTTTGATGTTCTTTTCAGTTTCAGTTACTTTGAAAACATCCTTTTCATCTTTTGCTGATGGAGCAAATGATGCAATGTTTGGAGATGTGAAAACTATTTCCTTTTTAAGTGTATAGTTTAGTTTTGTGTTAAATGTTACGTTAAAGTCAACATAAGGCAAACGGTTTGTTAAGAATACAACCATTTGATGCTTTCCTTTTGGTGTTGCAACTGCTGTAAACATTCTTCTTGTACTTGATTCATCTGTGTAGATGTTGCCCTTGCCTGCTTCGTTATAAAGCAATGTATCAGGAGCACTTACAGAGGTTGTAAGAACTCTATCACCAATATTTTCTGTGTAAATCTTATACAAATATGGTAATGCAGAGAATGCTAATGTATCATCACCCATTTTACTGAAGAATGCCCATTTTGTATCAAAGCTTGGTCTTGTTGAACCACAGTGATATGCTGTCATACACATATTGGTACGTTGAAGCATAATATTTAAGAACTGAGATGTGCATAGTGCTGAGCCTAATCCCATACGAGAGAATGCTGTCTTTGTATCCCATTTTGCGTGTTCACTTAAACACAATTGAATACCGTGGTCCTTACCAAAGTAATCTCTGCAAATTCTTAACGCATCGTCAATCCAATGACCGTTGTAAGCATATTCATATCCACCATAGTATAGATGGAATGCCATATATTTATACTTGCTTCCTAATTGGCTGATAATTGGACGGTTCCATTCGTAGAAGCCTGCACGTGATGAATTACCGTTTAGACAAGGAATACAACGAATTTCAGGGTCTACTGCATTGATTGCTTCTGCATGTTCACGGAACAATCTAATATATTCGTCTGTTTCTGCTTTTGCTTCTTCATCAGTTTTTTCTGTTGTGAAGTACATTTCGTTACCAAGCTCGATACCCCAGATTTTAACCGGATTTTCGATACCATAAGAAGCACGAAGTGCGCCCCATTCGGATTCGTCCTTATCATCTAATAGGAAATGGATAAATTGTGCGTTATGTTCTGCTGTACTATGGTCTAATGACAAGCACCATAGGAATGCAACATCCGGATTGTTTGCTTGATGTGCTTTAATAAATTCGATTGGACCAAAATGAAGGTCTGTTGCACTGTTTGAACGAGTTGGGTCAAACAAGTTAACACTTGGCTTTCTTTGGTCAATAGGAGCAATCATATCCATCATATCATAGCCGTTTGATGAACCACCACCCCAACGAACTACAGGTTGGTCAAACATTGTTTGGATTTTTTCAACATAGTCATCCTTTAATACACCATCTTCTGTGATGATGTTGTCCCAACCACGATTTGTTTCGTATTGAACACCAAACATATCCTTGATGTTTTCACGATAAATCGGTGCTGAATTTTCGTTCCATTTTACTGTTGCATCAATAGTTTCGTCAATAACGTCAGTTTCGTCAATGTGAACCAAGCGTTCAATTTCATCAAAACTCTTAGCAGTATCATTGCCACAAGCGTTATAAACATCAACCATATCCTGAGGTGTTACACCCTTTGATACAGTTCTTTTTTCCACAGCAAATACGGAAGTGCTTCCGATTACTGAGATAGCTACCAATACAGATAAACTGCGAGCTAATAATTTTTTCATACCATATATCTCCTTTATTTATAATATTTTTGCTATTTATAATTATACAAAAATAACGAAAAACTGTCAACGAAATATGATGTTGAGTTTGTAGAATATGAAATGATTTAATTGTTAAAAATACACAAAAATTTTTTAATTAAAATTATTGAAATGTTAAAACGTATATGATATACTTTCCAATAGATAATTATGTTAAGGGGGGCTATTAAATGAAAAAGTACCTAATTCCTAAGGAGGGTAGATTTTACAAGGCAAATTTGCATTGTCATTCTACTGTTTCGGACGGTAAAAATACACCTGAAGAAATGAAGGATTTTTATAAGGCAAACGGCTATGATATTTTGGCAATAACCGACCACGAGCTTTTGGTTGACCATTCACATTTAAGCGACCCTGATTTTTTAGTTTTAACAGGTTATGAATATGCTATTTGTGATGGAAGCCTTGAAGATTTAAAGGTTTATGATAAATATGTTAGAATGAAGACAATAGAGTTTAATCTTTATCCAAAAGACCAACACAATGAAACTCAGGTTATGTTTAGCCCCGAATATGTGGTACACGGTGAAGTTTACAGAGCTCCTAATGTAAAATGCTACGGTGAATACATTAAAAGAGAATACTCCATGGAATTTGCGCAAAGGTTTATTGACGAAGCAAACAAAAACGGGTTTTTAGTTGCTCTTAACCACCCTTCTCTTTCCCTTGAGGATACTTATTATTTAAAAGACCTTCGCGGACTAATTTCTATGGAAATGATAAACCAAGGTACTTTTTATGGTTCAGCAGAATATAATGCCCAAATGTATGATTACTTTTTAAGAAATGGTATGAGGATTGGCTGTACTGCTTCGGACGACAACCATATTGCACGAATATATGGTAATGAAAATGACATAAGACCTTGGGCATTTACAATGATAAAAGCAAGGGAATTAACTGCATCTGCTGTTTTAAATGCTATGGAAAAAGGTGATATGTACTCAACACAAGGGCCTATAATCAACGAGCTTTATATAGAGGATAATAAAATCCACGCAAGCTTTTCAAATGCAAAGGCTGCTGTTATGAAAACAAATTTAAGATATGCTCCTGAAAAAATTGCAGCTACAAACGAATATATAAACGAAGCGTGCTTTGACTTAATTGACGATTTGAAGTATGTAAGGTTTACGGTGATTGACGAATATGGCAGATATGCCGACACAAGAGGATATTTTTTAGACGAAATATAAAGGAAGTGTTTTAAATGTACAGAGTATGTGTACCTATAATTAACAATGATAGAAGCGAAGAGGACATTAGCCTATTGGCACAACAGTTAAAAAATGCAGAGGTTGACGCAGTTTTCGTGGTTTTTGAACGTGTTCTTGACAGTGATACAATACTTAACGAAAGCATAAATTCATTTATAAAGACCGTAGAAAAGTTTAAATCCTTTGGCTTTAATGCAGGTGCTTGGATTTGCCCTACAATAGGATACGGTGGCAGAAATTATATGGACAACGGAGCCTATGAAAAGTATACAAAAATAGTTACCGACAAGGGAACTGTAATTGAAAGTGGATACTGCCCTTTGGACGATAATTTTACCAATGATTTTATAAAGCTTGTTACGGCTATTGCTAAAACAGGTGTTCCGGAGATAATGTTCGAGGATGATTTTTCCTTTACCGGTGGTAAAAAATTTCGTGAGCATGGTTGTTGCTGTGATAAACATATAAAAGCACTTTCAAGTAGATTAGGTGAAAATATAACAAGAGAATTTATTAGTGAAAAGTTATATTCAAAGGATGGTATAAAATACAGAAAAGAATTTTTAAAGTTAATGGGCAAAACCCTTGCAGATTTTACCATTAAAATAGAAAAAGCAATACATTCGGTAAATCCCAAAGCAAGAATTGGACTTGCTGCTAATGCCTCCTCCTACAAAATGGAGGGGATTAGCTTTGGTGAATTGGTAAAGCTTACTGCCGGAGAAACCAAGCCATTTGCAAGAATGACAGGCGCACCATATTGGAACCAAATTCCAACATTTGCATCTAACATTGAAGCTATTAGATTACAAACCTATTGGCTTAAAGATACCGGTGCAGAGCTTATTACCGAGGGCGATGTTTACCCAAGGCCGAGACATTGGGTTCCGTCCTCATTGTTAGAGGCTTATGATATGATTTTACGTGCTGACGGACACAGTCAAGGAATACTAAAATATATGACTGACTATGATTCCAAAGCAGATTATGAAACTGTCTATATTGACAAACACATTAAAAACAAAAGACACTATGAGGAAATAGAAAGGCGATTTGCCGGAAAAGAAACAGTTGGTTTAAACATTGTTGAAAGCATCAACACCTTTGAAGATGCTGAATTTGGTGAAGATGTAACACGTGATAACTTCCACGCTTACATTGGATATTTGCCCTTAATAAGCCAGTGGTTTACAGTTGACAATTCTATACCTACTGCTTATGGGCAAAAGAACTGTGCAAGCTTGGTGTTTGGTGAAAATGCTCGATACATTGATGAAGAAACATTAAAAAATGGTGTAATTATTGATTTTGCAGCTGCAAAAATTCTAATGAAAAAGGGTATTGACGTAGGTGTAAATTCGTGGAAAAAGGTTAATCAAATGCCTGTGGAGCATTTTTGCGATGCAGATGATTACACAGTTGCTCAAGTAAACCCAAGTGCAATATTTTATGAGCTTGATGTTAAAGATACTGTTGAAATTCAAAGTGAATTTTTAAAAATTGACGGGAATTTCGGCAATTACAGCAGTAATTTGTGGAAAACGGCAGACAGATGCCCTGCCTGTTACTATTATGAAAATGACAAGGGATACAAATTTGTTGTATATTCTTTTGTAGCAGAAGTTTCATGGGCAAAGGGTATATGGGAAAAAGGATTATTTAGGAATTATTACAGGCAAGCGCAAATTTGCAAATGTGTAGAAAAGCTACAAGGCAGAAGGCTTCCTGCTATGTGTTTTAAAAACCCGGAATTATATATTTTGTGCAAAAAAGATGAAAACTCTATGGCCGTAGGTCTTTGGAATTTGTTTGCCGACGGTATTGACAAGCCTAAAATCGTACTTGATAATGATTATAGCAAAATTGATTTTTATAATTGCAGTGGAAAAATCGATGGCAATGTTGTTACACTAAATGAAGAGCTTACGCCATATTCATTTGCTTTGTTTACAGTTTATAAATGATTTTAGGTTGTTAGAAAATAGTACAGCTTGGACAAAATGAGGAAAAAAGTTTTAGCTTTCTGTGTACCCAATGGTGTATACAGATGAGAGGCGAAGTTTGTTCAAAGCAAAAGGAATTTCAACTTTAAATTTTAATTTTTCTTAAAAAATGCACCCCTAAAAGTGTATACCTTTGAGGTGCATTTTATTTTTTACTTTTTGTGGTATGTGCATTTTCCTACAACCGTAATTATAGGATATATTCCATTTGTATTTCCTTTGGTCTCATTCCCATTTTTTCGTAAAACTTTTTTGCGCCGTCATTGCCTTCCCATACATTAAGTGTAATCTCGTAGCAACCTATTTTCTTTGCCTCTGTCTTTACATATTCAAATAGTTTTTGACCAATGTGCTTACCTCTTGCAGTTTGGTACACACAAAGGTCATCTATAAACATTGAAGTAAATGGCACCATATTGTTAGAAAATGGTTGACTTTTAATTATGCAAAAGGCGTATCCTAAAACACTATCGTTTTCATCTGCCGCAACATATACAGGAGTTTTATCATTATTAAAAATTGAAAGTAATTCGTCCTCTGTATACTTGGTTGTTCCTGATACAAACACATCAGGGCGAATTGCTGCATGAATTTCCAAAACCTCAGATAAAAGCTGTAATATCTGTGGTATATCTTTTTTTGTCCCTTTACGAATGTTCATTATATCACCTAATTTATATTTTAATAATCAACACATTTTTACTAATTAGTGATTGATATTTCATTTCCTTTTGGAGTTTTTTAACCATTTTAATACCGATATGCTTTGTTATATCCTCATCGTCCATTAAAATTTTAAAGCGTTCATTTGGGTCAAATGCAACTGAATTGTCCCTTATTCTAAGTGTAACCTGTCCATCATCAACATAGGCAAACATATCTATTGCGCCATTGCTTGCGTCCTTCATTTTTGTAAAGCCGTGTTCTATTACATTAACTGCCATTTCCTCTAAACAAAGGCTAATATAATAGCTTGTTCGTTTATCAATATTTTGAGCCTCGCAAAAGGCTTGTAAATCCTTTGAGGAATTGATTGCATCGTCTATGGTGTAAATCGTTCTGCTAATTCCGGGAACATCTTTTATTCTTTGGTTTAACAATAAATATTCAAAGGCGTCCTTTGGCATTTTATTATTTTTAATACATGAAATAATTAAAATAGTAAAACCGGACAGTATATTTGAAATAAGAATTGCTATTATTATACCATACACTCCGAACATTTTTACAAGCAATACGGATAACAAAATTGGCAATATACAGCAGGTTTGAACGCTTATCCAAATGGACTGTTTTGTTAATTTTAATATTTGCCATAATTGAGTACAAATATCGTTCCTAAAACCTATTGTCATCACTATGCCGAATACTATCATAAAAATGAGGCATAATCCAGTGCTTGTCCTGTTAAGCCAAAGCACATTGCTATTTTCTTAACAAAAATTATCATAATAAGTGCAACGACGCCTGTAGTAATTCTTCCTACCTTGCATGCAAAACTCCATATTTCCTTTACAGATTTTTTATCCTTTTCACCAACTGAAATACTAAATAGGATTTGACTTACTTCCACGTTACTGTCTGACAATGCAACCATTAAAATGCCTACATTAAGCATTACAGACCAAGCAGAGACTGCATCTGCTCCACCTACATTAACTAAATAATAGTTAATTACAAGGTTCCTAATTGCCAAGGCTGTCTCCATAAATCCTGAATTTGAGCCATATTTTATAGAATTAACAAAATGACTAAATCTAAACAGTGAAGGCTTTATTTTAACAACAGAATCTTTACTATATGTACAAATAAGCAAAATTATCATCGCTGTTATTGAGCCTATTGATGTGGCAAGGCCTACATAGAAAATACCTTTATTCAAACACAAAATAAAATAAAAGTCCAAAGCTACGTTTATTGTTATTTGAATAATTACTGAAATAATCGCCCAATGATGCTTTTTACCCATATGAATATAGGAACAAATTGTGCTGTTTATCATAAGCGGAATCATTCCAAATGACATACCTTTTAGATAGTCTGCCACAGAGTCCAACATTTCAACATTTGACCCTAAAAGGCTTGAAATAAGTCTTGGAAAAATTAGTGATACCAATGTTAAAACTGCACCAACTGCAGAACCACAAATTAAGGATGTGGTAAATGCTGAATTTGCTCCTTTTATTTTACCTTCTCCAAAGTAGTTACCACAAACACTTAATGTTCCAAAATTCATCATACTCGAAAAGGCATAAATCATACCGGTTAACGGCGTAATAATACCCATAGCTGCAAGTCCTTTTGAGCCACAGAAATTACCAACTATTAAGCTGTTTAACAATCCATAGGCTGATGTTGCCAGCATTATTAAAAATACTGACGGCAACATTTTAAGATATTCTGATTTTAATATGCTGTTATTTTTCATACTACACCCAACTTTAAATTTTCTATGTTAATTGACGTTATTTATCAATAATTTTTAAATTCTATCAAATTTAGTAAAGTATCTGCAAATCAAACCTTTAAAACTTTTTATTTTATGCTCCTACGATAAAAAAATCTGAGTCTATTATATAACAACAATTGAATAAAATCAAGTTTAATATTTTTATTTGTCCACTAATATTGACAAGCTTCATACAAAACGAGCAATAAAGATATACGAATAAACCTCAAAAGGTTGGTAGCAATAGTTTGCCGTTGTGAGTGCGTTTACAAACGAGCAGACAAACCGAGCGTAACCTATTGTGAAAAATAAGGAACAGCAGTTTATGTGGGTTCCGATTTTATAAAAAAATCGGAACAAGCGAAATTTCGCTTGTTCCGACGCGCAAATGCCGAACAATAAATATATCCAACAAATTTATAGTTTTCTCCAACTTGACATAATATTATTTTATTATAATAACTTCCTGATTTTTGTCAACCCACTCAACTGTTGCGCCAAGGGCTTCGGCAACAAATCTTACCGGTGTGTAAGTTCTGTCGTTTTCTATAAATGCTGCGCTGTCTAAAATTATCTCTTGTCCATTTACAAATGCTTTATTTGAACCGATAACAAGCTTAATTACTGTCTTTCCGTCTTCGCTTGTGATTGTAACAGTCTGTGTTGCTTCCTCCCATTCAACCTTTGCACCTAAATTCTCGGCAACAAATCTTGCAGGAAGCATTGTTCGGTCATTTCTAATGATAGGCGCAACATCGTTTGTAACGCTTTCACCGAAAGCGACTGCTTCTTTTTTGCCGATAGCCATATTAAGTGTGTATTTTGAATCCCACTCAAAGCCTGCATATAATGATGTGTCTTCATTAATAATATCATTTTCTGAAACAGGTGTTGTTAAATCCTCGTCTGCATACCAGCCAATAAAGTTTTTCTTATCCATAGTAGGTGTTTGAATTGATGAAACTTTTTTACCCACGCTAACCGATAAAACGCTTTCATCATCACCTATATTGGTGGTTACTTTTACAGTTGATAATTTTGTACTGCCGGACGATCTTCTTCTTAGGATAGTATATTTTGCAGGTATAAATGTGATTGTATAATTATCACCTGCAGAAAGTGTTCCGATTGTTATATCGTATTCTCCGGCTATTTTGTTATCTGCATTTGTTTCAAGTTCGCCACTTATTGTATCGCCCTCAAGCAAGCCTTCGCTTGTATAAGTAAGCTTTTCCAAATCTCTGTTTACATAAGATAACTTTGCGCCTGCCACAACTGTTAATTCTTTTTTATAAATAGTTGCTTCTGTAATTTTTTGACTGTTATCATCGATTATGTAATTATCCTTTGCATCACCGTCAATCACTAATCCACTGAAGGTTACTGTTTTATTTTCTCCGGCATTTTTATCTGCAAATACCCCCGTTGTTGAAACCGTTAATGTATCGCAAGGAGCAATTCCTTCAAAAATTGCGTTTGCAGTGCTGATTGTTGCCGTTTCTGTTCCGTCATAAACTTTATCACTTGCAGTAATTCCGTATATCTTAAGTGCTTTTTTACAAACCTCAAGATTTCCGTTTTCCGTTGTAATATCGTAGTTATCTGCTTTTGTTCCTTCATTCAAGGTGTATGTAAATATGTTATCCGATTTTCCGACAAAAGTTTGTGAGCCTATGTAATTGTATGTTGCACCTTCGCCTGCTACAAATCCACTTCCCAATTCTGCTACGCTATGATTTGTTAAAGGTGTTCTGTCATATTCTTTTATAGCATCTGCAGAGTTAAGTGTAATATCACGCTTAGTAATTGTTGCAGAAGATTTTTCATCTTCAACTACATAGTTTCCTGCATCATCACCCGATAAATTATAAGATACAGTAACTTCCTTAGCTTCTCCTGCATTCTTATCTTCAAATGTTCCCGTTGCAGCGTCTATGCTTACATCATCTGCTCCGATAACTCCTGCAAGTGTACCTTTCTTTACGGTAGCGGTTGTATTACCATCATAAGTTTTATTTTCTACCGTTGTGCCTGAAACAGTTAACACTTTTTTGCTAATATCAGCATTTACTGTCTCAGTATCAATTTCATAATTATCTGTATCCACACCCTTTAATGTATAAGAAACAGTAACTTCCTTAGTTTCTCCTGCATTCTTATCCTCAAATGTTCCCGTTGTGGTGTCTATGCTTACATCGTCTGCTCCGATAACTCCTGCAAGTGTACCTTTCTTTACGGTAGCGGTTGCATTACCATCATAAGTTTTACTTTCTACCGTTGTGCCTGAAACAGTAAGTTTGGCTTTTTCAATGGTAAATGTCCAAGAACTGTCAGTTATATCTGTTGTAGAAGCATAGTCTTCGCCTTCTGCAACATCAATTTTAACGATATATGTACCTGCATTTTTTGCAGTTTGCGACCAATTTTTGCCACCGTCCGAGGAGTACTTAACAGTTACTTCTCCCATACCTGTTATGCCTGACTTAGCCTTCACCTCAGCACTCTTAACAGTACCGTCGTATGTTGATTCTGTAGGTGGTGTAAAGTTAAAATCTGCAGAAACAGCGTAGGGGGGTGTTTCGACAGTAAAGCAGCCTGTTGCGCCGGTGTTAGCAAATGCCCATTGATCAGAAGCAGAAGTTACATTATTAGCATTTCTGAGCTTGCTATCGGTAAACATATCCATGGAATTGTTTGCATTTAGAGTTTTAGCTGATGACCAGTTCGCTGCATATACGACAGGATCGCCCAGAGTGTTCGCGTAGGCGTAGAACGAGAACATACGCTCTGTTTTGGTAAGCGAACTAATGCTCCACTTTGATAAATCCAGAGCCTGTAATTTCGCTGTGCTGCTTTTGCCGTATCTGTTGAACATATAAGACATGTCCGTTACATTAACGGTATTCCAGTCTGACACATTCGGGACTACTGTAAGGCTTTTGCTGTCAAGGCCGAAGAAGCTGAACATATTACTCATGTTCGTAACATTGCTTACATCCAGATACTCGCATCCACTGATATCGTCAGCGCTGTCCATATCAGAGAACATATAAGCTGTGCTCTTTAGTCCGGAATAGTTTGCCACACCGGCATCGATCACGACATTTTTCACTAAGTATCGTTTGGCGTTGTATCCCCAATCCTCCTTTTTTGTTGCTTCTGTTGGAAGATCTGAGTACACATTCTTACCACTCACGCCTATATGGCTTGCCTTATTTGTGTCATAGTAAATAGATAGCGTATTTGCCGGCTTGTAACCTGCTTCTCCTGACTTTCCTTCGGCATTCGTGTTGAACACAGCGTAAAACTTGGGATCCGTTGAATCAGGTGTCCACTGCGCATATAGCGTAGTGTTAGCACTGGTCTTATCCCATTTCTTAGCGCTTGTACCATCGGCATTATAATACTTAGTTCCGTCTGTTGCGGCATCGAAGAAACCATTGAAGGTGAAACCTTGCTTTGTAGGTAATTCTCCTGTGCTAGTCAATGCCGGCATATCTTCATCTTTGACAATGTTGAACGAAGTTTTTGATCCAGCAGTTCCACCATTTGCATCTAAAGTTATTTTATAATGTTGTGCCCAAGTAAATAATGCATTTTGGCTTCCATCCTTCAAATTGTCTATATTGCCCGGAACAGCAATCATATTTGCAGCAGAAGTTGGCCAGTAATCTGGATTTGAATTTTTAATTTTAGCAGTTTTATTTGTACCTACTTTTAAATATGTACGAAATTGCGCGGCATCGCTAGCTGGTGTCACTTCGCTCCCCAAACTATAAACATCATAGACTTTTCCATTATATATTAAAGTCTCACCGTCATTCTTACTTAATTGTACTGAATCACCCGAACCATTAGGAAAAAATTTTATTCCTGTATCACCAGTACCAGTACGTAAATATTGGTTCAACTCTTGTGGAAAAGCAAAGGTCATATGCGATGCAGTATAATTAACGGCATAAGCTGTAGGCTGAGTACAAACGAATGTAGCAAATATCAATAATGCTACAAGTGATAAAATATGTAGTCTATTAGTCCTTTTTTTCATTTCAAACCTCCATAAATACTAGAAAATATAATTATAATGATTAATTCAATTGTAACATAAGTAAATTAAATAGTCAAGTGCAATCGGTGGAGAGCAGCATCATGATGGTGAGCAATAAGCTCAATGCTTTTTTCGTATTGATTTCCTCCTGTTATTTTTCAATCTATATATTTTTCAAACAAAGTTATTGTTCTTTTCTATGAGGAAAGAACGCAAGGCATACCCTGTGAATTTACATTATACTATTACAAAAACTCCTACAGTATTCAGACCAATCTAAAAAGGATTTGCGAAAATCTTCGCAAATCCTTTATTTCACTGAGAAAAAAAGACATAATATCTTTTTTCTGTTTGTTTGTGCAAAAGCCGACCAATAAAGATATATGTTTATTTTCCGGTTTTGCTGTCATTATTTAATGAATACTGAAAATTGAATATTGAAGATTGAATAATACAAAGCAAAAATCCTATCTGTAAAGATAGGATTTTTGCTTTGGAGCTGTTAAGCGGACTTGAACCGCCGACCTACGCCTTACCAAGGCGTTACTCTACCGTCTGAGCTATAACAGCATATTAAATTAACAATAGTATTATAATTCATTATTACGTCATTTGTCAAGAAAAAATTAAAGCTTCCGCCTAAGCGAAAGCTTTAAACTTTAAAAAGTTAAATTATTTGATAGCTTCTTTGAATGCTTTACCAGCTTTGAAAGCAGGAGCTTTTGAAGCAGCAATCTTAATTTCTTTACCTGTTTGTGGGTTTCTGCCAACACGAGCAGCCTTTTTACGTACTTCGAATGTACCAAAGCCAACTAATTGAACTTTGTCCCCTTTCTTTAAAGCACCTGTGATTGCTTCAAGTGTAGCGCTTAATGCGATTTCTGCATCTTTCTTTGTCATTGATGCTTTTTCTGCGATTGCAGCAACTAAATCTGATCTTTTCATTTTAAATACCTCCTAAAAATTTAATGATGTTACTTAATCATCATTTCGCTTTTATTTTACCACTATGATTAAAAAATTACAATATATTTTTTTACAATTCTATCAATTTTAGTTATATTTCATAAAAATTGACAAGATTTTAGCTCATTAAAGACAAACTGACGCTATTTTTTTGTTAAAATGCTACAATTTAACATTTTAACAATAGTCAAAAAAAGGTATTATATCGCCCAAAATCGGTATAATATCATTGAGGTGAACCTTATGGAAATAGAAGAAACAAATCAAACATCAAAAAACGGAATGATTGAACAGACTACTCCTATTAAAAATGCTTTACACAATATACATTGTTTGAATATTTTTGGTCAAATTGAGGGACACAATATACTGCCCCCAAACACAAAAGCTACAAGGTATGAAGAAATACTGCCTACATTGATTGAAATCGAAGAAAACAAAGACATAGAAGGGCTATTGATGTTAATAAATACAGTTGGCGGAGATGTTGAGGCAGGACTTGCCATTGCCGAGGTTGTTGCAAGTATGTCAAAGCCTACTGTTTCCATAGTCTTAGGCGGTGGGCACAGCATAGGCGTTCCTTTGGCTGTTTCTACCGACTACTCGTTTATTGTGCCCTCTGCTACTATGACCATTCATCCTATAAGAACAAACGGACTTGTAATCGGAGCTATACAAACCTACGAATATTTCAACAAGGTGCAAGACAGAGTTGTAAGCTTCGTTTCTAAAAACAGTAAAATCACAAAAAGAAAATTATTAAACTTAATGGTTGCAACCGGTATAATTGCTAATGATGTGGGTACTATCTTGTTTGGAGAAGAGGCTGTTAAATGCAGACTTATTGATAATGTGGGTGGCATCAGTAATGCAATTAGTAAATTATATAGCTTAATTGAAGAAAAAATATAAATTTAAATTTGGGCTGTAATTTTATCTTTTACAGTCCTTCTATATTATAATGAAATAATATTTACAAAAATATTGCATTTTATTCAAAAAGTGTTATAATATAATGTGTGATATTATTCTGTTTGGAAAGGGTGAACACAATTGGCTAAAAACAAAATAATTATTAACATAAATGACAGAGATTACACCATACTTTCTGAAGAATCTACAGAATATATGGAAAAGGTTGGTCAATACATAGAAAAGAAAATCGGTGAAATTGTATATGCTACCGGTGGTAAGCTTACTATGAATGACGTTGCTGTGCTTACTGCAATTAACATTGCCGATGAATATTTCAAAAGTGAAGAGGTTGCTGACAATTTACGCTCACAGATTAAGCAATATATTGACGATGCCTCCTCTGCTACATTTGAAAACAGTCAATTAAAATCCGAAAATGCAAGATTAAAGTCTGAAATTAGTGCTTTGAAAAGAAGATAAATTATGATTAGTTGTGAATTACTTGCACCGGCAGGAAGTTTTGAAGCTTTAAAGGCTGCCGTACTTTCCGGTGCAAATGCAGTTTATTTAGGTGGAAATTTATTTAATGCAAGGGCGTCTGCCAATAATTTTGACGACCAAGAACTTGAAGAGGCTATAAATTACTGTCATCTTCGGAAGGTTAAGGTGTTTGTTACAGTAAACATTTTAGTAGGTGATGTTGAATTTAAAGAACTTGACAAGTTTGTTAGGAAATTAAACAAATTTGGTACAGACGGTGTAATTATTCAAGACATTGGTGTTGCTATGTATATTAAAAGCATTGCCCCTAATTTACCGTTACACGCAAGCACTCAGCTTACCGTTTATGACAAATATGGCGCAGAGTTTTTAAAAAATATTGGATTTAAAAGAATTGTTTTGGCAAGAGAGCTATCAAAGGAAGTTATTGCAGACATTTGTAAAAATGTTGATGTTGAAATAGAAATATTTGTCCATGGTGCTATGTGCGTTTGTTATTCAGGTCAATGCTTAATGTCATCTATGATAGGTGGCAGAAGCGGTAACAGAGGCAAATGCGCCCAACCTTGCAGGCTTAATTATAAAGCAGGTAACAAAAGCGGCTATTTGTTAAGTTTAAAGGATATGTGTTTAATTAAGCACTTAAAGGACATTGAAAATATTGGAGTTAAATCCCTAAAAATAGAAGGCAGAATGAAGGGGTCTGAATATGTTGGTACTGTTGTTTCGATATACAGAAAATATCTTGACAACGAAAAGCAAGTAACTGATGAGGATTATAAAAAATTAGAAAAAATATTTTACAGAGGTGGGTTTTCTAACGGATATTACACAGGCAAAAAAGGTGCTGATATGTTTTGTCATACCAAGCCTGACAACCCTTACTTAAAGCAAGATGAAAAATATGAGCAATTTGACAATTATAAAAAAACAGACATTAGTTTAGAATTTGCAGGAAGGGTAAATGATTGCATTAAGTTAATTGCAACAGATGAATATGGCAATCAATGTGATTACATATCAACCGATGTTATACAAAAGGCAAGAAGCTCCTCTACTTCTGCTGACAGAATTAAAGAACAGTTATCTAAGCTTGGTGATACAGTTTTTAAAATCAAAGATATAAAAATTGATATTGATAACGATGCCTTTATTCCTGTTTCGGAAATTAACCTTGCCAGAAGAAGCATTATTGAGATGCTTGAAAGAAAAATAATACTTTCTAAAAAGAGAATTGATAATGGCGAAAGCTATAATATAGAAAGTGTAAGAGAAAATCAAGGGTTTGATTTTTCTGTTTCCGTATGGGACAAAAAGCAGTTAGAGATAGCAAGAAATGCAAATTGTAAAAAGATATATGTTCCTTTGGAAATAGGTGATTTTAAAGATGATGAAATTGTTATTTTACCAAGGATTTCACCTAAGGACATTGATGAAACAGTTAAAAATTTACCTGTTAAAAATGTGCTTGTCAGAAACATTGGGCAATTTGAAATTGCAAAAAGATACAACAAGGACATACACATTGACTTTACAATGAATGTATTTAATAAATATACATACAAGTTTTTTGAAGAGTATAGTGTAAAATCAATCACTTTATCAAGTGAACTTACAATCAGGCAAATAACAGACATTTATGGAGTTGTACCTACCGAAAGCATAATTTACGGAAGGTTGCCCCTTATGGTAACTGAAAATTGTATGTTAAAAACTTCATCCGGTTGCACACAGGGTGGGTTTATTGAGGACAGAACCGGTGAGAAATTCTTAATTAAATGCTTGGCTGATTGCAGAAACGAAATTTATAATTCCAAGCCTATTGTAATGAGTGATAAGTTGATTGACATAGAAAATTGCGGAATTTCATACGGCAGAATCAGTTTTACAGATGAAAGCCCAAGTGAGTGTATAGAAATTTTAAATTGTTACAAAAACAAATTGCCTATTACGAAGGATTTTACAAGAGGCAAATTTTACAAAGGTGTTTAATGTGGATTTTTCATTAAGTTTATGTTAGAATGGAGATTAAAATGAATTTAAAAATAAAATATGAATCTGACAAAATAGGAAAATCAATACCTGCTCCATTTTATGCAAGCAGCGGTGCTGCCGGTATGGACCTTAGTGCCTGTATTGACGAGATAATTATTATTAAGCCTAATGAACACAAGGTAGTTCCAACCGGGATTTCTGTTGCTTTACCATCTAACGAATATGTAGCCTTAGTGTATGTCAGAAGCTCGTTGGGTTTTAAATACGGTATTACGCTTTCAAACTCTGTTGGTGTTATTGATAGTGATTACAGAGGTGAAATTAAGGTTTCACTTGTTAATTTGTCGGACAAAGACTTCGTTATTAACCCGGGGGACAGAATTGCTCAATTAGTTGTTACCCCGGTAGTTGTACCAAATATTCAAGTTGTTAACAAGCTTGATGAAACAAAAAGAGGAGACGGTGGATTTGGCTCTACCGGAAAATAGATTTATGAATATAATTTTGGCATCTGCCTCACCCAGACGAAAGGCTTTGCTTAACGTTTTAGGTATTGAATTTGATGTTGTGGTAAGTGAAACTGACGAAATAATAACAAAGGACATACCCTGTGAAATTGTTATGGACTTATCTTTGCAGAAGGCAAAGGACGTTTCAAAAAAAGTCAACAAAGACTGTATAATTATCGGTGCCGACACAGTTGTTGTGTATGGTGATAAAATATTGGGAAAGCCTAAAAATTACGATGATGCAATCAATATGCTTAAAATGTTAAGTGGTCATTCCCACCGTGTATATACCGGATTTACTATCATTAGAAATAGCGACAATATGATTATTACTGACTATGAAAAAACAGATGTTACATTTTTTGAACTTACGGACAAGCAGATAACTGACTACGTTAACACAAATGACCCTATGGACAAAGCAGGTGCATATAGTATTCAAGGTATTGCCTCCTCCTTTGTTAAGGAGCTATGTGGTGATTACAATAATGTTGTAGGGTTGCCTATTTATAAATTAAGCAAATATCTATATAATGATTTTAAGATTGGAATATAAAGGAGAAAGTTATGAAAGGTTTTAGTAAAGAATTAGGAATCGACTTAGGCACAGCCAATTCCCTTGTTTTTGTGAAAGGTAAAGGCATTGTTGTACGTGAGCCCTCTGTTGTTGCCATTAACAGAGATACAAAAGAGGTTTTGGCAGTCGGTGATGAAGCAAAACAAATGCTTGGCAGAACTCCGGGTAACATTGTTGCAATTAGACCTTTAAAAGAGGGTGTTATTGCAGACTACAAATACACAAGCCAAATGCTTAAATATTTCATTCAAAAGGCTTGTGGTAAAAAGTGCCTTGTAAAGCCAAGGGTTATTGTTTGCATACCTTCTTGTGTTACAGAAGTTGAAAGACGTGCCGTTGAGGAATCTGTTGTTCAAGCAGGTGCAAAGGAAGCTTTCCTTATTGAAGAACCTATGGCAGCTTCAATAGGTGCAGGCTTACGTGTTGAAGAACCTATTGGAAATATGGTTGTTGACATAGGTGGCGGTACTTCTGAGGTTGCCGTTATATCATTAGGCGGTATTGTAACAAGTGTATCTTTACGTGTTGCCGGTGATTATTTTGATAATGCTATTATTCAATACGTTCGTAAAAATCAAAATGTGTTAATCGGTGAAAGAACTGCCGAACAAATTAAAATGGAAATTGGTTCTGCTTATCCTCTTATGGAAGAAAGAGCTATGGAAGTAAACGGCAGACATCTTGTAACCGGTTTACCTAAAAAAATCGTTGTTACATCAGAACAAATTAGAGAAGCATTAACAGAGCCTGTTATGATGATTGTAGATTGTGTTAAATCTACACTTGAAAAAACTCCTCCGGAGCTTGCTGCCGACATTATGGAACAAGGCATCACTCTAACCGGTGGTGGTGCATTACTTAAAGGTATTGACAGAATAATTGCTTCGGAAACGGGCATTATAGCAAACATTGCAGACAACCCTCTTGACTGTGTTACTATGGGTACTGCAAGGGTGTTAAGGCAGTTAAATACATTAAGAAAGGTATTACATTCAACTAATAAAAGATGATTAAAAAACTATTTTCTAATAAATATTTTATTATCCTGTTGATTGTTACTGTACTTTTGCTTGTTACCCTTATTTTCAGCGTTAACAGGTCTGAGGAAACTACAAACACAAACAGTTTTGTTGTTAAAATCACTTTGCCTATTCAAAAGGCTGTTTATGGAGTTTCGTCAGGTATAAGAAACTTTTTCTCTCACTTTGATGACATAGATGAGTTAAATGCTAAAAATAAGGAATTGGCAGAAACAAACGCAAAGTTAAAGTCCCAAGTTGACAGATATAAAAGTTACAAAAATGAAAATGAACGTCTGCGCAGTATGTTGATATTAAAGGATACGTACAAGGACTTTAATACTGTTGCAGCCAATGTTATCGGCAAAGATTCCAGCCAATGGTTTATTTCACTTACTATTGACAAGGGAACTGACGATGGACTTAAAATGAACAACACAGTTGTTACTGTTGACGGTCTTGTTGGACATATCACAGATATTGGCAGTAATTGGGCAAGAGTTACTACGATTTTGGACTCTAACAGTACTGTTGCAGTTATTGTGGAACGGACTGAGGACCTTGCTACCGTTAATGGTGATACAAGTGTTTCTACCAACTCCCTTTGCAAGATGACTTATATTTCAAAGGATTCTACTATTACAGTAGGCGATGTTGTTAAAACCTCCGGTTTTGGCGGAATATATCCGAAAGGTATAAATGTTGGTACTATCAAAGAAATACATTCTGAAAGTCAGGGTGTTTCACAGTATGCAAATGTTAAGCCTTCCGTTAATTTCAACAAGCTATATGAGGTTTTGATTATTACTAATTAAAGGAGAATAAAAGGTGAAGCCGTTTAGAATATTAAAATATGCACTAATTATTATTTTACTTACTTCTTTTCAGGCATCACTATGTCAATATTTAAAGATTTTCTCCGTTATGCCAAACATAGTTATTGCATTTGTCCTTGCTGTTTCTGTAAATGAAGGGCCTATTGAGGCAGGCATTGTAGGGCTTATTTGTGGTATAATTACCGACTTTTTAAGCAGTGGTACCATAGTTATTAACAGTATTAGTTATATGTATCTTCCTATTATTTTTGGTTATATTAACATATCGTTTTTTCGTAAAAATGTTGGAGTTACAATGCTATTTTCAGGAATTAGTGCAGTTATTTGTGAGGCTTCTATACAGATATTTCACTTTGCAATTGCAGGAAAATCATCATTTTTCTATATGCTTTTTGTGAAAATATTGCCTATTGGAATTTACACTGCAATAAGCGCTATTCCAATTTACTACCTTACTGTTAAATTGTTTGGGCAAAAGGACAGGAGGGACATTTTAAATTGATTGGTAAGCTTAATGAAAACAGAGTTAAAATAATTATTGGAATAATAATTTTGCTTATAGTTTTAATATTTATTAGACTTATAAATTTACAAATTATAAATGGTGCTTCATACAAGGAGCAATCCGAAAAACGACTTTTGAAATCATTACCTGTTACAGCCTCTCGTGGTGATATTACAGACAGGTATGGCAGACCCTTGGTTACTAACAGAATGGGCTTTAACATTATTTTTCAAAAAGAATATATTGAAGACGATAAGTTAAATGAATTGATTTTAAATACCATTAAAATATTAGAGCAGTATGGTCAATCCTATTATGACACATTGCCTATTACTGCTGAGGGTGTTTACAGTTTTACTTCCCCAAACTATACCAAGCCTACCGAAAAGGAAAATATTGATTACTTTTTAGGAAAAAACCAATACAAAAAAGGTATGACTGCCAAAGAAGTTTTGGCAATGCTTAAAGATAAATATGAGGTTGATGATAAATATGACACCGAAACACAAAGAAAAATTATCGGTGTAAGGTATGAAATGGAAGCTCGAAGCTTTAATTCTTTTACTCCATATACATTCGCTTCCGATATTTCTATGGAGGTTGTTTCGTACATTAGAGAACAAAGTGAAAAATTTAAAGGAGTTAATATTTCAGTTGAACCAATTCGTGTAAATGTAAACGGAACTATTGCTTCCCACATTTTAGGCAGAGTTGGTATCATATATAAAGAAGAATATGATGAATTAAAATCTAAGGGATATGGTATGAATGACATTATCGGTAAAGAGGGCATTGAAAAGATAATGGAAGAATACCTAAAAGGCAAGGACGGTGCACAAAGCACAGAACAGAGCATTAACGGAAGCACCATAAACGTACTTGAAACTGAGCCTGCCGTACCCGGCAACAATGTTGCACTAACAATAGATTTGGAATTACAAAAAATTGCCGAGGAATCATTAGCTCAAACTGTTACTCAAATATGTGGAGGATTTGGTGCCACAGCCGGTGCTGTTGCTGTTGTTGATGTAAACAACGGTGAGGTTTTGGCTTTGGCGTCCTACCCAACATTTAACCAAAATACATTTAATCAGGATTATAAACAATTATCCGAAAATCCTGCAAAGCCTATGTGGAACAGAGCAATTTCAGGAACTTATGCTCCCGGTTCTACATTTAAAATGCTTACTGCAGTAGCTGCATTAGAGTCAGGAGTTATAAACACAAAGGAACAAATAAACGATACCGGTATTTATAAGTATTATGAATCAGCAGGATATGCTCCTGTTTGTTGGTACTATGACGATTACGGTATTGGTCATGGGCCTCAAAATGTAAGCCAAGCCATTGAAAATTCATGTAACTACTACTTCTATGAGGTTGGCAGACGCATGGGCATTGACAAGCTTGCAGAGTATGGTAAAAAATTCGGATTAGGTGAATACACCGGCAGTGAATTAACCGGTGAGGCAAAGGGAATATTTGCTTCTAAAGAATACAGAGAAAAGATTAGTGCTGTATGGTACCCCGGTGATACCTTACAGGCTGCAATTGGTCAATCCGACCACTTGTTTACACCATTACAGCTTGCAAATTACGTTGCCACAGTTGTAAACGGCGGTACAAGGTATAAGGTTCATCTAATTAAGGAAGTTAAAAGCAACAAGGATTCCAAGGTTGTTTTAAGAAATGAAGCAGAGGTTGTTGACAAGGTTGACATTTCGCCTGAAAACTACAATGCAATTATTCAGGGTATGAAGGCAGTTTCCGAAACAGGTACTGCAAGTAATGTATTTGCCGACTTTGAAATACCTGTCGGCGGTAAAACAGGTACTGCGTCTGTTCCCACAGGCACTGCAAACGCATTGTTTGTTGCAGCTGCTCCCCTTGACAACCCTCAAATTGCAATAGCAATTGTAGTTGAACATGGTGCACATGGTAATTATGTTGCGCCAATTGCCAAAAAGATAATTAGATATTATATGGAACCTAAAATTGTAAATGACGAAAACAAAACAAACAACAGACTAATACCATAGAGGTGAAAATATGGCTCAAATTATTGCAATAGCATCAGGAAAAGGCGGTGTTGGTAAATCTACCACCACTGCAAATATCGGCACAGCACTTGCTTCAATGGGCAAAAGAGTGCTGTTAATTGACGGAGATATAGGACTACGCAATTTGGACGTTATTTTAGGATTACAAAATGAAATTGTATATGATTTTTACGATGTAATTAACGAAAAATGTACTTTTGAGCAAGCTATTATTTCCGATATTAACGGAAGTGGGTTAAGTCTTCTTCCTCCTCCTCAAAATGTTGATATCAGCAAGGTGGATTCTAAAAAGCTTGGGGAATTGATTGATAAAATAAGCCCATATTACGATTATATATTTATTGACTGCCCAGCAGGTATTCACGAAGGGTTTATGCTAATGTCTCAAAAAGCTACAAAGGCTTTAATCATTGCTACGCCTGAAATAATTTCTGTTAGAGATGCTGATATGACAGTTTCTAAACTTGAGGACTTGAAATTTAATGAAATATATCTTATAATAAATAAGATAAGACTTGATATGGTTAAAAGTGGTGAGATGTTAAGTGTAGATGATATTATAAATGTTATTGCCGTTCCCTTAATCGGTGCAGTACCTGAGGACAAGGAAATTGTACGCGCAAATAACGTTGGTACTCCTCTTGTACTGAACAAAAAGTCAAGAGTTGGTATGGCATATACTAACATTGCCAAACGCATTACAGGTCAAAAAGTCCCAATATTAGCTGACAAAAGAAAAAAATTCTTAGGAATATTTTAATACATTAGGAGAGTGAACTATAATGAATATTGCACTTATTGCACATGACAAAAAGAAAGAACTTATGATAGAATTTTGTATTGCTTATTCCGGTATTCTATCTAAACATACATTAGTTGCAACCGGTACTACCGGCTCGTTAATTGCTGACGCAACAGGACTTAATATTCAAAAATTCCTTACCGGTTCACAGGGTGGAGACCAACAGATAGGAGCTCGTATTGCCTATAATGAGATTGACCTTGTTATGTTTTTTAGAGACCCTCTTACTCCTATGCCTCACGAGCCTGACATTACTGCTCTTTTAAAGCTTTGTGATATACATAATGTTCCTATTGCTACCAACATAGCAACTGCTGAGGTTTTAATTCACGGTCTTGAAAGAGGCGACCTTGATTGGCGTGATATTGTAAACCCTAAAAAATAAATATTTTACGAATAATGCACATCCTTTGGTGGAATAATTTAGTTATTAAAAAACCAAAGGATGTGCATTTTTTGAATAAAAAAGTTGAAATTTGCGGTGTTAACACTTCTAAACTTAAAGTGCTTTCAAAGGACGAAAAAGCAAAGCTCTTTGAAAGAATAAAAAACGGAGATAAAGGTGCAAGAGAAGAATTTATTAACGGAAATCTTAAACTTGTTTTAAGTGTTATCAGGAAATTCAGTAATCGAAATGAAAATCCTGACGATTTATTCCAAATTGGGTGCGTTGGACTGATTAAAGCCATTGACAATTTTGACACTTCACAGGGTGTGCAATTTAGCACATACGCTGTGCCGATGATTATCGGTGAAATAAGACGATATTTAAGGGACAACAACTCTATTAGAGTAAGCAGGTCATTAAGAGATACTGCATACAAAGCATTATCTGCAAAGGAAAAAATTATTTCTACACAGTTTAAAGAGCCAACAATTGGCGAAATATCAAAAGAAATTGACATACCAAAAGAAGAAATCGTTATGGCATTAGATGCTATACAAGAACCTATTTCACTATTTGAACCAATTTACCACGATGGTGGGGACGCAATATATGTTGTTGACCAGGTTAAAGATGACAAAAACACAGATGAAGCTTGGCTTGAAAAGATTGCACTTAACGACGCATTGAAAAAGCTTAACAAAAGAGAAAAGCAGATACTGAATATGCGATTTTTCCAAGGTAAAACTCAAATGGAAGTGGCAAGTGAAATAGATATTTCACAGGCTCAGGTTTCAAGGCTTGAAAAATCTGCACTAAATCGTATGAAAAAATATATTTAATATTTACCATTTAATAATAATGTGATATAATAAAAATATAACATAAAAAGGAGTTAAAATATTATGAATAAATATTTAGGACATCACTCACAAATTTGTGGCGTTGAAGAAGTTATTTTGGCAAAGGGCAAAGGTAAAGGAATGACACTTTTAGAAATCAGAAACGGCAAGGGTTTGCATATTACACTTGCTCCTGACCGTTGCTTAGATATTCCAAGAATTAGTTTTAATGGCGCTAATATGGGATATTTTGCACCAAGTGGTTATGTTGCACCTGCATACTATGACAGAGAAGATGACGGATTTTTAAAGTCGTTTAACGCCGGATTTATGACAACCTGTGGCATTGACGGAACAGGTGTTCCCTGTGTTGATGACGGTGAAAAAGTGCCTATGCACGGTACTATCGGCAACACCCCTTGTGAAAACTATTTGTACGAGGAAAATGAAAAAGAAATTATTGTAAAAGGGTATGTAAGTGATGGTTCTTTGTTTGGTCAAAAATATTACCTTACAAGGACTTATATAATTTCCAAAACAGAAAACAGTATTGTTATAAAAGACTCTATCAAAAATATTGACAGCAAAGTTCGTCCGTGTATGTTGCTTTACCATATCAATATGGGTTATCCGTTACTTTCCGAAAATGCAAAGGTTGTTATTCCTGCAAATTCGGTTACTCCAAGAAATCAACACGCCAAAGATGATGTGGAAAATTGTCTTAATATGGAAGTGCCTCAACACGGCTATGAAGAAAGATGCTATTACCACGATGTAAAGGCTACTGACGGACTTGCAAAGGTTGGTATATATAACCCCGATATTAAAAAGGGACTTGTAATGGAATTTAACAAGGAAACATTAGATAAATTTACAGAGTGGAAAATGATGGGTGAAACAGAATATGTTTTAGGTCTTGAACCTTCTAACTGTACTCCTGACGGCAGAGATGTTATGCGTAAGGAAGGAATTTTGAAATTTATTGAACCGGGCAAGACTTACGAAACATACATAAAGGTTAACTTTGCAGAAAATGAAGTTGATGTTACAGGGTTAGGAAAATAATAGTATAATATTTGCAGGTACTTGAATTTTGGTATTTATATTTCAAAGTAAAATTAGGCGATATCGTAAAGATATCGCCATTTTTATTGACTTTTTTGAATTTATGGTATATAATATGAGAGTAATTCTTAAATTCGTGGAGGGCAAATATGTATAATACCAAACAAAAGCAGTTACTAATCAACTTTTTTGCTGAAAATAACAACAAGCAATTTTCTACAAAGGAAATAAATGAATATTTATGTTCCAAAAACAAAATTGGACAAAGCACAGTATATAGGCTGATTTCAGGTTTGGTTGAAGATGGTACTATACGCAGATTTCGTGGTTCAAATGCTAAATCTGTTGTTTACCAATATGTTGGCAGTAATCATCAATGCGACAAGCACTTCCATTTAAAATGTATTGAGTGTGGTTTGCTTATTCACCTTGACTGTGAACACATGGAGGACCTTAACAGTCATATTAACACTGAGCATAATTTTGACATCGACATTTCAAAGACTATTCTTTACGGAATGTGTAAAGCTTGCAAGGAAAAGGAGAATTGATAAATGAAAAAAACAATTTCAGTTTTGCTTATTCTATCTACAATTTTTTGCTTTTGCAGTTGTGAAAATAAGATAGAAAATAAAAATGAAAAATTAAATATTGTTGCTACAATGTTTCCTCAATACGACTTTGCAAGAGCTGTTGCCAAGGATAAAGCAAACATCGAAATGCTTTTAAAACCCGGTACTGAAAGTCATACATACGACCCTACACCTCAGGATATTTTAAAAATCAGAAATTCAGATATATTTATATACAATGGTGGAGAATCAGACCAATGGGTTGAAAAAATTATTTCCTCTATTGACACAAGCAAGACAACTATTGTTGCACTTATGGAGGTTACCGACAATCTTAAAGAAGAGCAGATTGAGGGTATGGATGGTGATGACGACGATGAAGATGAATATGATGAGCATATATGGACATCACCTAAAAATGCAATAAAGATGGTTGAAAAGGTTGCTGAGGTAGTTATCAGCAAAGACAAGGAAAATACTGAATATTACAAAAGTAATGAAAAGGACTATGTTAATAAAATCAGTGAACTTGACAAGCAATTTGAAAATGTTGTTAATAACAGCAAAGCTAAAACCATTGTATTTGGAGACAGATTTCCGTTTTTATACTTTACTAAATGTTATGGTTTAAGTTATTATGCTGCATTTAAGGGATGTTCTGACCAGTCCGAACCAAGTGCTAAAACTCTTGCATTCTTGGTTGATAAAGTAAAGGCAGAAAACATACCTGTTGTATTTTATACCGAATTTTCAAATCAAAAAATTGCAGACACAATATGCGAGGCAACCGGTGTAAAGAAATTGATGTTACACTCTTGCCACAACGTAACAGTAAAGGATTTTGAAAGTGGCATAACATACGCTGAGCTAATGAGTAACAACCTTGAAAATATAGTGGAGGCACTAAGTTAATGGCTTTAATCGAATGTAAAAATGTAGAATTTCAATATAACAATTTACCAATATTATCAGGGGTTTCCTTTGAAGTAGGCTGTGGAGATTATCTTTGTATTGTAGGGGAAAACGGCAGTGGTAAAACAACGCTGATGAATGGACTTTTAGGGTTGAAAAAGCCTTCAAAGGGCGAAGTGATTTTGGGCGAAAATTTGGAAAACAGGTCTATTGGATATTTACCACAACAGACACAAGTCCAAAAGGACTTCCCTGCATCAGTTTACGAGGTGGTTATTTCAGGTTGTTTAAACAAGCGAGGTGCAAGGCCTTTTTACTCTAAGAGAGAAAAGGAAATTGCCGTTAGAAATATGAAATTGCTTGAAATATATGACCGTAAAGACAAATGCTACAACCAAATATCAGGTGGATTGCAACAAAGAACCTTGCTTGCAAGGGCTTTATGTGCTGCAAACAGACTATTGATATTAGACGAGCCTGTTACAGGCCTTGACCCTATTGTAACCAACAGTATGTACGAACTAATTAACAAATTAAACAAGGAATATCATCTTACTGTAATTATGGTTTCCCACGATATTGAAAGTGCCGTTAAATATGCAGACCACATTTTACACCTTGAAACAAGGAACGGTTATTTTTACGGCACTACGGAAGAATACTTGAATTCTGACTTTTCTAAAAAGCTTAGAGGAGGTACAGAAATATGAGTCAATTATTTATGGATTTTTTTGCCCTTGACTTTATTCAAAGGGCGTTTATAGGCGGTATATTGGTTTCCCTATGTTCTGCCCTATTAGGTGTAAGCCTTGTATTAAAGCGATATTCTATGATTGGAGACGGACTTTCTCACGTTGGCTTTGGTGCTTTGGCTATTGCTACTGCTGTTGGTATGACGCCTATTTACATTGCTATACCGGTAGTTGTTATTGCAGCATTTTTGCTGCTTAGAATTAGAGATACAAGCAAAATTAAAGGAGATGCAGCCATTGCCATTATTTCTACCTCTGCTCTTGCATTAGGTGTAACTATAATATCATTTTCATCAGGTGCTAACACAGATGTATACAACTATATGTTTGGTAGTATTCTTGCTATGTCCGAAACTGATATTTTAATGGTTTTAATAATATCTGTAATAGTTTTAATGCTATATATATTTTTCTATTCAAAAATATTTGCAGTTACATTTGATGAAAAATTTTCAAGAGCAACAGGAATTAAGACAGAAATATACAATATGTTGATTGCTGTGCTTTCTGCAATAATAATTGTAATAGGTATGAAAATGATGGGTGCTATGCTGATATCATCGCTAATTATTTTCCCATCACTTACTGCCATGAGAGTTTTTAACACATTTAAAAGGGTTGTTATTTCCTCTGCAATTATTTCCGTTGTTTGCTTTTCAATAGGTATGATTGCTTCGCTTTTACTAAATACTCCTGCGGGCGCAAGCATTGTAATTGTTAATATGATTACATTTTTAATATTTTTTGTTATAGGCAAGGTAAAATCTTGACATAGCAATAAAAAATATGATATAATTTATTGGTTTATTAAATGGGGAAGAGAAAAGAGGTATAATATGTCAAACACAAAAAGAGAGCATTTTTCTTCAAGATTAGGCTTTATCCTTATCTCCGCAGGTTGTGCAATTGGGTTAGGAAATGTTTATCGTTTTCCTATTACCACAGGCGCATTTGGTGGCGCTACATTTGTATTTATTTACATTGCTTTTCTACTACTTTTGGGCTTGCCTGTTATGACAATGGAGCTTGCTGTTGGTAGAGCAAGTCAAAGAAGTATTGCAACTTCATTTGATGTTTTGGAAAAGCCAAACAGCAAATGGCATTTAACAAAATTTATCGGCATTGGTGGTAACTTCATCTTAATGATGTTCTACACGGTTATTTCAGGCTGGATGCTTATGTATTTTATTAAATACCTTAACGGCTCTATGCTAAATTTACAAGGTGTTGAAAGTTTAGGAAACGAATTTCTATCTATGGTTTCTAACCCTGTCAGCAATATTATTGCAACTTATTCTACAATTGCTATATGCTTTTTAATTTGCTCATTAGGTCTTAAAAATGGTGTTGAGCGTATTACAAAGGGTATGATGCTTGCATTACTAACATTGTTGATAGGTCTTGCAATTTATGCTTGCACACTTCCTAAGGCATTAGATGGTATTAAATTCTATTTAGTTCCATCATTAGATGGTATTAGAAAATATGGTTTTCTAAATGTTATGACTGCTGCTATGGGGCAATCATTCTTCACATTAAGTGTTGGTATTGGTGCTATTGCCATATTTGGTAGTTACATTGATAAGAAAAAGAGGCTTTTGGGTGAAGCAATTACTATTGTTTCATTAGATACATTTGTTGCAATTATGGCAGGCTTGATTATTTTCCCTGCTTGCTTCACATTCAATGGTGGACAGACGGCTGATGCAACAAGTGTTGGTGCAAGCTTCTTATTTACAACCCTTTCATCAATATTTAACTCTATGCCCGGCGGCAGAATAATTGGAACATTATTCTTTTTATTTATGATTTTTGCAGCATTTTCAACTGTAATTGCTGTATTTGAAACTATTATTTCATCTTGGCTTGAGCTTACAAATATGAAAAGACGTACCATTTCAATAATCAACGCTGTGTTATTGTGCGTTTTAGTATTACCAACTATCTTCGGTAATAGCATTTGGTCGAATTTTACTATTTTCGGCAAGTCAATTATGGACCTTGAGGACTTTATTGTATCCAACTTATTATTGCCTTTTGGTAGTTTTGTTTATGTGTTATTCTGCACATCTCGTTATGGTTGGGGTTGGAATAATTACCTAAATGAAGTTAATACAGGTGAAGGATTGTCAGTTCCAAAGTGGTTAAGATTTTACTGCTCGTATATTTTGCCTTTAATTATACTTGTGGTATTGATTATTTCAATTATATAATATAAAAAAATGGCTGTTGCTTTTGCAACAGTCATTTTTAATCATTGATATTGTTTTGTCCTTGTTATAATTTCGTTTTGAAGGTTTGTATTTAGCAACACAAAATAATCCGAGAAGCCTGAAACACGAACTCTTAAATTCTTATACTTTTCAGGGAATTTTTGTGCTGAAATCATATCCTCAACATCTACATAGGTTAGTTGGAAATGTGTTCCTCCATTTTTAAAGTATGTTTCTAATATACTTGCTGTCTTTTCAAACTTTTCATCATCATAAATCAAGGTTTTATCAAGTAAGATATTGGTTACGCTTGAACCTGTATGCAAGTGGCAAGGGTCAAGTTTTGTAATTGAATTAAGTAAAGATGTAATGCCATCTCTGTCCTTGCCGTTATTTTGACCTATACCGAAAGAAATCATTTCGCCTGCGTATCTGCCGTCCGGCGTTGCAAGGAGATTATCTCCGAAAAATTTATTGTGTTCGTTATATCCTATCAAATTACCAACAACATACTTTTTATGTAAGTAATTATTACCATCATTCCATTGGTCAAGGGCATTGGTAAACATTGCAGAAACCTCATTTGAAATTTCGTCATCATTGCCAAAGAAATTTCCGTTTTTCATAATCATATTACGCAAATCTTCGTGTCCTTGCCAATTGTCCGAAAGTGCTTTAACAAGCTGTTCCATTGTAACGATTTTTTCGTTATACACAAATTGCTTTGCAATTGCAAGGCTGTCTATAACTGTGGTTATACCTATTAAGGACATACAGGGTATGAAGTTATCGCATCCTCCTTGGGTTACGCTTTTGCCGTTTTTGATGCAACCTGAAACAAACGGACTACTTACTATGTTACAATCCTTGGAGCGAATAATGTGCATTTTTTCTTTTATTTTCTCTGCTTGATTTAAATCATTAAACAATTCTTCTTTATAGATTTTAAAGAAATCGTCAAATGTTTTTGCTTTAACAATATCGTCCTTACGGTTATGGAATGTGTTAGCAACAGAACGTGCTATATTTGTCATATCCCAGCCTAAAACAATACCACCGGGGAATGAAATTTCGTTACAGCCTATCATAGAATAGTTTACAACTTCTTGGTAAGGGTATTCCAAATACTTCATTAGCCCCTTTATGCGTGGTTCGTCATTTACAAAGGCAAGTCGCTTGTTTTTGTCCTTGCGTTCACAATCTAACACATACCTAAATGTTTCCGGCTTGGTCTTTTTTGTCCATCTAAATGAAATTTGAGGTATCCACATTGGCATATCCATTAGGGCATCTAACACAAGCTTGGAGAATTCATTAAACACATCCTCTCCCTTTTCGTTATATCCACCTATGCAAAAATGTGCCTCTCCACCTCTAAAAAACCTATCTGATTCTCTTGATATTCTGCTTTGCAGTACCATATATAGTTCTTGCAAATATTCTTTTGCCTGGTGGTCTGTCAGTATGCCGTTTTTCTTGTCATTTAGATAATACGGATACAAATATCTGTCTATTAAGCCTATGCTGTCAGGAATAAATGAATAGGTTACATACAATGACAAAATTGCTTCATAAAATGTATCTGCCGGATTTTCAGGTACTTTCATAAGCCCTTGGGACAGCTTTAACAAATTGTCCTTGTATTCCTTAACAGTAACTTCTTCTGCCTTTTTCCTTGCTATGCCTGAACATTTATGCGCCCAATCTATTGCTGTTTTTAAAAATTCCTTTTCACACTTTAAAAACATTAACTTTTCAGGCTCATTTTGGTGAACTTTCATTGAGTCTTCAATTTCATTTAAAAGACCCTTATATCCAATTTTTATTACCTTTTCAAACTGTCCTGTTGCATGTTGCCATTCAAATGTTACAAGGTTATCTGTTGGTTGATTATAAGTTTTTGTTTTTAATTTTTTGAAATTTTCATGACCATTTCTTGTGAAAATATCGCCTAAAACTTCACCTTCAAAAATCATATAGCCTGTCAACATACTTTCGTCCTTAATTACAGGATTTTGTGCCATAATATATTCGCAAACTCGTTTAGTATTTCTTTCTGCGTCGGGCAACACCTCGTCTTGCCAGTCATACTTTGGTTCTACGGCAACGGGCCTCATTTTACCGTCTACTACCAAATCTAATAATTTTTTAATTCTATCGTTCATAATATCAGTTAAACCTTATTGAATACGCTCCGTCAAATACTAAGGTTTCACCACAAATCATCTTGGCATCCTCGCTTAGTAAATACTTTGCGCATTTTGCTATTTCTTCAATTGTTCCAAATCTACCGTATGGAATTCTGCTGTTTTCCATTGGGTCTCCTTCTTTCCAATTGTTCATCATTGTTGCTATTGGCCCGGGTGCTATACCATTGATTGTAATATGATGAGGTGCAAAATTCATACCCCAACCTTTTGTTAGGTTCATTATTGCTGTTTTTGATGCGCCATACGCCCCGTTTGCAGGTTCAAAGGCTGCTACTGACGAAATATTCAAAACATTACCCTGAATATTGTTTTCAACCATATATTTAACTGCTTGTTGCATTGAAGTAAACACACCTGTTAAATTTACATTGATTACCTTTTCCCACTCTTCTACTGTGGTTTTAAGCAAGCTTCCACCACTCCATTCGTTCCTCTGTGCAAAGACACCTGCGTTATTAACAAATATATCAACCTTGCCAAGCAGCGAAACTGCTTCCTTAAACTTAGCCGGTATGTTGGTTAAATCCTCTGCGTCCCAAACAAACGGAATAACATTGTTGCCTAATTTTTCGGCAGACTCTTTAAGAGTTTTTTCGTTTCTGCCTGTTATTAAAACCTTGCAACCATTTTCTACAAGCATTTTGGCAATGGCAAAGCCTATGCCTCTGCTTGCCCCGGTTACTATTGCATATTTTCCACTAAACAAATTTCTCACTCCTTTACCTTATTGAATATGAGCCATCAAGTACTACTGTTTCTCCACAGACCATTTTTGCTTCATCACTTAAAAGATACCTTGCTAAATCTGCAATTTCTTTTGGTGAAGCTGAACGTCCGTAAGGAACTAATGGATTTTCTAAGGATTCCCCTTCCTTCCAGCCATCCATTTCTGTTGCTGTTGGGCCGGGTGCTATACAATTTATGGTTATATGATTACGAGCAAACATTTTGCCCCACCCTTTTGTTAGATTTACAACAGCAGATTTCGATGCACCATAAGCACCAAAGGCAGGCTCAAAAGCACCTGCAACTGATGAAATATTTAATATATGTCCTTCTATTTTATTTTCAATCATATAGTTGACTGATTCTTTCATTGTTAAAAACACTGCTGTTAAATCAACCTTTATAGTCTTTGTAAACTCTTCAACAGGAGTTTCTAAAAGAGTTTTCCACCACCATTCGCTTGTTTTGGTAACAACACCTGCGTTATTAACAAATATGTCAAGTCCTCCTAATAATTCCACAGCTTTTTTAAAGTTTGCAGAAATGTTTTGACTGTCCTCCAAATCCCATACAAACGGAATTGCATTTTCACCAAGTATTTTCGCCGTTTCCACAAGCTTCTTTTCGTTTCTGCCCGTTATTAAAACTTTACAGCCGTTTTCAATAAGCATTTTGGCAATTTCAAAGCCCATACCATACCTACTGCTCGCACCTGTTATTATTGCATATTTTCCACTAATCATATTTATCACTCCTTTTTTACAGTATAGCAAATCGTTTTTGCTTTTAAAATGTTTTTAAAAGTATTTTTTTGTTTTAAACGGACACGTATTGACTAAAATCATTTTAGGGTTTATAATGGTTTTGGGTGATTTATTATGAGTATTTTTAATTATAATATTGCTGATAATACCATTATTTTTAGGGGTTCTTTAACCAGTCCTTGTGTTTTTGAAGAGCCAAGAAATCACGAAAGTTTGTTTTTTGTTACAAAAGGTGATATCGAATATATAAAAAACGATATTTCAGAGGTTGTTAAATTTAATAATGTAGGGTATATCAAAAAGGGTAGCATTGATATATCAAAGCCTTATAATTGCGATAAAGTGTCTTACATTGCAGTTAATTTTAACATTAACCTTGATTCTGTCCCCTTGCCTTTACCGACAAGCTGTGGAAAAATAAACACATCAAGATACGAGGAATTATTCATTAAAGCACTTGAAACATTCCAACTAAAACATCCCGGATATATGGCTATTTGCAATGGTATTATTATGCAAATAATTGGTCTTTTATTTGAAGAGCAAAACCTTTCAAGAGAAGAACACAAAAAGCACAACCAAATAAATGACGGAATAAAATATTTAACAGAAAATTTTGACAATCCGGACCTAAAAATAAGCGAATTATCAAAAATTTGCAAATTAAGTGAACGTCATTTTAGAAGGATTTTTTATGACCTATATAAAAAAATGCCTTATGAATATTTAATTGATTTTAGACTCGGTAAAAGTAAAATACTTTTGGAAAACACTTCAAAAGCAATTACGGAAATTGCATTTGAATGTGGGTTTTCCGACGTATACTCTTTTAGTCATTCCTTTACAAATCACTTTAATATTTCACCTAACAAATACAGAGATTTAAGATGATTTTTAAAACTTACAGATTTTTCGTGTTTACTTTACATATAATTTATGATATAATTTACTGAGAAATCCAATTACAAAAGAGGTTTAGAAAATGGCAAAAAGCAAGTTACTAATCTTTATTTTTTCAATATTTTTATCTGTATCAATTACAGTGCAGGCTTCTGTATTGGGTACAACTTTAATTGACGGATATACCACAGATATCGGCAAAGGCGTTGATTTAACACACAATACTTGGTACAGCGACCAAGGCGGTGTCGGACAACAGACGGAAAATTATGTTACATACAGTCCTTCCTCTATGGTTGAACCTATTTTAACAGGTGGGTACAAATTGTTTGGGAAATCTACTGCAAATACAGAAATTGCAAGATTACGCAGTATTGGCATAAACCCAATTGCAGGTATCAATGCTGACTTTTTCTCATTTCAAACCGGCATTCCTATGAGCAACATTATTTCTGACGGTGTAATTGTTACAAAGGACGGCACTAAACAATATGCCGTTGGAATAACAAACGACAACAAGGCGTTTATGGGACAATTTACACTATATTCTATTTTAGAAAAAGAGGACGGAACAAGCGCAAACATTTACAACATTAACAAATATCGTCAGCCTTACGCAATATATATGTTTACTGACAGATTTTCTACCGAAACTCACAACAACACAGAGGGATTTGATGTTTTGTTAGGTGATATAGCCGGTGAAATGAAATTAGGTGAAAAGATTACTGCAACTGTTGAATCTGTTGACGAATATGCAGGTTCTGTTGCTATTCCTGAGGGAAAAATCATCCTTTCTGTTGACAAAAATGCGCCTGCTGAATTTGTAGAGCCTATTCAAAGCCTACAAATAGGTGAAAAAATCACCATCTCCTTTGGTATTGAGGGTGATGAAAGATTTAAAAAAGCTAAAATCGCTATTGGTGCAACAGGTGGAATGTTACTTGAAAATGGCAACATAAGCTCTAATTTAGAGGCAGGTGCTAACCCAAGAACTGCACTTGGCATAAAAAATGATGGCTCTATTATTCTTTATACCATTGATGGAAGACAAAGTGGTTACAGCTATGGTGCGCAGTTAAAGACACTTGCAAGCAGATTAAAGGAGCTTGGTTGTGTTGATGCTATCAATTTAGATGGTGGTGGCTCTACCACATTTACAGCTCAATTACCCGGCAACAGCATTATGACAATGTTAAACAAGCCATCTGAGGGAAGTCAAAGAACTGTTGCCAACTTTATCTTTTTAAAGAACAATGAAAAGGCTACCGGTGTACTTAACAAGCTAACAATTTATCCGTTAACATCGTACATTTTAAAAGGTGCAACTACAACATTCAGTTGCAAGGGCAGTGATACAAATTACTATCCTGTAAATGTTGGTAATGTTTCATATTCTGTTGAAAGTGGTAAAGCAAGTGTGATTGACAGTAGTGGTAACTTTACTGCAAAGGACAGTGGAGCAGTTAAAATAGTTGCCACATCCGGCTCTGTTACAGGAACAACATACATTACTTGTGTAGAAAACCCAACAGAAATAAGAGTTATAGGTGAGGCAAGCAACGAGGTTATAAAATCATTGGGAATAAAAAGAAATGCTACACCCGGATTAACTGCAGAAGCCTATGCAGGATACAACAAACTAATTGCAACTGATGATTGTTTCCAATGGTCCTGTGATGAACAAATTGGCAAAATTGACAATATGGGTAACTTTACTGCAAACAATGTAATTGCCGTTAGTGGTAACATATACGTTAAGGTAGGCAGCAAGTCTGTAACAATACCTGTTACAATAAATGCAAACGGTGAGGAAACTGAGGAAGAGTTAAAATCCAAGGTTGATTTATCTGTTGACAATGATATTGCTAATGTGAATATTAGTTCTAATTTTGGACTTACAGTTGATAAAAGTAACATTATTATAAAAGCCGACAACAAAAAAATTGATTTTGATTATTCTGAAAACAAGGCAGTTGCAAGCCTTCCGAAGGGCACAAAAAAAGTTACTGTCTATGTTACAAATTCATACGGCAAGGTTACTTTTAAAACCATTACATTAAATGAAAAATCTGCTACCAATCCGTTCCTTGACACAACTGACCACTGGGCAAAGGATTTGCTTTCATACCTTTACGACATCAAGGTTATTAACGGAGAAAGGGTAAGTCAAGGATTGAAATTTAACCCTAACAAGTCAATGACACGTTCGGAATTTGCCGTTATGGTTGCCAATTATTTAGGCTTAAACGTTAATGATTATGCTGATGTTTCCTTGCCATATAACGACCTTGACAGTATTCCAAATTGGGCATTAGGAAGCTTTAAAGCACTTTACAGTCTTGATATTTTAAAGGGTGCATCTGCAAGCGACGGAATATATGCCAACCCTACAAACAACATTACAAGAGCAGAAACTGCAACAATAATTGCAAGAACCTTGCCAAGCAATGTTACTGTTGGTCAAATAAATGCAGGTGATAAAGGCGAAATTGCAGATTGGGCAAAAGAGGGTATCGGAAAATTAGTTGAGCTTGGTGCAATCGGTGGATATGAGGACGGAACAATAAAGCCGTTAAGAAACGTTACAAAGGCTGAGGCATCTAAAATATTGTATTCTATAATGTAATCTTCACAAATTACAAAATGGCAATCCGAATAATTCGGATTGCCATTTTTATGGATAAATTTTTACAGAACTTGTGTAGTATTATTCTTTATTGCTTTCGCTTACTACCTTTTGTTCAACATCATGTGGTGCAATTTCGTACCTTTCAAATGCAAATCTAAATGAGCCTCTGCCCTGTGTCATAGAGCGTAAATCTGTTGCGTATCTGTGCATTTCGGACATTGGAACATCTGCATCTATAACAAGATATTTTTCACCCGGGTTCATACCAAGAACGCGACCTCTACGCTTGTTAATGTCCCCTGTAATATCTCCCATTAGGTTAGACGGAACTGTAACATTAAGTCTGCCGATAGGCTCTAATAATTGAACCCCACCCTCATCCATTGCCTTTTTAAATGCAAGTGAGGCTGCAACCTTAAATGCCATTTCAGAAGAGTCAACCGGATGGTATGAGCCGTCTACCAAAACTGCCTTTAAGCCTACTACCGGATAACCTGCAAGGCTACCGTTTAGGATACATTCTTTAAGTCCTTTTTCAACAGCAGGGAAAAAGTTTTTAGGAACTGAACCACCGAATATCTTTTCTTCAAATATAAGGTCTTCTTCCTCTGTTGGTGAAAATTCAATCCAAACATGTCCATACTGACCATGACCACCTGATTGCTTTTTGTGTTTACCTTCCACCTTAACAGGCTTCTTTAATTTTTCTCTGTATGGAACTCTTGGTTCTTCAAGCTCGGTTTCTGTACCGAATTTTGATTTTAGTTTGCTCTTAATTACATCTATATGGACTTCGCCTACACCACTAATGATTGTTTGATGGGTTTCGTGGTTATTTTCAACCTTAAATGTGCCATCTTCCTCCATTAGCTTTTGCAAGCCTGTACTAATTTTTTCTTCGTCGCCCTTTGCCTTTGGCAATATTGCCAATGACATATTAGGTATTGGGAACACTATTGGTTCGTATGCTTCCATATCAGCACTTGCTGCTAATGTATCACCTGTTTTGGCTGTTGTTAATTTTGCAACTGCGCCTATATCACCTGCACACAATTCATCTACATCGTTTTGCTTTTTGCCAAACATTGTGTAAATTTTACCTAACTTTTCAGGTGTTCCGTTTGTAAGATTTGTTAAGGTTGTATCTCCCTTTACTGTGCCACTCATTACCTTAAAGAATGAAAGCTTACCTACAAATGGGTCTGCAATGGTCTTAAAGATAAATACTGACGGTTTTCCGTTGGAATCGTATTTAAAATCCTCTACATCCATTGGTGATGGGAAGTATTCGTCTATATCCTCTAACAGCACGCCTACACCCTTGTTATGTAAGGCTGTACCACAAATTACCGGAACTATGTCCCCGGCATCTATACCCTTACGAAGTGCCTTTTTGATTTCTTCTATTGTAAATTCATCACCACTGAAATATCTGTCCATTAGCTCTTCATCAGTTTCTGCTACTGATTCTATAATCATATTTCTAATAGGTTCAATTTCCGGTAACATATCTGACGGAATTTCTGTATCAAGAAGTGGGCCGTCCTGGAACAGCTTACCACGCATACTTACTACATCTACAAAGCCGATAATTTTTTCTCCATTGTTAATTGGAAGTTGGAAAGGTGCTACTGTTTTACCAAAGGATTCACGAAGCTCGCTTAACACCTTACGATAATTACAACGTTCGTCATCAACTTTATTTACAAACACAATACGCGGTAGATTACGGCTGTTACAAAGTTCCCAAGCACGCTCTACACCTGCTGAAACACCTGACTTACCACTTACCACAATAACGGCGGCATCAGAAACCCTGACTGCTTCCAACATTTCGCCTATAAAATCGTAGGACCCGGGTGTGTCCAATACGTTAAATTTACATTTTCCAAATTCAAATGTTAGCAGTGATGTATTTATCGAGATTTTACGTTTAACTTCCTCAGGATCATAGTCGGAAATTGTGTTTCCGTCTAATACTGCACCTCTGCGTTCAATTGCATCGGAAAATTTCAACATTGATTCTGCTACTGTTGTCTTTCCCGAATTGCCATTACCTAAGATACATACATTTCTAATTTGCTCTGTTGAAAATTTGCTCATAATTTCTTTGCCCCTTCCGTTAATTTTAAATATATTAAATATATTATATGATTATTATACGACATTTAAAGGAAAAATCCTATCATTTTCCAATAAATGATGCACAATGTTTTTTTATTTTTTTGTTTATATTGCACAAAATATTATAATTAGATACAAGATTATTTATTTTGTTTTTAATGTATGATAAAATAGAAAAGGTGGATATAAATAAAAGTGAGGTAGCTTAATGGAAATATTAGAAATTATTTTAATCGGTATAGGTCTTGCAATGGACGCATTTGCAGTTTCCGTTTCAGGCGGTATGCTAATGAAGAAAATAAAGATAAAAAACGTGCTTAAAATAGCATTTTGTTTTGGGTTTTTTCAAGCTCTTATGCCTACATTAGGCTGGCTTGTTGCCGGCAGATTTGAAAATTACATAGTACAATTTGACCATTGGATTGCCCTTATTTTACTTGGCTTTATTGGTGGAAAAATGATTTATGAATCAATTGCTGACAAAGATGAAGAGTTTGACAAGGACATTACCAACAACCTATCTCTATTTATTTTAGGTATTGCAACAAGCATTGACGCGTTAATGGTTGGTGTTACATTTGTTGGTACATATTCGGGCTTTGGAATCATAGAGCCTGTTTCAATTATTGGTATTACAACGTTTTTAATTTCATTTGTCGGAGTATTCTTTGGCAAGAAATTCGGTGATTTATTAGGTTCAAAGGCTGAATTGGTTGGTGGAATAATTTTGGTCTTAATTGGCATTAAAATATTTGTAGAGTCATTTATTTAAGGGGTTTATTATGAACATTTTATTTGATTTTGGGCTTACATTAGTTGACTTTGCGCCTTCGAGGATTGTAAAATCCTACGGCATTGCAGGTGATGATGCCAAAACAATGGCAGATGTATTTTTTGCAAGAAAATATTTTGACAAATTAGACAGTGGGGAGATGGACAAGGAAGCTCACTTAAAGGAAGTTCTAAATGAATTGCCCAAACATCTACACAACTATGCAAAGCTAATGAGTGATAACTGGATATTTAACTTGCCTGTAATTGAAGGAATGGACAATTTAATTACCAAGCTTAAAAATGACGGACATAAGATTTATTTAATATCTAACATTTCTTCATATATGGAAGATATATACAAGGATATATGGATACTTCGTAACTTTGACGGATATGTGTTTTCCGGAGTTGTAAAAATGCACAAGCCTAATGCTGATATTTTTAAATATGCCATTGAAAAATTTGGTATTAAAGCAAAGGATTGTATATTTATTGATGACAACAAAGAAAATATTAACACTGCAAAAAGTTTGGGTATTGCATCATTTCTGTTTGACGGAAATGCAGAGCACGCTGAGGAATTTATCTATAACAATATATAAAGGTGGGTAAAAGCATGAGAAAGATTTATGGAGAAAATACTGCAAACTTTCCAAGACTTGACACAGATGTGTATTTTGCTGACTATAATAACTCATATAATTACAATGGCTTTACAAAAGAAATATTTGATTTTGTTTGCGAAAAGCAGTTGCTAAATCCTGAACTTTGGCACAAATTTGTGGCTCAATTTATTGAAAAAACTGATTTAGACAACGGTTGGAGATGTGAATTTTGGGGAAAAATGATGAGAGGTGCGTCATTTGTTTTCTCATATTCCAAAGATAAAAAGCTGTTTGATATATTAAAAGAAACAGTTTTGGAAATGATTGATGTTGCAGAAGAAAACGGCAGAATAAGCACATATCCAATTGAAAAGGAATTTGACGGTTGGGACCTTTGGGGCAGAAAATACGTTCTTTTAGGAATGCAATATTTCCTTGAAGTATCAGATGACAAGGATTTAAATTTAAAAATTATTTCTTCAATGAAAAAGCAAGTTGACTACATAATAAGTAAAATCGGAAAAGATGAAGGCAAAAAGGAAATAACATTAGCCACAAGGCATTGGAGAGGGCTAAATTCTTGCTCAATTTTAGAGCCTATTGTAAGGCTGTATTCTTTAACTAAGGAAAAGCGCTACCTTGATTTTGCAGAGTATATAGTTTCCACAGGGGCAACAGATATTTCAAACATTTTTGATTTGGCATACGATAATGATTTTTCGCCTTATCAATATCCTGTAACAAAGGCCTATGAAATGACATCTTGTTTTGAGGGGCTTTTGGAATATTACAGAATAACAAAAAATGAAAGGCACAAAATTGCACTAATAAATTTTGCAGATAAAATAATAGAAACTGACTTGACAGTTATTGGTTGTTCCGGCTGTACCAACGAACTTTTTGACCATTCAAAGGTTCGCCAAGCAAATACAACAAACGATAAAATAATGCAAGAGACCTGTGTAACAGTTACTATTATGAAGTTTATGTTTCAAATGCACCTTTTGACCGGTAATTCAAAATATGCTGATGTGTTTGAAACAGCATTTTATAACGCATATTTAGGTTCACTAAATACCGAAGATATAGCAAATAGCCAGCCCGGTTTAATAAACACTCCACTTCCATTTGACAGTTACAGTCCTCTTACCTCCGGAACAAGAGGAAACGGAATCGGTGGACTAAAAGTGTTCTCTGATAAAACATATTATGGTTGTTGCGCATGCATTGGTTCTGCCGGTATTGGATTAGTTCCAAAAATGCAGCTTTTAAGTAACGATACAGGTTTTGTAATGAATCTATTTATTGATGGTTGTGTGGAATCTGTAACGCCTAATGGCAATAAAATAAAATTTATTACCACAACAGATTATCCCAAAGGCGAAACAATAAGCATCAAAACAGAATTGGAAAAGCCTGAAGAGTTTACCATTATGCTTAGAAATCCAAGTTGGAACACACTTTCAAGTTTGAACTGTAACAAAGAAATTTGTAAGTCTGACGGATATTATATTATCAGTGGTATTTGGAACAACAATGATGAAATAACATATAAAATGGATATGAGAACCGAGGTTTTAAAGCCAATCCCATACGGTAGTCAAATTCTTATGAACAAGGTGATTTGGGGGCATAATTATATGGTTTCTACATTTGATAAAGAGGACCCAATTGCCAAAAACCATATTGCTTTAAGGCGAGGGCCTATTATGCTTGCTCAGGATAACAGACTTGGTTACAGTGTTGACACGCCTATTGAAATAAAAGAAAATAATGGTTTTATTGACTTTAATCCCTCAAAAGAGGCAAGCTTCAAAACTATATTAGAGGGCAAAGTACCACTTAAAAACGGAGAAGAAATGCTTCTTGTAGATTATTCTTCAGCAGGAAAGCTATGGAACGACGAAAGCAAAATGGCAGTTTGGATTCTAACAAAATAGAAGGTGATTTTATGGAATTTTTAAAAAGTAATAAACGTTTTTCATTTCTATATGATAATAAGAAATTTGAAGAGCTGAATTTTAAAACATAGGTTATCGAAAACAAAAATGAGGTTACTACAATCTATACCTTTGATGATGGCTTAAAATCACAAATATAGCAAAAAAATATGAAAAATACGGTGCTTATGAATGGGTAAACTACATTGAAAACACAAGTGATAAACCATCAAAAGTAATCTCGCAGCTTTGGGATGCCAACGTAACAATTCCCTTTAAGCACGAAGAATACATTAAAATTTCATCATACTTACCCGATGCAACAAAAGGCACTTTAGTTTATTCGCCAAAGGGTTCAAATTGGGAGTCGGACGAGTTTTCTTGCGATGTTACAAAAATTTTAGAAAATAAAAACACAAGTTGGCTATATACAGACAAGGGTGCAAAAAATTATGCACCTACATGTGGCCGTTCTTCGGAAGGGACAGCCCCATTTTCAACGTCCACAAGGATGGTACAGGGTGTATTTTTGCTATCGGTTGGAGTGGCCAATGGAACGCTTGTTTAGAACGTAATGCTGACAGTTTGACATTCCGTTCCAAAATTGAAGATACAGAATTTTTCTTATTTGGTGGTGAAAAAATAAGAACATCTTCTGTTGTAATGATGCCTTACGAAGGTAGTTATATTGATTCTCAAAACAAATGGAAACGCCTTATCAAAGAGGAATTTTCACTAATCGGCAAACCGGGCAGAGATGATTTTGCCCCCCTTTGTGCAGGTGTTTGGGGTGGAATGAATGCAGAATCAATCCTTAAACTAATTGATACCATAAAGAAAAATCATCTTCAATTTGAATATATTTGGATTGATGCCGGTTGGTACGGACAAGACACTGCGCCATCATCCGACGAATTTGAGGGGGATTGGTGGTCTCATACAGGCGATTGGGTTGTAAGCAAAAAGATATTTCCAAAGGGACTTGAAGAGATTTCAAAAGCTACACACAATGCCGGAATGAAATTTATTTTATGGCTTGAGCCTGAAAGGGCTTTTCATACTGCAAATATTCTTAGTGAACACCCTGAATTTTACCTGGGCAGAACACGAAAAGTTTTGTGATACACCTGAAAAAGTACAGTTTGTTAAGAATTTTATAAAAGAATATAAACTTGTTAGACCATATTTTTGTGAGGACTTTTATCCACTTACTCAATGGTCGGACAGGAGTGATGTTTGGTGTGCATCTCAGTATAACAGAAAAGAAAAAGGCGATGGAATTATTGAGGTTTTTAAGCGAGAAAACTCGCCTTATTCCGACGCACAAATTAAACTTTTTGACTTGAATCCAAAAAAGAAATATACTTTTATTGACCTTGATGATAATTCGGAATTTTACGCGCTTGGAAAAGACTTGATGGAAAAAGGATTATCACTTCACATTGAAGGCACAAAAATTGCAAAAATATATTTATACAAATAAAAACATATAAAAAAACAGTCCTGTTTGTAAGACTGTTACAAACAGGGCTGTTTAAATTATTCAAGTTATTTTATTCTAACCACAATATTAGTTCAAGCAAGCGCTTTACACAGGTTGCAAGTTGGTTTCTTGAAACATTTTCAACCTCCCAAGGAAAAGGAGTCCAAATATTATAATGGCTATGAGGCATATGAACATCATTGCCTGCCTTAATTTCCTTGCTTCTTTCACCATTATTCCACCAGTCTGTTGTTACAAGTCCTTTATAGCCCCATTCATTACGCAAAACACCTGTTATTAGTTCGGTATTTTCAGAGGAACGAGCGCCATTTACACGGTTGTATGCAGTCATTAAAAGCTTAGGATTTGCTTCTTTAACACAAATTTCAAAGCCTTTAACATAGATTTCTCTAATTGCTCTTTCAGACACGATAGAATTTGACTCTTTTCTGTTTGTTTCTTTGTTGTTACAAGCAAAATGCTTTGGTGTGGCTACAATATTTTGCGATTGGATACCCCTTACCATTGCCGATGCCATTTTACCTGACACAAAAGGGTCTTCGGAATAATACTCGAAATTTCTGCCACATAGTGGGCTTCTGTGTATGTTAAGTGCCGGCGTTAGCCACATTGAAAGGTTATTTTCCTTTGCTTCCTTTGCTCCTGCTGTACCAACCTGTTCAAGAATTTCAGTATTCCAAGTACAAGCAAGCATTGTTGCAACCGGAAATGCAGTTGTATATATATCAAAGGACGGTGATAGACGTACCCCTGCAGGACCGTCAACAGTCATAGGTGCAGGAATACCAAATTTTTCGTTTCCTCCCATACCATCTGTATTTGCAACGCCTGTATTTTTCTTACCAAGTAGCAACTTCATCATATCTTGGTCGGATAGCTGTTTCATAAATTCATCTAATGTTATGTTACCATTTGCAACGTCTGCTAATTTTTTGATTTCTTCTTCCTTAGGTTCTTTATACTTACAGTTATATGTTGGCTCAAAGGTTTTTCTTGTAACCTTGCAATTCTCAACTGTTTTATATTCGCCTGTGGCAGTTAGACGCTTACCAAGTGATTCAGGCTTACAATATTCTGTGCATTGTTCTGTAACTATATTTTCATTTAATGAATATGTAAAATCAATTTCCTTGGTATTTCTAACAGAATTTCCTATAAATAGCTTATAATCACCTTTTTCCATAACCCATGCCGATTTTTGAACGTCCCCAATATCGTCATAAGATGCCATAGATGAAATATCAAATGACAAAACAATATTTTGACTTTCGTTTGGTGCTAAAAGTTTGGTCTTGGCAAAGGCACAAAGTTCAAATTTTGGTTTGGTAATTACACCAACCGGTGGGTTGTAATATAGCTGAACAACCTCTTTGCCTGCATATTTGCCGATATTTTTAACAGTTACTGATACAACGATTTTTCCACCTGATACACAAGCATTTTCCTCGGAAAATTCAAAGGTTGTGTAAGACAAGCCATAACCAAAGGGGTACACAACACAAGATTGTTTGCCGGGTATTGTTTCAAAATAACGATAGCCTACAAATACGTCCTCGGTGTATTTAACATAATCTTCGGACTGATGGAAGCCCTCGGACGATGGGTAATCTTCAAATTTTTCTGCACAGGTATCCACTAATTTACCTGAGGGAGTTACCTTGCCACTAACAACGTTTGCTGCTGCAACCGTACCCTCCATACCTCCTTGCCAAATCATTAGTGCCGACTTAATTTTGTCATTTTTACTAAACCACGATGTATCTATCATAGCACCTGTATTTAGCAAAACTATGACATTTTCAAAGTTGGCACAAACTGTGTCAACCATTTTTTGTTCTTGCTTGTCTAAATTAAAATAAGCATCTGTTTCATCATTTCTATGGTCTTCCTCTTCCTTGGAATATCTGCCGATAGTAATGATTGCTGTATCCGTATATTCCTTTGCTTCTTTAAGTAAATCCTTAGGAATTTCAGTTTCAGGAACTCTGCCTATGCGAAATCCCTCTTTGTATTTTTGTTCTACATGGCTTTGATAAAATAAGGATAAAGAATTTAATACATCAAATTCTGCCTTAAATGATTGGTAGATGTTTTTTACATATTCGCAAATAACATCTCCACTACCTCCTCCACCTTTAACATAGTCAATTTGTGCCTTGCCGAAAATGGCTATTTTAGAGCTGTTTTTTAGAGGTAAAAGGTTATTGTTGTTTTTAAGTAAAACAATGCCTTCCTCTGCTGATTTTCTTGATAATTCTATGTGTTCCTTGCAACCGGTAACCATTGACCTGTTATCACCTAATGGCAAGCAAGGGTGATTTTCAATTCTTAACCATCTTTTTCTCATAAAGCTTTATTCCTTTCTGTCCAAAAAATCAAAAGTATTATACAATACTATAATGACAATGTCAATCTTATTTTCTAAAATATTGGTAAATGTCGCACTTTATCATTCCGTTATAGATTTTTCTTTTCTTGTCAGCTTTTTTACCATAGTATTTTTCAAATTCGTCATAGGATGTTAATATGTATTTTTTGGCATTTTCAAACTGTGCAAATTTCTTGCCCATAGTTTTATACAGTTCCCTAACCGAATTTTCGTTCATTAAACGTTCACCGTAAGGTGGATTGCACACTATAACACCCTTTTCGGCAGATGGTTCTAAATTTGCAATATCACATACCGAAAAGTGAATATCCTCTAAAACCCCGGCACTTTGGGCATTGATTTTAGCAATACGAATTGCCTCTGTGGAAATATCCGAAGCATAAATTTCCGGCTTTACGGTGTTGTCAATTTTATCCTTTGCCTCTGTTTTGGCATCGTTCCATAATTTGTAGGGCATTTGGTTAAGCCATTTTTCTGCCACAAATTTTCTGTTTAATCCCGGTGCTATATTCTTGGCAATCATTGCTGATTCTATTGCTATTGTACCACTACCACAAAATGGGTCGCAGAACATTCTGTCCCCTTGCCATCTGCTAATATCAATCATAGTACAAGCTATGGTTTCTCGAAGTGTTGCGTCTACACTCTTTTGACGATATCCTCTTTTGCAAAGATTGTCCCCGGTAGTGTCAATAAATACAGAAACCACATCCTTCATAATGGTAAATCTAATTGGATACAGTCTGCCGGTTTCTTCAAACCACTTTATTCCGTATTTTTCGGAAAGGCGTGTTACCACTGCCTTTTTAATTATAGATTGGCAATTTGGCACACTATGAAGCGTGGATTTTAAAGAGTGGCCTGTTACCGGAAATTCGTCGTCCTTGCCAATAAAGTTTTCCCACTCTATTTTTTTGATGCCTTGGAATAGCATTTCAAAGGTAGTGGCTTTAAATTCTGCCATTTTGACCATTACTCGTCCTGCTGTTCGCAGGTTGATATTTGCCCTGCAAATTGCAGAATAATCTCCTTTAAAGGTTACTCTGCCGTCTATTACTTCTGTTGTTTCGTATCCTAAATTTCTAACCTCGTTAGCTACTATTGATTCTGTTCCCAGCAAGGTTGGTATTACAAGCAATAAGTTTTTATCCATTTATTTTCCCCTATTTTAAATATTTTTGAAGATATTTTCCGGTGTATGAATCCTTACATTTTGCAACCTTTTCGGGAGTGCCGGCAACAACTATATTACCACCTTTGTTACCACCCTCAGGCCCTAAATCTATAATGTGGTCTGCAATTTTAATTACGTCCATATTATGTTCGATTACAACAACTGTATTACCTTCGTCAACCAATCTTTGAAGTACCTCAATTAGCTTATGAACATCAGCTGAATGAAGCCCGGTTGTAGGCTCGTCCAAAACGTACATTGTCCTGCCTGTGCTGCGTTTACATAGCTCTGTTGCAAGCTTAACCCTTTGTGCCTCCCCACCTGATAAAGTTGTGGATGGCTGACCGATTTTGATGTAGCCCAAGCCCACTTCGTATAGTGTTTGAAGCTTCTTTTTGATTTTTGGTATGTTTTCAAAAAACGAAAGGCCTTCCTCTACTGTCATATTCAATACTTCGTAGATGTTTTTGCCCTTATATTTTACCTCTAATGTTTCTCTGTTATATCTTTTTCCCTTACATACCTCGCAAGGTACATAAACATCAGGTAAAAAGTGCATTTCTATTTTAATAATACCATCACCACAACAAGATTCACATCTGCCACCTTTAACGTTAAAGCTAAAACGGCCTGCCTTATAGCCACGCATTTTTGCTTCGTTGGTTGTGGCAAACAGTTCCCTAATGTTACCAAACAAGCCTGTGTATGTTGCAGGATTGGAGCGTGGTGTTCTGCCTATTGGGGATTGGTCAATATCTATAATGCTATCAAGATTTTTTATGCCTTCAAACCTTTCAAATTTGCCCGGTTGCTTTTTACTGTGATTTAGTTCATTTGAAAGATGCTTGTACAAAATTTCGTTAATTAGGCTTGATTTTCCTGAACCTGATACCCCTGTTATGGCAACAAATGTACCAAGTGGAAATTCTGCATCAATATTTTTTAAGTTGTTTTCACTTGCCCCAATTATTTTAAGGGTGTTGCCGTTACCCTTTCTTCTTTTTGCAGGAACAGGGATTTTAAGCTCCCCGCTTAAATATTTGCCTGTTATAGAATTTTTGGACTTTTTAATTTCTTCAACTGTTCCTTGGGCAATAATTTGTCCACCGTGAACACCTGCCCCCGGCCCTACGTCTATAATATGGTCAGCTGCGTACATTGTGTCCTCGTCGTGTTCTACTACGATTAGTGTATTCCCTAAATCACGAAGCATTTTTAAGGTTGCAATAAGTTTATCGTTATCCCTTTGGTGCAAGCCTATGCTTGGTTCGTCAAGTATATATAAAACTCCCATTAAATAAGAGCCTATTTGGGTTGCAAGACGTATTCTTTGCGCCTCGCCACCTGACAAACTTCCGGAAGAACGTGATAATGTTAAATAGTCTAATCCCACATTTTTAAGGAAAGACAAACGCTCGTGAATTTCTTTTAAAATCTGCTTGCCTATTATTGCTTCCTTTGGAGTTAATTTTAAATTGTCAAAGAACAGTAAAGCCTCGTCTATTGAATAGTGGGAAACAACATCGATATTTTTATTTTTAACGGTTACTGCCAATGATTCTTTTTTTAGCCTTGCTCCGTTACATTCAGGGCAAAGGGTATCTGACATATATGTTTCAAGCTCTGCTTTTATAAGGTCTGACTGAGTTTCCTTGTAACGTCTTTCTATGTTTTTGAAAACACCCTCAAACCTTGCTAAAAACGTTCCGTGACCATAGCTTCTTTCGTATTTAAATTCTATTTTTGTATTTCCACTTCCATCAAAAATAATATCTAAAATATTATCCGGTAGCTGATATAATGGTGTATCTAAACTGAAACTATAATACTTGGCTATTCCTTCAAAATACATTCTTGCCATTCCGTCATTTTTAATATTCCAACCACTTACGGAAATTGCTCCATCATTTACTGATATATTCCAATCGGTAACAAGAAGATTGCGATCAACTTTAAGTTGATGTCCTAACCCCATACAAGTTGGACACGCACCAAAGGGGTTATTAAATGAAAAACTGCGTGGTTGGAGTTCTTCGATACTTATACCACAGACCGGGCAAGCATAATCTTGGCTGAAAATCATTTCGTTATTATCTGTAAGATTTTCAATAATAACAAGCCCTCCACTTTGTTTAAGTGCAGTTTCGATTGAGTCAAAAAGTCTTTTGTCAATGTCCTCCTTCACTATCAATCTATCTACAACAATTTCAATATTATGCTTACAATTTTTATCAAGCTTTATTTCTTCTGTAAGCTCATACATTGTGCCATCTACACGAACTCGAACATATCCACTTCTTTTAGCGTCGTTAAAGATTTTAGTATGTTCACCTTTTTTCCCTCTTACAACCGGCGATAATATATTTATTTTTGTTCGCTCCGGCAATTCGCACACCTTGTCCACCATTTGTTCAACTGTTTGGTGTGTAATTTCTCTGCCACATTCAGGGCAGTGAGGTATGCCTATACGAGCATACAAAAGCCTGATATAATCATAAATTTCTGTAACTGTACCAACTGTTGACCTTGGATTTTTACTTGTGGTCTTTTGGTCTATTGAAATAGCAGGAGACAAGCCCTCGATACTATCTAAATCCGGCTTGTCCATTTGTCCTAAAAACTGCCTTGCATAAGCAGACAAAGACTCCACATAACGCCTTTGTCCCTCGGCGTAGATTGTATCAAATGCCAAGGAGGATTTGCCTGAGCCACTTAAACCTGTAATAACTACAAGCTTGTCCCTTGGTATTGTTACATCTATATTTTTAAGGTTATGTTCCCTTGCTCCTTTTATAACAATGTTATTTGATGCCATTTAGTTTTTCCTCCAATTCCTTAATGGAATCCCTAATGCTTGCTGCAAGTTCGAATTTTAATTCGTAGGCTGCTGTTTGCATTTGACCTCTTAATTTTTCTATCTCTTTTAAAATATCTTCACGGTTTTTAAACACTTGCTTTGGCTTTGTATTTGTAACTTCTGCCTTTGTAATTTCAAGATTTTCGTGTATTTTCTTTTTTATGGTTTTAGGTACTATGCCATTTTCTTTGTTATATTTATCTTGAATTTTTCGGCGTCTTTCGGTTTCGTCTATTGCTCGTTGCATACTGCCTGTAATTGTGTCTGCGTACATAATTACCCTGCCCTCTGCATTACGTGCGGCACGACCAACAGTTTGAATCATTGAAGTTTCCGACCTTAAAAAGCCCTCTTTGTCTGCATCTAAAATTGCTACTAATGATACCTCCGGAATATCAAGCCCCTCACGTAACAGATTGATACCAACAAGCACATCAAATTCGTCTGCACGAAGAGAATTGATAATTTCTGTCCTTTTTAACGTATCAATGTCCGAATGTAAATATTGCACCCTTACTCCCATATTTTCAAAGTAAGTAGTTAAATCCTCTGCCATTTTTTTGGTTAGGGTTGTAACCAAAACCTTTTCCCCTTTTTCGGTTGTTTTCATAATTTCGGAATACAAGTCATCTACCTGACCTGCAACCGGCCTAACATCTATTTTAGGGTCTAAAAGTCCGGTTGGTCTAATCACTTGCTCTACCACTTGGGTGGAGTGTTCACGCTCGTATTCGCCGGGCGTAGCACTAACAAAAATCGCTTGGTTTATGCGATGTTCAAACTCTTCAAAATTAAGTGGTCTGTTATCATAGGCAGATGGCAAGCGAAAGCCATAATCTACAAGAGATTTCTTCCTTGCTCTGTCTCCGTTATACATACCCCTTACCTGCGGAAGAGTAACGTGGGATTCATCTACTACAAGCAAAAAATCATCAGGAAAATAGTCCATAAGTGTATATGGTGCTGTGCCCGGTTTTCTTCCACTGATTATTCTTGAATAATTTTCAATTCCTTGGCAAAAGCCGATTTCCTCTAACATTTCTACATCGTAGCTTGTGCGTTGTCTTATCCTTTGTGCCTCCAAATATTTATTTTCGGCAAGGAACTCCTTTTCTCTTTCTTCCATTTCTCTTTTAATTTCTACTATGGCATTTTTCATTTTGTCGGTAGTTGTTACATAGTGAGAATTAGGATACACTGCCAAGTGGCTCATTGTTCCGATTACTTCCCCTGTAAGAACATTTATTTCGGTAATTCTTTCTACTTCATCTCCGAAAAACTCTACTCTAACTGCATTTTCCGACTGTGATGCAGGGAAAATTTCCAAAACGTCCCCTCTAACACGAAACTTTCCTCTTACAAAGTTAATATCGTTGCGTTCATATTGAATTTCAATTAGTTTGGCAATTACTTCGTCCCTATCCTTTACCATACCCGGTCGCAAGGACAACACAAGCTCTGTATAGTCCTCCGGGTCTCCCAACCCATAAATACAACTGACACTTGCAACAATAATTACATCCTTGCGTTCAAACAAAGCCATTGTTGCCGAATGTCGTAATTTATCTATTTCGTCGTTTATTTGAGAATCCTTTTCTATAAATGTATCACTTGATGCAATATATGCTTCCGGTTGGTAATAATCATAGTATGATACAAAAAACTCTACACAATTTTCCGGAAAAAACTCTTTAAATTCACTGCATAGCTGGGCTGCCAAGGTTTTGTTATGGGCAAGTACCAAGGTAGGCTTTTGCACCTTTTCTATTACATTTGCTATTGTAAAGGTTTTACCTGAACCTGTAACCCCCAACAAGGTTTGACCGTGGTCGCCGTTTTTTATTCCATTTACAAGGCTTTCTATTGCCTGTGGTTGGTCTCCCATTGGTTTGTATTCAGAATGAAGTTTAAATATCATACTATCACCTCTTTACCTATCTTTTCATTGTATCATATTATTTATTTTTTTGCAATAAATATTGATTTATTATATAAAATATGATATATTTTCATTGTAAGGAGTGATTTTGTTGAAAATTTTGTGGAATTTGTTTTTTACATTTGCAAAGGTAGGTCTTTTTACATTTGGTGGTGGGTATGCAATGTTTCCCATTATGAAAAAGGAACTAATTGAAAATAAAGGTTGGATAAGTGAAGAGGAGCTTTTAAACTATTATGCCATTGGACAATGCACTCCCGGTATTATTGCAGTTAATACTGCCACATTTGTTGGTAATAAGTTAAAAGGATTTTGGGGAGCTTTGATTTCTACAATAGGTATCATATTTCCTTCTATTGTTATTATCACAATCATTGCTAAATTTATTAAAAATTACTCCGACCTTTGGTATGTTCAAAGTGCCTTTTCAGGCATTAGAGTTGTGGTGGTTTTGCTTATACTAAATACTATTATTTCTATGTGGGAAAAGAGTATTAAGGATTGGTTTGGATATATTTTGTTTTTTGTAGCATTTGGTCTTGCTTATTATAATTTAGTGTCTTCTGTTCTTATAGTTATTATTTGTGGATTTGTAGGCGTATTGCGTATGGTTGGAAAGGAAGGTAACAAATGAGAAATTTACTGCTTCTTTTCTTTGAATTTTTTAAAACAGGTTTATTTGCAGTAGGTGGTGGACTTGCTACAATTCCGTTTTTAAAAGAGATTTCTGCAAAATATCCATATTGGTTTTCACTAACAGAGCTTTCTAATATGATTGCAGTTGGCAATGCTACTCCCGGCCCCATTGGCGTAAATATGGCAACCTACGCAGGTGTAACTGCAAGAGGAGTTTTAGGTGGTCTTATAGTAACTGCCGGTATTGTTCTGCCATCATTTATCATTATTTTAATCATTTCAAAGATACTTGATAAATTTCAAAACAGCATAGTTGTAAAAGGTGCTTTTTCAGGATTAAGACCGGCAGTTGTTGCCATGATTACAGTCGTACTTTTTGAGCTTGCAAAAGCTACTTTTTTTAAAACAGGATACGATTTACTTAGTCGTTTAAAATTAAAAGAGTTGATTTTGTTTGCTGTAATGTTTATTTTTACAAGAATATACAAAAAAAACCACACCATACTGTATATTGCAGTAGGTGCAGTTGTTGGTGTAATTTTTAAGTTTTAATTATCTACGTTTTGAACGCTTTGGATATAAAAACGCAAAAGCCAAACCTATAATAAGTACCCCTAAACAGATACCATATAAAATCAAATTATTGTTTTTAGTTTCTGTGTTATCTGTTGTTTGAGTGCTAAATCCCGGAGGTCCTCCGTTTCCAAAGCCTTGGAATTTATTAGCCTCTTGCCCTTGTTGAGCATTATTTTGCTCACCTTGGGTATTTTTTTGTTCTCCTTGGGCATTATTATTTTCGTTTTGGGTGTCTGTTTTATTTTCGGTATTTTGAGTAGCTTCGGTTTTTCTGTTTCCAAAGCCTCCAAAATCATTTCCTCCTCTGTTGCCACCCATTGAGCCCATTGTTTGTAAGTTAATTGATGAGGCATCTACAAAGTTTGATGAGTCGCTTTGTTGACCTTCTCTTGTTGACGGAATAGTGCCTTCAAGTTGCCCCTTAATACTTTGAGCACGAAGTTTAATTACATTGTATAGTATTTTTGCTGCTTCATCGTATTCATCATAAGTAAAGAACGCATTAGGGTCTGTCTTAACAAGTTCGTCAATTTTTGCCCTTGTCTTGTTATAGAACTCGTCAAAAGTACCATTTTCTACATATTCAACTAATTTTTCAAGCTGGTCATGGTACATTTGCTTATATTCCTCGTTGTCATAAATTCCGTCAAAGAATTCTGTGCACGAAAAAGCATAGTCTATTGGACTGTTAACCGTGCTTGTGGCTTGGTCTGTTGATGATGAGCCGTTTCTTCCACCCATACCTCCCATACCACCTAATGACAAGTTGTAATCCCAAGGGATAATATTAAGTTGCCCTTCGTTTTCATACAGATAATAATTATGTGCCATATTTCCTGACAAGCTGTCTTGGTTTACAGCGAAAATATGTGCTGCCATATATTTTGTTAAATTGTCTATATCCATATATTTGTCAAGCTCGTTACCCTCTGAAATATTTTTTAGGGCTGTTACTACTCTTTTATGGTCCTTTTCGCTTGTAGATGTAATTTCTGACTCCCAAATTGTTGAGTAGCTGTCAAGCTCGTCATCTGTATAATTAAGATTTGAGCCTCCTCCCATACCCATACCAAAGCCTTTGTTTTCGCCATTGCCAAAGTTGGGCATATTCTTCATATCAGGCATATTTTCCATATTTGGCATATTTTCCATATTTGGCATATTTTCATTTTGCTTGTTTTCTGCATTATTTGTATTTTCTTCATTTGAATTTTGCGATTGATTGGTTTCTTGGTTTGCAAGTAGTGTTGCGTGAGGTTGTGAAGAATCACTGTCAGTTGTTTGTGCCTGTGGCATATTAGGTGGACTGTTTTGCTGAATTTGTGGCTTTTCGCCCATATCGGCAGGTGGTTCACCCATATTTGCAGGTGGTTGCTGACCATTCATTCCCTGAGGCCTTTGTGGTGGCTGTTGCCCGTTAAAATTTCCGTTATTTTGGTTGTTTTGAGTTTGAGGAGGGGTTTCGTTGTCTTTTACAACAGTATTATCTTGTTTTTCGGTATTATCTTCTGCATTGTTTTTTTGGAAATTTTTTAACTCGTTGGCATTGTTACCTTGGTTTTGCTGATTATTTTTCTTTTCAGCACCGGGACCACCACCACCCATATTTTCAGGCTTGTAAATTTCTCCATTTTCAGTGCCGTAATTACGAAGTGCAAAGCTATCCTCAACTGCTTCTAATGCAAAATATACACCCCAGTAATTATCGTTTAATGAAATTTTTGCATAGTTTGTAAGTGGAGCATCTGCCCCTAAATACTTGAACATATCATAAATAACTGCTTCTTTCATATTTGTTGCATCTGCGAAGTTGTTATTTAAAATTAGTTTGTCAAGGCCATGAAAGGTTTGCCCCTCTACATATTTGTCAAATTCTAATTTAAAACTGTATCTTTGTGTGCTTTCATCTTTATACACACTTGAAAGGCTTGTGTTACCCTTTGGACGTATGCCTACATTACAAATCTTTTCGCCGTTTATTTCAACATCGCACTTGTAATACACTTCATCAAGTGCATTTTCAAGCATATCGTTCCATTGGTCTTCGTCCATAATAATGTTAATGTCCATTATATCGTCTGTGTCAAACAGCATTTCTTCGTATGCCATTGCCACACCTTTTCCACCAATTATATTATAAAGATTGTCGGAAAAATACATTGTTACGACACACGCAACTAACACTATTGCTAAGAAAGCACAAATGATTTTTGTTATATGTTTATGTGAAATCATTTTGTTTCTCCTTTTATGACATATATTCTCCGTTATAGCTTACAAGTGTTGCACTTTGAACAGAATCAATATTTGAAATTCTGTTTACAAAGTCCGTTGATGCGTCCTTTGTACGGATTTCTGCTGTTATTTCTATGCCATCCTTTGTAATTGTCTTGGACTTTACAACATATCTTGAAACTGCTTCTTTTAAAATAAAGAATACATTTTCTTCTGCATCTTCATTTTCACAATTTAATACTAAAATGTATGGATTTTCCCTAACCTTGCGGTTTGCAAATACAAGTAAGATGATACCTACGATTACTGAACCAATTACTGCAAGTGGTATCATACCTGCGCCTACTACTATACCTACTGCGATTGACCAGAACAAATAAACAATTTCCATTGGTTCTTTAATTGCTGTTCTGAAACGAACAATTGACAAAGCACCAACCATACCAAGTGATAACACTACGTTTGATGTTACTGCCATAATTACCAATGTTGTTACAAGTGATAAGCCTACCAATGTTAGTGCAAAGCCTTCGGAGTACATAACCCCTGAAAAAGTTTTTTTATAAACTAAAAAGATGAATAATCCTATACATAGTGCAACCAAAAGTCCGATTACACAGTCCAATGCTGAAAATGATGATACATTTTCTAAAAAGCTTGATTTAAAAATGTCGTTAAATGTCATTTAAACATTCCTCCTAAATAATTTAATTATTTTATCCAAATCTACGGCATATTCCGTATTTTGAAAATGCAGTTTGACGAAGATTGCACGCTAAAATATCTAATACAATATCAGGTACAAATTCATCGTATTTTACTTCTAAAATCATATCTGTTGGCAGGTCTGTTGCCGGAATATCATAAACATTATCGTCCAAAAAGTTACTTTTAAACAGACTAGTTCGGATATTACTGTCAAAGGTTACCCTCACATTACCTGCCTTATAGATATAGGCTTCCCTATCATAAGAAACTGTTACCTTTGGAACAAGCCGTTGGCTCTTCATTTTACAATACAGTTCTTTAACAAGTTCCCTGCTATCATCTTTCATAAATTCTATATTGCCGGATAGAATATTTTGCAGCTCCTCATAATTTATACGAGTGTTAACCTTTAATGTCAGATTATTATGTTTGATTTTCTTTTCTAATTTAATACAGTCAAAGTTATCATCATAATATCTTATACGGAATTTTTCTCTCTTTTGAACTCCGTTTACTTTTTCTCTTAATGCCTTGTCGGAATAATTGTCAAAATAAATGCTGCGAATTTTATAGATTTTTCCATCAACATTATGTATATCATATTTCATAACAGGCATCAGTCTGTGTTTTAGTTCTAAATATTCGCCCATAGATATATTGTACTTAAATTCATGGCGATATTTACCTGCACTTCCCAAATGTTTCACCTCCCACTATTTCTTCGTTATGATGTTATTATACATTTCAATAATTAAAGTAACATTAACAAATAAAAAAATCCGTAAAAAATTTTACGGATTTTGTTTTTATTTGATTTCTTCAATATTATATGGTGTTGATTGGTATACATAGTAGTTTAACCAATTTGAGAATATAAGGTTGGCACAGCTTCTCCAGCTAACGTTGGGCTCCTTAGTTTCATCGTCATTAGGGAAGTAGTTTTTAGGAATTTCAATCGGTCTTCCCAATTCTTTATCCCTTAAATATTCTTTCTTTAAAGTATCTGCATCATATTCCGAATGGCCGGTTACAAAAATCTGTCTGCCTTGGTCGGTTGACAATGCAAAAATTCCTGCTTCCTTAGACGTAGATAAAATTCTAAGTTCTTTATGCTCTTTTACCTCGGAAAGCTTAATGGTTGTATGCCTTGAATGTGGTACCATAAAGGTGTCATCAAAACCTCTAAACAGCATAGAGGATTTACGGTCTACCTTATGTTCAAACACTCCAAACAGTTTTTTGTCAAGCTGATATTTTTTAATTCCATAATGATAATACAGCCCTGCTTGTGCACCCCAACAAATATGAAATGTGCTTGTTACGTGAGTTTTGCTCCACTCCATAATTTCGCAAAGCTCGTCCCAATAATTTACTTGTTCAAATTCAAGATGCTCAATAGGTGCACCTGTAATAATCATTCCATCGTACTTTTTGTTCTTCACTTGGTCAAAGGTTTGATAGAAAGTGATAATATGGTCATTAGGTGTATGCTTTGCAGCATGAGTTGCTGTTTGCAAAAACTCAAGTTCCACCTGAAGAGGTGTATTACCCAAAAGCCTTGCAAGCTGTGTTTCTGTTTCTATTTTGGTAGGCATTAAGTTAAGCAACAGAATTTTTAGTGGTCTGATATCCTGTGTTAATGCCCTTGTTTCTGTAATGACAAATATATTTTCCTTATTAAGCACCTTAGTTGCAGGCAACTTATTAGGTATTTTTATTGGCATTTTACCACCTCATCTAATGCTTGTTGAATGTCTGCAATAATATCGTCTGCATTTTCAATACCTACTGATATACGAATAAGGTCTGCACCTATGCCTGCATCAACCAACTGTTCATCTGTAAGCTGACGATGAGTTGTACTTGCAGGATGCAATACACAAGTACGAGCATCTGCAACGTGAACCACGATTGCAGCAAGTTTAAGGCTATCCATAAACTTAACTGCTGCTTTGCGACCACCTTTAATACCAAATGATACTACACCACTTGCACCGTTTGGCAAGTATTTTTCTGCCAATTCGTAGTCCGGACTTGATTTTAATTTTGGGTAATTAACCCATGTAATCATATCATTTTGTTCAAGATATTTTGCTACCTTCATTGCATTTTCACAATGTCTTTCAACACGCAAGTGCAATGTTTCTAAGCTTGTGTTTAGTAAAAACGCTGTAAGGGCATTCATTGGTACACCTAAATCACGTACTAATTGGCAAGTTACTTTACAAATATACGCTTTTTCTCCAAAGCTTTCGCTGTAAATTACACCGTGGTAAGATTCGTCAGGCTCGCAAATTTCAGGGTATTTGCCTGCCTTTTTCCAATCAAACTTACCACTGTCAACAATAGCACCACCTACGATTTGTGCGTGTCCGTCCATATATTTTGTTGTGGAATGTGTAACAATGTCTGCACCGTATTCAATAGGTCTGCATAAAACAGGTGTTGCAAATGTATTGTCTATAACAAGCGGTACTTGGTGTTTATGAGCAAGCTTTGCATATTTTTCAATATCCATAACTGTTAGTGCAGGGTTTGCAATAGTTTCACCAAACACAAGTCTTGTTTTGTCATCAAAAAGTGCTTCAACCTCTTCGTCTGTCATTTCAGGTGTTGCATACCTAACTTCTATACCCATTTTCTTTAATGTTACTGAAAACAGATTGATTGTGCCACCATAGATTGATGATAGGCTGACAAAATTTTCCCCTGCTGATGTAATATTTAAAATTGCAAGTAGGTTTGCAGTTTGTCCTGATGATATTAAAACTGCACCAACGCCACCCTCTAATGTAGCAATTTTCTTTTCAACATATTCGACAGTTGGGTTTGAAATACGTGAGTACATATGCCCCGGTGCTTTAAGGTCGAATAAATCACCTAAATGCTCTGCTGAATCATACTTAAAGGTTGTGCTTTGATAAATGGGCAACACCCTTGGTTCTGAATTTTTAGGTCTGTATTCACCTTGCACACAGTTTGTTTCAATTTTATAATTTGACATAAAAAATAGCCCTCCTATATGAACAGGTAAGGCTTTTGTGTAACATAAAACAAAAAAGTTGAGACACAAAAGCCTCAACTTATTCATTAAAAATAATGATATATGTTATTATGAGGCTTAATGGGCAGAACGGCACATCATCATGTCATACATCATTAGCATTGCATTAAACTTTACCATTGCCGTTTCTCCTTTCACCTCTATATGCCAAACATTATATCACACATAATATTGTATGTCAAGCAAAAAGATTTATTTTACCTTACAAACATAGGACACCCATTCTCCCTCTTCGGCTTTATCAACTACTGTATAGCCATTTTCTTTAAGGGCATTTAGAACGTCGTCCTTTCTGTCCACAATAATTCCCGAACAAATAAACACGCCGTCATTAGCAACAAATTGCTTTACATCGGGGCATACGCCTATAATTACATCTGCTATAATATTTGCTACAATTACGTCAAATTTGCCCTCTACCTCGTCTACAAGGTTTCCACGTTTAATGTTATAGCGTGGTGGAACAAAGTTATTCATTTTGCCATTTTCTATTGCTACCTTTGTTGCAACCGGGTCAATATCAACACCCGTTACGTCCTTTGCACCTATAAGCAATGAGGTAATTGACAAAATGCCACTTCCACAGCCTACATCTAAAACGTGAGAATCTGCCTTAATGTAATTTTCAAGATGTGCCATACACATTCTTGTTGTTTCGTGAGTACCTGTTCCAAATGCCATACCGGGGTCAAGCTCAACAACAATATCGTCGTCTTGCTTTTGGTAATCTATCCAAGATGGCTTAATAACAAGGTGCTTGCCTACGTGGATTGGGTGATAGTATTTTCTCCAATTATTTGCCCAATCGTCTTCCTTTACTGAAATAACCTCTACCTTGGCATCTTGTGGAAGCAATAGTTTAAGCTGTTCTAAAATGCCTACAATATTTTCGTCCTGCTCAACATAGCCACTAATGCTTACAATGGATTTGTCCTTTTTAAGTAATTCCTCATCAATATAGTCCCAAGGGCAAGTGTCAATATCGGAAAAGTCCTCTATCATAAGCCCACCGAAAAAGTCCATTGCAGTCATTACTGCTGTTGCTGTTTCGGAATTTTCTTTACTGACTGTAACTTTGATTTGATTATAATTATTCATATTACTTCATCTTTTCCTTTAATTTGTCCATAAAGCTCTTTTTCTTTTGGAAATTATCAAGCCCTAACGAGTCCCCAAAATCTTTTAATTTTTTCTTTTGTTCTCCGTTTAAATGCTTTGGAACTTCAATTTCTATCTTAACATACTGGTCTCCTCTGCCGTTGCCGCGAAGCTTGTCGATACCTTCGTTACGAAGTCTAAAAGAAGTGCCGTTTTGAGTTCCCTCAGGAATTTTTAATTTAACCTTTCCATGTAATGTGGCTATATCAATTTCTGCCCCTAATGTTGCCTCAATAAATGTAACCGGCATTGTGCAATATACATCATAGCCACGCCTTGTAAAGATTTTGTCAGGTTTAATAAGTACTGTAACATAAACGTCGCCGTTTGGACCTCCGTTTTTACCTCTGTTACCCTCGCCACGTAGTGTAAGTGTTTGACCATGGTCAATACCTGCCGGAATTTTAATGTTCATCTTTTTGGTTTTACGAACTTGACCTGCACCACCACAAGATGTGCATTTTTCCTTGATTATCTTACCACGTCCTCCACAGTCCGGACAAGTTGTTGAAGTTTGCATCATACCAAGCATTGTGCGTCTTGTTACGTTAACTGTGCCTCGTCCTCCACACTTTGAGCAAGTTTCAGGTGAAGTGCCTTTTTTTGCACCTGACCCACCACAGGACGAGCAACTTTCATATCTGCTGATATTTATGTCAATAGATGTACCTTTGGCAGCCTGTTCAAATGTTAACTCAATAGTTTGCTCGATATCTGAGCCTCTTTGCGGACCATTGGTGCTTCTGCGAGAAGTACCACCACCACCGAAAAACGAGCCGAATATATCGCCCAAGTCAACGTCCATACCACCAAAACCACCAAATCCACCGAAGCCACCTCCACCGAAGCCTCCGTTTTCGTCTACTCCTGCATGGCCAAATTGGTCGTATTTTGCCTTTTTATCTGCATCACTAAGAACTGCATAGGCTTCGTTTGCCTCTTTAAACTTTGCCTCTGCAGTTTTATCGTCAGGATTAAGGTCAGGATGGTATTGTTTTGCAAGTTTTCTATATGCTTTTTTTATTTCATCGTCCGAAGCACCCTTGGAAAGCCCAAGCACCTCGTAGTAGTCTCTTTTATTTGCCAATATATTCACCTCAATTTTGGAATGTAAAAATAAACCTTACAATTCCACTGCTATTTCATTTTTTGAAATAGGAAAAAATGAGCAGAATGGACAAACCAACGGCGTATTTTTAGATACGCCGAAAGGTAAAGTTTGTTCATAACATAAAGCTACACTTTATGTGGTCTGCACATTTTTTGCATTTCTATATTATTTATTTTCGTCGTCCACTGTGTATTCTGCATCTACTGTGTTATCGTCCCCATTTGCAGTACTGCCTTGTTGTGCATCTTGAGGATTGCCTTGTGGTTGTGCTTGTTGATACATCTTTGTAGCAATTTCGCCGAATTTCTTTTCTAATTCTTCTGTTGCTGTTTTAATCTTTTCTGTATCCTCGGTTTTAAGTGCGTCCTTAACCTTGTCAATTTCGGTTTGAACTATTGCCTTTTCTTCTGCTGAAATTTTGTCGCCGATTTCGCCAAGTGCCTTTTCACTTTGGAATACTAAGCCCTCTGCCTTATTTTTAACGTCAACCTTTTCCTTTGCCTTTTTATCTTCTTCGGCAAATTTTTCAGCATCTGCAACTGCCTTGTTGATTTCTTCTTCTGAAAGGTTAGAGCTTGCTGTAATAGTAATCTTTTGAGATGCGCCTGTGCCTAAATCCTTTGCAGATACATTAACAATACCGTTAGCATCAATATCAAATGTTACTTCGATTTGCGGTACACCACGTGGTGCAGGAGCAATACCTGAAAGTTCAAAGTGTCCAAGAGATTTGTTATATGCTGCCATTTCTCTTTCACCTTGTAAAATGTTGATTGTAACACTTGGTTGATTATCTGTTGCTGTTGAATATACTCTGCTCTTCTTTGTAGGAATTGTTGTATTTCTTTCAATAATCTTATTGCAGATACCACCTTCTGTTTCAATACCTAATGAAAGTGGAGTTACATCTAATAGAAGTACACCCTTAACATCGCCACCTAATACACCACCTTGAATTGCTGCACCTACTGCAACACATTCGTCAGGATTGATGCCCTTTGTTGGCTCTTTGTCAATAATCTTTTTAACAGCTTCTTGTACAGCAGGTATTCTTGTTGAACCACCCACTAATAGAATTTTGCTGATTTCGCTTGCAGACAAGCCTGAATCACGTAGTGCATTTCTAACCGGTTCCATTGTTGCTTCTACAAGGTCTGCTGTGATTTCATCAAATTTTGCCCTTGTAATTGTAATATCAAGATGCTTTGGACCTGTTGCATCTGCTGTGATAAATGGTAGATTTACATTTGTTGAAGTAACGCCTGAAAGGTCGATTTTTGCCTTTTCTGCTGCTTCTGTAAGTCTTTGTAATGACATTTTGTCTTTTCTTAAATCTATGCCGTTTTCCTTCATAAATTCGTCTGCTAAGTAATTTACGATTTTAGCGTCAAAGTCATCACCACCAAGACGGTT
>DCGP01000032.1:91257-111533 GCA_002314595.1 Clostridiales bacterium UBA1775 | reverse complement strand
CCACCACCAAGGTCATATACCATAATCTTTTCGTCATTATCCTTATCAAGACCATAAGCCAATGCTGCTGCTGTTGGTTCGTTGATAATTCTCATAACTTCAAGGCCTGCAATTTTGCCTGCGTCCTTTGTTGCTTGACGTTGTGAATCGTTGAAATATGCAGGAACTGTAATTACAGCCTGTGTAACTGTTTCACCTAAATATGCTTCTGCATCTGCCTTTAATTTTTGCAATATCATTGCTGAAATTTCAGGTGGTGAAAACTTCTTATCGTCAACATCTACACGTCTGTCTGTGCCCATATCCCTTTTAATTGATACGATTGTTCTGTCAGGGTTTGAAACTGCCTGACGCTTTGCGATTTGACCAACTAATCTTTCACCTGTTTTTGAAAATGCTACAACTGATGAAGTTGTTCTTGCACCTTCTGCGTTAGGAATTACGACAGGTTCTCCACCTTCCATAACTGCTACGCATGAGTTTGTTGTACCTAAGTCAATACCTATAATTTTTCCCATGATTTTATCATCCTTTCTATATTAAAGAAATAATTTATTAGTTTGCAACCTTTACGGTTGAATGTCTTACTACTTTATCTTTATACATATAACCCTTTGCAAATTCCTCAACTACGATTTCTTCGCCGTCGATTGCTTCGTCATCAACGTGCATTACTGCATTGTGGAAATTAGGGTCAAATTTTTCTCCTACTGCTTTGATTTCTTCAACGCCAATGTTTTTCAAGGTTTCTAAAAACTGTCTTTCAACAAGCTTTATGCCTTCTAAAAGATTTTTAGCATCTTCGCTTTCCGCCTCTGTTGCAGTTGCCCTTGCCAAGTTATCAATAAATGGTAAAACTGCTTTTACAACATCTGCTGCTGCATTTGTGTAAATTTGTTGTTTTTCCTTTTGTGTTCTTCTTTTAAAGTTGTCATATTCGGCAAGTAATCTTAAATACTTATCATTTGCCTCTGCCAAAAGTTCATCAGCAGTTGGTTCTTCTGCCTCTGCTTCCTCGTTTGTATCAACTGTTTCATCGATAGTTTCATCTATCGGTGTTTCGTTAATATTCTTTTCCTTTTCCACTTCTTTATTCATCGTGTCCACCTCCGATTTCGTCAGGCAACAAATGTTCAAAATGTCTTGTTAAAAATTCGATATTTGACACAGCCTTTGAATAGTTCATTCTGGTAGGCCCGATTAGTCCGATTATTCCGTAGCCGTTTGGCCCCGATTTATACGGAGAAAGAATAACTGAACAATCTCGAAGTTCTACAACATCATTTTCGTCACCAATTATTATTTTAACCTTTTTATTTTCCCCTAATGCAATAGCTTTTTGAATATTATTTCGATTATCCAAAAACTCCAACAATTCCTTTGCCTTTTGAACATTACTGTATTCGGGGAAATTTAGCAAATTGGAAAGTCCTTTTGAAAAGACCTCTGAATCGTCCAAAGACTCTATACATTCATTTACAAAATCCAAAATTTGCATCAATATTTCGCTATGTTCTTTCATTTCGTCTTGAATTTCTGTTATCTTTGAAAGATTGATTTTATCAACTGTTAACCCAACAAGCTTTTCGTTTAAAATGTTTGAAATGCGAAGTGCCGCCTTCATATCCATTTCGTTTTTCAAAGCTATTTTTTTGTTTTTTACGTTATTGTTGTTGGTTACTACAATCAATAAAGCACTGTTTTCGTCAATTGGTACCATATGGAAATTTTTAATATAGCATTTATTATTTCCCGGTGAAAAGCCGATTACAGTATAATTGGTAAGTTTGGAATAAATATTTGCTATTTCCTGAACCATATTATCTATATCGTTGATTTTAAGCTCCATAAAGTATTTCATTTTTGAAATTTCTTTGTTGGAAAGTTCATAATGTTTCATTAACTTATCAACGTATACCCTGTAACCAAGTCTTGATGGAATCCTGCCGGCAGATGCGTGAGGCTGAACCAAAAGCCCCATTTCCTCTAAATCTGCCATTTCGTTTCGAATTGTTGCAGGACTGACATTTAAATCACCGAGTTTTGCTATTGTCCTTGAACCAACAGGCTCTGCAGTTTCAATATAATTTTCAATTATTGCACCGAGGATTTGCTTTTTTCTTTCGTCCAATTCCATAGTATCACCTCTTAGTTGTTAGCACTCGTTGGTGTTGAGTGCTAATCACTATGTATAAGATACACCCTTTTTATTATTTTGTCAATACCCTTTTGTTATTTGTTAATAAATTATTTACAAACAATCCTAAATATACAAAAAAACAGACAAAGCTATGTGCTTTTGTCTGTTTTAGAAATTATCATTCTATTATTAGTGGTATTAACTGTTGTTTATCTACATCAACCAAACCATGAGTGGTTAGCTTAATGTGTGGAATAACAGAAAGGCTTAAAAACGCAGTTAGCATAAATGGTTCAATGTCATTTGGAGCACCAAGTTTATGGGCTGAAAGTCTGACATTTTCGTTTTGCTTTGATGCCTCCTCTGTAGAAGCATCTGTCATAAGTCCTGCATATTTAAGTGGCATTTCTGCAATAACCTTGCCTGCACACACAGAAACAAGCCCGCCGCCTAACTCCCTAACTCTGTTGCTTGCAACTGCCATATCCTCATCGTTTGTACCTAATACAATAAGGTTATGGGAATCGTGCGATACAGATGTTGCAATTGCACCTTGCTTTAAGCCCATTTCTTCAATATAACAAATACCGATATGCCCTGTGCCCTTATGTCTTTCGGCAACTGCAAGTTTTAAAATATCCTTTTCTATATCTATACCGTTATTTTTATCAAAGTCAATTACTATTTGTTTGTTTTCGGTTAAAAGCTGACCTTTTACAATGCCGATTACATTACAAAGTTTTTTGCCCTTGGCATTAACCTTAAAGTCGTTGGCAGAAAGTTCTTTAATATTCATAGTGTTACGAACTTTGTCAGTTAATTTTGCATCTGTCTTTGGATTTTCAAATTCTAATGTTTTGCCGTCCTTGGCAACACATCTACCCTTATAGAAAACAGTATTTACTTTCACTTCTTCTAAATTGTCCAACAACAAAAGATTTGCCTTGTATCCGGGAGCAACTGCCCCAACATCTCGCAAACCATAATATTGTGCCGGTTGAATTGTTGCCATACGGATTGCTGTTAATGGGTCTTTACCTAATTTAACTGCTTCCCTAATAATGCCGTCAATATGGCCGTTGCTTATAAGGTCTGCAGGGTGCTTGTCATCTGATGCTAACATACATCTTCTGCTATAAGGTTCTTCAAACAGTGAAATTAAGCCTTCAAGATTTTTTGCAGCTGTTCCTTGGCGAATCATAATATATTGACCTTTTTCAATTCGTTCCTTTGCTTCTGCTTCCATTGAACATTCGTGGTCGTCTGTTATTCCTTGTGAAAGATATTTATCTAAATCCTTGCCGGAAAGCAGTGGCGCGTGGCCATTTATGATTTTACCGTATTTTTTGGAAACTTCAATCTTTTTTAAGACCTTTTCGTCCCCAAATATTACTCCCGGATAGTTCATCATTTCTGCAAGGCACAAAATCCTTGGAGTACCATAGAGCTTTTCGATATCTTCGGCTTCCATTATTGCACCTGATTCGTCAAATCCCGTTGCAGGCACACAAGATGGAACAGAAATAAACACGTCCATTGGCAAGCCTTCACTTTCAGAAAGCATAAACTTGATACCATCGCTACCACAAACATTTGCTATTTCGTGTGGGTCTGCCACAACTGCCGATGTACCATGACACACAACAGCACGGGCAAACTCCTTTGGAAGCAACATTGTACTTTCAATATGTATATGACCATCAATAAAACTTGGGCAAATAAACTTTCCCCTTGCGTCAATTACTTGTTCTGCATCTTGGTCTGTGTAATCCCCAACACCTATTATTTTTTCTCCCTCAATCAACACATTTTTTTCTTGTATTTCATCAGTAAATACATTTACAACCTTACCATTTTTAATCAACAATTTCATAAATACACCTCTTATAAAAATTCACACATTATTGAATTGGAAACGCTTACGCCTTTCCTTGTTAATTTACAATTTTGGTCCAATTCCATAAGACCTGTCTTGGTAAATTTATCAATTATATCAGAATACTTCCTGATAAAATTAACGCCGTATCTTTGATTAAATTCCTCAATGTCAAAGCCCTCTGTTAGGCGAAGCCCTAAAAATATATGCTCTGCCATTGCATCTTCCTTGGAAATCGCTGTCTTTTCAACCTGATTATTATTTATATATTCTTTTATATCGTATGTATTTTGTGTGCGAACGTCCTCATACATTCCACAGGCCCCACACCCAAAGCCTAAGTAATTTGCCCTTTGCCAATACTTAATATTATGTTTGCATCTATAACCATCAAGTGCAAAATTTGATATTTCGTACTGTTTATAGCCCTTTTGACCCAGAAAATCTATTGTGTAATTATACATTTCCCTGTCTGCTTCTTCGTCCGGAAGCTGATGCTCCATATTAAAAAACGGAGTACCTTCTTCAATTATTAAGGAATAGCAAGAAATGTGAGTAGGCTTTAACTTGGTTACTTTATCTAATGTATATTTCCACTTGTTAAGATTTTGCTGATGCAGTGAAAATATTAAATCTACGTTAATATTTTCTATTCCTGCATTTACACAGTCATTATATGTGTTTTCAAACATAGAATAATTGTGTATTCTGCCAAGGTATGCAAGTTCCTCGTCGTTTGCCGATTGCAATCCTATGCTAATGCGATTTACTCCTGCATTTTTAAGCTTGACAAAATCTTCGTAGCTTGCAGTTGCAGGGTTGCATTCCACAGTAAATTCAGCACAGTCTATATTAAAATGATTTGTAATACTGTTAATGATTTTAAGCAGATTTTCTGTTTTTATTGCTGTGGGTGTTCCTCCACCTATAAACACGGTATCTACTTTATCCAACTGTTCACAGGACTCTATTTCGGTAATCAATGCCTTAACATAGCCGTCCTCTAAATCAAACAATTTGTCCGATGAGTTAAAATCACAATATTTGCACTTACTTTTACAAAATGGTATGTGAACATATATTCCAATGGACATTTTACCACCTCAATCAAGCTTTAAAACTGACATAAATGCCTCTTGTGGAACTTCAACAGAGCCTACCTGACGCATTCTCTTTTTACCTTCCTTTTGCTTTTCAAGAAGCTTCTTTTTACGTGTAATATCACCACCATAGCATTTTGCAAGTACGTCCTTGCGCATTGCCTTAACAGTTTCTCTTGCAATTATCTTATTGCCGATTGCTGCTTGGATTGGCACTTCAAACAACTGACGTGGTATTGATTCTTTAAGCTTTTCGGCAATTTTTCTGCCTCTGTCGTATGCTCTATCCCTATGGACAATCAAGCTAAGTGCATCTACCATATCGCCATTTAGCAACATATCAAGCTTTACAAGTGGTGCAGGCTTGTATCCACATAGTTCATAGTCAAATGAGGCATAACCCTTTGTGCGAGATTTTAATGCATCAAAAAAGTCGTATATTATTTCGTTAAGTGGTAATTCATAATGTAAGGATACCCTTGTATCATCAAGATATTTCATATCCTTAAAAATACCTCGTCGCTCTTGACAAAGCTCCATTATGTTACCTACAAAGTCGGTTGGTGTCATAACATTTGCGCTAACAAATGGTTCTTCCATATGTTCAACCTCTGAAAGGTCAGGCAGATTGGTTGGGTTTGCAATTTCAAGCATTTCGCCATCTGTTTTAAACACCTTATATACAACACTTGGTGCAGTTGTTACAAGGTCTAAATTAAATTCTCTTTCAAGGCGTTCTTGAATAATCTCCATATGAAGCAAGCCCAAAAATCCACATCTAAACCCAAAGCCTAAGGCAACTGATGTTTCAGGCTCAAAGGTAAGTGAAGCATCGTTTAATTGAAGTCTGCCAAGTGCCTCTCGTAAGTCATCATACCTTGCACCATCTGCCGGATATATACCACAGAATACCATAGAATTAACCTTTTTATAGCCCGGTAATGGTTCCTTGCAAGGCTTACTTGCATTGGTAACTGTATCACCTACTCGTGTATCTGCAACACTTTTTATGCTTGCGGCAATGTAGCCAACTTCTCCTGTTTTAAGCTCTCCTGATGGAATCATTCCGTTTGGATTTAGATAGCCTACCTCTACAACGTCAAAGGTCTTGCCATTGGACATCATTTTGATTTTATCCCCAACCTTAACAGAGCCGTTAAACACTCTGCAATATACAATTACACCCTTGTATGAATCGTAATAGGAGTCAAAAATAAGTGCTTGCAAAGGCTCTGCCACTTCACCCTTTGGTGGTGGTATAAGCTTGACAATCTGCTCTAACACCGATTCAATGTTTGTACCCATTTTTGCAGAAATTAGTGGAGCATCGTCAGCCGGTATACCTATAACCTCTTCTATTTCATTTTTAACAAAGTCCGGCCTTGCACTTGGCAAGTCAATTTTGTTAATTACCGGTACAAGTTCAAGGTCGTGGTCTATGGCAAGATAGGCATTACCCAAGGTTTGAGCCTCTATGCCCTGTGCTGCATCTACAATTAGTATTGCACCCTCACAAGCTGCAAGGCTACGAGATACCTCATAGTTAAAATCTACGTGTCCGGGAGTATCTATAAGGTTAAGAACATAGATTTCCCCGTCCTTTGCCTGATAGTTTACCCTAACTGCACGAGCCTTGATTGTGATGCCTCGTTCACGTTCAAGCTCCATATTATCTAAAACCTGTTCCTCCATTTCCCTTTCGGTAAGTACACCGGTATATTCTAAAAGCCTGTCTGCAAGGGTACTTTTACCATGGTCTATATGAGCAATTATGCAAAAATTTCTGATTTTATCTTGATAATCTGCCATTGTTACCTCCAAATGTTTTACATATAATATTATTATAACATATTATACACATAAATTTCAAACATTTTCTTGACTATTTTGCATTTTTTATATATACTATATCAAAGATGAATAAATTTATCTTATTTTAGAGGTTAAAATATGAAAAGTATAACTGTTACACCTTCAAAATTAAATGGCAGAGTTGTGATACCTTCTTCAAAATCATTGTGCCATCGTGCAATTATTTGCGCCGGCCTTGCAAAGGGTCAATCAAAACTTTCTAACATTGCCGAATCCGATGACATACAAACTACCCTTGATGCTGTAAAGGCATTGGGGGCAAAGGTTACTAATTTAGGTGAGGGCTCTTACATCATTGACGGAACTGATACATTTACTAAAAAGGATACAGTAGGAATTGATTGCAGACGTAGCAGAACTACACTGCGTTTTATGATACCACTTGCATTTATTAACAAAACCGATGTTGTATTTACCGGCAGAGAAAGTATAGGCAATCGCTCTTTAAAAACCTACACGGACCTTTTTGACAGTTGTGGTGCAGAATATTCCGTAAGCACAAATTTTTCCTTGCCTATTACCATTAAGCAAGGAGATTTAAGTGGTATTATAGAGTTACCATCAGATGTTAACAGTCAGTTTTTAAGTGGTTTGCTATTTGCATTACCTTTGCTTAAATATGACACGGAAATTAGACTTTCGGCTCCTTTTAAATCAAAAGGCTACATTGATATGACTTTGGATATGTTAAAGATGGCAGGAATAAATATTGTCAATTACAGATACACAACATTTTACATTCATGGTTTCCAAGAATACAAGCCCTTTAACTATCGTTCCGAAGGTGATTTTTCCCATGCGGCATTTTACCTTGCAGCAGGTGCATTAGGAAACTTTGTAGTATGCAACGGGCTAAATATCAATTCCAAGCAAAATGATAAAAAAATTATAAACATTATTGAAAAAATGAATGGTAAAATCGTTATTGAAAATGACAATATGGCTGCAATTCCTACTATGTTAAAGGGTACGGAAATAAATGTTTCAACCATTCCTGATTTGTTACCTGCCATTGCATCTATGGCAGTATTTGCCCAAGGGGAAACTATTATTACCGGAATTGACAGCATTAAGGACAGAGTCAGAACGGTAACAGACCAATTAAATTCTATTGGTGCTACAATAATTGAACACCCCAACAAGCTAATAATTGAGGGAAACAGCAAAATATCAGGTGGTACAGCAAGCACTTGCGGAGACCACAGAATCGCTATGGCACTTGCTATTGCATCAACTTGTTGTGAAAGCTTGGTATCTGTTGAAGACAGCGAATGTGTTAATAAATCTTATCCGTCTTTTTGGAAGGACTATGAGTCATTAGGTGGAATTTTAGAAGAGTGGATAATGAAAGAATGAATACAAAAAAGAAATTCGTTAATTAACGAATTTCTTTTTTACTATATTAGATATAAAACAACAAGTCTGCATAAGTAGGATATGGCCAATAATCTGAACCCACCATAGTTTCTGCCTCGTCTGTTAGTCTGCGAATCTCTTCCATTATAGGAATTACCTTATTTTTGATTTCCAAAGAAACTTTATTGTGGTCTGCCATAGCAATCAATTTTTCCGTTTCTATTTCTAATGATGCAGCTTTTTCGTACAATTTTTCTAAAATTGCAGAGGTTTTTTCTGCTAAGTCAAGCTCTACAAAGCAACTGATTTTTTTAGAAACTGCCTGTTTGTTTGCGACTGTACATACCATATCGTTTGAAAATTCAGAAATTGCAGGAATAATATCACGTTTTAGCATATACACCATTGTTTTAGCTTCTAAACATACTGCCTTGTTGTAATTTTCAACAAGTATTTCATATCTTGAAATGATTTCTTCCCTTGTATAAATATTGTGTCTTTTAAACAGTTCAATATTCTTTTCGTCAATGTAGTGAGGTAGTGCATCAGGCGTTGTTTTAAAGTTAGAAAGTCCTCGTTTTTCTGCCTCTAACACCCATTCCTCAGAATAGTTGTTGCCGTTAAATATTATGCGTTTATGATTTTTCATTGTATCCTTAACAATTTCATAAACTGTCTTGCCATTTTCAAGCTGTTCAGCAAATTGCATAACTTGGTCTGCAATAATTGTGTTTAGCATAATGTTTGGGCAAGCAGTTGAATCACTTGAACCAAGCATACGGAATTCAAATTTATTACCTGTAAATGCAAATGGTGATGTTCTGTTGCGATCGGTGTTATCCTTTTTAAATTCAGGAATTACATCTGCGCCCAAGTCCATTTTTAATAATTTTTCTTTTGTTACCTCTTCACCGTTTTCAATACATTCCAACATATTTAATAAAACATCGCCCAAATAGATTGAAAGTATTGCCGGCGGTGCTTCGTTGCCACCTAAACGTTGGTCATTTCCTGCACTTGCTACCGACACTCTCATAAGGTCTTGATATTCATCAATACCCTTAATTACTGCACATAGCATTAGTAGGAATTTATCGTTCTTTTCAGGTGTATCAGTTGGATTTAATAGATTTACGCCCTTATCTGTTGAAATAGACCAGTTATTATGCTTACCACTACCATTGATACCGGCAAAGGGCTTTTCGTGAAGTAAGCATGCAAGGCCGTGCTTATCTGCAATTTTCTTCATAAGCTCCATTGTGATTTGGTTGTGGTCTGTTGCAATATTTGTTGTTGCGTATATTGGTGCAAGTTCATGCTGTGCCGGTGCTGCTTCGTTATGCTTTGTCTTAGCCAAAACACCAAGCTTCCAAAGTTCCTCGTCAAGCTCGTGCATAAACGATGCAACCCTTGGTTTAATTACACCAAAGTAATGGTCTTCCATTTCCTGCCCCTTTGGTGGTGTTGCCCCAAACAATGTTCTGCCTGTAAGGACTAAATCCTCACGAGAGCTATACATTTCCTTTTCAATTAAAAAATATTCTTGCTCTGCACCTACGGTTGTTGTAACTGTCTTTGTTTCAGTATCTCCTAACGCTCTTAACATTCTTAAAACCTGTTTGTTAATTGCTTCCATTGAACGTAAAAGTGGTGTCTTTTTATCAAGTGCCTGACCTCCATAAGAGCAAAAAGCAGTTGGTATATATAAAGATTTATCCTTAATAAAAGCATATGATGATGGGTCCCAAGCAGTATAGCCTCTTGCTTCAAAGGTTGCCCTTAAACCACCTGAGGGAAAGCTTGATGCATCAGGTTCACCTTGGATAAGCTCCTTGCCTGAAAACTCCATAATTACGTTTCCGTAAGGTGCAGGCGAAATAAAGCTATCGTGTTTTTCGGCAGTAATACCTGTCATTGGTTGAAACCAATGAGTATAGTGTGTTGCCCCTTTTTCTATTGCCCAATCCTTCATAGCTGATGCTACTACATTTGCAACCTCAATATCAAAGGTTTTTCCTTCTTCTATTGTCTTTTTTAATGATTTATAAACATCGCTCGGCAATCTTTCCTTCATAACCTTTTCATTAAATACAAGGCTACCGAACATTTCAGGTACATTTGTCATTCCGTTACCCTCCTTTAAATACGAAAAGCACCGCGGATTACATCCCCCGGTGCTCCTTTATGATATTATACTATTAAATAATACAATATGTCAATATTTTATTTTTTGCCCTCTTGCGTATTTTTAATTCTGTAAGACAAAGTCATTAAGGTATCTGATAAATGTACGTTTTCCACACATACGTCATCAGGCACTTCAATATCTATGTAACAGAAATTCATAAAGCCTTTTATCCCACAAGAAATTAGTTTTTGCGTAACGTCATTTGCAGCTGTTTTTGGTATTGATAACACTGCTATATCAGGCTTGTTCTTTTTAACAAAGTCCTCAACCTCGTCCATATGCAAAACCTTATGTCCACAAAGTTCCTTACCTACAAGGTCCTTGCTTACATCAAAGACACCTATTATTGTAAAGCCTCGCCTTTCAAATGAACGGAAGTTAATAAGTGCCTGCCCTAAATGACCTGCACCAACAATAATAATTTTGTGTCCGTTATGAAGTCCTAAAATCTCACCGATAGCGCTATAAAGACCCTCTACGTTATAACCGTAACCCTGTTGCCCAAAACCACCAAAGCAGTTTAAATCTTGTCTGATTTGGGAAGCAGTTACATTCATCTTTTTGCCAAGAGCCTGGGAGGAAATCTTTGTAACCCCCGCATCTGCTAAATCACGCAAATAGCGATAGTATCGTGGAAGCCTCTTTATGACTTCAAAAGAAATTTTCTTATCGCTTACTGACAAATTTATCTCTCCTTATTTATTTGTAATATTCAAATTCCACTTCATCAAGGCGAACAATATCTCCGTCCTTGATTCCGAGGCTTTCGAGTTCATCTATTATTCCTTTTTTTCTTAACATTCTTTGGAAGTAATTCATACTTTCGTTATCATCAAAGTTTGTAGAATTAACAATATATTCTGCCAAATCTCCTTGAACGTTAAATACACCCTCATCATCAACAAATGCTTCAAAATTATCGCTGATTTCAAAAACATCTGCTTCAATTTCTTCTACCTCAAACTTTGGAGCTTCAATAGTTGAAAGTTTTTGGTATGCGTATTCCATAAGCTCCTTTACACCTTGATTGGTTGCAGCTGATATTGGGAATACCTTATACCCCTTTGCCTCCATAGCCTTTGTAAATTCATCTAAATTTTCAGATGATACATCTATTTTATTAGCAGCGATTATCTGTTCCTTTTTAGATAATACATTGCTGTACTTTTCAAGCTCACTGTTTATAAGTTCAAAATCATTTATAGGATTTCTGCCCTCACAGCCTGAAACATCAACAACGTGGATTAAAAGCTTGGTTCTTTCAATATGACGTAAAAATTCGTGTCCTAAGCCTACGCCCTCATTTGCACCCTCAATAATACCCGGAATATCAGCCATAATAATGTTATTTTCAAACATTTTTATAACACCTAAATTTGGTATTAAGGTTGTAAAATGATAGTTTGCAATTTTAGGCTTGGCATCGCTGACTACTGAAAGCAATGTGGATTTGCCAACATTAGGAAATCCCAAAAGCCCTATATCTGCAATAAGCTTAAGCTCTAAAATAATTTCACGTTCTTGACCGTTTTTACCACTTTTGGCAAAGTTTGGTGTTTGCCTTGTAGCTGTGGCAAAATGAGCATTGCCCCAACCTCCGTTGCCTCCACGTGCTGCAACAAATTCGGAACTTTCGGTGTTCATATCTGCAATAATTTTGCCTGTCTTTTTATCCTTTACCAAAGTACCCAAAGGAACTAAAATAACTAAATCATCACCTGACTTGCCTCTCATTTTAAGACCTGTCCCGTCTTGACCGTTTTGTGCAACATACTTTTTTTTGTATCTAAAATCCATTAGTGTGGCAAGATTAGTATCAACCTTCAAAAGCACACTGCCACCTTTGCCACCGTCTCCACCGTCGGGTCCACCTGCCGCAACATACTTTTCCCTGTGAAATGCAACTGCTCCGTTTCCGCCGTGTCCACCTTTGACCAATATTTCTGCAATATCAACAAACATTACTTGCCACCTCCTTTATGTAAATTAAAAATAAAAGGACTGTTAAAATCTTAACAGTCCCCAAAAAACTATTGAGCCAATGTGTAAACACTAACTTGTTTCTTATCTTTGCCTTTACGTTCAAATTTTACTCTGCCGTCTACAAGAGCGAACAATGTATCGTCCTTACCCTTAGCAACATTTGTTCCCGGATGGATTTTTGTACCTCTTTGACGAACAAGAATATTACCGGCTAAAACCGGTTGACCGTCAGCTCTTTTTACTCCAAGTCTCTTGGATTCTGAATCTCTGCCGTTTTTTGTACTGCCGACACCCTTCTTATGAGCCATTTATATTCACCTCGCTAATTTTTAGAATAAAATGCTTTAATTAAGCATTAACCTTTGTAATTTCAACTTTTGTGTAAGGCTGTCTATGACCTTTTTTCTTGTGATAGCCTTTTTTTGGTTTGTACTTATAAACAACAACCTTTTTAGCTTTGTCGTTTTTGATAGCCTTACCAACTACTGTTGCGCCATCAACTGCAGGAACGCCAATTTTAACGTCCTTACCTTCGCCAACCAATAATACTTTGTCAAACGTTACGTCAGCACCAGCTTCAACATCAAGCTTTTCGATAAAAATAACGTCGCCTTCTGTTACTTTGTACTGCTTACCGCCTGTTTCAATTACTGCGTACACTAAAACGCACCTCCTTAATTAAAAACTCGCCTTAACAGGTATGCCTATTGGCATTTCAAAAACCATTCTCGTGCGGATACCGTATTATAATATCATATTTTTAATAGCTTGTCAATACTTTTTGACAAATATATTGTTATTCTTCTCTTTCCTTTCCCCAATAGAACAGTGCAACCGTTCCGGGCCCTGTATGACTGCCGATTGTTGTACCTATATCATATATTTCAACCTTGCCGTTTAAATTAGGAAATTCCTTTTCCACCATTTGTGCAGTTTCCAAAGCATCATCATAACAAGCAGAATGTGAAATATAGCATTTACCGTTGTATTCTTCACCATTTTCTGCATTCTTTTTCATTTCATTTACTATTTTTTGTATTGCAGTCTTTCGTCCTCTTGCCTTTGTAACAGATTCAAGTCTGCCTTCCTTATTTACGTGCAAAATTGGACAAATATTTAGAATACCCCCAAATATTAGTGTAGTTTTGGATATTCTTCCACCTTTAAAATAGTAGGTTAAATCAGTTGAGAAGAACCAATGTTGTAATTTAAGTCTGTTTTCCAAAGTCCACTTTTCAAGCTCTTCTATTGTCATTCCTTTTTCTTTTAAATCTGCAAGCTTATCCATTAAAAGCCCGTATCCTGCCGAACCACCCAAGGAATCTATGATTTTTATTTTACGTTCAGGATACCTTTCGGAAGCTATTGCGGCAGCATTCCATGCAGAATTAAATGTTCCTGATAATCCTGTTGAGAAACACACGTGCAAAATATCCTTACCTTCATCTAAAAATTTAGAAAAATACTCTAAATATTCCCCGGAGCTTACCTGAGATGTTAATGTTTCTGCTCCGTTTTCCATTTCCTCGTAAAATTTATCAAAGGGAATACTTTGACCTAAATCGTCTAAATATTCTGTATCATTTAACTTATAATGAAAGCAAATATAGTTAATATTTCTTTTTTCAAAATGTTCTTTTGTAAGGTCTGCTGTTGAACAACAGCTAAGTACATATTCGTTCATTTTAAAACCACCTTTTTTGAATCTGTATCCATAATACACCTTGGTGTTTTAAAATGCACCCTACTATGCAAAAAATCTCCTCTACCATAAAAATCGCAACAGTAGAGTTACAAAAAAGCAACTCTACCGTCAGTTTACTTACCCTTGTTTTTGGCTTTCTTAAAGCCTTTTTTAATATGATAGCTAAAATATACTATTAAAAATGCAGGAATTTCTAAAAGAAAAATTTTCCATATATTATACTTTAAAAATATAAAATATATCAGTACAAAAAGGCTTAAAACAAGAGCCTCTACTACCCAAACATTATTTTTTCGTTGATGCCAAATTGAATTTAACACCAACAGAGTTATTAAGCTTACAGGTAGTGCGCCTACAAAGAACAACCATATTGTTGAGCCTAACAGCCAAAAGATTATAAACAATAAAAATGCAAAAGTCCATATACCTATCATAACAACTGTAATTAAAGTTTTGGTGCTGAACTTACTGTCATTTTTAGGTCGTTCCCACTGTTCGTGAGTTTGAAGCAAATAGTCAATGGTTACACCAAAAAGCTCTGCAAGACTTTTTAATGTAACTACATCAGGTAAAGACTCTGCTCGTTCCCATTTAGAAATTGCTTTGTCTGTATAATTTAACTTGTCGGCAAGTTCCAACTGGGTAAGACCTGCGTTAGTACGTAATTTTATTAAATTTCCTGCAAAAGTAACTTTTAAATCTTCCACGGTATAACCTCCTTTGCTTTTTTTATTATAGCACAGCTTTATGTGAAAATCAACAAACTTTTGTGCATTTACATTATTTTGCCTATTGTTTGTGCATTTACATTATTTTGCCTATTGTTTAATTTATTCATTTAGTATATAATGAAGATATAAATATAAAGGAGGTAACGTGAAAGTTCCTTTCCCATTATGCCTCCGGCGGATTTAATTGCACGTGCGAAATTTTCAGACCTTTGGTCTGAAACGCACATGTGCAAAAAATCTCTTATCATTCCTTGCTGTGCAGATAAGAGAAATTTTTAAATACTATTTGTGCCGACGCACAGCGGCGGAATGGAGATTTTTATGAAAAAAATAATGTGTTTAGTGTTAGCTTTTTTGATGGTTGTTTCATCTATTACCACATTTGCCGACAGTTCTATGTCAAATGGTGTAAAAACAGCTTTGGCAAAGGTAAAAAGTGTTGTAGCCATACCTGAGGAATTAACTGAATTTACCTCAAATTCCAACACTTATCAAGGTAAGACAAGCTACTCATTTAATTGGAGGAACAAAGAAGACACCTCTTATTTTTCCGTTGAATGTGATAGCGAAGGCAGAATTAGTTACATTTATCAACACACAAATGACAGAGTCGAAGATAAATTTACTGAATTTACAACTGATGACTATATTAAATTTGCAAATGAATTTATGAATAAGACTTTTCCTGATGCTTTTGCTGACGAAAACGATTGTCTTGTTATTGATTATGACTCTAAATATTCATTTGTTTCATCTGATACAAGTTACAGATACTTTAACTATAAGCGTATAAAGGACGGAGCAACTGTATTAGGGGACAGAGGAAGCATAGGAATTTGTGTTTCAAACGGCAAAATGTATTTTGAGAATGCAAGTGTTTCATTTAATTTTGACGGAAAATTTGAAAAAGCAAAAACAGAAATTGACAATGTCAGAAAAATTTATCAAGAGGAATTTCCGGCAGAGCTATTATATCAAAAGAAATATACTTATGTTCCTTACAACAAGGAAAACAACAATGAAATTAAACTAATTTATCGCATTAACAACCCGGGCTATATTTCAGCATACACAGGCAAGGTTGTTGAACAAGAACAATATGACTACGCAGCCGGTGCTGCAAAAAGTATGGTTACTGACGAAGTTGCAGAAGATTCAGTTTCATTGAACAGTGTTAATTTTACCGAAGAAGAATTAAAAGAGCTTGACCAGGTTTCAGGTCTTAAATCTGTTGAAGAATTAGAAGCAATATTAAAAAAATTACCTTCTGTAAAATTCAACAAGCAATTAAATTTATACTCTCAAAGTGTTTCTCACATAAAAGATGACTATTTTATCAGATTGTCATACAGCAATGAGGACAAGAAGTCATCACAATATTTTAATGTTAAATTTGATGCAAAGGAAGGCAAGCTTCTTTCATTAAATAACAATCAATATTTCCTTAATGACAAGGGATATTCATCTGTTTTTAGTATTAACGAAAAGCAAAAGAGAATAATTATAAATGCTATTGAAAAGTTTGCAAAAGCTGTTGTGCCTGAGGAATTTGCACAGTGCAGAGAACAGAATGAATATGTAAACTATCCTTATATTACAAAGGAATACAACAGATATGTAAATGGTATCAGGTATGAAAACAATGGTATTAATATTACATACAACAACAAAATGGGTGAAATTTCAAACTATAATTTATCCTATGACAAAGATGAAGAATTTGTTGACCCGTCAGGTATTTTAACTATTGAAAACGCCTACGAAAAAATGCTTAATATTTCGCCACTTGAAAAGGTATATGTAAACATAGATGATGAATACAAGCTTTGTTACTATCACGATAATTCACTATATGGAAAGGTAGATGCATTTACAGGTGAGCCTATTACTTATGATGATCCCTCTGTAAAGGAATTTGAATATAATGACATTAGTGGGCATTGGGCAGAAAATGCAATTAACAAATTAGCACAAATAGGTATAGGTATTTACGGAAATTCATTTGAGCCGGATAAGGAAATCACTCAAAAGGAACTTCTTAGAATGTTATCCTGTGCAGTTTATTATACAGACTATATGAATTATGAATATGATGAGTTATACAGAAGTATGTATAATTATGGTATTATCACAAGTGAAGAAAGAAATGACAACGGTAATATTTTAAGAGAAGATGCTTTTGTATATTTAATTAAAATGATGGATTTGGAAAGGGTTGCTAAACTTTCGGACATATTCAAGGTTGTTTATGCAGACCAAGATATGATTACACCTGAAAAGATTGGCTATGCTTCAATACTTTCGGGTATGAAGATTATCGGTGGAGACGGGTCTGCAATTGCTCCAAAGGATAATATGACAAGGGCAGAGGCGGCACAGATGATATATAATTATCTATCGGTAAATAAATAGAAGGATATAAAAAAAGTTTAGAACGCAAAAATAAATGACTTTGTATTTTATAAAATTCTAAATTAACAGTAAAATCTTTTAACTGTACAAATTATTTTTCTTAATAGTTTGTACAGTTAATTTTTGCTATAAACAAACTTCGCCTCTCGGCGTATCTCATACGCCTTCGGGTTACCCAAGCCTTTGGCTTGGCTCAGTTTGTTCATTCTAAATCTTTTTTTATCATCCTTATCATAGTAAAAAAGTTTAGAACGCAAAAAAAATGACTTTGTATTTTAATGCAAAAAAGAGAATGTATTAAATACATTCTCTTTTTATTGCTAAAAATATTACTATTTCAACATACTTTCCCCTGTCATTTCGGCAGGCTTTTCAATTTCCAAAAGTTCAAGCATTGTTGGTGCAATATCTGCAAGCTTTCCTTCCGGAACTAAATCCTTACCCTCTGCACCTATTAAAATCATTGGAACAGGGTTAGTTGAGTGAGCTGTTTGAACATTTCCGTCTTGGTCAAGCATTTGTTCAGCATTACCATGGTCAGCTGTAACCAATGCACAACCACCCTTTGCCAAAATTGCATCAATTACCTTGCCAAGGCAAGTATCAACTGCCTCTACTGCTGAAACTGCTGCCTCAAACACACCTGTATGTCCTACCATATCACAGTTAGCAAAGTTTAGAACAACAACGTCATATTTGTCGCTATTTATTCTCTTCACACATTCATCTGCTACTTCGTAAGCGCTCATTTCAGGCTTTAAATCGTAAGTTGCAACCTTTGGAGAAGCAATAAGTGCTCTATCCTCCCCATCGCTTTCCTTTTCAACGCCACCGTTAAAGAAGAATGTTACATGTGCATACTTTTCTGTTTCTGCAATACGAAGTTGTTTTAAGCCATTTTTACTGATATATTCACCAAATGTATTTTCAAGTGATGTTGGTTTAAATGCGATTTCTACATTTGGCATTGTTGCATCATATTGGGTAAAGCAAACATAATATACAGGGAAATATTTTCTTTCAAAGCCTTCAAAAGCTGTATCTACAAATGTTCTTGTAATTTCTCTTGCTCTGTCAGGGCGAAAGTTAAAGAACACAATGCTATCATTTTCCTTAACAGGTTCTGTACCGGTTACGATTGTTGGAACAACAAATTCATCTGTTACATCATTTTTGTATGATGTTTTAACTGCTGTAACTGCATCATCGCATTTTTCGCCTTCCCCAAGTGCAATTGCACTATATGCCTTTGATACTCTTTCCCATCTGTTATCTCTGTCCATTGCGTAAAATCTGCCCATAACTGTTGCAATTTTACCTACGCCGATTTCTTTCATTTTGTTGTCAAGTTCTTCTACATAATCTGCACCTGATGTAGGTGGCACATCTCTGCCATCTAAAAAGCAGTGAACATATACCTTAGACAGATTGTTTTTCTTTGCAAGCTCTAACAATCCGTAAAGGTGAGTGTTGTGGCTATGGACACCACCATCTGACAACAAGCCCATAATATGTAATGCAGAGTCATTCTTTTTACAATTTTCAACTGCATTTAAAAGTGCTTCGTTTTGAAAAAAATCACCATCTTCAATAGACTTTGTAATTCTTGTAAGCTCTTGATACACAATTCTGCCTGCACCAATGTTTGTATGACCTACCTCTGAATTACCCATTTGACCGTTTGGCAAGCCTACGTCCATACCACTGCATCTTACAAGGTTGTGTGGATATTGTGCAAAATATTTATCAATATTTGGAGTTTTTGCAGAAACTACTGCATTTCCTTTTTCCTCCGGAGTGTATCCGAAGCCGTCAAGGATAATTAGTGATACCGGTTTCTTTCTCATTTTATTTCTCCTTTTGTTATTTTCAAAAGCAAAGGGAATTCCACAAATTGCAGATTCCCTTTAAAAATTTAATTATTTATTGTATTTTACAATTCCTGTAAAATCAGGGGCTTTAAGTGCTGCACCACCGATTAGACCACCGTCGATGTTTGGCTTTGCCATAAGTTCTGCAGCGTTTGTAGGTTTCATACTGCCACCATATTGAATTCTTGTTGCTTCTGCAACTGTTCCGTCATATAATTCAGCGATTACGTTACGAATAATTCCACAAACTTCGTCAGCTTGGTCAGCTGTGGCTGTTTTGCCTGTACCGATTGCCCAAATTGGTTCGTAAGCAATAACGATATTTTTAACTTGTTCACCTGTAAGTCCCATCAAAGCAATTTTGATTTGCTTGCGAATATGTTCAGGCATAATGCCCATTTCACGTTGTTCTAATGTTTCACCACAGCAAAGGATTGGTGTAATACCTTTTTCAACTGCCTTTAATACCTTCTTGTTAACTGTTTCGTCAGTTTCAGCAAAGTATTCGCGTCTTTCTGAATGACCGATAATAACATATTTAACTCCAAGGTCTAAAAGCATATCTGCTGATATTTCACCTGTATATGCTCCACTTTCTTCCCAGTGCATATTTTCAGCACCTACTGCAATGTTTGTGCCTTTTGTAAGCTCTGTAGCAATTGCAAGGTCTATTGCAGGTGTGCAAATTACAACATCTGCGTCAGCATCTGCTACCATTGGGATAAGTTCCTTAATTAACTCAGCAGCCTGTGAAGGTGTTTTGTTCATCTTCCAGTTACCTGCTACGATTTTCTTTCTTGCCATTTTAAAATTCCTCCAATATATTTAATTCTATTATTTATCGTTTAAGCATACAATACCGGGTAGGTCTTTGCCTTCTAAGAATTCAAGAGAAGCGCCACCACCGGTTGAGATGTGAGACATCTTATCCCCAAGTCCTGCTTGGTTAACAGCTGCAACGCTGTCGCCACCACCGATTACTGTAATAGCATCAATTTCAGCCAATGCTTTTGCCACTGCATTTGTACCCTTTGCAAAGTTA
>DCGP01000032.1:0-91222 GCA_002314595.1 Clostridiales bacterium UBA1775 | reverse complement strand
CCGTTCCAAACAACTGTCTTTGCATCTTTAATTGCATCTACAAATAGTTCAACTGTCTTTTCGCCAATGTCAAGACCCATATAGTCTGCTTCAATTTTACTTGAATCAACTGTTTTATATTCTGCATCGTTTGAAAATTCCTTTGCAACAACTGTATCCACAGGAATTAAAAGCTTAACACCCTTTGCTTCAGCCTTTGCAATCATTTCTTTTGCATATTCAACATAGTCTTCTTCTAACAATGACTTACCTGTTTCGTAACCCTTTGCCTTAAAGAATGTGTATGCCATACCACCACCGATAATCAAAGTATCAACCTTTTCTAAAAGATTGTTGATAACAGAAATTTTTGATGATACCTTTGAACCACCTAAAATTGCTACGCATGGACGCTTTGGATTATTTACTGCATTGCCTAAGAATGCAATTTCCTTTTCAATTAAATAACCTGCAACTGCATCCTTTAATAATGAAGCAACACCTACATTTGAGCAATGTGCTCTGTGTGCTGTACCGAATGCATCGTTAACAAATACGTCTGCAAGTGAAGCAAGTTCCTTTGAAAATTCTTCAACGTTCTTTGTTTCTTCTGCTCTGTATCTTGTGTTTTGTAGTAAAACTACGTCCCCGTCTTGCATTTCGGCAACTGCTTTTTTAGCATTTTCGCCAACTACATTATCGTCTGCTGCAAAAACAACTTCCTTACCTAATTTTTCTGTTAGGCTCTTTGCTACAGGTGCTAATGATAGTTCAGGCTTTGGCTCACCCTTTGGTTTACCCATATGAGAACACAAAATAACCTTTGCACCATTTTCAATTAAATACTTAATTGTTGGCAAAGCACCGTTAATTCTTGTTTCGTCTGTAATTTTAGTTCCGTCAAGTGGTACGTTAAAATCACATCTTACTAATACTCTCTTGCCTTTTACAGCAATGTCTTCTATTGTCTTTTTGTTCACAAAAATCACCTCAAATTTATTTTCTTATTTTCAACCTACCATTTATTGTACTACAATGACAAAAAATTATCAAGTGTTTTTTAACATTAAATAGTAGATAATCTTACAAACTTCTGCAAATGTTGAGCTTTTTTTTGGTAAAAAATAATGATTTTCATCTCCGTTAATTGCTTTTGCACCCACCAAGGCCGAAATTGCCTCTGTTGAATAGTCGGAAATATTATTATTGTCTACAAAGTCAAGCTCTGCTATTTCACCCATATCTATATTGCACTTTTGTGCCATTCTGTAAATGATTGTTGCAAGGTCTTCCCTTGTAATATGGTCATTTATACCGAATTCTTCCTCACTTATACCCTTAACAACTTCCATTTGATAAGCTGTTGCAATATATTTATAATTTCTATTTTCTTTTTTTATATCTTTAAAAGAACATTCTGCATTTTCATCATACATACCGAAAACTGCAATCAACATTCTGACAAAATCCCCTCTTGTAATAAAATTATTAGGATAAACCTTGCCTTCTTTTGCCTCTATTACTCCATATTTCGCTATTGCATAAATTGATTCCTCTGCCCATTTTGCTTGGTCTAAATCCGTGAAAGTAGTTTCATTTGGATTTGTTAAATAGTCCTTTGCAATTTGTGAAGCTGTATCCCCATAGCAAAGTGTATTGATTGCAAGTATCGATACAAGTATTATTGCTAATTTCTTAATCATAGTCCGTTATCGCTCGTTTCTGTTTTAGTTGTTTTGGTGCTTGATGTTGAATCTGTTTTTGCACTTGATTTTTTTGTATTATCGTCTGTTGTACTATTTGACCTGTCTGTTTTTTTATTGTTAGAATCTTCTGCTTTATCTGTTGTTTTAGAATCTGAATTTTGGACGCTCTTGCTGACTGATGGTGAAGAAATTGACTTGGTTGTTTGTTCTGCTAAAATTTTATATCTTTCAACATCTTCTTTAAGCTCTACATTTTCTTCTTCTAATTCTTCAATTCTTTCTTTTAATTCTTCAACTGACATAGCGTCTGTTTCATCGTCATTTTTTGATGTTAAAATACTTTGCTCTTCCTTTGATTTGTCCTTATATTCTTCTATTTTTACTGTTAATATTGTAGTTAGTGTAAATAAAAAAATAACACCTATAATCGTAGAAATAACAATTACTTTTGTTTTAGATTTCTTACGTTTCTTTTTCTTTTTTGACTTTGTATTTAACACGCTTTCAATAATATCTTCATTTTTATCTTTCATTATATTTAACCTCCGATAAAATTGACTTTTTATAATTATACCACAAGCATTCAAAAAAATCTACTATTATTTAATAAAAATGCGAAAAATACTTGAAATAATAGTATAATAATGGTATTATATATTATATAAGTATATTGGGGAGTACCCATTGGAAAATTTTGGAGGTTAAAAATGAAAAGTTACAAAGTAGTTATTGTAGGTGCAACAGGTATGGTCGGTCAAAGGTTTATCACCTTGCTTGCAGACCATCCTTGGTTTAATATTGTAGGTCTTGCTGCTTCCGGCAGAAGTGCAGGCAAGACTTATAAAGAAGCTATCGGCTCACGTTGGGCTATGGATGTTGATATGCCTGAAAAGGTTAAAGATATGGTAGTTATGGACGCAGAGGCTGACAAGGAAAAGATTGCCGGTATGGTTGATTTTATCTTCTGTGCAGTTAATATGAAAAAGGACGAAATCAAGGTTTTGGAAGAAGCTTATGCAAAGCTTGACTGCCCTGTTATTTCTAACAACTCTGCACATCGTCATACTCCTGACGTTCCTATGATTATTCCTGAGGTTAATCCGGAGCACGCAGAAATTATCCACGCTCAAAGAAAGCGTTTAGGCACAAAGAGAGGCTTTATTGCAGTTAAATCTAACTGTTCTATTCAAAGCTACGTTCCTGCTTTGCACCCACTAATGAAGTTTGGTGTTAAAGAGGTTATCGCTTGCACATATCAAGCAATTTCAGGTGCAGGCAAAACCTTTGAAACATGGCCTGAAATGGTTGATAATATTATTCCTTACATTGGTGGCGAGGAAGAAAAGAGCGAGCTTGAACCTTTAAAGGTTTGGGGCAAGGTTGAAGGCGATAGAATAGTTGACACAGAAACTCCTGTTATTACAACACAATGTATCAGAGTTCCTGTTTCAAACGGTCATACTGCTGCTGTATTTGTAAAGTTTGACAAAAAGCCGTCAATTGATGAAATTAAGAAAATTTGGGACGAATACGAGGGCGAACCTCAAAAGTTAAAATTGCCTTCTGCTCCTGAAAAATTCCTTACATATTTTGAAGAGGATAACCGTCCTCAAGCCAACCTTGACCGTATGCTTTACGGTGGTATGGGCGTTTCTATCGGTAGATTAAGAGAAGACAAGGTTTATGACTACAAATTCGTAAGTCTTTCACACAATACATTAAGAGGTGCTGCAGGTGGTGCAGTTGAACTTGCAGAGCTTTTGGCTGCAAAGGGATTTTTGGACTAATAATCAAATATATATTATATAGGAGGGTTGTTTATGAAAAAAATCGTATTCAAAGGCTCAGGTGTTGCTATTGTAACTCCGGTTAAAAACAACAAAGTGGATTTTGACAAGTTAGGCGAGCTTTTAGATTTCCACGTAAGTAACAACACAGATGCAATTATTCTTTGCGGTACTACAGGGGAAGCTCCTACTTTACCTGATGATGAACACCTTAAAATATTTGATTATGCTCACGAAAGAGTTGGGGACAAAATCACACTTGTTGGTGGCACAGGCTCTAACTTTACAGAACACGCAATTGATTTTTCAAAATACGCACAAAAGGCAGGAATGGACGCAGTATTATGTGTAACTCCATATTACAACAAAACCACTCAAAAAGGTTTGGAAACACATTTTAATGCCATTGCAAATGCTATTGATATTCCAGTAATTTTATACAATGTTCCTTCAAGAACAGGGGTTGGGTTACAGCTTCCTACATTGGAGAAATTGGCAAAGACAGAAAACATTGTTGCTGTTAAAGAGGCAAGTGGTAACATAGCATTTGCTTCTAAAATTGCAGCAAATACAGATTTGGGACTTTATTCGGGAAATGACGATATGATTGTTCCTATGCTTTCAATAGGCGGTCTTGGTGTTATTTCGGTTTTGGCAAATATTGTTCCAAAGGACGTACACGATATGTGCTGCAAGTTTTTTAACGGCGATGTTAAAGGCTCGGCAGAAATGCAATTAAAGGCTATGGATTTGGTTGAAAAGCTATTTATTGAGGTTAATCCAATTCCTGTTAAAAATGCAATGAATATGCTTGGCTTTGATGTTGGCGAACTTAAATTGCCGCTAGTTGATTTAGAAGAAAGTAATGCCGTAAAGGTTCGTAAGGCTTTGATTGATTACGGATTAAAGGCATAAATGAGGTAACACACTTATGATTAAAGTAATAATGAACGGTTGCAACGGAAAAATGGGTCAGGTTATTTCAAGACTGATTGCAGATAGCAAGGATATGGAAATAGTTTCTGGCGTTGATGTTAATGATGCTATAAAAAATGACTATCCCGTTTGCAAAAACATTGCAGATTGTAAGGAAAAAGCTGATGTAATAATTGATTTTTCTCACCCGGCTTCCCTTTCATCTGTTTTGGAATATGCAGTTAATACAAGTACTCCTGCAATAATTGCTACAACAGGTCTTTCGGCAGAGCAGAAAAAGGATATTGAGGAAGCATCTAAAAAGGTTGCAATGTTCTTTTCGGCAAATATGTCATTAGGTATTAACCTATTGATTGATTTAGTTTGCAAGGCTTCCAAAATATTGGAAGAGAACTTTGACATTGAAATAATTGAAAAGCATCACAATCAAAAGATTGATGCCCCAAGTGGTACTGCCCTTGCTATTGCAGATGCCGTTTCAAAGGTATTGACAAAAGAACCTGAATACACCTATGACCGTCATTCCGTACGCAAAAAGCGTAGTGAAAATGAGATTGGTATTCACTCTATAAGAGGTGGCTCTATTGTTGGTGAACATTCTGTTATTTTCGCAGGTCAAGATGAGGTAATTGAGGTAAAGCATCAAGCAACTTCAAAAGAGGTTTTTGCAGTTGGTGCCGTACGTGCAGCAAAGTTCCTTGCAGGCAAAAAGCCGGGTCTTTACTGCATGAATGATTTATTTGCATAAACTTTTATATTTGGGGGTTGTAAAGTTATTTTACATCCCCTTATTTTTGTAAAATGGGGTTTTTAAAATGGATAATAAAAATATTTATAAAGAAATCGGAATAAATGAAAAAGTATTTGATTTTGGTGAAAAGATAGTTTCTGAATTAAAGGGAAGATTTGAAGAAATTGACTCTGTTGCCGAATATAATCAAATGAAGGTTATAAATGCTATGCACAAAAACAAGGTTAATGCCACACACTTTATGGCAACAACAGGATATGGCTACAACGATGACGGCAGAGATACCTTGGAAAAGGTGTATGCAGACACATTTCATACCGAAGCTGCCCTTGTTCGCCCACAAATCACCTGTGGTACTCATGCCCTTGCAGTTGCGTTAAGTGCTAATTTGCGTCCCGGTGATGAGTTGCTTTCACCGGTGGGCAAACCATACGATACCTTAGAAGAGGTTATCGGCATTAGGGAATCAATAGGCTCATTAAAAGAGTACGGAGTGGTATATCGTCAAGCAGATTTAAAGGCTGATGATTCCTTTGACTATGATGAGATAAAAAGGCAAATTACAGATAAAACAAAGGTTGTAACCATTCAACGCTCTAAGGGATACCAAACAAGAAGGACATTTTCAGTAGAGCAAATTGGGGAGCTTATAAAATTTGTTAAGGATATTAACCCAAGCATTATTTGTATGGTAGACAACTGTTATGGAGAATTTGTTGAAACCATTGAGCCGTCGGACGTTGGCGCTGATATGATTGTAGGCTCTTTAATCAAAAACCCCGGTGGTGGGCTTGCACCAATAGGCGGATACATTTGTGGTACTAAGGAATGTGTAGAAAGATGTGCTTACAGACTTTCTGCACCCGGATTAGGTCAGGAGGTTGGTGCTAATTTAGGTATTATTCAGTCAATGTTCCAAGGCTTTTTCCTTGCACCTACTGTTGTGGCAGGTGCTTTAAAAGGTGCAATTTTTGCATCTAAAATATATGAAAAATTAGGCTTTAAGGTTGTGCCTAACAGTACAGAGTCAAGGCACGATATTATACAGGCAGTTGAGCTTGGCTCTCCTAAAAGAGTAATTGCATTTTGTAAGGGAATACAAGCAGCTGCCCCGGTTGACAGTTATTTATCTCCTGAGCCTTGGGCTATGCCCGGATATGATTCAGACGTTATTATGGCAGCAGGTGCATTTATTCAAGGTTCTTCCATTGAACTTAGTGCAGACGGTCCAATTCGTCCACCTTATGCAGTATACTTCCAAGGTGGGCTAACCTGGAACCACGCCAAGCTTGGCATACTAATGTCTTTACAAAAGCTATATGACGAAAACTTAATTAACAAAGAGGAAATTAAATAAATGTGGTTTGTTTTTGCTTTACTGACTACTGTTATTTGGGGATTGGCAGACCTGTTTTACAAAAAGGGTGCTGACACAAATGACAAATACAGTCATCTTAAAATTTCAGTAATTGTAGGGTTAATAATGGGTATACACGCTATATTTACCATAATTACCGGAAATATCAATTACGATTTTAAAAATATAATCATATACTTGCCTGTTTCGGCTATGTATATTTTGTCTATGTCAATAGGATATTTTGGACTAAAATACCTTGAACTTTCCATTGCTTCACCTGTGCAAAATTCATCAGGTGCAATAACTTGCATACTATGTTATATTGTTTTAGGTCAAAAAATCAATCTGCTTTCTACCATTGCAGTTTCACTTGTGTGCATCGGTGTAATTGCACTTGGAATTATTGAAAAAAGCCTTGAAGGCAACATAGAATGTAACAGAAAGTATCAGGTTGGTTTTTTTGCATTTTTGATGCCTGTTTTGTATAGCGTATTTGATGCGTTGGGTACATTTTTTGATGTATATTATCTTGATGACTTTAACACTACACCACTTGTAAACGTCAGCGAGGATACACTTGAGGTTGTTGCCAATACATCCTACGAACTAACATTTTTAATTATTGCAATCATATTATTTGTATACATTAAATTTGTAAAAAAGCAGGATTTCAAGCCACTTTTACAAGGCAACAAGGTAATTGCCGGCATTTTGGAAACCGTTGGACAATTTTTCTATGTATTTGCAATGAGTGGCAACGGAATAATTGCTGCACCAATGATTGCATCTTACTGCATTGTATCGATATTACTTTCAAGAATATTCTTAAAGGAAAAGTTAACAAAATTACAGTATACAGCCATTATTATTGCAATATTAGGTATTGTTCTAATGGGTTTATCCGACGGACTGTCAGGTAGTGTTTGATTTAACAAACTCGGCAATACATTCCCCAATTAGTTTGGCTGACTCAATGGCTTCTTCCAATGTATTTCCACTTGTTCCTACCTCAATAATAATAGAGCCAAATGATGTATGTGTATTATACCTTTCCTTGGTAAGGCTAACAGGTCTTGCTAAGGTTGGGTATTTTTTATTTATTATTTGTTGAAGTCTTATGGCAAATTTAAGATTTTCCCTCCAAAACGGATGTTCTAATCCCCCTTGATTTGTTCCGGTAAGTAACATAATCTGCGCTACCTTTTTACCGTTTACATCAGACACTAATTTTAATTTTGTTCCATCTGCCTGAACCATTGCGTCCCTATGAATATCAAGGATTACCTTAATAGACGGATATTTTGTTGTGTATTGATTTACTGATGCAAGCGCACTTTTATAGGAACCGTTATATGACGGATAATCGTGAAGTGAGGTATCGTGCAAAGCCTTTATTCCGGTTTCTTGCAAAGTGTTCACTATTTCAGCACCTACCCTTACTACATTATATTTAATATCCTCCGTTCTGTCAGGGTCTGTGGGAAGGTAATAGTTTTTATCCGTTGCACTGTAAGATTCTGATGAATGACTATGAATTATTAGTATTTCAGGCTCTTTTCCGTCAAATTTAAACCACAAGGGCTCACTTAACATTTGGTCAATATCAAGAGTGTATGTAGTTGCATTTTTTACATTAACATTAGAATTTTTAATTGTAGTTTCCTTTATTGATTTTGCATTTGTCATATCCTCCTTTGGTTCTTCTTCCTTATCCGTAGGCACATAAAACGACAATGTAGGTATTACTGTATTTATTATTGCAGACGGACTATTAAAATCAAGCCCCATTACACTTATTGCAAGTTTGGTTATTTCGCCATTATTCATTTCGTAAAACTGCGGTATTGATTGATATATCATATAATTAGCCAATGTTTTATTATCCGTAAACGAAAATACAGTTGTCCAATTAAAATTAAATATGTAAAGTATAATCGTTATAGCAAGTATAAATAATATTGCGATTTTAAAAAGTTGTCTTTTGCCGATTATCAAAATATCACCCCATACATAGTATGAGGTGATTTGCCTTTTTATGCTAATTGTATTCCTCTGCATTTTCAACTGTAATCGCCGAATGTAAGCATATATTTATGCCTTGTGAAATTATTTCTGCCATATCGTCAATTTCATCATCTACATCTTTTGGAGTTACAATTAAATTTTCAAAATTGTCTGTAATAATGCTATTGATTATCTTTTCTTTGTCCTTGTTATCCTTTGACACTGCATCAAATATGTCATTTGCCATTGTTTTTGCATCTATCACCGTGGGGACGCCTATGGCAATTACCGGAACATTTAAGGTTTTTTGGTCTATTTCTCCTCTTTTGTTATTTACACCACCACCGGGGGTTATGCCTGTATCGGTAAGCTGAATTGTTGTCATAATTCTGCCTGTACTGCGTGAGGCTAACGCATCTATGGCAATTACCAAATCCGGCTTAACCCTTTGGGTTACACCTTTAATAATTTCATTTGTTTCAATACCTGTAATTCCCAGCACCCCGGGAGTTAACCCACACACCGGTGAAATACCGTCGTGAATTTCATCCGGCATTAAATCAAACAGATGCCTTGTAATCAATATGCCGTCTACTACTTTTGGACCTAATGAATCTGCCGTAATATTTCTATTGCCAAGTCCTACAACCAAGGTGGTAACAACCTTGCTTGGAACAAGATGATGAAGCTCCGTTGAAAACAATTTTACTATTGCGTCAAAATATTCGGATAAATTATGAGCATTTTCCGGTATTTCAATAGTTACATAGTTGCCCTTTTCCTTTCCAATCAACCTGCCACTTTCGTCCTTTGTTATATTAACACGTGTTACCAAAATCCCTTTTTCTTTGTATTTTGAAATATTTACGCCGGGAAGTTCCTTAATATTCTTTGATTTTACATACATATCGTGAGACTCTACTGCCAAATCTGTCCTAATTTCTATCATAAAGCACACCTCTTTTTAAGTTTATTATCTTAATTTTTCCTGTTTTTAGAAAAATATTCTAAAAAAACCCTTGCAATTAACAAATATTTGTGTTACAATAAACATTGTGATTTTGTGTATAGGAGGTGTATATATGCCAAACATCAAATCAGCAAAAAAGAGAGTTAAGGTTATTGAAACAAAAACTCTTAGAAATGCAATGATTAAGTCTCAACTTAAAACTTACATCAAAAAGTTTGAAGCTGCAGTTGCAGAAGGTAACAAGGAAGTTGCTACAGAAGCTTACAAGGTTGCTGTTAAGAAACTTGACCAAGCTTGTGCAAAAGGTATTATGCATAAGAACAACTGTGCAAGAAAGAAGTCTCAACTTACTTTACTTTTAAACTCTGTTGCGTAAGTTAATTGAGCAAGAAGAACTTAGTTCTTTAAATGACAATCCCCCTTGGCTTAAATATTTTACATAAGTCAAGGGTTTGATATTGTCATTATCACATTTCACATGCGGCAGTGCTGGAATAGGCAGACAGGCACGTTTGAGGGGCGTGTGTCAATGACGTATGGGTTCAAGTCCCATTTGCCGCACCATATTTGATTTTCCGAACCTTTTGGGTTCTTTTTTTATGCCCAAATTTATGTAATAAAATAATAACTTGTATTTTTTAAAAAATTTTGGTATAATTATTATATAGTAAACAAGAGGTGATAATTATGAAGAATAAAAAAATTATGATACCTATTATTTCCGTAGTTGTTGTTGCTATATTTGTAGGTTTAGGCTGGTTTTTTTCTTGCAAATACAACTTGAAAATGGGTTTATGTCAACAGACAGGAACAGTTATGGAAAGCAAAGGGGCAAACCTTGAAATTAAAGGTGATGAAAAAAACAGTGGCTACTACAAAACCATTGAAGAGGCATGGGCAAAGGCTAATGAAATTACCGACAAGGACATTACTATAACTTTAAACGAGGACTGGATTGCAAAGGACGGTTCATTTGGAAGTGGCACAGGCTTTGGCGAAACAGGTGCTATAAAGCCTGTTAACAGAGCAACACAATATTCTTCACTTGTAATAGATTTAAACAACCACACTATTAACCGTAACCTTTCTGTATCAAAGGCAAACGGCGAGGTTGTAAATTTACAAAGTGTTGGTTACTTTACATTAAAAAATGGTACTGTAAAAGGTGGCAACAATAATTCAAACGGCGGTGGTTTTTACATCGGTGGAGACAAGACAAATGTAAAACTTTCAGATATGAAGGTTGAAAGCAACGTTACAACAAGTAACGGTGGCGGTATTTATACAGATGCTTCTAAATCCAAAGTAATGCTTGTTAATGTAGATATTTGCAAAAACAAGAGTACGGACGGATTTGGTGGTGGTATATTTGTAAATGCAATAACTGACGCCGAAAATAACAATGACGATGTTTTTGCACAAATTAACCTACGTGAAAAGATTGTTATTAACAACAACGAAGGTAAAAATGACAGAAACAATTTAACCTTGGAAAATATGTTAGGTAAAGCAAAAATTAACGGCGTCAGCGTTTTAAAAGACGGGTCTGAAATATTTGTAGGCTTTGCCGGTAATGACAATCAAGGACAGGTTGCAAGTATCGAAAGTGAAGAACTATTAAAATACTTTAAATCTGACAAGGAATTATCAACTGTAATTATTGAAAACATAAACAAAGAATTCTTTGTGTCATTAAAAAATAGATTGTAATTCTAAGGAGAATAGATTTTGTTTGTTCATTTATTACTTTTTATTTCATCAGCATTATGCTTAATATACGGAATAAAAAAATATGCAGGCAAAAAGGTTGCCTTGTTCAGCGTTTTGGTAGTTGGGGCAATAGGTTGTTTTATGCTTGGGCATTTGTACGAATTTATTTCTATGTTAATTATTAACGAAATACCAAAGCCCTTTAACATAGGAATATTAGCAAGGATTGGTGGTTTTTCCTTTATATTTTCTGCATCATTTGCTCAAATGGACGGTCTTGTTGACGATAAGACCAAAGCCATCAGAAAATATAGATTTATTGCAATATCTATACCTGTCATAATAGCCGGAATTTATGTTCCGATTTTAATTTCAAATGTTGATTTGTCAATTAAAATCACTTCTGCTGTTATTTTTGCATTTGCAATGCTACCGGGGTATTACAATTTTAAACATTTAATTATACCTGATGTTTCAATGGGTATTATTGATTCTGTCAGGTATTATAGTTTATTTTCAATATGCTCTACAATATGCTATTGTTTAATGTTGTGCTTTGATGTTTTAGAATTTAACATAGCATATATAATATTTGCAATATTACTTGCAATCTGCTACCCATGTGTTGTTATTTCTATGGAGAAAGGCAGGAAAAAATGGATAATTTAATTGTTATTATTTTGATTTGCATTGCTATTCCTCTTGCTTTTTCTCTTGTGTTTTTGGATAAAAAAGCCAGATTGTTTATTGGATTTATGATAATTGGTGCATTTGTTTGTACCTTTGCTTCACAAGTAAATACTGTTCTTAGGAACATTTCAGGTCAAGACTTTTTATTTGTTACAACTAACATAACCCCCATTTCCGAGGAGTTGTTAAAGGCATTGCCTGTGCTATTATTCGCATACGCATACAGCGATAACAGAAAAAATCTTATTTCTGTATCTATGGCAACCGGAATAGGTTTTGCAATTGTTGAAAACATTTTCATTTTTGTTCAAAACGACTCTTCCCTTTCAGTTATTTGGGCAATTGGCAGAGTATTTGGTGCAAGCCTTATGCACAGTATATGTACTGCAGCAGTTGGTTATGGAATATCATTTGTTCGTAAAAAGAAAAAGCTGTTTTACACAGGCACATTTGCACTTTTGGTGTCTGCAATAGTTTATCATTCCATATATAATTTAGTAATACAATCAGACTATGCACAATATGGAATATTTTTACCGTTACTAACCTACGTGCCAATAGTTATTTTAAAAATTACAAGCAGTCAAAAAAATAGAATTTAATGCAAAAAAACTCCTGCTATACAGCAGGAGTTTTCTCTTCATTTAATTGTTTTTACTAATATATAAGTAAATGTCCACAAATTAATTGAAATCAGATTTTTGTAACGTTGCTAGCTTGTGGGCCCTTAGCACCTTCAACTACTTCGAATGATACTTCAGCACCTTCTTCAAGTGCTTTGTAGCCATCCATATTTATTGCTGTGAAATGAACAAATACGTCTGTTCCGTCTTCGCTTTCAATAAAGCCATAGCCTTTTTCAGCGTTAAACCATTTTACCTTACCATTTTGCATAAGTTTTGCCTCCTAAAATATGTTGCATAATCACCAATGATTATGAATATAGTATAACACGGTTGGTTAATTTTGTCAACCTAAAAATTTCGACACAAATACAATTTTTTCGCATTTTTCTTGTGGTTTTTCAAATGTCAAATTTTTGTATATGCCTAAATTTTCAAATCCGTTTTTAGAAAGCAAGTCCTTTAATTCTTCCACAGAGTATGCTCTTTGGATATGCTGCTCGTCAAATCTTTCGTACAATCCTTCCTCTGTTTCGTTAAAAAATGTTAGATATTGATTGCTTAATTTGTCATTATACTCATTTTCCCAAACATAGCAAACGCCATTTTCTTCGTTGTAGAATGTATTATTGCCAAGTATTTCTTTTAATTTGTATTCTGTATTTATATCAAAAATAAAAATTCCGTTAGGGTTTAGGTAATTTTTAAAAAGTTTAAATGTTTTGTCTATGTGATTTATGTCAGTTAAATAATTTAAAACATCAAGAGTACAAATTACTGCATCAACTGTTCCGTAAAGTTCAAAATTTCTAATATCTTGACAAAGATACAAAACGTCAAGCCCTTGCTCTGTTGCCTTTTCCCTTGCTATGTTTAGCATATCCACAGACATATCTATACCTATCATATCGTAACCACGGCTTGCAAGTATATTTGTAATACTGCCTGTGCCACAGCCTAAATCCAAAACCAAATTGGGCTTAACATTATTTATTTTAAATATTTCTTCAATATAGTCTGCCCATTTTTCGTAGTCTTGGTCTATTAAATTGTCATAAATATAGGCAAAGTTGCCGTAACTATTCATCGTTTTCTTCCTTAATTCTGTCTAAAATTAGTCTGTAACCACCATCGCCATAGTTTAAGCACCTTGCAACACGGCTGACTGTTGCAGAGCTTGCACCTGTTTCCTTTACGATATCACTATAAATTTCTTTTTTATCAAGTAACTTTGCAACCTGAAGCCTTTGTGAAATATCTTGAAGCTCCTTAATTGTAAACAAATCTTCTAAAACCTTTTCACATTCTTCAACATCTTTAATTGCAACAATTGCTTGATACAACTTTTTAATTTGCTCATTTTTAATCATTGCTTTCACTCTTTCAAATTTTTTCTAACTTTACATAGGCTGCCATAAGGTTTTTTGTGCCTACTGTATCAAACATTACTTCAAGGTGCATATCGTCCCCTACCGGTGTTGCCTTTAAAATAGTACCATCACCAAACTTTTTATGTCTAATCCTTTCCCCTGCTTTATATTCCTCGCTATTTAATTTAGCAGGTTTGCCACTTGCTAAATTAACTGATTTAAATACTGTTTGTTTGATTTCGTTAGACGGCTTAAAATCAAAGGCTTTTGAAAATTCGCTTTCAAGAAGCTTTGATGGAATTTCCCCTAAAAATCTTGATGGCTTATTATATGTAGTTGTGCCGTATAAAGTTCTTGAAAACGTGTGGGAAATATACAGTTCCTTTTTTGCCCTTGTAATTGCAACATAACAAAGTCGCCTTTCCTCTTCAAGCTCTTCCTGTGAAAACGATGACTGATAACCGGGGAATATTCCCTCTTCCATTCCGGCAATAAACACTATCGGGAATTCAAGACCCTTCGCACTGTGCATTGTCATAAGCACAACAACCTCTTGGGTTTCGTCATAATTATCTACATCTGCCACAAGGGATATTTTTTCTAAATATCCTGAAAGTGTATGCTCCTCTGTTTCTTCGGATTTTTCATACTCGACAGCATCTGTAACCAATTCCTTAATATTTTCAATTCGAGTAGTTGCCTCAACTGTGTTTTCATCAATCAAGGCTTGCAAATATCCTGTTTTGTTTAGAACCTCCTCCACCATTTCGGACACGGAAAGTTCCTTTGCCTTTATTTCGTTAATCATATCTGCAAAGGCTTTGATTTTGCCTGTTGCACTGTTACAAACTTCAAACATACTTTTGCCCGACCTTGCAGACTCTATTTCGGTATCATCTACTGTCTTTTTGCCAATTCCACGTTTAGGCTCGTTAATAATTCTTTTAAGGCTTACATTATCATTTGGATTATTTATAAGTCTCATATACGCTAAAACGTCTTTAATTTCCTTGCGATCAAAGAACCGAAGCCCACCTAAAACTCTGTACGGAACTGCGTTTCGCAAAAACATATTTTCTATAACACGGGATTGAGCATTTGTACGATATAATATAGCAAAATCGTTGTATGAACAACCTTCCATTGCACACATATCCAGTATTTTTTCTGCAATTTTTTGCCCCTCATCGTGTTCATTTTGAGCATTGATTATTTTAACCTTTTCACCTTTTCCTCTACTTGTCCAAAGTTTTTTGCCTTTTCTGCCTACATTATTTTGAATAACATTATTAGCTGCGTCCAAAATATTTTGAGTGGAACGGTAGTTTTCTTCAAGCTTAATAACCTTTGCCCCTGTATATTGCTTTTCAAAGGACAAAATATTTTCTATATTTGCACCACGGAATTTGTAGATACTTTGGTCATCATCACCTACTACACACAAATTTTTGTGCAACCCTGCCATAAGTGAAACAAGCCTGTATTGTGCGTGGTTTGTGTCCTGATACTCATCTACCATTATATATTGAAAACGATTTTGATAATATTCCAACACCTGAGGATATTCTTCAAACAATTTTACTGTAAGCATTATAATGTCATCAAAATCAAGTGAACCATACTTTTTAAGCTTGGTTTGGTAAAGTTTATAAATATCCGCAACCTTTGAAAGCCTTAAATCACCTTCAAATTGACTTTTGTAATCCTCCGGAGTCATAAGCTCGTCCTTTGCTCTGCCTATATGTGAAAGAACGGATTTAGCAGGATACATTTTTTCGTCCAAGCCCATTTCCTTTTGACATTCCTTGATTACCGTAAGCTGGTCTGCCCTGTCAAATATATTAAAGGACGATGGGTAGTCAAGTTTATCTATGTCTCGTCTTAAAATTCTTACACATAGCGAATGGAACGTACTTGCCCATACATTGTCCCCAAGTTCACCTAACATTCCGTTTAAACGAGATTTTAGCTCAGCAGCAGCCTTGTTGGTAAATGTAATTGTTAAAATTTTATAAGGATATACATTTTTTGCACCAATTAGGTATGCTACTCTGTTTATTAACACAGTTGTTTTGCCACTTCCTGCCCCTGCTAATATTAGCACAGGCCCGTCTGTTGTAAACACTGCTTCTCTTTGTTTATCATTTAGGTTTGGAAAGTTAAAATCAAACACCTATTATTCCTCCACCGATTACTGTACCTTCATCATACAAAACAACCATTTGTCCCGGTGTAACAGATTTTTGTGGTTGGTCAAATACCAAATCAAAGCCATCGTCTGTTGGATTAACCCTGCAAGGTACATCTGCTGAATTGTATCTTATTTTTGCAGTACATTTGTAATTTTTATCTATTTTTTTATTTGAAATATAATTTACATCAAATGCCTTTAAACATTCTTCTAATTGAGTTCCATTTTCGCCTAACACAACTTGATTATTTAGGGCATCAATTTTAACAACGTACATAGGCTTATTTAAAGCAATACCAAGACCTTTTCTTTGACCTATTGTATAATTTAAAAGTCCCTTATGCTTGCCTACTACAGTTCCGTCAATTAAGGTAAAATCACCTACGGGCATTTTGCCGTAATTTCTTTCAATAAACCTTGCATAATCTCCATCGGGTATAAAGCAAATGTCCTGACTGTCAGGCTTGTTTGCTACATCAAGCCCAATTTCCTTAGCAATTTTACGTGTTTCATCCTTGGTAATTCCGTAAAGAGGAAACAATGTCCTTGCAAGTTGTTCTTGGGTAATTCTATATAAGAAATAGGACTGGTCTTTTTTTATGTCCTCAGGACGTTCTAAATAATATGTACCCTCCTTGCAGGTCTTTTTTGCATAGTGACCTGTTGCAATATAGTCTGCTCCAAGCTTGTCTGCCATTTTTATCAGCCCACTAAATTTAACAGTTCTATTGCATATTACACAAGGATTAGGCGTCCTGCCTGACCTATACTCATTTGCAAAATAATCTATTACATTTTTCTTAAATTCATTTTTATATTCCATATCGTAATGAGGAATACCAAGTTTATTTGCAACTTTTTTTGCATCTTCACTTGCAGAAAAAGAGCAGCAACCACCGTTGACCTGCTCTCCATTCCATAAACTCATTGTTACACCTATTACTTCGTATCCTTGCCTTTGTAACAACGCAGCGGCAACGGAACTATCCACACCGCCACTCATTCCTATTACGACTTTGCCCTTACTCATGAGTATGACATGTGCATTCAGCACAGTTATGGTCGCATCTTTTTAAAATGCCTGATGGGTCAATGCCTTGACGATTGTAATAGTCTTCTATTGCTGCTTGGATTGCTTGTTCTGCCAATACTGAACAATGCACCTTTACCGGCGGCAAGCCGTCAAGTGCTTCCATTACAGCCTTGTTTGTTAATTTAAGTGCTTCTTCAATTGATTTACCCTTAACCAAAGTGGTTGCCATACTGCTTGTTGCAACTGCTGCACCACAACCGAAAGTCTTAAACTTTACATCTGTAATGATGTCGTTTTCGATTTTCATATATATTTTCATAATGTCTCCACATTTTTCGTTACCAACTTCACCGATTGCGTTGGCATCAGGTATTTCACCTACATTACGTGGATTTGCAAAATGATCCATTACCTTTTCACTATACATATTATTTGTCCTCCTTTTGAACCTTTTCATACAATGGCGACATATCTCGTAGTCTTTGTACGGTCTTTGTTAACACCTCTATAATCTTATCTACATCATCTTCCGTGTTGTGATGTGAGAATGTTACCCTAAGTGAGCCATGGGCAATGCCATGGGGCAAGCCGATTGCAAGCAAAACGTGAGATGGGTCAAGTGAACCACTTGTGCAAGCTGAACCACTTGATGCACAAATTCCGTTCATATCAAGCATTAGTAGCATTGATTCGCCCTCGATAAATTCAAATGAAATATTAGTATTGCCCGGCAAACGTTCTGTTCTGTGGCCGTTTAGTCTGCAATATGGTATTTTTTCCATAACTGCATCTATATATTTATCACGTAGCTTTTGCATTTTTGCAACATTTTTATCAAGGTTATCCATTGATAGTTTAAGAGCTGATGCTATACCTACTATACCTGCAACATTTTCGGTAGTTGCTCTTTTGCCACGCTCTTGTTGTCCACCATGAATAAGGTTTGAAAGGCGAACTCCCTTTTTAATATACAATGCACCAACACCCTTTGGCCCACCAAATTTATGACCTGAAACAGACATTAAATCTACATCAATGTCCTTTACATCAATTTTAATATGTGCAACTGCCTGCACTGCATCTGTATGGAACAGCACATTGTGCTTATGTGCAATTTCTGCCAATTTTTTTACTGGTTGAATTGTACCGATTTCATTATTTGCATACATAATTGAAACCAAAATAGTTTTGTCTGTAATGGCGTTTTCAAGGTCTTTTGGGTTTACCATACCATATTCGTCAACAGGTAGATATGTAACCTTAAAACCGTGTTTTTCTAAAAATTCACAAGTGTGCAAAATTGCGTGATGCTCTATTGCAGATGTAATAATGTGATTACCTTTTTTAGAAAGCATATCTGCCACACCTTTAAGTGCCCAGTTATCTGCCTCCGAGCCACCACTTGTAAAGAATATTTCCTTTGAGTCTGCACCAAGGCACTTTGCAAATGTTTCCCTTGCACTTTCTACTGCTTCCTTGGCACTTTGACCAACGCTATATACCGAAGATGCGTTGCCGTATTCTTCTGTAAGATACGGCATCATATCATTTAATACTTCAGGTTCTAACTTTGTTGTTGCTGCGTTATCAACATAAATCATTTTTTTCACTCTTTCGTTTCTTTATTTACCACATTACATAATAACACAAATTTCTGATTTCGTCAATTAAAATAACGGCGAAAACGTACGTCGTATTAAACAAGAATTAACAAATTCTGCACTTCTGTTTGTGCAATCTATTACCAACACTCCACACCCGTTTGGAAAGTTGGAATTTAATAGTTTTAAATCACTTACAGATGTGCCACTGTAAACAAGTGCATCTATTGCCCCACGGTACTTGCCTACTTCAACAATTTTATGCCCGTAGGATTCTAATTGCTCCTTTAAATACATAGACCTCCACGTTAATGCAACTATCAAAAAATTCACCCCTTATATTTAATATAAGGGTATTTTTTGCTATTTTGTCTTTAAATATACAAGTAAAACTGCAATATCTGCCGGCGAAACACCAGAAATACGTGATGCTTGTCCAACAGATTCCGGTCTAATGTCCGAAAGCTTTTGCCTTGCCTCTATTCGTAGTCCGTAAATTTCGTTATAGTCTATATCCGTAGGTATTTTTCGATTATCAAGCTTTTTCATCTGCTGTGCTTGTTCAACTTGGCGTTTGATATAACCTTCGTACTTAACGTCAACCTCAATTTGATAAGCTGTATTTTTATCATAATTAGGGAATTCGTCGTCAATTTCTGCAATGTCTGTATATTTTATTTGTGGTCTTTTTACCACATCAATCAACCTTACCCCTGTTGAAATCGGCGTGCTTCCATGGGCGACAAGGAAGTTGTTTGTTGCTTCGTTAGGGCTTAAAACCTTGTTGTAAAGTCTTTCCTTTTCACTTTGAATATTGTCCCTCATTTTAGAAAATTCTGCATATCTTTCTTCATCTATTAAGCCAATTTCATAGCCTGTTGGAGTAAGCCTTATATCTGCATTATCCTGTCTTAAAAGCAGTCTGTGTTCTGCCCTTGCAGTCATCATACGATATGGCTCATTTGTTCCCTTTGTAACAAGGTCATCAATTAACACTCCAATGTATGCGTCCGACCTTGAAAGCACAACAGGTTCTTCACCTTTTAGCTTTCTGGCAGAATTTATGCCTGCCATTAAACCTTGAGCAGCAGCTTCCTCGTATCCTGATGTACCGTTAAACTGACCTGCACCGTAAAGACCTTCAACATTTTTAAACTCCAATGAAGGCTTTAATTGAGTTGGGTCTATGCAATCGTACTCAATGGCATAAGCATTACGCATAAAATGAACATTTTCCATACCCGGAATTGCCCTATACATTGCAATTTGAACCTCTTCCGGTAATGATGATGACAAGCCTTGAACATACATTTCGTCTGTATTTAGTCCACATGGTTCAAGGAAAAATTGATGTCTTTCCTTGTCTGCAAACCTAACTACCTTGTCCTCTATTGACGGGCAATATCTTGGACCTACTCCCTCAATTTTACCACTGTAAAGTGGGGACCTATGCAGATTTTCCTTAATTAAATCGTGCATCTTTTCTGTTGTATAGTTAAGATAGCACTTGATTTTATTTTCGCCCTTTGTCTTAGTGGTAAATGAGAAATTAACAATTTCATCATCGCCCACCTGTTCTTCAAATTTGGACAAATCTACTGTATTTTTATTTACTCTTGCAGGAGTGCCGGTTTTAAACCTCATGGTTTTGATACCCATATCGTGCAAGGATTGTGTCATTTTGTTAGCAGGGAACATTCCGTCAGGGCCACTTTCGTAAGAAACATCACCAACATAAATTTTACCCCTTAAATATGTACCGGAACAAATAATTACGGACTTTACCTTGAATTCTGCGCCAAGGTGAGTAACCACCCCTGTAATTTTATTGTTATGGTGCAAAATCTCAACAACTTCACACTGCTTAACATCAAGGTTTGGCTGATGCTCCAATGTACGCTTCATATACTCTTGATATGCTCGTCTGTCAGACTGAACACGCAATGAATATACAGCAGGGCCTTTGCCCTTGTTTAGCATACGAGATTGGATAAATGTAGCATCTGCAGCCTTGCCCATTTCCCCACCTAATGCATCAATTTCTCTAACAAGGTGTCCCTTTGCCGTGCCACCTATACAAGGATTGCAAGGCATATTACCTATTGCATCAAGATTGATTGTAAAAATTATTGTTTTCATACCGAGCCTTGCAGATGCCAAAGCAGCTTCACAACCTGCGTGTCCTGCCCCGATAACTGCAACGTCATATTCTCCGGCAAAATAGTTTGTCATATTTACCCCTACCTAACTTATTTGCCAACACAAAATGTTGCAAAAATATTATCTATTATTTCATCGCTTACTGTCATACCACCAATTTCACCAAGTGCTGAAATTGCCACCTCAATATCCCCTAAAATTATATCAAAAGGAATACCGTTTTCCATAGATTCAAGGACTCCGTCCACAAGAGATTTTGCCTTGATTAAGCTTTGCTTATGTCGTGGGTTTGTTATTATAACCTTTTCGTTAATATCCCCAACTGCATACTTTTTATAAATAAAATCAAATAATTCCTCAAACCCGTCTCCTGTTACTGCAGAAACGTTAATAGTCTTTAAAAAATTATTTGGAACCTTAGGAATATGCCCAATATCCGATTTATTTATTAAACAAATGGTTTTAGACGTATCTGCAAGAGCTATAACCTCGTTGTCATAATCCTTTAAATCCCTTGAACCATCTATTACCAAGAATACCAAATCTGCCTTTGAAATAGCTTCTTTTGAACGGATAATGCCCATTTGTTCAACTTGATTATCGCTATTTCTAATGCCGGCAGTGTCAAGCAAATTAAGCTTGCATCCCTTAATATTAACTTGTGTTTCTATAATGTCCCTTGTTGTGCCTTCGATGTTTGTAACAATTGCCCTGTCTTCTCCACAGATAGTGTTTAAAATACTTGATTTACCTACATTGGGAGTGCCTATAATAGCCGTATTTATACCATTTTTGATAATACTTCCACTATCGGCTGATTTGATTAAGTCTGTTAATGTTGATTTAATATTGAACAATGTGTTATTTAGTTCTGTATAATCAAGCTCCGGTACACCTTCTTCGGAAAAATCTATCATAGCAAGAATGTGTGATGTGGTTGCCAAAAGACTATCCCTTAAACTGTTAATTTTAGCAGATAGTTTTTTGTCAAGCTGATTAGCTGCAACTGTAACTGCATCGTCAGTTTCTGCAGAAATCAGGTCTGCAACTGCTTCTGCTTGGCTCAAATCCATTTTTCCATTTAAAAATGCCCTTTTTGTAAACTCCCCCGGTCCTGCCATAACTGCACCCTTTTCAAGCAACAGCTCTAAAACCATTTTGCAAACCTTCAAACCACCATGACAGTTTATTTCAACAACATCTTCACCGGTGTAGCTATTTGGAGCTTTAAACACGCTAACCAAGGCTTCATCAATATTTTTTCCATCTTTTTTTACCTTGCCAAGATGAAGAGTATGGCTTTCAAACTTTGAAATATCCAAGCTAAAAACTTGATTTGCTATTTCTATTGACTTTTCACCACTTAACCTAACAATGCCTATGCCTCCTGTGGCATTTGCTGTTGCAATAGCTACTATGGTCATATTAACACCTCTGCAAAAAAGGTTGTTACATATAGGATTATGTAACAACCTTTAAAATCAAATTATTTTTTTAATGTTACAACAATTCTTCTGTTTGGTTCTTCACCAACACTCTTTGTCTTAACATACTTATTATTTTGTAATGCCGCATGGATAATTCTTCTTTCGTAAGGATTCATTGGTTCAAGCGACATATCCTTTTTGTACTTAATTGCCTTGTTTGCAACGCTGTTTGCAAGCTTTTTAAGTGTTTCTTCACGTCTTGCACGATAGTTTTCGGTATCTACTGTAATACGGCAGTAGTCATCACCGTGTCTATCCTTGTTAACATAAAGGTTTGTTAAATATTGAATAGCGTCAATTGTGTCGCCACGTCTACCGATAACAATACCTACGTCCTCTCCTGCGATAATAAGCCTTGCTTCACCGTCTACGGCAGTAACCTCACAAGAAGTACCCATTTTTTTAACAACATCTGCAACAAAATCCCTTGCTTGTGCAACAGCTTCAGCTGAATATGTTGTTTTTCTTTCAGGACGTGGCTTGCTTTCTTCTTCATCTTCTACCACCGGTTTTTCAACTGTTTCAGCCTTTTTCTTTGGCTTTGGAGCAGGCTTTGGAGATGGTTTTTTTGCCTCGTCAATATCGTCTGTGCTAAGTGAAATCTTAACATTTTCAATTTTTTCTTCGTTAAATGACACCCTAACCTTAGCATCTTTTGCACCAATGCCAAAGATACCCTTAGAACCTTCTTCAACAACGTAAACATCAACATTTTCACGTGTTGTGCCAAATTCTTTTAGTGCCTTTTCTACTGCTTCTTCTACAGTTTTAGCAGTAACTTCTATTCTTTTTGTCATATCTTTACCTCCGTTGCATCAGTTGATTAACTATGCAACAAGATTTTTTGCTATTTTTTTCTCTTATCAATAACCAATGGGTCATTATTTATCTTTTTATTGATTAACATATTTGTAAAGTACTGCTGAATAAATCTAAATACGTTATTTATTATCCAATAAAAACCTATACCTGCTGCAAAAGAAAAAGCAAAATAAACCGTAATTAACGGCATAATCTTGTTCATTGTTTGCATCTGATTTGCACTTGAATTTTCTTTGTTCTTTTTCTTTTCTTCTTCAGTCATTCTGCTTTGTGATTGATAGGTAGTATACCAAGAAAGTAAGTATGTTGTAACACCTGCCAATATTGGTATTAACCACAATATACCAAACACTTTAAAGCTTGGTGTAGCACCTAAATCTAAACCGAAGAAATTAAAGTTGATTTCTGTAAAATTAAAACTTAATGTGCTTAATTTTTCAGCACCTAATTTTGCAGCATTTGCTGCCAATGTAACTTCGCTTGTTGCAGTTACCTTTGAACCAACCAATTTGGTAAGTTCTGCAATTTGGCTTGCAGTTAAGCCTTGCATATATGAAAGTGGCTTAATAATTACCTGATACAAAATAAGAATAATAGGTAATTGAATAAGCAAAGGCAAGCAACCACTCATTGGGTTGTATCCACTTTCCTTATAAAGCTTCATTGTTTCTTCATTAAGTTTTTCTTTATCATTTTTATATTTAGTCTGAAGTTTTGAAAGTTCAGGCTGGATTTTCTGCATTTCAAGAGTTGATTTTTGCTGTTTGATAGAAAGCGGTAATATAATAATGTTAATAACAAATGTAAAACCTATTAGTGCCCAACCATAATTATTTCCAAAAAATCCATAAAAAAAGTTAAGCAATTTACCGAATAAACCGCATATAGTTGCTATCATATTTTGGCTCCTTTTATGTGTTACGGTACCGGATCGTACCCACCCTTATTCCAAGGGTTACACCTTAAAATTCTTTTAAAAAATAAAAATAATCCCCGTGCCGTACCATATTTTGTAACTGCCTCAATACAGTATTGGGAACAGCTTGGATAAAACCGACAACAAGGTTTTTTTAACGGTGAAATAAACCGTTGATATAGTCTGACAATAAAAATTATCACTTTTTTCATTTTGTAATCATATCCGCCTTTTTAAGAATATCCTCTACTGAATGAGTTATTGATTTAAAATCTGCTTTTAAAATGGCCGAACGTGCCACCATAACCATATAATATCCATCTTTTATCTGCATTTCGTGTAGGCGGAACGCCTCAAACATAAGGCGTCTTGCTCTGTTTCTTACAACCGCTTTGCCGATTTTTTTACTCACGGTAAAGCCTATCCTGTTAACACTTGACTTAGTAGTCATTGTGTATAGTACAAAATAAGGACAGCTATACGCTTTACCGCGGTAGTATAATCGTTTGAACAAAGTATTGCGGTTCAATGAAAGTGTTCTCTTCATAGTGAAAACTATGCACAGATCTGTGAACGGCCTTTGCTTCTTCTGCGTGCTAAAACTTTTCTTCCGTTAGCAGTTGCCATACGCTTTCTAAAACCATGAACTTTTTTTCTTTGGCGTTTTTTAGGCTGAAATGTCTGTAACATCTTTCTTTCCTCCCTTATATTATATAGTAAATTTGCTGACCAAAATCAGCAAATCTTTGCCATTTTGACAGTATTATCATTATACAACAAAATGCAGTATTTTGTCAATACTTTTTTACAATATTGTTTTTTAATATTCCTGAACAAAGTCAGGCCCTGCACCACAACGTATGCCAAAAATCTTCCTAATATCTCTTTTAACAGCAAAGATTGTAAATGCCGATTCTTCCCCTGAGCCCCTTGTTTTTCTGTGATATTCCCCGTCTGACGACCTGCCGACGTTAAAGTTATCACTTGAAGCAGAAGCTGTTGAAATAACACGAATTTTGTCTATCATTTCTGTTCTGTCTGCGTGATTATGTCCACAGATATAGGCTATAACATCACCTTTGCCCTTGCTTGTAAAGTCGCATTCTACATCATAGTTTAAGATGTCCTTACTTTCCTTTGAACTGTATTTTGTGCCGTTTTTGTAGGCTAAAAGTATGTTCCAAACAGCTTCTCCACCAAATGCTCTTTCATTTATAACCCCTGAGCAAACAGGAAGCATATGTGAGAATACAACAACCGACCAACCCTCAGGCAAATCCAAAGCACTGTGAGCAAACCAATTTATTTGCTCGTTGCCGTATGCCGAGGGAATGCCATCTGTATGAATAAGGCGTTTACGTTCCTTTGCATCCAAGGGAAAGTCCATTGAATCAAGCCAAATTACCCTTATCTTTTCCTCTGCTACATCAAAGTAGCCGTATGTTTTGCCTAAATTATTTACGCCTTTATTTTGGCTGTTATATTTAAGCAAATTATCATATATTTCTGCATCAGAAACTGCATTTTCACAGTCTGCAAAGGAATTGATATCGTGGTTGCCCTTTACAATAAAAGTTGGTACTTTTATCTTTGATTTATTACAAGCCTCATAGGTTTGCAAAAGTTGATTTATTGCTGTTTCCTTTGTTGTACGCTTGTTGTTGCAAAGGTAGTCCCCACCTAAACAGCAAAACTGAATTGTATGTTTTTTGTTAATTTCGTCAATTGCATAAAGTGCTCTTTCTGTGTAGGAAACACAGTTGTGAGTATCGGTTAAAAATGCAAAGAAAACCCTGTCGTCAAAGGCAAGATTATCAAGTCTTGAAATTGCACCTTCGACCATTTCATCAACGTAACCGGGAATATTTTTCATAACATTACTCTCCTGCAAAATTATTCTTCTGTAATATTTCCCTCTTCCTTTGCTTTGTCCTTTGGTGAAACGATAATTGTTTCCCCTGTATAAATTTCATCAATTGCTGAGCAAACAGGTTTTAGACTGTCTGATTCGCTTTCCTCTGAAATTTGTCTTGCACGTTTTGCCGTAGCAATAACTAATGAGTATCTGCTATCTGTCTTTTCTGTTAAATCTTTAATTGCCGGATAAATCATAATTCTAACTCCTCTTTTACTGTATTTATCATATTTTCTGTCTTAAATGATTCTGCTATCATAATTGAGCGTATTCTTTCTGCTGCCTCTTCGACAGAATCATTCACAACAATATAATCATAATTTTTCATAAGCTTAAGCTCTTCTTTGGCTCTTGAAAGCCTTTGCTTGATTGCCTCTTCTGTTTCAGTTCCTCTGCCACGTAGTCGGCTTTCAAGCTCTTCTAACGATGGAGGAACTACAAAAATCATAATGGTATTTGGTTCTTTTTCCTTAACCTTTGTGCCACCTTGAACCTCTATTTCCAAAATAACATTTTCGCCCTTTTCAATATGCTCCATACAGGGTTTTTTAGGTGTTCCGTAGCTTTTACCTACATACCTTGCATATTCTAAAAGCTGGTCATTTTCTATCATTTCATCAAATTCTTGCTGTGTTTTAAAATAGTAGTGGACGCCGTCGATTTCGTTAGGACGAGGGCTACGCGATGTTGCAGAAATTGACAAGAAAAAGTCGTCGTACTTTTCTGCAAGACATGTACAAATTGTGCCCTTGCCAACACCTGATGGACCTGACACAACAGCCATAACACCTTTAATCTTCAACTGATGTGCCCTCCTTTTCCATTCTGTGAGCAATTGTTTCAGGCTGAATAGCACTTAAAACAACGTGATCACTGTCGGATATAATAACTGCCCTTGTTCTTCTGCCACAGGTTGCATCTACCAAAGTTCCTCTCTCCTTGGACTCTTGAATAATTCTGCGAACCGGTGCAGAATCCGGGCTAACTATTGCCACTATTCTGTCTGCCGATACCATATTTCCAAAACCTATACCAATTAGTTTCATAGAAAATTCCTCCTATTCTAAGTTTTGAAGTTGCTCCCTAATCTTTTCAAGTTCAGCCTTTACGTTGATTACAATATTTGAAATTTCAAGATTGTTTGCTTTTGAACCAATTGTGTTTGTTTCTCTGTTCATTTCTTGTAGTAAGAAATCCAACCTTCTGCCTACTGCATCACCCTTGCTCATAATTCTGTCGAATTCTTCTTGGTGGCATTTTAGTCTGACGATTTCCTCATTTATCGAAAGCTTGTCTGCATAGATAGCAGTTTCTGTAAGTAATCTGTTTTCGTCAACTGATGCATCCCCAATAAGTTCGCGAATACGAGCTTCAATGTTGTTTTTGTGTTCAACAACAGTATCAGGTGCAATCTTTTCGATTTTAGCAACCTCACCTTTAATAAGATTATTTCTTTCTAACATATCCTTAGCAAGCTTAGAGCCTTCTCTTTCCCTTGCTGACATAAATCCTGATAAAGCCTCTCCCAAAACTTCTACAACACTTGTTTTAATTATTTCCTCGTCCTCTTGGTCATGCTTTATTTCAAATATATCGTTATATCTTGCAACCGACGAAACGCTGATGTCGTCTCTAACATCAAATTTTTCGGCAATAAGCTTCAATGCTTTTATATAGCTGCCTGCCAACGCTTCATTAAGCACGACTTCCTTTGCATCGTCAAGTTCCTTGTATATTGTTAGATATACATCAACCTTACCTCTTTTTATGTATTGTTGAAGATATTTTTTAATATCGTCTTCCAAAAAATTATAAACTCTCGGAAGTTTAATATTGTAATCTGCGTATCTGTGATTTACTGCTTTTATTTCCACATAAATGTCATAACCGTTAACGGTCTTTTCACATCTGCCAAAGCCTGTCATACTTCTTATCAACGCACATCCCCCTCCCATTAAATCATATTCTATTATATTCTATCACATATTTATATAAAAATAAAGTCTTTTTTAAAATTTGTTGAAAATACTTGCATTATTTGTAATTATTGGTTATAATTAAAGATGGTAAGTTATCTACATATATAATATATAGATAATTAAACAATTATTTTGTATTTGGAGTGATACAAAGCTTATGAGTCTTGCGAAAATAAACAGTATGGCGCTTAACGGAATAGATGGTTATATTGTTACGGTTGAACTTGATATTTCTAACGGCTTGCCGTCATTTGATATAGTTGGTCTTCCCGACCCATCTGTAAAGGAAAGCAAGGAGCGTGTTAAGGCAGCTCTTAAAAACAGCAATTATATATGCCCTGTTAAAAGGATTACCGTAAACCTTGCCCCGGCAGATAAGAAAAAGGAAGGCCCTTCATTTGATTTGCCTATTACAGTTGCTATTTTACAAGCATCTGAACAAATAAAAGAGCCTATCCCGGACGACTGTGCATTTTTAGGTGAAGTTTCACTTGATGGTAAGTTAAGGCATATAAACGGTGTGCTTCCCATGATTATTTGCGCAAAGGAAAATGGCATTAAAAAAGTATTTTTACCATTAGACAACGCAAAGGAAGCTTCGGTTGTTGATGGGGTGGAAATATACGGTGCTGAAAGTTTAGTTCAAATTGTTAAGCATTTAAGTGGTGAGGAATCAATAGAACAAACCACCACAGACATTGATGAACTATTTAGGCAATTTTCCGAATATAAAGTTGATTTTGCAGATGTAAAAGGTCAACAAAGTGTAAAGCGTGCTATTGAAGTTGCAGTTGCAGGCAACCACAACATTTTAATGATTGGCAGCCCCGGTAGTGGTAAGTCTATGATTGCTCAAAGAATACCTACCATTTTGCCGAGCCTAACCTTTGAAGAGGCGCTTGAAACCACCAAAATACATTCTATTTCAGGCGTGTTGGACAGCAAGGTGCCATTGGTTACAACAAGGCCTTTTAGGAGCCCACACCATACTATTTCTGCTATTGGGTTAATTGGTGGTGGCACAAATCCACGCCCGGGTGAAATAAGCATTGCACACAATGGTGTTTTGTTTTTAGACGAGCTTCCCGAATTTCAAAGAAATGCTTTGGAGGTTTTGCGTCAACCATTAGAAGATGGTGAGGTTAGCATTTCAAGAATTAGTGCAAGTTATACTTACCCATCTAACGTACTGCTTGCAGCATCTATGAACCCTTGCAAATGTGGTTACTATGGAGACCCTAATCACGAATGCACCTGCTCACCTATACAAATACAAAAGTATATGGGAAAAATCAGTGGGCCTCTTTTAGATAGAATTGATATACACATTGAAGTACCAAGTGTTACATATTCCGACATTTCTTCTACAAAGACAGAGGAATCAAGCACGGAAATTAAAAAGAGAGTTGAAAAGGCAAGAATGGTTCAGCTTGAAAGATACAAGGACGAGGGAATATATACAAACTCTCAGCTTTCATCTTCGCAATTACGCAAATACTGTAAGTTGACACCTGAAATAAATGAAATTTTACGTTCTGCATTTGACAGTTTAGGTCTTTCTGCCAGAGCCCATGACAGAATATTAAAGGTTGCAAGGACAATAGCTGACCTTGAAGGAGAAGCTGAAATTTCAATCAGCCACATTGGAGAAGCTATACAATACAGAAGTTTAGACAGAAAATATTGGGGAGTGTGAAAACTTTGCATAAGCTCAACATAGTTATGGTTGAACCTGAAATACCACAAAACACAGGAAATATTGCCAGAACTTGTGCGGCAACAGGTGCTTCTTTGCATCTTGTTAGACCTATGGGTTTTGAAATCGATGATAAAAAGTTAAAAAGAGCAGGTCTTGACTATTGGCATTTACTTGATATTACTTACTATGACAGTCTTGAAGACTTTATGAAAATTCATGGTAACAAAAACTTGTATTATTACACTACAAAAGCTCCGAAAAACCACAGCGATGTAGAATATCCGGACGAGGTATTCTTTCTGTTTGGCAGAGAAACAAAGGGTCTGCCTGAATGGTTGTTAAAGGAGCATTATGACGACAGATGCGTACGTATTCCTATGATTAGCGATGCAAGGTCGTTAAATTTATCAAACTCTGTTGCTGTTGCAGCATACGAATTTTTAAGGCAAAAGGGCTTTGAAAACTTATTACAGGAGGGAAAACTACATGGCACAGATTAAAATAATTACAGATTCTGCCTGCGATATTCCCGAATATTTAGCACAAAAATATAACATTACCGTTTTGCCTATTTGCGTAATTTCACAAGACAAGGTTTACAAGGACAGATATGACATTAAGGGCAGAGATTTTTTAAAAACTATTAACGATTTAAGTGAAATCCCTACAACAAGTATGGTTCCTATGGAACTAATTGAAGAAGAATTTAAGAAAAATCTTGAAGGCTATGACTACCAAGTTTTTGTAACTATGTCTTCAAAGGCAAGTGGTGGGTATAATGCCGCAAATATAGTTAAACAACAAATTGAAGATGAAACCGGTAAAAAATCCAACATTATTGTTATTGACAGTATGAACCTTTCTATGGGGCTTGGCGTTCCTGTTATTAAAATGGCAGAAAAAGCATCAGCCGGTGCTTCCATTGATGAGGTTTTAGAAACATATAATAATGTTAGTAAAACTATGACGGTTTATTTTATAGTTGACGATTTAAAGCATCTTGAAAAAGGTGGCAGAATAAAGCCCGGTACTGCCTTGGTTGGAAGTTTGTTGGGCATTAAGCCTATATTAGAAATTAAGGACGGACTTGTTGAATGTATTGGCAAGGAACGTGGAAGACAAAAGGCAATAGAAAAGCTAATTAGCTTGGCTTTAAAGGACTGTGCAAATATAAACAGTCATAAAATATGGATTGCAAACGGTAATTCTGACGAAGCCTGCAAAAATGTTGAGCAGACATTACATACTATGCTAAATGGTGATAACACAGAAATTTATGACCTTGGTTGTGTTGTAGGCACACACGCAGGGCCGGGAGTAGTTGGTATAATTTACAACAGGAAAGGGGAATAATCCTTGAAGATACTTATGGTTCTTATGGGCCTTGAAATCGGTGGTGCAGAAACTCACGTTGCCGAGCTTTCTGCCGAGCTTGTCAGACGTGGAAACCAAGTCCATATTGCATCAAATGGTGGTGTTTATGTTGATGAAATTGAAAAAAATGGTGTAATTCATCACAAACTGCCACTACATTCCAAAAGACCTAATTGTATGGTTTCATCCTACCTTGGATTACGGAAGCTTATTAAAGAAGAAAAGTTTGACATTGTTCATGCCCATGCAAGAATCCCCGCTTTTATTTGTTCTAAATTACACAAGAAATTCAAATTTAGATTTATTACAACTGCTCATTGGGTATTTAAAACCAATTTTATATTAAAGCATATTGCAAACTGGGGCGAGCAAAGCATTGCAGTCAGTAACGATATAAAAAAATATTTAAATGACAGCTACAACTATCCTTTGGAAAAGGTTAGCGTTACAATAAACGGCATTGACACCAACAAATTTTCACCATCTACTGATTTTAGCGACATAAAAAGTGAATTTAATTTAGAAGAAAACAAAAGACGCATTGTGTATGTCAGCCGTATGGACGTTGACAGAAGTGCAGTTGCTTTTAATCTTTTAAATATAACGACAAAATTATACAAAAAATACCCTGACCTTGATGTTATAATTGTAGGTGGAGGTAATGATTACCAAAGACTTTGCAAATGTGCAAAGGAAGTTAATGACCAAGTAGGCTTTGATTTGGTTAAGACCACAGGTGCAAGAACTGATATTAACAAATTTGTAGCGTCCGGGAATTTATTTATTGGTGTTTCAAGAGCTGCTTTGGAAGCAATGTCTGCCAAAAAGCCTGTTATTATTGCAGGTAATGAAGGATACATCGGTACTTTTGACCAAAGCAAAAATGACATTAGTATTAAAACAAACTTCTGTTGCAGAGGCTGTGAAATGCCTACTGACGAAAAATTGTTTGATGACATTTGCTATATTTTTGATAGTGGCAAAGCCGATGAAATGGCTGAATTTAACAGAAATTATATTTTGGATAACTATTCCGTCAGCAGAATGACAGATGATTACGAAAGTGCATACGTTACTTTGTTAGACAAGGACCCATTTAAGAAAAACGATATTTTAATTTCAGGCTATTATGGTTTTGAAAACACAGGAGATGACTCTTTGTTAAAAGCAATTATTGATAATTTGCGCAAGGAAAAATCAAATGTTACCATAACTGTTCTATCTAAAACCCCTGAAATTACATCAAACCTATATAACGTAAAAAGTATTAACAGATTAAATTTATTTAAGATTATACATTTACTAAAACGCACTCGCCTGCTTATCAGCGGTGGTGGTAGCTTATTGCAAGATGTAACAAGCCAAAAATCTTATGCTTACTATTCTCTAATTATAAAATTAGCATTAAGATATGGCACAAAAGTTATGATTTATGCAAATGGTATTGGCCCATTGATTAACGAGAGAACAAGAAACGATTGCAAAAACATACTAAACAAGGTTAATGCTATCACATTAAGAGATGAGGATTCATTTGATGAAATTAAAAAATTAGGTGTAACAAATAAATTTTCTGTTACTGCCGACCCTGCATTTTCATTAAAATGCGACGATGATTTTGACATTGGCATAAATGAAAAATACTTTACTGTATCCCTTAGGAAATGGAAGTCGTTAAGTGATGACTTTGAGGAAAAAATTGCAGAAATATGCAGAAAAATCAAGGAAAAATACGGATATATTCCGGTATTTGTGCCATTGCAAAACTGGATGGATTTGCCTATATGCAAATCTATTGCCCAAAGGTGCGACGGTATTGTAACTGATAATTTTAAAAATGCAAATCAGTTACTAAAATACATTAAAAACAGTGAATTTACAATTGGTATGAGACTTCATTCTTTGATATACGCATTTAGTATGAATGTCCCTGTTATTGCATTATCTTATGACCCTAAAATTGATTCTACGGTTAAGATGTGGAACTGTTGCAAGTCAATAGATATAAACAGCATTAACATTGATACTGTAATGGCAGAGGTTGAACACATTATCAAAAACAGAGATGTAATATCAAACAGAATAGACGTTACTACTAATATTATGAGAGAAAAAAATAATGCTGATGCGAAAACAGCAATTAAACTAATTAACTATTAAGATTGGAGGACAAAATATGGGAATTGTATCAAAACTAAGCAACTTCTTTAAAATTAACAATGACATAGGAATTGACCTTGGTACTGCATCTGTTCTTATTTATGTAAAGGGAAAGGGCATTGTTTTAAAAGAGCCTTCTGTTGTTGCTATCGATACTGCAAGCAAGCAGGTTTTAGCAGTTGGCGAAGAAGCAAGGAGAATGCTTGGCAGAACACCCGGAAACATTGTAGCAATTAGGCCATTACGTGATGGAGTAATTTCCGACTACAATATGACCGAGAAAATGCTTCGTTATTTCCTTGACGGTGTTTGTAAGAAACGTATTTTTAAACCTCGTGTAATGATTTGCGTACCAAGTGCCGTTACAGAGGTTGAGGAACGTGCTGTTACTGACGCAGCAACACAGGCAGGTGCAAGTAAAACGTACCTTATTGAAGAGCCTATTGCTGCTGCAATTGGCGCAAACATTGACATTGCAAAGCCAAGTGGTACTATGATTGTTGATATCGGTGGTGGTACTTCTGACATTGCAGTTATTTCCCTTGGCGGAACTGTTGTTTCTAAATCAATTAAGGTTGCAGGGGATAAATTTGACGAAGCTATTATTAAATTTATTCGTAAAAACCACAACATTTTAATAGGTGAAAGAACAGCAGAACAGATTAAAATCAACATAGGTTCGGTATTTAAAACAACAGACCCTGACCGACCTACAACTATAGACATTAGGGGTAGAAGTCTGCTTTCCGGCTTACCTAAAACCATTACAGTTTCTGTTGACGAAACCTTAGAGGCCTTTGAAGAGCCGGCAAATTCAATTGTAGAAGCAATTAAGACAGTTTTAGAACAAACACCACCCGAGCTTGTAGGTGATATTAGCGAAAAGGGTATCGTATTAACAGGTGGTGGTGCGTTAATAAACGGTCTTGATAAGCTTATTACATCAGAAACAGGAATTAAGTGTATTATAGCTGATGATGCTGTTTCCTGTGTTGCTATCGGCACAGGTAAATCACTTGATATGCTTGACATATTAGTTGAAGCAAAAAGTAAATAATCATTTTGATTATTAGCCAATATTTTGGCAAAAAAATAAATGAACGGAAAAATAAAAAATCGGAGGTTAAATTGTGGCAAAAAAACAAAATTTAAAAATTATCCCTCTTGGTGGTCTTGAAGAGATCGGAAAAAATATCACGCTGTTTGAATACGGCAATGATATTATCGTTTTAGACTGCGGTATGGCATTTCCTGACGACGAAATGCCGGGGATAGATGTTGTAATTCCTGATTTTACGTATTTAGAAAAAAATGCTGACAGAATCAGGGCAGTTGTGCTTACACATGGTCATGAGGACCATATTGGAGCATTACCATACTTTTTAAGTAAGTTTAATGTTCCTGTTTACGGAACAAGGCTTACCATTGGGCTTGTTCTTAACAAGTTAAAGGAGCATGGGCTTGATAAGTCTGCAAAGCTACACAGTATTTTGCCCGGCAACACACTTAAACTTGGCGAATTTAGAGTGGAATTTATCAGAAGTAATCACAGTATTCCTGATGCTGTTGCTATTGCTTTCCATACTCCTGTTGGTGTTGTATTGCATACAGGGGACTTTAAAATTGACTCTACGCCTATTGAAGGCAAGATGATTGACCTTACAAGAATCGGCGAGCTTGGTAAAAAGGGTATTCTTGCACTAATGTCCGACAGTACCAATGTTGAACGCCCCGGTTACACTATGAGTGAAAGCACGGTAGGCACTGCATTTGATGAAATTTTTAGAAATAATACTAAAAATAGAATTATTGTTGCAACATTTGCATCTAATATTCACAGAATGCAACAAATTGTAAATTCTGCATCACAATATGGCAGAAAGATTGCCCTTTCAGGCAGAAGCATTGAAAATGTTGTTACTGTTGCTATGGAGCTTGGGCATATGAAAATACCAAAGGGTATGCTGATAAGCATCGATGAAATAGGTAATTATCCACCTCAAAAGCTTGTAATTATTACAACAGGCAGTCAAGGCGAAGCAATGAGCGCCTTAACAAGAATGGCATTTTCGGAGCATAGAAAGGTTACCTTAGGTGTTGGAGACACAGTTATTATTTCTGCCAACCCCATACCCGGTAATGAAAAGGCAGTTTCTAACGTTATTAACGAATTATACAAGCGTGGCACTAATGTAATATATGAAGCCTTAGCAGATATTCACGTTTCAGGCCATGCAAGGCAAGAGGAATTAAAAATAGTAATGAACCTTGCAAATCCAAAGTACTTCATTCCTGTCCATGGTGAATACAGGCACTTAATCCGTCATTCTATGCTTGCTCAGGAAATGGGAATACCAAAGAAAAACATATTTTTGTTGGAAATTGGTCAAGTTTTAGAAATGGGTAGCGACAGGTGTAAAATTAACGGTACTGTTCCATCAGGCAGAGTTTTTGTTGACGGCTTAGGTGTCGGTGATGTTGGTAACATTGTACTGCGTGATAGAAAGCATCTTTCGGAAGACGGGCTTATTGTTGTGGTTGTAACCTTAGATTCTTCAACCCACGATATTATTTCAGGGCCTGATATTGTTTCAAGAGGCTTTGTGTATATGCGTGAAAGTGAAGATTTGATTGAAAATATTAAAGAGTGTGCAAGAAATTCAATTGAAAGGGCTTACTTTAAACCCAATAGTGATTGGAATGCTGTAAAATCAAGAATAAAAGCAGATTTAAGCGATTATTTATATTGCAAAACAAAGAGAAAACCGATGATTCTTCCCGTAATTATGGAAGTGTGATAGAAAGAAGGGTTAATATGTACGAAAACTATTCTTCACAGCAACAGCTTGATATGCAAACAGGCTTAAACACCTATATTTCAAAAGTGTTTGGCAAAATGTTTATCGGACTTTTGGTAACTGCAATTGTGGCATTTTTAACAGCTACAAGCGAAACTATGATTAGATACGTTGTTGCTACCCCTGTTATGTTTGTTGCTATTATTGCAGAACTTATTGTTGTAATTGTATTATCTTCAAGAATTCAAAAGCTTAGCTACCAAACTGCAACCTTGTTGTTTTACGTTTATGCCATATTAAACGGAATATCTCTTTCAAGTATTTTCCTTGTATATAACCTTGGTATGATTGCCATATCATTCTTTACAACTGCAGTAATATTTGGTGTAATGAGCATATACGGTATGGTTACCAAAAAGGATTTAACAAAGTTTGGAAGCCTTGCTCTTATGTTTTTAATCGGCATAATTGTTGCCACAATTATCAATATGTTTTTACAAAGTAGTACACTTAACCTTGTTATTTCCTTTGTTGCTGTTGCAATTTTTACAGGTTTGGTTGCTTTTGATACTCAAAAGTTGAAATCATACTACTATCAAACAATCGGCAATAATGAAATGCAAATGAAAATCGGTATCCTTGGTGCATTATCATTGTACCTTGACTTTATAAATATATTCTTATACATTTTAAGAATTTTTAATAACAAGAAATAAATCGAAGGTGAAAAAATGGCATTATTTATTATTACGGACTCTGCATCAGACCTATTACCGGAAATTAAGAGTAATCCAAATATCGAAGTAATTCCTATGATTGTTACTCTTAATGACAAGGATTATTATGATGGAGAAAACATTACAGCCAAGCAAGTTACTGATGCAATGAAGGAAGGCGTTGTCCCAAAAACTGCCCTTGTTCCTTCTTCTATGGTTGAAGATTCATTTAAAAAGCACGCAGAAAATGGTGATGAAGTAATTTTTGTTTCATTTTCTTCTGCGTTGTCAGGCTCTTATAACCTTGTAAAAATGTTAGGTGAGGAAATTAGGGATAAATATCCTAACTTCAAATTAGAGGTTATTGATTCAAAATGTGCCTCATTTGGTACTTGTATGGTTATTATTGACGCACTTAACAACATTCAAAGTGGAATGGAATTTGATGAAATTGTTAAAAACATCAAATTAAAATGCGAAAATATGGAACATATTTTTACTGTTGATAACCTTGAATATCTTTACAGAGGTGGCAGGGTAAGCCGTTCTGCAAAGGTTGTTGGTGGGCTTTTGGGAATTAAGCCAATTCTGCACGTTGATGACAACGGTGGGCTTGCTCCTATTGATAAGGTGCGTGGTATCAACAAGGCCTTTGCAAAAATGGTTGATATTATTGGGGAACGTTGTAAAAATCTAAAGGGACAAGTTATTGGCCTTGCCCATTCGGACTGCGCAGAATATATTGATATTGTAAAAGAAATGATTGAACAAAAATATGGCTGCAAGGAATTTGTAATCGGTGAAATCGGAAGTTCGATTTCAGCCCATTCCGGTCCTGGAACATTTGCTATATTTTTTATATCTGACTAAGCAAAAAGCTGTTGCAAATAAATGCAACAGCTTTTTTAATTTATGGAAAATTATACAGATTTGACAAGCTGAGGCAAAAAGCCTTTTTGTCATACAACCTATTATTTTAAATATTTACGAACATTTTCGTTATATGCTTTAATGCTTTTTTCAATTACCTTTATGGCTTCATCTCTACCACAAATTTCATCTACTACCGTAACCTTTTGTTCCAACATTTTATATACTTCAAAGAAATGCTTTATTTCCTCAAAGTCGTGTGGTGGAAGTTCGGAAATATCATGATATGTATTTAAGGATGGGTCTCCGTATGGTATTGCAATAATCTTTTCATCAATTTCGTCATCATCTACCATTTTAAGTACACCGATTGGATAACAGTCAACAATTGTTAAAATGTCAAGCTCTTCTTGACACAAAACAAGCACATCAAGTGGGTCTCCGTCTTCGGAAAGTGTAAGTGGAATAAATCCGTAGTTTTGAGGATAGTGAGTAGATGTAAATAAAATTCTGTCAAGTCTTATTAAACCGGACTTTTTATCAAGTTCATATTTTTTATGACATCTTTTTGGAATTTCAATTACGCTGACAAATTTTTCGCAGGTAACTCTTTCCTTTTCAAAATCGTGCCATGGATTCATAATATATTCTCCTATTCTTTTTGAAGTAAAAATCCGACCAAAAAGCATATTGGTCGGATTAAACTATTTAATTATTCAGCATCTTTCTTTGAAAGATTGATTCTGCCTTGTCCGTCAATTTCAATTACTTTAACCTTAATTTCATCGCCTACAACAACTACATCTTCAACCTTTTCTACACGCTCATTAGCAAGCTTTGAAATATGAACCAAACCTTCTTTACCGGGTAAAATTTCAACAAATGCGCCAAAGTTCATAAGCCTTGTAACTGTACCAACATAAACTTCGCCAACCTCAGGCTCTTTTACAATGCCTGTAATAATATCCTTTGCCTTTGTTAGTGAATCACCATCAGCAGACATAATAAGAACTTTACCTGTATCGTCTATGTCAATCTTAACGCCTGTGTCAGCAATAATCTTTTGAATTGTCTTACCACCTGCACCGATAACGTCTCTAATCTTTTCAGGGTCAATTTGCATTGTTTCAACTCTTGGAGCATATTTTGACAAATCATTTCTTGGAGCATCAATAGCCTTTAACAATACTTCGTCAATAATCTTGATACGAGCTGCCTTTGTTTTTGCAAATGCTTCCTTAATAATTGCAGGTGTTAAACCATCAATTTTAAGGTCCATTTGAATTGCTGTAATACCACTCTTTGTACCGGCAACCTTAAAGTCCATATCCCCGTGGAAATCTTCAAGACCTTGAATGTCAAGCATTGTCATAAAGCTTTCGCCTTCGTCAATAAGACCTACTGAAATACCTGCAACAGGGGCTTTAATGGGAACGCCTGCGTCCATAAGAGCAAGTGTACTGCCACAAACTGATGCCTGAGATGTTGAACCGTTTGATGATAATACTTCTGACACTAATCTAATTGCATAAGGGAACTCTTCTTCTGTTGGAATAACAGGCTCTAAAGCACGTTCTGCCAATGCACCATGACCGATTTCACGTCTACCCGGGCCTCTTGATGGCTTTGTTTCACCAACACTGTATGATGGGAAATTGTAGTGATGAATGTATCTCTTATTTTGTTCTGCATCGTCAAGTCCGTCAATCTTTTGAGCATCACCCAAAGCGCCAAGTGTTGCAACTGTAAGCACCTGAGTTTGTCCTCTTGTAAATAGACCTGAACCATGAACTCTTGGTAACAGACCAACCTCTGCACTAAGGGGACGGATATCATCAATACCACGACCGTCAACACGCTTGTGTTCGTCCTTTAACCAACTTCTAACTATTGTCTTTTGCATTTTATAAAGCACGTCGCCTATTTCTGTTTCGTAATTTTCGTACTTATCAGCAAATTGCTCTGCTAACTTTTCCTCTACTACTAACATTCTTGCATCACGAATTTTTTTGTCGTCTGTGTCAAGAGCATTTTTGATGTCATCAATAGCGAATGCTTCAACATCGTCATATAAATCATGATTGATGTCAAATGCTTCGTATTTAATCTTTTCCTTTTTGCCTACTGCGTCAGCGATTTCATCAACAAAATCACAAAGCTTTTTGATTTCTTCATGTGCAAACATAATTGCACCGTACATAACATCGTCCGGTACTTCCTTTGCGCCTGCTTCAATCATACAAACCTTTTGACGTGTGCCTGACACTGTCATATTGATTTGGCTGACTGCCCTTTGTTCTGCAGTTGGGTTAATAACATATTCCCCATTAACCAAGCCAACAAATACTGTTGCAACCGGGCCGTTAAACGGAATATCTGAAATTGCAATAGCAATTGCTGTACCCATCATAGCACCAAATTCAGGTAGGTTGTCCTGTTCAACACACAAAACTGTTGAAACGATTGACACATCGTTTCTAAGGTCTTTTGGGAACAATGGACGGATAGGTCTGTCAATAACACGACTTGTTAGAATAGCCTTTTCTGATGGTTTACCTTCACGCTTAATGAAGCCACCCGGAATTTTACCAACTGAATAAAGCTTTTCTTCATAATCCACGCTTAGTGGAAAAAAGTCCACACCTTCACGTGGTTTGTCAGATGCTGTAACATTTGTCATAACCACTGTATCACCGTATCTGACTATGCAAGAGCCATTTGATAATTGAGCCATTTTGCCTGTTTCAACTACAAGTGGTCTGCCTGCAACTGTTGTTTCAAATTTACTGAATGCCATAATTTTTCCTCCATTTATTTTTGAGGCATCATTTAGCATTTAATTTTGCATACTCACTGTTAAATATGCAAAATTAACTGCTAACCGACACCCCTTATTATCTTGTTTAAAAGCAATCAAACGAGTGGTACAAAAATACCACCCGTTCTTTTGATTAACTATTTTCTCAAGTTACATTTAGCAATAATTGCTCTGTATCTTTCGATATCCTTCTTCATTAGGTAATTAAGAAGGCCACGTCTTTTACCAACCATTTTTAGAAGACCTCTTCTTGAATGATGGTCTTTCTTGTTGATTTTAAGATGTTCGTTAAGATGGTTGATTCTCTCTGTCAAAATAGCGATTTGAACTTCCGGAGAACCTGTGTCTGTATCATGCAATTTGTACTTTGCAATGATGTCTTGCTTAACTTCTTTTAACATTATTTTTTCCTCCACTTATTATTATTTGCTTAACCCGAGCATCAGGCAAGTGGACACTTAAACCCTAAAACCCAGCATTAGCTTTTTTATTATAACACAATAATTTAGATTTGTAAACCATTTTTTGAAAAAAATTCTAAACTTTTGCTTTTATCTTCAATTATTTTAGATTTTAACTCTTCTATTGAGCCAAAACTTTCAATATCTCTTATTCGGTTTACAAAATAAACTGTTATGTTTTTATCGTAAATATTTTCATTAAAATCAAATATATTTGTTTCAATCAGCACTTCTTCTGATGAAAATGTCGGCTTCGTACCATAACTTGTAATTGATTTGTATAATACTCCGTCATATTCGGTTACTGTTGCATAAACCCCATAAGGTGGCATTGCTCTGTTTGCCTCCACCTTGATATTTGCAGTTGGAAACTCCATAGTTCTGCCAACTTGGTTACCTATTATAACAGTACCATTTACGCAAAATGCGTGTCCTAAAAGTCTGTTTACGTCCTGCAAGCTTCCGTCTTTTAAAAGCTTGCGAATTCTTGAACTGCTGACAACATCGCCATCGCAAATTACAGGGCTTACAATATCACATTCAATATTATTTTGCACACAGAAATTTCGTAAAATATCTGAATTGCCTGTTCTATCCATACCAAATTTAAAATTGAAGCCCACTGTAATGTATCTGCATTGTAAAAGATAATTGCTCATAAAGTCAAATGCAGAAAGGTTTTTAAAGCTGTTGTCAAAGGGTTGAACGCATAAAATATCCACGCCTAATTTTTCAAATATTTTAAATCTTTCAGTATTATTTGTAATAAAGTCAGCACCTGATGGAAGCTCATCAAATGTAAATACGCAAGATTTGCAACCATTTTTCCTGCTATAATTTACTACATTTTCTATTAGTTTTTGATGTCCGATATGTATACCGTCAAATGCTCCTAATGCAACTGCCGTACCATCGGGAACTTTTTGAACCTTATATAAAATATCCAAATTTAATCACCAACGTAAAATAATTTTTCAATTTTTAAAAAGTCTTGGTCTTCATAAGAAATTGATAAAAACTTTCCTTCTTCGTCATAAACTCTATATTTATTGCCTTTTTTAATACCATCTACTTTAATGGCATTTCCATTTAGCGTATGCTTTAAATTTATACCGGTAACCACTATTTTTTCATAGTCAAACAATTGGTCAATAGGCATAGTATAATCAAGGTAATTTTCAGAAGTCAAATTTTCTAACCTAACAGAATTTTCGACATTAAAGATAGAACTTTGGGTTCTAATAAGCTCTGTCATAGTTGCACCACAACCTAATTTTTCACCAATATCATTTCCAAGAGTTCTGATATAAGTACCCTTTGAACATTTAACATCTATTGTAAAATATTCTCCGTCAAAATCCAAAAGATTGATTTCATATATTTTAATGCTTCTTGGATTACGCTCTACCTCTACGCCCTTTCTTGCAAGGTCGCATAGCTTTTTGCCATTTATTTTTATTGCAGAATACATAGGTGGTACTTGCTTTATATCGCCTACGAATTTATTGATTACATTTTTCAAATTCTCAGTTGAAACATTTACAGGACGGCTATTTAAAACAGTACCACTAATATCCTGTGTATCGGTTGTGATACCAAGCTTAAATTTGCCTGTGTATCTTTTATCGGAAAACGTAAGCATATCTGCAACCTTGGTGCCACGGTTGATACATATAGGCAATACACCCTCTGCATCAGGGTCAAGGGTACCGGTATGCCCAACCTTTTTTGTTTTAACAATTCTACGGACTTTATAAACTACATCGTGAGATGTCATACCCTTAGGCTTATATACGTTAATTATTCCGTCCATTACTACCTCGCCCTATACTCCATTTTAATGCGTCTTTCTGCATCTGCAACAAGTTTTGCCTTGACTTCCTCCAAAGTTCCTGCAATACTGCAACCGGCTGCCCTAATATGACCTCCACCACCATATTGTTTAGCCATACGAGCTACATCAACTGCCTGTGAACGCAACGACACCTTAATACAATTCTCAGTTTCCTTTAAACACATAGAAACAACTGCTGTTTCAAGGCTTCGTGGTATTGTAACCATATCTCCCGAATCGTCATTTGTAGCGCCGATTTTGTCAAGGTCTGCTTTTTTTAGTGATACAATAGCAATTTTGTCGTCAAAGAATGTTTCAAATGAGTTGTACGCAAGTTTCATAACCTCTATACGAACCTTGCTGTTCATATCAAACATATAACTATTTAAAAAATTACAGTTAATACCGTATTCTAATAGCTGACCTGCAACACTGTGAGTATGAGGCTTTGTATTTGAATAACAAAACCTGCCTGTATCAGAGGAAATTGCAATATACAAATTACCTGCAATACCGGAATCTAAATCCATATTTAAAAACTGAGTAAATTCGTAAATAATTTCCCCTGTTGCAGCAGCATCTGCATTAACATAGTTATACTTTGCATACTTATCATTGGTTTCGTGATGGTCAATACAAATAGTTTCTTGGCAATTTTCAAAAATTGCCAACCTATCGCCCATACGTTCTTTGTCTGCACAATCTACTGCAATTACAAGGTCCGGATTTGTAATATTAACAGGCCTAATGGAAACCCCGGAAAGAATTTTAACAAGCCTATGATTACGGTCTTTTTCGTCTGTAACAACCTCAACATTTTTGCCGAAGGATTGAATGATTAGTTTAAGCGCATAGCTTGAACCTAAACAGTCCCCGTCTGCATTTATATGAGGAAAAATAACAATATTGTTGTTTCTTTTTATTGCTTCGTAAATATCTGTAAACATAATATCACCGTTTATCTATTTTTCAATATCGTGAAGAAGCCGGTTAATGTGTGCCCCATGTTCAATTGAATTATCCAATGTGAAAATAATTTCAGGTGTATATCTTAATTTAAGCCTATGTGCAAGCTCACGTCTTACAAAGCCTGATGCACTTTTTAAGCCATCTATTGCACCTTTTTTAACTTCGTCATTGCCTAACACACTTACGTATGCCTTGCACCACCTTAAATCCTTTGTAATATCAACTGCAACTATACTACACAAGCCCTTTGTTACCCTTGGGTCTTTTAAATCTCTGATAATAGAGCTGATTTCTTTTTTTGCTTCTTCATTTATTCTGTCAATTCTGTTTGCCATTGTTTGTTCGCTCCTTTATCTTGGAATTTCCTCCATAACAAAGCATTCTATAACGTCGCCCTCTTTAATATCGTTAAATCTTTCTATACCGATACCACATTCATAGCCGGTAGCAACTTCCTTTGCATCGTCTTTGAAACGTTTTAATGAACTCATTTCACCTTCGTGAATTACGATACCATCACGGACGATACGAACTTCACTATTTCTGATAATTTTACCATCTGTAACATAGCAACCACCGATTGTACCGATGCCGGAAATTTTGTATGTTTGACGAATTTCAGCATGACCTAATACATTTTCTCTGTATGTTGGGTCTAACATACCCTTCATAGCTGCTTCAATTTCTTCAATTGCTTGGTAAATAATTCTGTATAGACGAATATCTACGCCTTGTCGTTTTGCTGATTCAACTGTTGCAGAGTCCGGTCTTACATTAAAGCCTACTATAATTGCATTAGATGCTGATGCTAACATAACGTCAGATTCTGTAATTGTACCAACACCACCATGGATAATGCTAATGCGAACTTCCTCATTTGTAAGCTTTTCTAATGATTGCTTAATTGCCTCAACAGAGCCTTGAACGTCTGCCTTAATGATAATATTAAGTTCTTTAATTTGACCTTGTTCAATTTGAGTAAACAACGCATCAAGTGATACTACCTGTTGTGTTGATTTATTATATTCGTCCTTAATCTTTTGCTTTCTCTTTTCAACAACTGAACGAGCTTTTCTTTCGTCATCTACTGCATGGAATGTGTCGCCACCCTCAGGCACTTCACTAAGTCCCAAAATTTCAACCGGTGTGCTTGGACCTGCCTTTTTAATCCTCTTGCCTTTATCATCAATCATAGCACGAATTTTACCTACGCCTGTACCTGCAACAACTACATCACCTACATTTAACGTACCGTTTTGTACCAATACTGTTGCAACAGGACCTCTGCCCTTATCAAGCTTGGCTTCGATAACTGTACCCTTTGCCATTCTGTTAGGGTTGGCCTTTAATTCCTTCATATCTGCAACTAAAAGCACCATTTCAAGCAATGTATCGATGTTATCACCACGCAATGCCGAAATAGGCACGCAGATTGTGTCGCCACCCCATTCCTCAGGAACAAGTCCATGCTCTGTAAGTTGTTGCTTAACAACGTCAGGATTTGCTGTTTCCTTATCAATTTTGTTGATTGCAACAATAATATTTACATTTGCTGCCTTTGCATGGTTGATAGCTTCAATAGTTTGAGGCATAATACCATCATCTGCCGCAACAACCAAAATTGCAATATCTGTTACCTGTGCACCACGCATACGCATTGCTGTAAATGCTTCGTGTCCCGGTGTATCCAAGAAAGTGATATCTCTGTCGTTAATGTGTACCCTGTAAGCACCAATATGCTGAGTAATACCACCTGCTTCTGTGTCAATAACGTGTGTACGTCTAATATTATCCAAAAGCTTTGTCTTACCATGGTCAACGTGTCCCATTACTACTACAACCGGTGAACGTGGTTGCAATTGTTCTTCTGTATCCTCTACGTCATTGAAAAGTATATCCTCTTCTGTAACAATAACTTCCTTTTCAACTGTTGCGTTAAATTCTGTTGCAATTAGTGCAGCTGTGTCAAAGTCAATGCTTTGGCTTACTGATGCCATAACACCAAGCAACATTAAGCATTTAACAACTTCGTTTGCAGGTCTGCCTAATTTTTCAGCAAATTCACCAACTGCAATTTCGTCGCCCATATATACAACAACATTTTCTTCAACTTCTTTTTTCTCTTTCTTTTCCTTTTGAACAACTTCATTTTTGTTATCAAACTTGTTGCCATTTTTATTTTTCTTAATTTTTTGTTTTTTATCCTGTTTGTTTGTATCAATGTTTTGAGGAACTAATTCTTCAATTTTTTCTGTATCAAACTTGTCAAGGTCAACACTTGAAGCCCTTGTGTCAACATATCTTGACTTCTTTTCGATAGGCTTATCCTCAACTATTTCTTCAACCTCTTCAACAATTTCTTCCGGCTTTTTATCTGCCTTTTTGCTCCTTGCTTGCTTCTTTTCAACCTTTTCGGTCGGCGCGTTTAAAAAGTCAAAATTTTCAACCTGATACTTTTGAGTAAAATGCTCAAATATAATATCAAGCTCCTTTGTTTCTACTGAACTTTGAGTTGATTTTGCTTTACTTCCAAAAGTTTGTAAAAGCTCTAAAAGTTCATTTTTATCGATATTAAAATCCTTGATTAGTGCACTAATCTTAATTTTAACAGCTGCCATTTTCAGCCACCTCCGTATTATTGTTATATATACGTTCCAATCCATCGGCAAAATTTTTGTCAACTATTGCAACGGCAACACAGTTTTCAAGTCCTATTGCTTTTCCTAATTTATCTCTGTTTTCAATAGTATAAGCTTTCACATCATAAAACCTACATTTATCAAAAATCGTCTTTTTAGAGCGTTCCGAAGTGTCCTTTGCAACAAATACAATATAGGCGTTTCCACCTTGTATTTCAGAAACTACTCCTTCGCTTCCGGAAACAACCTTCCTCGCTCTTTTGGCAAGCCCTAACATTCCGTAAAATTTACTGTCCAGCAATATTCCTACACTCCTCATAAATTTCCGAGGAAACTTTTGTTTTAAGCCCTCTTTGAAGTCCATTTGAATTCTGTGCCTTTGTTATACATTCTATATTTTTACAGATATATGCTCCTCTGCCATCTGCATTGCTATCTTTGCATACCGACACAACACCGTCCCTAAGTGTAACCCTTATCATACTTGACTTTGGCATTACTTGTCTGCAACCCATACAGGTTCTTTGAGGTACATATTTTCCGTTATCATAAATCTTATTATGCTTCACTTGCCTCGCCGTCCTCAGCTTTAACAATATCAATCTTCCAGCCTGTAAGCTTTGCTGCAAGACGAGCATTTTGACCTTCCTTGCCGATTGCCAATGAAAGTTGGTTTGCATCAACTGTGATTACGCAAGATTTTTCTTCCTCGTTAACTTGGTATTTAATAACCTTTGTTGGTGCTAATGCTGCTGAAACAAATTCGCCCGGGTCTTCACTGTATTTGATAATATCAATCTTTTCACCCATTAGTTCGTCAACAATTGCTTGAACTCTTGCACCCTTAGGGCCTACACAAGCTCCGATTGGGTCAACATTAGGGTCGCTTGCCCAAACAGCAATTTTAGTTCTTGAACCTGCTTCCCTTGAAATGCTCTTAATTTCAACAACACCACTTGAAATTTCGGGAACTTCCATTTCAAACAATTTTTTAACAAGACCACTGTGTGTTCTTGATAATACAATTTGTGGACCTTTTGTTGTCATTTGAGCGTCTACAACATAAATTTTAAGTCTTTGGCCAACTTCATAGTTTTCACTTTCAACCTGTTCCTGTGGCATAAGCATTGCATCAGAATTACCAATTCTTAACATTATACTACGCTTTTCAACCCTTTGTACCACTGCTGAAACAATGTCATTTACCTTGTCTGCAAATTGCTCGTACATCATTCCTCTTTCAGCTTCTCTGATACGTTGTGTTACAACTTGTCTTGCAGTTTGTGCTGCAATTCTGCCAAATGTCCTTGGTGCAGTTGCAATTTCTACAAAATCTCCAATTGAAAGCTTTGGATCAATTGCCTTTGCGTCCTTCTCAGTAATTTGAGTATCTTGGTTTGTAACTTCTTCGACAATTTCCTTTTCAAGAAATGCACTCATTTCACCGTTTGTTCTGCTAATTTTTACTCTTACATTTAAGTTTGAACCATAATTTTTCTTGTATGCAGAAACAAGTGCAGTTTCAAGTGCTTCAATAAGTACTTCTCTGCTGATACCCTTTTCCTTTTCAAATTCTTCTAATAGTGTTATAAAATTATCACTCATTTTCCAATATTCCTCCTATTTTTAAAATTCAAACAAAATATTTGCTTTGGCTATATTTTTATTTTCAATTTCTATTTCTTTTTTGTCTGTTTTAAGTATTAAGCCGTTTTTATCTGCTTTTAACAGTTCTCCGTCAATTTCCTTTACACCATCTGTTGCACGATAAAGCTTAATCTTAATTTTTTGACCTATTGCCTTTTGGAAATGCTCTTCCTGTCGTAAATTTCTTTCAATGCCCGGTGAAGAAACCTCTAAAAAATAGTTTGTCTGGATAAAGTCATTTTCATCTAAAACTGTACCAAGATTTCTGCTGATTGTTTCACAATCGTCAACATTTACACCATCTTCACGGTCAATAAAAATTCGTAAAAACCAATGAGGACCCTCTTTAACATACTCAACATCGTATATTTCATACCCCTCTGCCTGTGCAATAGGTAACCCATAATCGTAGGTAAGCTTTTCAATTTTTGATAGAACCAAAACCATTCACTTCCTTTGCTTTTTGCAAATAAATAACAAACAAAGAGTGGGAATATCCCACTCCTTGTCAACCGTCTATTTCTTCTGCTTTATACATTTTAACATATTTCTTTTGAAAAATCAAGTCTTTTTTTATATTTTATATATATTAAAGTAATTTTTCCTAAATTCATTGACTAATATTTGCTTTTGTAGTAAAATATTATAGATAGGCAGTTAAAAGGAGAAATATAATGAGTTTGTATATTTTTGATATGGACGGAACATTGGTCGATTCCGTAAAATCCATAGCGTATTTTGCAAATAAGGCGCTTAATAAATTTGGTATGGACTCCATTGATACTGAAAGATATAAAATATTAGTCGGCGATGGTGCAAGCATACTTGTAGAACGTATGATTAAAGAGGTTAACGGAGATATGAACTTGCACAGCCGGGTTTTAAAAGAGTATAACTCTACATACGACAACAACTTCTTATATTTGGCAAATGCCTATGAGGGCATTGTTGAGGTTTTAACAGAGTTAAAAAAGCAAGGTCATAAAACTGCTATTGTTTCTAACAAGCCTCATAATACTGCACAAAAAATAAGCGATACGCTTTTTGGTGATAGGTTAATAGATTTATGCTTCGGCAAAAAAGAGGGTTATCCTATTAAGCCTGACCCAAAGGCTGTAAACGAAGTTATTGAAACATTAAATTACCATAAAAGCGACTGTCTGTATTTTGGTGATACAATTACAGATATGAAAACAGGGAAAAATGCAGAACTATACACCGTGGGTGTCCTTTGGGGATTTAGGGATTTGGAAGAAATAAAGGCAGGTAGCCCAAACAAAATAATCAAAACTACAAAAGAAATTTTAGATTGCAATTTATAGAGGTAACAAATGCAAAAAGAAAAATCAATATGTAAAAATTTAAATGAATATATAAAGTCTATTATTAACGATAAGGGCAAGTTCTCACTTTCAAAATCGTTAATATTGATTGGCATACTTTCACTAATAACGGTAATTATTCAGTTACTTGTTCAAGGACTGTGCTTTGTGCAGTTGTATCCACCTGTGTTGTTATTAAATGCACTTCCAATATTTTTGGTTATGTGTCTGTTATATTTTGTTTTCGGCAAAATATCTTGCTCATACGTAATAACAAATTTGATAGTTTCTGTACTGTTAATGATAAACCACTACAAAATTAAATTTAGAGATGAACCACTAAACGTAACCGATATTTCTGTTGCCGAGGAAGCCAAAGCAATATCCGGAACATACAATATTTCCGTGGACATAATTTCAGTTATAATTGTTTTAATATGTATTTTAACATTCTGGTTTGTTATTAAATTTATTAAAAACAAACGACCAAATTTCTTGGTTTCAATTTGTGGTGTTGTTGTTACATTAGCAATTTCCTTTGTATCATATAACTTTATTTACAAAAACACAAGCATATACAACAATGTGCTTTCGATGATGCAGCTATATCATGAAACAGAAATAGTTTCTTGCAAAGGTCTTGTGTACTCACTAATTAACAGTTCTACGGTTATGAACTATGATAAGCCGGAGGATTACTCGCAAGAAAAGGCATTGGAAATACTAAGCAGATACAGTGAACCATCTGCTCCGAAAAATGCTCCAAATATTATTGCTGTAATGGGTGAGGCATACACAGATATTCAAAATTGGAAAAATGTAGAGTTTACAGACGAAAATCCTTATGATTTTTATAACTTCCTAAAAGAAACAGAGTCTTGTTACGGTAAAATATACGTACCGGGTTTTGCAGGTGCTACTGCCTGTACTGAATTTGAATTTCTAACCGGTGAAAACACCTCGGCAATCAGTTCATCGTTGCCTACTGCATACAAGACATTGATTACAGCTGATACATATTCCTTAGCAAGAACATTTAAAGAATGGGGATATGATACGGCAGTTATGCACCCCGGCTTCCCTTGGTTTTATAACAGGCAAAACGTATATTCAAGAATGGGATTTGACAAATTTGTATCACGTGATGATTTGCCGACAAACATCGATGCAACAGGTGCTTATGCCAACGATACTGTTCTTTTTGATATGGTATCCAAAGACTATGACAAGCATTTAAAGAATAATAAAAACGGATACTTTAACTTTTCCATTACTATTCAAAACCACGGTTCATACAATAGTTCAGAGCTTGTATACAACAAAGAATATATTAAAAAATCAAATGGTTTAACTGATGAAGAATACTACATTATCAATAATTATTTAGGAGGTATCAAGGCTGCAGATGATTTATTAAAATCTATGTACGAATATTTAAATACTATTGATACACCTACTGTTATGATTTTCTTTGGAGACCATTTACCATTCCTTGACTCCGAAGAAAAAATATATGAAAAATTAGGCTATGACATTACTGCATCAACCTTTGAATCCTACAAGCAAAGATATTCAACTGACTACATAATTGTAGGTAATGATGCGTTTAAAAAATCTATTGGTGCCAAAGTCGTCGGTGAGCAGAATATGATTTCTGCAAATTATTTATCATTAAAATTATTTGAGTATTCCAAAATTCCATTTACAAGGTATCATCAATTTTTAAATGATATGCAAAAAGAACTTCCGTTACTTACAAGAATGTATAACGGTACTGTGAATGGTGGGTTTGAACACCAACTTTCGGATAAGGCAAATGAACTTTTAAAAGAATATAAAATCTTACAGTATTACAACATTAAAGATTACCATATAGATAGCAAAGGAGAAAATAAATGAAAAATTTAGACACAAAATACGATCCTAAACAAGTTGAAGACAGACTGTATAATGAGTGGGTTGAAAAGGGTTATTTTCATGCTGAACCAAATTCTAAGAAAAAGCCTTTTACTATTGTAATTCCACCTCCAAATGTTACAGGTAAGCTTCATATGGGGCACGCCCTTGACGAAACCTTGCAGGATATTTTGATTAGATACCACAGAATGAAAGGTGAAGAGGCTCTTTGGATTCCCGGTACCGACCATGCAGGTATTGCAACTCAAATTAAGGTTGAAGAAGTGTTGCGTAAGGAAGAAGGTCTTACAAGATATGACCTTGGCAGAGAAAAGTTCCTTGAAAGAGTTTGGGAATGGAAACACCAATATGGCAGTAATATCATTAACCAATTAAAGAAGCTTGGTAGCTCTTGTGATTGGGACAGGGAACGCTTTACAATGGACGAAAGATGTTCAAAGGCTGTTAGAGAAGTATTTGTTAACCTTTATAACAAAGGCTTAATATACCAAGGTAACAGAATTATCAATTGGTGCCCACACTGTATAACTGCACTTTCTGATGCAGAGGTTGAATATGCAGACCAACCGGGACATTTCTGGCACATTAAATATCCGATTGTTGGCTCTGACGACTTTGTAATTATTGCTACAACTCGTCCTGAAACGCTAATGGGCGATACAGCAGTTGCTGTAAACCCTGACGATGAAAGATATAAGGATTTAGTTGGCAAGAACCTAATTCTTCCTCTTATGAACAGAGAAATTCCTGTTATTGCCGACGATTATGTTGACAAGGACTTTGGTACAGGTTGTGTTAAAATTACTCCTTCACATGACCCTAACGACTTTGAAGTTGGTTTACGTCATAACCTTGAACAAATCAAGATTATGAACGATGACGCCACAATCAATGCAAACGGTGGCAAATATGAAGGTATGGATAGATACGAAGCAAGAAAAGCAGTTGTTAAAGACCTTGAAGAGCTTGGTTTACTTCTTAAAGTTGAAGACCATGCCCACAATGTCGGTCAATGTTATCGTTGTGGCACAACTGTTGAGCCTATGACTTCAAAGCAATGGTTTGTTAAAATGGAACCATTAGCAGAGCCTGCACTTAATGTTGTTAAAGACGGCACAACAAAATTTGTACCTGAAAGATTTACTAAAACATATACTAACTGGATGGAAAATGTCCACGATTGGTGTATTTCACGTCAATTGTGGTGGGGACACAGAATTCCTGCATTCTACTGTGATGAATGTGGTGAAACCACAGTTTCCAAAGAAGACATTACAGTATGTCCAAAATGCGGTGCAAAGGTTCACCAAGACAATGACGTGCTTGATACATGGTTTTCATCGGCTTTGTGGCCATTTGCTACACTTGGCTGGCCTGACAAAACAGAAGAGCTTGACTATTTCTACCCAACAAGCGTGCTTGTTACAGGCTATGATATAATTTTCTTCTGGGTTGCAAGAATGATATTCAGTGGTGTTGAACATATGGGCAAAAGCCCCTTTGACACAGTTTTGATTCACGGTATTGTTCGTGATAGTCAAGGCAGAAAAATGAGTAAGTCGTTAGGAAATGGTATTGACCCACTTGAAGTTATTGACAAATATGGCGCAGATGCGCTTAGATTTACACTTGCAACAGGTAACTCACCGGGTAATGATATGAGATTCTATGACGAAAGAGTAGAAGCAAGCAGAAATTTTGCAAACAAGATTTGGAATGCTTCTCGTTTCGTTCTTATGAATGCTGACGAAAATGCAAGTGATGTACTTCCTGAAAAATTAGAGCTTGAAGATAAATGGATATTAAGCAAATTAAACAAGTTAATTGAAAGAGTAACAGATAACTTAGACAAGTACGAGCTTGGTATTGCTGTTCAAAACTTGTATGACTTTATTTGGGACGAATTCTGCGACTGGTATATTGAGCTTGTTAAGCCAAGGCTTGGAACAGACAAGAACCCTCAAAATGTTCTTATTTACGTTCTTTCAAACATCACAAAGTTGCTACACCCATTTATGCCGTTTATTACAGAGGAAATTTACAGCTATTTGCCTGTTACAGACAAAAAGAGCATTATGATTTCTGATTGGAGCGTTGCTAAAAGTGAACTTAATTTCCCTGTTGACGAGGAAAATACAGAAATTATTAAAAATGCAATTAAGAGTGTTAGAAACCTTCGTGCAGAAATGAACGTTCCACCCTCAAAGAAGGCTAAGCTTGTTATTATTACAAATGATGCTGAACTATTTAAATTAGGTGAAGCATTCTATATTAAGCTTGCAGGAGCAAGTGAAGTTGTTATTACTGATGACAGAAGCCAAATTCCTGAAAACTCTGTTTCAGTTGTTGTTGACAGAGCCGAAATCTTTATGCCACAGGGCGACCTTGTAGATAAAGAAAAGGAAATTGAAAGACTTACTGCAGAAAAGAAGCGTCTTGAAGGTGAAATCAAGCGTGTTGAAGGCAAGCTTTCAAACCAAGGCTTTGTTGCAAAGGCTCCTAAGGAAGTTGTTGAACAAGAAAGAGAAAAGGGTGAAAAGTACCGTGAAATGCTTGAAAAGGTATTAGCCGGTCTTGAAAACTTAAAATGATTTATGAAGAAGCAATAAAATATATTAAAGATACCAACAAGTTTGGTATTGATTTGGAACTTGAAACCACAGAGGAACTTTTAGAAAAGTTAGGCAGTCCCCATAAAAAATTGAAATTTATTCACGTTGCCGGCACAAACGGCAAGGGGTCTACTACCTCCTACATTGCTGACATACTTGCAGAAAATGGGTACAAGGTTGGAAAATATGTTTCACCCGGTGTTCATTCTTTTACTGAAAGAATACAAATTAACAACTGTGAAATTTCTGAAAATGACCTTGTGAATTGTGTAGAGATTGTAAAAAAGGCAATTGAAAAATATAATATTCGTCCTACGGAATTTGAGCTTGTAACAGTAATCGGTATGGTTTATTTTGAAATGCAAAAGTGTGATTTTGTAGTGCTTGAGGTTGGTATGGGTGGAAGATATGACGCAACCAATGTAATACCTGCCCCAAAGGTTTCGGTTATTGCAAGCATAAGCATTGACCACACCGAATATTTAGGCGATACCATCGAAAAAATCGCTTTTGAAAAATGTGGTATCATTAAAACAGGCAGTAATGTTGTAGCATATGCTGACAACCCTGAAAATGCTGTTAAGGTCATAAAAGAAACTGCAAGTTCTTTCAATGTTCCTTTGGTTATTCCAAACAAAAAAGACATCAGCGTATTATGTGAAACCATTGATGGTACTGATTTTGAATACAAAGGTGAAAAATACCACATCAATATGATTGGCAAACACCAAGTTTTAAATGCTGTTTCTGCTATTGAAGCCGTTAAAATATTAGGTATTAAGTACGATATAATAAAAAGTGGTATTGCAAAGACAAAATTCAGAGGAAGGCTTGAAATAATCAGTAAAAACCCATTTATCATAGAAGATGGTGCTCATAATTATTCAGGTGTTACTGCATTAAAAAATGCGTTAGAAACATTTTTTAAAGAAAAAAGCATAATATTAGTTATGGCTATGTTAAAGGACAAGGAATATGCAAAATGTATTGAAACAATTGCCCCTATTTCTTCTTCCTTTATTGCTTGTGAGGCAGATAACCCTCGTAAAGCAACTGCACAGGCAATTGCAGATGAAGCAAAAAAATATGTTACTGACGTCTATGCTGTTCCAAATGTAAATGATGCCATCTGCCTTGCAAAGAATAAGGCAGACAATAACACAGTTATTTGTGTTTGTGGTTCATTGTACCTATTAGGAGGAATAGACGAATAAATATGGAAAGGACAAACAATATGAAAAATAAAAATGCAGCTCCGATTATTACATCATTAGTAATTACGGCAATATTATCTGTTTTCGCAATTCTTTCCGGCGCAATATATAACACTACTATACCAATTAGCTTTATGGAAAAATTGGGTATATATTATTTAGATGGAAGCTTTGGCTTTATGGACAATGCTGTTTTGTTTAACGGAACTCATGAAGGCTTTGGGTCTATATTAAAGGCCCTGTTTTCTCAAACAGCCATTGCAGGTCAAATATTAACTGGGTTTTTCCTATTAGTTTTATTTGGCATATTTGCACTAATTGTTAGTTCTGCTTCAAAGACAAATTACAATTGGACAACATACCTTTGTGCAATACTTTTACCGGTAATTTTCTTGGATTTTTCAAATGTTGCTTTTTTTGGAACAATGTTTGAAAACCCACTTATTTTAGTATTTTTATTACTTGTATGTGGATTGTTTATTAGTATTTACAAGAAAAATAATGCAACTGTTATTAAATTGATATTATTATCTGTATCAGTATTTATCTATTCTGCAATCGGAGTAGAAACTGCAATTTGTTCAATAATTTTCGGCATTTTAATTATGAGGCTTGCTTCTATTTCTCACTCTGCTGTTACAAAGGCACTTTCAATAATATTTGGTGCAATTTTAATTGCAGAAAGTATATTTTTTACAATCAATTATAAAAATGCTGACTATAAGCAAACACTATATAATTCAGTATTTTATGGTGTTGCCAAATATGATAGTGTTGCAGAAATCGGTTTAGACCCCAAGCTTGACGATTTTAAAGAAGTTTACTATGGAATGAAGGAAAACCAAGATGAATATAACCTTGAAGAAAACTTCTATAATAAAATCAATTACAGCGATGTTGCCAAATACTATTTGACACACCCTGTAAATGCTTTTAAATTGGTTAATGACCAAGCAAGGGCTTCGTTCTTTAATGACTACAAATATTCATTTATGCCATACAGTACACTTAAAAAGCTGTATATTCCTACAAGCTTTATATTTGTTTTGATATTAAGTGCAGTATATATTATTATTTGTTCTCTTACAAAGAAAAGAGGCAAATCAATTAAATATACCTGTGAATTTTTAATTGGTATGGCAGTTATGCTATTAGTTTCGTTAATAACCTCTACAATTTACAACGGCAACTGTGATATTGCATTAAAAACATACAATTTTAGTGTAATTTTCGACATTCTAATCATTTTTGCCTTTGTTGGTGGTATTCGTATACTACTTAGCAAAAGCGATGAAAACAAGAAAAAATATGGTATTACAAGAGAGTAATTAGTTAGGATAAAAATATGAAATTTCTTTTAATTGGTGATATAGTAGGTAGTGGTGGTGTTGAATACCTAAAAACTCACTTAAACTCAATACGAAATATGAATGGCATTGACTTTGTTGTTGCCAATGCTGAAAATTCTTCAAATGTTGGAAAGGGTATTTCCAAAGAAGCATATGAAACAATGTATAGTTGTGGTGTAGATATTTTCACTATGGGCAACCACACATATAACAACAAGGACGTTTATTCTTTATTTGACCAAGATTGTCCGATTATTCGCCCTGCAAATTTACCAAGCGTTAACCAAGGCGAAGGATACATTACAGTTGATATTTTTGGCACTAAAATAACTGTTATCAACCTAATGGGCAGGGTATTTATGAACGATTTAATTGATTGCCCGTTTAAAAAGGCAGATGAAATAATTGAAAAGGTCAAAGATGAAACTGACATTATTTTAGTTGATTTCCACGCTGAGGCAACAAGTGAAAAGCTTGCTATGGGTTTTTACCTTGATGGTAGGGTTTCGGCAGTTTTTGGAACACATACCCATGTGCAAACTGCAGACCAAAGAGTTTTGGAAAATGGCACTGCCTACATTACTGACCTTGGTATGACAGGCTGTAAAAATAGTGTGTTGGGTGTAAAAAAAGAAATAATCATTAAGAAGTTTTTATCAGGGGTTAATCAATATCATTCAGTTGATAATGATAGCATCTCGTTAAACGGAGCTATTGTTGATATAGACCAATCAACAGGCAAAGCGACTAACATAGAACTTGTCAATATGGAATAGAAAAAGCCGAGATTTATAATCTCGGCTTTTAGTTATATTTGGTCAAAATGTATTGCCTTAAAGTCCTCTCCCCAACTGTATTGCTCCATATATTCTCCGTGAAAAAGAGATTTATTATCTTCGTCAAGGTATTTATAAAGGTCGCAAGAAACTATGTTCTTGTTAATTCTGTATCCGTCTTTTTCTCTGATAAAAAGGTTTTTAACATTAGATTGTTCCAAATCCTGCTCCAAACCTCTAACTGCTTTGCTTAATTTTTTCTGTCCGTTTCTATCATATTCCTCATCTTCAAACAGAGCAGCAAAAACATCTCGTCTTGAAACTAATGCACCATCACGGTCTACTAAATATGCAAGTAATTCTCTACTTTTTGCAAGCCTAAAATTAACTGCATCTTCCTTGTAAAATACGGTAAAGTTTCCAAATGTTTTAATTTCAATATCTTTAACCGTTTCAATAGAATAACGAAGGTTACCAAGTGCCTTTTTAATTGCCTCAGTTGTAACCGGCTTTATAATGTATCCCGAAGCGTACAAGCTCCACGCATCTAACATATATTCAGTATATCCTGTTACAAAAACTATATTGCAATTTTCATTTATTTTTTTTAACTCTTTTGCTATTTCAATACCGGAAGCTCCGGGCATTTCAACATCTAAAAATACCACATCGGGCCATATTTCCTTTGCTTTTTCAAGTAATTCCTTCGGCTTTTGAAATGTGAAGACCTCAGCATCAGGAACTACTCTTTTAATATTCTGTTCAATAAATTCCAATGCTAATAATTCATCGTCAGCCGAATAAATAATCACTTTACTTTTCTCCTTTTGGTAATTCTATGGTCATCGTTGTGCCTTTGCCGACTTCGCTTTCAATTATAAGTTCGGCATTTGCAATATGCCTTAAACAGCTTGCAACACTTGGAATACCAATATGTGAGCCGTCTAACATATTAAGCTTTTCTTTATCAAAGCCAACACCATCATCGACAATCTTAATTACATATCTATGGTCTGTTTCATAAGTTGAAATCTTTAAAGTGCCTGCACCGTCCTTTTTGCGAATTCCGTGTTTTACGGCATTTTCAACTAATGGTTGAACTGTTAGGGACGGAATAAAAAAGTCTAAAATTTTAATATCGTATTCTATATTTAGATGGTCTGCAAACCTAATCTTTTCAATGCTTAAATATGTTTTGGTGTGTTCAAGTTCTTGCTCAAAGGGAATGTTATCATCATATTGTAATATGTTGATATTCTGCCTTAAATACTTAGCAAAATTAAGTGTTACTTCCTCTGCTGTTTCAGGGTCCTTTCTGCACAAGCAGGCAATTGTTGAAAGCGTATTGTTAACAAAATGTGGTTGGATTTGAGAAATCATTGTTGCCATTCTTTGCCTTTGTAATTCAATAATATTATTATGAAGCATATACCCTTGTCGTACATAAGCTTCTATATACATAATCGGAATGGAAATACAAAGTCCAAAATATCCAATCGCCATCTTGGGGTAAAAAATCTGTGCCACCATTGTTACAATAGGCGTAGCCATATATATTATTATGGCTCGTTTTTGAGTTCTGTCTATCTTTTGAACACAAATATCAACAAATAGAACAAATGTGAATATTTGAGAAATAATAAACGTAACCCTTGAAGCAATAGTTCTTTGATATACTCCATCAACAATAGTGAAAATAAAACCATATTTTAGATTAAGTATTACTGCAATACACAAAATAACAAAATAAATTTTCAAGCATAGCATAAATTTATCTGCCCACTTTGGTGTGTTTTTAACTATTGTTAACAAATATTTGCTAAAAAAGAATAATATTGATATTACTCCTAAGTAAAACATTGAATTAAACACATAACCCAAAACAACAATAAAGGGAATATTGACGCCATCTAATATCCACATTGCAGAATCCAAAAACAAATTTATACAAGTTGCATTTAAAAACATAGAAAATGCGTGTGTTGATTCTTTATCATTGATTCCACTTATCATAGAGCCACCAATGAACACAGTAAAAATAACCATACCTGTAAACTCAACAACAAAGCTTATTAGGTTTTTTGCTTCTATTGGCCCATAAGAAAGACGCCATATTATAATAACTAAATCTATAAGAACCAAAAAAAGTGTCGTTATAAACTGAGGTATTACTCTTTTGTCAATTTTCTTGGATTCCATAACTTTTATTCTTCTTCCCCTGCGTAATTTTCCAAAATACTTGCGCTGGAATTCATATCTTCATCTTTTTCAAGGTCATATTTAGTTTGCTTTTTTGAATCTTTTAAATGCTCATAGTAATTTGCTGTTGAATTACGGGATTTTATTACTCTTTCTAACATACCTGATTCATATATATTTTTGAATTTGAAGTTAAGTAATTGAATACTATCTCGTTCAACATCGCCCTTGGTAGTTTCAGCCTTCTTTTTAAATTGCTCCATAGGTTCTTCTAATGTAAAGGTAATAGAATAGTATGGTATATCTTTTTCAGTTAGATAATTACCTACATCTAACAAGATATTTGCCACATTTTCATCGGTAATTTCTTTGTCTGTAGGAATATATAAAACAATACTGCCATATTCCTTGGCAAGCTCCTTAACGTTATAGTCTTTATCTAATTCCAAAGATGTTCTGTCCAAATAATTTAGGTTGCCGTATGCATTAAACTCCTTGTCAAACAGGATTTCGCCATAGCCAATTTCTACCTCGTATGGGAAGTCCTTTGAATCAAACGCATCTTTAACAATTTTAAAATATTCATCGCAAATTCGCCTTTGTGTGTTGTATCTGCCTTCTACATCCTCCGGATAACTATCGCTGACAATTCCACCTGTTCCACTTGCGTAAATTGTAAAATGAGTGTCCTTACTTGTTGGTGAAACAATTTTGGCGCAATAATTCCCCATTTTAAAATCATAGGTTATATCGTCTACCTTCACGTCTGTATTTGAATAATTTGTTTCGATATAACTATTTACCTTGCCTCTAACCAACAACTTTGAAATAGGGTTGCCGAAAAATGAAAATACCATCCATAATGCCACGACCACAATAAATGCAAATAAACACAATATAACTATTGTACCTTTTTTCATACTATCACCCTTTTTTATTATTATTCAATAGGTTCAAAGTCCGATGCCCCATGCTTACATAATGGGCAAATATAATCATCGGGTAATTCATCACCCTCATAAACATATCCACAAATCTTACATACATAACCTTTTTTACCTTCTGTTTCAGGCTTTGGTTTAACATTATTTTGATAATATGTATATGTCATTGTTTCTTTGTCAGAAATAACTCTTGCCTCTGTTACGCTACATATAAACATTCCGTGTGTATCAATGTCAATTACCTGTTCAACCTTTAATGACATAAATGAGTTAATGTACCTTGGCAAGAAAACAAGACCGTTATCCGAACGTAAAACATTACAATTTTCAAACTTGTCCTTAGTTCTGCCACTGCAAAAGCCAAATGCTTCAAATACTTTAAATGGAGCCTCAACAGACAAACAGTTTACATTCATAACACCGGTTTGCTTAATAACGTGATATGAATAATTTGCCTTGTTAATTGTAACGGCAATTCTGTTAGGTGTATTTGTAACCTGTGAAATTGTGTTTACAATTAAGCCATTATCCTTTTTACCATCATTTGATGTAACAACATATAGTCCATAACCAATGTTAAATAGTGCCGAAAGGTCATTTTTGTCAGCAGTTGAATCTTGCTGAGCCAAATAGTCCCTGCAAAGCTCTTCTGCCATTTCCTCAACCTGTGATTTACTATCATCGTTAAGCGCTGACAATATATGAACAGATGTGTTTGTAAAAGTGATATTTTGGCTTTTTTCAAACATACCCTTCATAACCTTAATTGCCATTGGTGCCCACGAGCCGTTTTCAATTAGCCCAACAGTTTTGTTTTGGAAGTTTCTTTCGGTTAAATGGTTAATAAATTCACGCATAAATGGGAAAATTTCTGAATTGTAGGTTGTGGTTGCCAAAACAATTTTACCATATCTAAATGCGTCCTCAACAGCCTCTGCCATATCACATCTTGCAAGGTCATTTACCACAACCTTTGGGCAACCCTTTGAACGTAATTTGTCGGCAAGCAGCTCCACTGCCTTTTTGGTATTACCGTATACTGATGTGTAGGCAATCATTATTCCATCTGTTTCAACTGAATACGATGACCAAGTGTTGTATAGGTCAATGTAGTAGCCTAAATTTTCTGTTAATACAGGCCCGTGTAATGGGCAAATTGTTTGAATGTCAAGTGTTGACGCTTTTTTAAGTAGATTTTGAACTTGTTTACCATATTTACCAACAATGCCGATATAATACCTTCTTGCCTCACAAGCCCAATCTTCCTCAACATCTAATGCACCAAATTTTCCAAATCCGTCTGCTGAAAACAGGATTTTATCACAGGTGTCATAAGTAACCATAACCTCCGGCCAATGCACCATAGGAGCAGCTACAAAAGCAAGTGTATGCTTACCTAATTCAAGAGTATCTCCTTCCTTGATTACTATGCCGTCTTGTTCCCAATCCTTGCCAAAGAATTGCCTCATCATAGCAAATGCCTTTGAGGACGATACCACCTTTGTATCAGGATAAACTTGCATAAAGTTTGCAATATTTGCAGAATGGTCAGGCTCCATATGTTGAACTATTAAATAATCGGGCTTTTTTCCCTCCAAATTATTTTGAATATTATCAAGCCATTCATGACCAAACCTTGCATCAACTGTATCAATAACTGCAATTTTACTATCAATAATCATATATGAATTGTAAGCCATTCCATTTTCAACAACGTACTGACCCTCAAACAAATCTATATCGTGATCATTTACACCAATATACTTTACATCATTTGAAATAAACATAATAAAAAATCTCCTTTCACTCTACTTTAATTATAACATATTGATTTTTATTTTTCAAGAAAAATATCTTGAATAATTTGTTGTAGGTTTAAAATAATTGTTACTGCCCCAAATACAAATTTTTGATTGAATTTTGTCAAATTGTATGTTATTATGTTGTTATAGATTTTTTAAGGGGAGAATAAAATGGAAGCATATAACTTGTCATTGGCTTCAATCGATAAAATAATTGAGGAATTAGACAACTACATAAGCAACAAGAGAGTTTCAAGAAGAGAAAAAATTCATTTTAAGTTAATTGCTGAAGAGGTTTTGCTTAAATACCACGATAAATTTGGTGATGATGTTAAGGTAGAATATCAAATTGTTGAAATACTGTCAAGAATATCTATTAGATTTACCATATATTCTGACAAATTTGACCCATTTGATGTAGATAAAAATGACGGTGTTATGAAGTCGTTGTTAACAACCTTGGAAAGCAGAAATCCGATTTGGAAATTTGTTGATAGTAAATCATTATGGGTATTTTCAACAGACAACAAAAACGAAATCGAATTTTTCATACCAAAAATTGCAAGAGTTTCAGGCCCATTAAAAATTGTTATTAGCTTAATTTTAGGTCTTTTGGCATCAATACCATGTAAATTGTTCTTGACGCCGGATACCTGCAAGTTAATTTCCGATAATTTCTTGTTACCCATTACCAACGCATATACAGGGCTATTAAGTGTTATGGCAATACTGATGATTTTCTTTTCCATACCTCTTTGTATGGTTCAATACGGTAACACAACAGCCTTTCACAAAATCACCAAACGCTTAATATTAAGCTTTCTGCTTCCAACGATAGTTTTAGTTATTCTATCAACAATTTTTGGTATTTCAATGTTTGGTGTAGGCAATGAAACAATTACAGGAACATCGGTTTTAAAGCCTTTATTGGACGTATTTATTAGCTTTATTCCAACAAATATTCTCGCCCCGTTTGTTAACTTTAACTGTATGCAGGTTATGATAATCGGCTTACTTTTTGGGTTTGCATTTAATATTATGGATAAGCAAGCCAAGGAATTGGTTACAATTTTTGATAAAGGCAATTTTGTTGCAGTTGTAACAAATTCATTCCTTTCAAAATTTGTGTATATTTATGTTGGCGTTATGACATTTTACTTTATACTTTCCGATTACAGTGCAGGTCTTGGGGACTTATATTGGTTTATAGGTGCAATTTTGGGCTTTGGGGCATTGATTATGATTGTATTTTCCACAATAGTTTGCATAAAAACAGGCGTAAAGCCCATTGTGCTTTTAAGAAAGCTTATGCCCTCATTTATTATTAACCTTTCATCTGCAAGCATTGCAGCCTCATTTATTGACTTGTTTGATGAGCTTGCAAAAAAATGTGGTGTTAATATTGGTTACAATGGTGTAGCTGTTAACTTAGGCGTTGTGCTTTTTAAACCACTATTTGCAGTATTTTTGGTTTTGTCAGGGTTTGTTGCTGCGTCAATGTCAGGTGGAATTACATACGGAGTTATTATCGAAATTATTATTATTTCAATATTTTTACCTGCCACCATTCCTAATATTCAAGGCGGTGCAACATCGGTAATTATACTTATGGTTTCACAGTTAGGTTTTGGAAGCAAAGGAACTGAAATACTTATTCCCTTAAGTATTTTGCTTCAATTTATTATTGTTCCTATCAACGTATTTTCTTTACAATGTGTAATAATATTACGAGCTGCTAAGGAAAACAAAATCAATTTAGAAACATTAAAAAAAGCATAAAAAAAATCGCTTCAACTAATTTGAAGCGATTTTCTTTTTATTAACTAATGTAAATATTATATAATGAATAGCAATACCACCAAACGAGCCTCCCCAATCTTCAAAAAGGTCCGTCCACTCAAATGTTCTTCCTCCACCTAAATACTTTTGAAGTAACTCGTCAAAAAAAGCATAGGCAACACAAATAACAAATGTGATTATCATACTTTTGACATTGATTTTTTTAGAAATTGCACCTACAAGACAAAACCCTAACACAAAAAACAACGAAATATGTGCCAATGCTCGCATAGTGTTGCCTTTTTGAGCTGCCTCTATGTCTTTGTAAAATTGGTCAGTTGCCTCGTATTGATTTGTTGCAGTTAATACTTTATCCATTATTTTTACGGTTAATTTGTTTGAATCATTATAATTTTGAAACGAAAAAGATGTAATGGTTACCATACATATTAACGTTAATATTGCAAAAATAACACGTTTTATAGTATCATTTTTCATTATTTCTTTCTCCAAGTCATCTTATTTACTATGCCTACATAACTTTGAATAATTTTAACAACCTTTGTTGAAACCGTTTCTTCAACATAGTCAGGTACAGGTATGCCCAAATCACCATTTTGATTCATTGAAACTGCTGTTTCTACTGATTGTAGCAAACCCTTTTCATCAATGCCTGAAATAATAAAACAACCCTTGTCCATTGCTTCCGGTCTTTCTGTACTTGTTCTGATACATACTGCCGGGAACGGATTACCTACTGATGTGAAAAATGAGCTTTCCTCCGGTAAGGTTCCTGAGTCGGATACGCAACAAAATGCGTTCATTTGCAAGCAGTTATAATCTATAAAGCCAAGCGGTTTGTGCTTAATAACCCTTTTATCAAGTTTAAACCCTCTTTTTTCAATCATTTTTTCGCTTCTTGGGTGGCAAGAATACAAGATTGGCATATCGTATTTTTCTGCCATTTGGTTAATAGCATTAAATAGTGATTCAAAGTTTTCCTCAGTATCAATATTTTCTTCACGATGGGCTGATAGCAAAATATATTTGCCCTTTTCAAGTCCTAATTCTTTGTGAATTTCACTGTTTTTAAATTCATCTAAATGTTCGTGTAAAACCTCTGCCATTGGTGAGCCGGTTTTGTAAATCCTGTTTTTTGGAAATCCCATTTCAATTAAATACCTACGAGCTGCCTCTGAATATGGCATATTAACGTCAGAAATAACATCTACAATTCTTCTGTTTGTTTCCTCCGGTAAGCATTCGTCCTTACATCTGTTACCTGCTTCCATATGGAAAATAGGAATATGCAATCTTTTTGCGCTGATTGCTGACAAGCAAGAATTTGTATCACCTAATATTAAAAGTGCATCAGGCTTGATTTGATTCATCAACTTATACGAGCAATTGATAATATTACCAACGGTTGAGCCTAAATCATCACCCACAGCATCCATATACACCTCAGGTGCTTCAAGGTTTAAATCCTTGAAAAATACTCCGTTTAAATTGTAGTCATAGTTTTGACCTGTATGTGCTAAAATTGTATCAAAATACCTTCTGCACTTTGTGATTACTGCGCCAAGGCGTATAATTTCAGGTCTTGTTCCAACAATAATCAACAGCTTTAATTTGCCGTTTTCCTTAAATTTTACATCGCTATAATCTGTTCTTATTTCCATTTTGTTCACCTTTCTTTACAGGATATGTCCTATTTTCTGTTATCAAACCGAAACCCGGAATATTTATTTTACAACCTCAAAATATGTATCGGGATGATTTGGGTCAAATGATTCGTTTGCCCACATTACTGTAACTAAATCTTCTGTATTCGAAAGATTTATTATATTATGAGTGTACCCCGGTAACATATGTATTGCCTCTATATGTTCGCCTGACACTTCAAATTCTATTACCTCATCTGTGCCGATTTTACGTTGTTGAATAAGCCCTTTGCCTGAAACAACAATGAAAAACTCCCACTTTGTATGATGCCAATGTTGACCCTTTGTAATACCCGGTTTTGAAATATTTACGCTAAATTGTCCACATTTTTCGGTTTTTAGAAGTTCTGTGAAGCTTCCTCTGTCATCAATATTCATTTTTAAAGGAAAGCTTGCCTTTTCCTTTGGTAAATATGAAAGATATGTAGAATATAGTTTTTTAGAAAAACTGTTATTTGGAATTTCGGGCATTAGCAAATTCTTTGGTTGATTATGGAACGTGTATAACAAATCTGCAATTTCACCTAATGAAACATTATGTTCTACAGGAACATAGCAATATTCTCCGTTTCTATTTTCGCAATTTGTTAAGTCTTTAATAAGCTCCTCAACTACATCATCAATATAGCACAATGTTAATTCATGACTTCTGTCATTTACCGTAATTTCAAGCTCATTTGCAATATTGTAGCAAAATGTTGCAATTACACTGTGTAGGTTTGGTCTGCACCATTTACCGAATAGGTTTGGAAAACGATACACGAAAGTTTTAACTTTGTTTTCGCTACCATATTGAAATATCAAGTCTTCTCCTGCTTTTTTTGATAATCCATATGGATTGTCCAAAGCAGCTTGAATAGATGATGAAATCATAATTGGTGCTTTGTTTTTGTACTTTTTAAGACAACCCAAAAGCTCTGATGTAAATCCAAAATTGTTTTCCATATATTCACTTGTATCCTTTGGACGATTTACACCTGCCAAATGAAATACAAATTCTGCTTTTTGACAATATTCATCTAACATTTCCTTTGGCGTATCAACATCATATTCTAAAATTTCATCTATAACAATATTTTTTGTTTTATCTTTTCCGTCCTTAATGTTTTTAAGAGACTCTACAAGATTTTTCCCAACAAATCCCTTTGCACCTGTAACTAATATTATCATAATCCCAATCCTTTTTTCATTTTTGATATTTGTTTTGCATAGTTTACATCTACATTGTCATAGGATTTTGACATTTTAGTAATTTTATCCTTTTTATTTATTATTACATCAAATGCCCTAATCACCCAATATATTGGTAGCAATGGCTTTTTTCCTGACAAATTCGGATATATAAGACACATATTTTGATAAGGTAATAGCATTGCTTTTCTAAACTTTTTAACAACAACATTTGTTTTACTTCCGTTTTTTTCTATGGTATCTCCCATTTCTGTTGCAAGATATTGCGCCATATTACCGAACACACCACTTGAAAAAATGTAGTCGCTTAATTCAATTGTCTTTTTGCTTGGATTTTCACCGTTAAACCAAAAGTCAATCAACCTTAAAATTTCCTTGTCAAATGTATAAAGACCACATTCTTTTAACCTATCATTTAATAGATTTCTGTCAAGCTTATCTTTTAATTTTAGCAAATAAACCCATACGTCAACTACCATTCGAATTCCAAAGCCGGTATACTTCATATGCTTTGCCATATGTCCTAACATATAAAGATAAAAATCTTCATCTGTCATTACATATTCATAGCTATTTTCTGACTTTGGAACTAAGCGATTAACAATATCCTGGCACTTTTCGTCCCAAGGGCATTTGTTTGAAATAAGCTTCCTATGAATTTCTATATGAACAAATTTGCCGATAATATAAGAATCATCTTGCATTTCGTGGCTAAATCTTTCGCCCGTAAAGCCCAAATCAATCATTATTTCCTTAACTTTATCCGTATTTTCATCATCTACAAATATGTCTAAATCCGACGAAAACCTCATATATTGCTTTGGATACAATGTTCTTAAATGAGCACCTTTCATACAGACAAATCGAATTTTTGCATTTTCAAAACGTTCTTTTATCTTTTCAAGGTACTTGTTTTGTTCGGACTCAATTATTGCCGTAAGGTTATAGTCTACAAGTAGCCTGTTATTATCCAATTTTTTTGATGCCAAAAGTGGATAAATAATGTTAGAAACCTTGTGTAATGATGCAATTTCTATTAACTTATTGGTGTCAATTTCCTGTGGTATTTCAATATTGTCATCATCTAAAACAGAACATTTAATCAATTTTAAAAGTTGTTTTTCATACTGACTGATATCCATTTTACTTCCCTACTTTTTTTGATTATTTGCCTTGCTTCATCTTTTTTATTTCGTCTTGGATATATTCTAATTTAAGAATTTTTTCTTTTACTTGTTCAACATCTAACAATGTTGTGTTATTGGAGTCAAATTCACTTAATTTAACTCTTTCTTCGCTTCCGTTACTAAAATAGTTATCGTAGTTTAAATCACGAGTGTCAGCCGGAACACGATAGAAGTCTCCCATATCAACTGCACTTAGGCATTCTTCGTTTGTAAGTAATGTTTCGTACATTTTTTCACCATGACGAATACCGATAACTTTGATTTTATCCTTATCTCCTCCGAAAATTTCGCTAACTGCTTCGGCTTGTGTTTTAATTGTGCAAGCCGGTGCTTTTTGAACAAGAATATCACCGTTTTCACCATGTTCAAATGCAAAGACAACAAGGTCAACTGCCTCGTCAAGAGACATAATAAATCTTGTCATACTGCCTTCTGTAATTGTAATAGGTTGTCCGTTCTTAATTTGATCAATCCATAGCGGAATAACTGAACCACGTGAACACATAACATTACCGTACCTTGTGCAACAAATCTTAGTTTTGTTAGTTGTTCTTGACTTTGCAACTGCAACTCTTTCCTCTAATGCCTTTGAAATTCCCATTGCGTTAATAGGATATGCTGCCTTATCGGTAGACAAGCAAATTACACATTCAACACCTTCATCAATAGCTGCTGTTAGCACGTTATCTGTACCGATTACGTTTGTTTGAACTGCTTCCATTGGAAAAAATTCGCATGACGGCACTTGCTTTAATGCTGCTGCATGGAAGATATAATCTACACCGTGCATAGCATTTTTAACTGAGTTTAAATTACGGACATCTCCTATGTAAAATTTAATTTTATCTGCATATTCAGGCATTTTTGCTTGAAAGTCATGACGCATATCGTCTTGCTTTTTTTCGTCACGTGAGAAAACTCTGATTTCACCTATGTCAGTTTTTAAAAATCTGTTTAAAACTGCATTACCAAAAGAACCGGTTCCTCCTGTAATCAATAATGTTTTGTCTTTGAACAATGACATTTACTTCACTCCTTAAATATATTTCTAAAAATTATTTTCTCTTTAAAAAGCCTTTGCCGATGGTTAATAACCTTGCAAAACATTCAATCTTAAATATGAAAGAAATTAAAATATAGATTATTCCACCAATTGCAACCTGCATAATTATTTGAAGCATAGGTGAGATTGGCAGGTATTGTATCCACCATACACAAGCGCTCATTACGGCAGACATAATTACATACGGAAGTATGTCTAAAATTTGGTCTTTAAAGCTATATCCAAATAAATCTTTGTTTGGATATGCATTGATAATCAAACACAATACCCCTGTTATCATTCCTGCATATGCCATTGCAATAACACTAATTTGAGATGATACTATAACAAATAATAACCCTAATCCCTTTTTAAGAATGTTTAATTTGATGTTTATATCACTTCTGCCTAATGCTAAAATTGCTTGGACATTTGCTGACTGTAACGGCATTAGCGCACCGTTAAAGCACAATATTCTTAAAAATGGTACGCAAGGCAACCACTTATCTGTTAGCAAAAGCTTAACAAATGGTTCTGCTATAACTGCAAGCCCAAACATAAGTGGCATAATTATGTACGAAGTCATTTTCATTGTAGTGCTTGTAAGATACCTAACCTTTTCTTTTTCGTCCTGCTTTTCGGAAAGTGCAGGGAAAATAGCACTGCTTATTGAAACGCTAATGTTGTTAATAATAAGGTCGGGAAACTGCTTACCTCTATTAAAGAATGCAAGATCGGCTGCTGAATATTTAACACCTATAATAAGGCTTCTTATATCATTATATACTGTATCAATAAGTGATGAAACAAGAACCTTCCAACCAAAAGATATAAGCCCTTTTAATCTTTCTATTGATACTTTAAATTTAGGAACCCAATTAACAACAAAGCCCAAAATAATAGTATCTATGGTATTGTTAACAAGATATTGAGCAACTAATGCCCATACTCCGAAGCCCTTGTAAGCCATAAAAATACTTACCACTGCTGAAATTGCTGTGCCGATAAATGTTGCCCAAAAGAATTTTTTAAACTGCATTCTTTTAGTTAGTAACGCTGAATATACCGACTTAACCGACGCAATAATTATCTGTAAGCCCATAACCCTAAGTACCGGAGTTAATTGGTCATATTGATAATATTTATTTATAATCGGAGAGGTAAAATACAATATTATATATGCTATAATTGCTATTACCAACCCAAAGTACATTACAGAACTGAAATCCAAATCATCGGCATCCTTTTTTTGCACCAATGAGGTTGAAAAGCCCCCTGTAACAAGTACATTTAAAATTGTAATAAAAACAGTTACGATAGCAATAATTCCATATTCTTTTGGAAGCAGTAGCCTTGCAAGTATTATGGATACACCAAAGCTTACAAGCTGTGCACATATTCTTTCCATAAGCAGCCAAAATACGCCACCTACCGTTTTTTTGCCTAAATTTTCTTCGCTCATTTTTTCACCTTAATTATTTTTAATATATCCGTATTCACGATATTTTTTTCCTAAATATTCATTACGAAGACCACCATGAATCTGAAATACATTAAGTGATGACTTCATATTTATTTCTATCAGTGCAAAACCATCGTCTTGGACAACAAAATCCCAAGCGATGTATTTGAAAAACGGAAGCTTACTTGTTATTTCAGCAACTACCTTTGATAGTTTATCCCAATTAGGAACAACTTGATTTTCAATTTGTGCCCCTGTATCAGGGTGATTGGAATAAAAAATTCTGTTATTGTTTTCATCAACTGAAAACACTGTTGTCATTTTTCCGATTTTACCTGTTTTAATATCGATTAGAGCGCTTCCACCACCCTGATTGAAATTATCAACAGGCTCACTGGTTTTGTTACCTATTCTCTGCAATGCACCTATTATTTCATGTTCGTCAGAGTCCTTTTTCTTAACTGAAATAACCCTAACTGTATTTACGCTGTTTGGGAAAATAGCGTTTTCAAACTCCCCTTGCTTAATAATTTCTTGAATGATACCATTTTGAAATTTTGAAACAATTTTATCAAGGCTTTCTTTATCTATTTCATTGCCCTTATATATTATTTTGTCATCAACAACTTTTAATACGTATACATCAAATCCGTCCGAACCTGTTGCATCTTTAATTACAGCACCGTTATTCTCAATAATGAACGAATATAACTTTTCTGCAACTAAATCTGCTTTTTCAACACCAATTACCTTGCCATTTCTAATAATTCCATAGACAGCCGGGGTTTTAATATATTTACCAAATGTCATATAAAACAGATATTTATTATCAGATAATATTGAATATTCATTTTTTTGAAACCTTGGTTGATAAGATTCCCAAGTTGTAATATATTCCTTATAATTATTAACTTTTAAATTAAAAATTGCACTTTCACTAAATGAAAAACCTTGCTTTCTAAAATCATTATCTTTGCTTTTTTCAAGATTTGTAACATCGTGATGATAATTAAGTACCATCTTTTTGAAGCTGTTAACCTTGCGTTTGTTTAGTGCACTTCTAATAACTGATTTTATATTCATTTACTTATCTCCAAACATATTTTTAGACATTTCTATACCTGCATAGATTGCGTCTAACATACTTTCTTCGTTTGCTCTGCCTTCCCCTGCCTTGCCATAGGCTGTGCCATGGTCAACCGATGAACGAATAATCGGCAAACCAATTGTGCAGTTAATACCACTCATCGTTGTATAAGCATTTGTTTCGGGGTCCATTTTAAAGCCTGAAAGTTTAAGTGGAATATGACCTTGGTCGTGATACATTGCTACAACAATGTCAAACTGTCCACCCATACATTTTACAAATACTGTATCCGGTGGTACGGGGCCTGTAACGTTAATACCTTCCTTACGAGCTTCCTCAATTGCAGGAATAATTTCCTTTTCTTCTTCGTCGCCAAACAAACCATTTTCAGATGAATGAGGGTTTAAACCGGAAACACCAATTGATGGGTCTTTTAGCCCTAACAATTCGCAACCTCGTTTTGCCAAGCGAATAACTTCAAGCACACGTGCCTTTTTTGTTCTTTCACACGCTTCCCTAAGTGAACAATGAGTTGAAACGTGAATAACTCTTAAATCCCCACTTGCAAGCATCATACCGTATTTTGGTGTGTTTGTATATTCTGCAAATATCTCAGTGTGTCCACTATAATTATGGCCACCCATATGTAATGCCTCTTTGTTAATTGGTGCAGTGATTACAGCCTCAATTTCGTGGTCCATAGCAAGCTTAATTGCATAAACTATATATTGAAAAGACGCATCACCACATAGTGCTTGTGGCTTTTTATACTCCCAACCATTTGGCTTTAACATTCCTAAATTGATAAAATCAATTACGCCAAATTCGCCCTTTGCCTCAGATGGTTTTTTTATTTCGTTAAGTTTAAGGTCTAACTTACAAAAATTAACTGCGTCTTTAAGTGCTTCATAATCACCTATTACAACCGGAATACATTTTTCATATACTTCCTTTACATTTAGTGATTTGACAGTTATTTCTGCACCAATACCTGCCGGGTCTCCCATTGTTAAACCAATTATCATTCTTTTTGATGACATTTAATTTCAACTCCTTAAATATTAAAATGCTAACTTTGTAGCATAAGTTTTTATTTTAAACTATTTCTACCAAATTTCATTAACAGAAATATTTGATTTCTACCTTCTCTATAATTTTCTTATACAACTTACTTAACCCGTATGAAATACCAATGGTTGCTAATATTATAATAACATACCAAACTGCACTATGCAAATATTTATATACATTATAAAAGTCAAGAATGCCTTTTATAATGATAATATGAATAACATATATTTCAAGCGAAAGAGTACCCAACCACTTAAATAAGTTAAATATTTTTAGATTCTTGCATATTAGTTCTCTAAATATTCCGTAAATTATTATTGAACATATTGCCATTATTCCGTACAAATATTTTGCACCGAAAGGAATTAAAGTCGCCGGCATTTTTACCCTGCAATAAAAACATACAAGCAAAGCTAAAATGTTGATAATTATTGTTTTAACCCCAAATTTTTTATCACTTAAAAATACCGGTGCAAGCCAAATCCCTGCCACACACATTGGTATTCTGGAAAGCGCTTTTTCAAGCCTATCATCTAAAAGAGACACTTGATTTTTTATAAGTATTGCTTCTACAACGATTACCAACAATATTATTACCAAATTACTGATGTGTCTTGTCTTTTGGTCCAATTTATAAAGCAACGGAAAAATTATATAAAGTACAACAGTAAACGGTACATACCATATAATATAGCTACTTGGATTAACCCAAAAATTCAATGTGCTTACATCTAACAAAAAGTTAAGTATACCCTTGTTAGAAGCTATAAAATTACTCCAAGCAAAAAATGGAATTGCCATTATTAAAAATGGTATAGCAACATGTTTTATACGATTTATATAAAACTGCTTAACGGAGTTTTTAGACATCGACCTAAATAAACCAATTACGGATAAAAGCAAAAATACTTCTACACCAAAGCTACCATACATTGCTATGGCATGAAAGAGTTTAAACCTAAATAATATTGGAACTCCCACTCGTTTTGAAAGGTGATATAGAATAATCAATATTGCTGTTATTCCATACATTTCGCCACGATATTTTATGCAATCTCTTATTTCTATCTTATTATGAAAGATCCTTTTTGGCATTGTTAACTTCACCAAGTTTTTCACGAATTTGTGTAGTTGAAACACCCTTTGTATAAGGAATGTATTCAACAGATACCCCGACCTTTGCAAGTACCTTTTCAAAATTGTTCCATCTTTCTGTACCCTTCCAATCATCGCCTATGAAGATTACATCAAAGTGGTATTTTTCCCATAGTTCCATTTTATCACGAGTATAGTTGATGACTGCTTGGTCAACGTCCTTTAACGCACCGATAATTTCCCTACGGTCTTGTTCATTTATAACTGTTTTTCTATGCTTGTAGCTTTCAACAATTTCATCTGAATGAACGCCTACAATCAATTTGTCGCAATATGATTTTGCTGTTCTAATCATATTTAGATGCCCAACATGGAACATATCATATACACCATCTGTAAAACCTAATTTGTACTTTTTCATTTTACATTCTCCTTTTTAGCATTACAAATATTAAACCCAAATGTTACTTTTCCAACATAAGGTATTTTTTTGATTAAATTTATTCCAATTTCTATTAACCAACTCATAGCAAAAGAAATTATTGTTGCAAAAAATAACTGAGTAACCCAAACATTTGTTGCAAATATGTTGTATCCAACTTTGTTAATAACAAACTTTGCTATTGGTGTTAACACCATTGCAATGGCAAACGGGTGCAAAACATAATTCATTAGCGATGTTTTGCCGATTCTTACAATAACATTATTTCCTTTTGAAAAATGCGAATAAACAAAACTATATACTACATATGCTGTTACACAACCAAATAATCCTATTACAAACCTATAAATAGCTATTATAGTTCTATGTAGTGTATCTGCAAGCAAATACCCACTTGTGTTCCATATTGTGTAATCTACCTTCCAAAAATACACCAAAACCACAAAAGCAAGTATAGAAACTACTGTACCAATTTTAATGAATTTTTCAGACATTTTATCTAAAATATAATCCAAATAATAACCTATCGTAAAAAATGTATATACGTATGATAAATTATAAATTTCTAATTCGGTAGGTATTAAATGCCATACTATACCAACAAGTATTACAAGTGTAAGCCTTAAATACTTGTTTTTAATAGTTGAAACTACTATAAAAACTACACTACAAATCAATATTGCCCAAATAAACCAATACCACATAATCGCGTTTTTAATGTTGATAAAATACTAAATTGCCTTTTTACCAAATACATCATAATATTAACAATTATACACCAAAGTGCTAATGGAAAAATCAGTTGGGTTATTTTGTTGAATATGTATTTTAACGGGTGGTACTTTGAAATGCTTTTTGACAAAAAATATCCACCTATTAACATAAACATAGGCATATCAAAGGCTCTAATTAGTTTAGCAATCCAAAAGGACGCATCTGTGTCCATACGTACAGCGTTTAATATGTGCCCATATACAACGCCTATTATCAACAAACCTTTAATAAAATCTAATTTTTCATTTCTTTCTTTCATAATAACTACTTACAATATCAAACTAATTTTTTTGCCAATTGATAAACTCTTTCTTTTGATTTTCCGTCATTTAGTGGGCAGAATCTTTTAATTAGTTCTTTCCTTTTTTCAGCAAAGGAATCCTTACCATTTGCAATATTTTCTATTTTGGCAATAACTTCGTCCCAGGTCATACAAATTGGGCCTGCTGCAACTTCGTTGTAATCGTAACAAAAGCCCATATCACCTGTTATGTAGCTTTCCATATCATAAGGGAACAAAATTATTGGCTTGTCTGCATTTAAAAAGCCAAACACAATACCTGAATAGTCCGAAATCATAGCATCACAAAAGGGTAATATTTGATAAATATCCCCATACTTTTCAAAGTCAAGCAAAAACTTAATGTTTGAAAGCTCGGACTTAAAGTTTTCAAAGTGTTTTTTGTCATTGTAATGTGGTTTATATAACACTAAAACGTCCATTTCAGCCAATTTTGAATTTACATATTGAAGCTTGCTTTCCTCTAACATTGACTTATCGTCTGTTTTGCCAAAATTTCTATGAGTAGGCAAGTAAAAAATAACTTTTTTGTATTTCTTACCATTTAAAATACTGTTATAAACCTGTTCATCCTCCGGATAAATAAACAAATCGTCCTTTGGTTGCCCTGTAATTGTAAAATTCTCTTTTGGAGCATCAAATGAATCTGAATATTTTTCAAGTGCTTCCTTAGAAGCAACGCACCAATTTGCCAAATCATAAGTGTCGCTTCGTTTTCCGTTATTTATAAAGTGGTCAAAATATTTTTTATTTCCGTTTTTAGAATCATTTTTTCCAACGTTTTTAAAGCCCATTCCATGCCACAACTGAACTTCCTTAACCTTTTTAACTACAAAAAAGCTAAGGTCGTTAAAGCCCGAGGTCTCAAACATTACAGAGGCTCTGCACAAAGTCCAAATACCCTTTAAGCTACGAGCATTTAACACAGAATAACCCTTGGATTTGACTTGCTCTTCCACAGATTTTTCCTTCGTCATCCATACAGCGTTAACAGATTTATCTACCTTGTTAATATATTCAAACATATATTTGGAATTATCACCATACAAATGTCCGTCCCAGCAACCAAAAAGCCACAAGTTTTTCTTTTTTGGTATAATGCCTGACAATACTGTCAAAGCACTAATTGCTATACTGCTTACCATTTTTATGCCTCCTACATTTTACGAATAATATCACAACAATATTCAGGTGTTGATTCCTTAAATAACAACGCTACTTCGTTAAATGGAATCTCCTTATTTTTATAATTATTTATAAAATCAATTATTTCTTGATTATTTATTTCTTTATATAATTCCACATCTTTATTAAGTGGATATTTTGCATAATCGTCATTGCCGGGGTCGTTTTCAATGAATTTAAAATTCAAAACCGGCTTTCCGTAGGAATAATATTCCATAACCTTGCCGGGCACCTGATTTTCGGAAATATTTGAAAGGTTAACAAGAATATTTGCATTGGACAGTGCGATACCTACTTCCTTTGAAGATACTCTGCCATGAACAATCAAATTATCCTCATACAAGCTTTTATACTCTTCTACAACATCCTCACAACCCCAGGAATATAAGTGCAAGTAAATATTCGTACCTGCAATAATGCTAAGTGCATCAAGCATTTTACGAGGATTTCTTATATCCTCATAAAATGAGCCACAGTATGTAAGGTTAATAGAATCATCTCTAGCTAATTGTTTACTTCCTTTTTCTTCAAAAACCGGTGTACCTACTGGAAATGCTTTATTTTTATTACTAAAAATATGATTATCAAAATATTTTTTATAATATTTTAAATATAAAAAACCATTTTTCTTTAATACATATTTATATAATCTTTCATAATTATAATCTATAATTTTCTTCTTCATTTTACTTGTTTTTACTGATGAGTCAACAATATCAAAAAAGCAGGGAACAAATTTAGTTTTAAACTTTTCACTTAATATTTTCCCTGAAACAATCGTTTCGATAGGCTGATAAAAAGAAATAATTGTATTAATTTTATTCTTTTTGCATAATTCTGTTCCGACTTTAACAAGATTATTTACAACCATTTCGTCTTGCATATATCCAAATGCAATATTTTTTTTAGGAATATTTACACCATCTCTGCCGACAGGAACAACAACAATATTATTCTGTTCATCAAAATATTCTTCGCCGTATATTGATAATACAGTTACTTTTGAGTTTTTCGATAGAACATTTGCAATTTTCAAAGCACAAGCTCCGTTACTTGACGGAAACGGAAGATATTTATCTACAATAATTAAATATGAATCCATTATTACCTCACTCTAATATCTTTTAAATTTTAAAACAGATAAACCTTTAACCGCCATCTTTCTTGCCATATTAACTCTTGCATTTTTCTTGCACTTTTGTATATATTTTTTTCTGTCAGATAAATATAAATACACATCATCGGATATTGAATAGTTATATGTTTCACCTTTTGCATTATCATAAATCCTTGTTTTGTCTTGAAGAATTGTTTTGAGTTGTGATTCTATATCTAAGAAGTTATCATCTTTTTTCGATGCAAACAGCGCATTTAACAAGACTGATATTTCGTTGATGCTATGGGCTAATACAAGCTTTTCAAACTGTGGATATTTGTCCAAATAATATTTCTCCATATTATCACTTGCGTAAAGCAAATCAAGATTTTTAACAGAAAAATGTTGTTGAGTAATGCTACCACTACGAATTCTAATATAATAATAACAATCCTTTGCAAAGCTAATTCTTTCACTTTCACCAATTATTTGATGAGTAATATATGCATCTTCGTTAATTTTCCCTTCTGGAAAACGCAGATTTTCAAATAAAGATAAATAATACAATTTATTGGTTGCGGTTGAGCGAATATTTTGCTCCGTAATATACTTTATCATTTGGTTTGGAGCATCAATTACCTCTTCATCTCCCACAAATTCAATATAACTTTTTCGTGCAGCAGAACAACAACATATTTCACCTATCGAAACAGATGAATTATGTTTTTCTATACTATTTACTAAAAATTCTATCCAATTTTCAGATACCCAATCATCACTATCAATAAATGTAACATATTTGCCACTTGCACGATCCAAAGCAACATTCCGTGCAGAGCTAACCCCACCATTTTTCTTGTGAATAACTTTTATCCTACTATCCATCTTCTTATAATCATTGCATATTTTTGAACTATTATCAGTAGAGCCATCATCAACAAGAAATATTTCCATATTTTTATATGTTTGATTTATTACTGATTCAATACATTTTTTTAAATATTTTTCCACATTATATACGGCAATAATTACACTAACAAGTTGCAAATTCATCATCTAATTTACCCCTTAATAATTTTCACTTTACTACATACTCCATCACTAAACGGAGTATCGTTATCATTTTGCAATGCGTCAATTAGTTTGAATAATCTTTGTATTGCATTTTTGGCGTTCCATTGCTCGTAAATTGATTTATACGCATTTACGCCAAACAACCATCTCTTTTTTTGATTTTCAAGAAGTTCCTTAACCTTTAAATAAAGTTCGTCAACATTTCCACTTTCAAACACCAAACCATTAACGCCATCATTTATAAGGAACGGAACGGAGCCTATTCTGTTACTTGCAACAACTGCACAAGCAGAATTCATTGCCTCATTTAATACAGCACCCCAGCCTTCGTTTTTGTCGGACGTAAACATAAATATTTCACTTTTTTCCATATATTCACGGACTTTTTCAGGACTTTGACTACCGACTAAGTGAACGTTATTTTGTAAGTTATTTTGATTAACCATATTTTTTATGACTTCAAAACGCTCTCCGTCGCCTATCATAGTTAACTTAAAATCAATATTATTATTTTTTAGTTTGTTTGCCAATTCTACTGCATATTCAGGATGTTTCCAGTCAATAAATCTGCCTACCCATACAATAGAGTTTTTCTTTTTATTATCAACTAATTCCTCAATATTTGCATATTCAACAGCTTGAGGAAAATAGCCCCATTTAAAAATTTTGGAAATTGGAAATTTGAAAAACGATAAATCGTAAGGTAAATATGCACTTGATGCTAAAACATACATATTTTCATTTTTGTATCTACCTATTTTTTCGTTAATTTTTTTCCTTGTAATTGGAATAAATCTCCTCCAAATTGCCCTTTTAAAAAACCTTTCGGAATACAAGAAAGTAAGCTTTTTCGTAGACATTCTAAGGCTAATAAGTTCTGTGGGACATACCCCCATAATGGCAACATCAGCCTCTAATATTTTAGAAATTACCTTTTCTCTGTCATTTTCTCTATCATAATGAAGCACATATTCGGCATCTGTATTTTTTTGGAAGCCTTCATTTGCTTCGCTTTCAGTTGTAACAAAAGTGAATTCCGACGCATATTTTATATATTCATTACAGCTTGGTATTTGGTGATGATTCAAATAATTTGAAACAAATACGATTTTTAAATTATTCATAAGGAAAACTCCTATTTTTACTAATTTCTTAATTCCCAGAAGAAATAATATGGCAAGAACTTTGTATTTAAAAGTCTGTACAAGAACAACCCTACACATAATGTATATACAATAATTGAAATTATAAACTTATCACGCTTGCTGATATTACCTTCTTCTATAGCATTAGGAAGGATTATAGCTTGAGAAATTGCAAAATAAAAGCTAATACGCTCAGATGCTTGAGAACCAATATATCTTTCTATAAAACATACAAATCCAAACAAAAGCATACAGAACATTCGTGAATCTACATTAAACCTCATAGGCTTTTTAGAAATAAATGCTGTAAACCCTATAATTATCAAATAGACCGCAACAGCAATAAAGCCCCCTGACGAAACGGTACCGGTATATTCTCTTTGAAAGTAATCGTTTGCCGTTTGCACAATATAATCCGAAAGAAATATTGTTGAAATAATACCAAATACAACGATAAAAATATGTGCCGGCTTTACTTTGAAGTAGTTAAATAAGTAAACCACAAAGAAAATAATCGCAGATTGATGGAATGTTATTGCTAATAGAACTGCCAAGATAAACGGTATCAGCCACTTCTTTTCCACAAAATAATATGCCAAAAGGCAAATGCTCATTGCGATAGCCTGCCTCATACCCTGCATACAAAATGTTAATATGCCCAGGCACACAAACATTGTTATTGACATACTTACATTTTTTGAACGCTTATATACAAATACAGTAAATGAAGAAATATATATTGCTGAAGAAATTACGATAATCCATTGAGCTTTACGAAATACCCTTGATAAAAGCCATACAAATATAGTAAAGCCTTGTTCAAGCTTTTCATCAAACATTTCAACATCGTACTTTTTAGATTTAATAGTTTGCTTCATGATATCGTAGTACGATTCTGTATCATTACTACCAAGGTATTTACTTCTTAACCCGACTATTAATATTAGACCTATTGCACATAAAACACAATACGCTTTTTTCTTTTTCGGATTTTTTTCAATGTCTTGAAAAAATAATTTTAAAAACAATGGCCAAACTGCCAATATTCCATACATTATCATAATTTATTTACCTCGATAAAATTTCCGAAAACAAATCCAAATATTTTTGAATATTCGTTTGCAAATTAAAATTATTTGCTACGAATTCAGCACATTCTTTTGAAATTGTTTCTTTGCCAAGCTCGTCTACTCTGTTAAAAATTGTTTTAATTGCCATTTCTAAATCATCTTTACTTTCTAAAACAATGCCTGTATTACCCTCTACAAACTCAGGACAAGCAGTTGTGTTATAAACTACAATCGGGGTTCCACAGGATAAAGCCTCTGCAGAAACCAACCCAAATGTTTCTTGCAATGTTGGATTAAAGAATACATCTGCCACGCTATAAAGTTCTGCAAGTTCGTCTTTACTATCTGTAAACGGAATCAATATTACATTATCAGGGTAATTTGTATTTTCTTCTTGTTTGCCCACAAGCACAACACTTACATCAGGAAAAAGCTTTGCAATTCTTTCCATTTCAGGCTGACCTTTATCCGAAGTCCATGCAGTTGAAACGCCTAAAATGACCTTTTCACCTGTTATATTATACTTATTACGGATATTTTGAAGGTTTTCCCTTGGATAAAATGTTTCCCTGTCAACCCAGTTATATATCATATTTATGTTACTTCTGCCACTTAGCAAGGATTTCTCTGTTTCAGACTTCATCCATTTTGAAACTGCAACAACATCAGGATGAACATAATCCATAACTTCACAGTTAATGGCATATTTCTTTTCTGCTGCCTTGCCAAATAACTGACAGTTTTTACAACCATTAAGCCAACCGTTGCAGTTTAGATTAGTATAATGATAACATCCACCTGTCATATACCAGCAATCTTGAAGTGATATTGCAACCCTAACACCCATATTTTTAACCTTTTTCATAAAGTATGGCATATCTATAAAATTAGAATGCAGATTATGAGCAAGAATAATATCCGGTTTAATTTTTTTGACCTTTTTCAAAAATAACCTTGTAGCAATTTTTGAATGGCAACCTTGCATATTGTCCAAACGGTACAATACGGCGTGTAATTTATGGTCAATAAGATTACCTACCCTAAAAACGTTTGGGTCTTTACTTGTATCTGTATTTTCATTAGCATAAGCAACATAACTTTTATGCCCCATCCTTTTGAAATAGTTATGCATTTCCATTACAATTCTGCCTGTGCTTTTTGTTTTATATACAGCATTTATTTGTAATATCTTCATTTATTTGCCCCCATATACGAGTATCAAATAATACTTTGTAATGTACCTTTTAATTTTGAAATTATTACATCATAACTATGGTTTTTAATACCAAAATCCAATGATGCTTTTGAATATTTCGCCAAAATGTTTTGTTCATTTTTTATTCTTAATATTGCATTATATAGTTGGTCGTAATCACTTGCAACGATTGCAATATCATTTGTTTTCATATATTCAATGGGGGCAATATCGCTATCCCCTACTGCTAAAATACACCTTGCAGAGCCAAAATAATCAACTAATTTTGTTGAAAATGAAAGCCGTGCAATTTTTCTGTACCTTTTTTCCAAGGATTCAACAAATAGTAAAACATCAGCCTTGTTTTGCAAGCCTGCAACCTCTCTTTGAGGTACTGAACCACAAAGATTTACATATTTTCCAATTTTAGCCCTTGTGTTATCGTCAATATTTGTACCTGAATACACATCTAATGTTATTATCTTACCTTCGTTGTTTATCTCGTCCAATATTTTAGAAACTGAAATAATTGTATTAATTCTGCCAATTCCCAAATTTCCTGCATACAGCATTTTAATCGGTTCGTCCAACTTTTCAATATATTCGTTTTTATTGATTTTATCCTCTTTTAAAGGCTTGGATAATATAACCGAATCAATTCCAAATTCATTATCAACTTCCCTTTTGGTCTTTGGAGAAATAGTAAAGTTTGCATCGGTAACCCTAACATTCTTTGCGATATCTCTCTTTTGGAAAAATCTATATATATAATACCCCAAATTAAATGGCATTTGCTTATATGTAAAGTTATCGTCCCAAAAATACCCTACAGATTTTGCACCTGTCTTTTTAACGGAATATCTAACCAATCTGTTAAAATGTATATATCCTTCGTGGGCAAACACAATAATATCCGGGTTAAAATCTTCTAAAAACTTATTTAAAGCCTTACTTTTCCAATTACCAAGCTTCCACAAGATTTCACGTAGATACAAAAGCGGCCAAATTTGTCTATTTTTAAACTTGCTGTATCTTTTTTCTTCAATTTCATATTCTTGATTTAGTGTTTTTGTGCCTACTTCTACATTGTGCCCTATTTCCAAATTGCGTTTTATAATACTCTTTATAACCTCATTTTCACAAATTTGGAAGTAATAACCACACTGCTGATAATCAGGAACTCCTGCCCTTATATACACATTTGCCAAATTGTCCTTTTTGCACCAAGAAAACAATTCGCTCATTGTATTTGCACCGGTTTTTGAGTTCCAACAATCTACAGTAAACACCAAAATTTTAGCATCTTCTATGTTCACTTTACACCTTCCAATTGGCTTTTTATATGTTTTAGATATTCTCCTTGCCAAATGCCTTGTTCGAAATTATCTTTTACCCTATCATACATTTTTGCGCCAATTTCTTTAAGTTCTTCCCTATTGTTAAACATATATTCCATTTTAGAATACAAGTCCTTCCAATCACCTAACTTGTGATATAGTCCATATTCTCCGTTTTGAATTGCATCCATAAGTGGCCGAATATCCGACACTAATGATGGCACTGCATAAGAACCTACTTGAACACAGCCTCCACCATAGCCCTCACGATGGCTTGGGAAAACGTATGAATCAAATGTTGCATAATATTTTTCAGGTTCATCTGAACGACCTGTAAAAATAATATTTTCACTTTCTTCTGCTTGTATTAATATCTGTGAATCAAGGTCATCTTCCTCACAAAAGCCTACTATTAAAAACTTTACTTTAGAATGTTCTTTTTCAAATTTCAAACAAGCCTTTAACAGTTCGTTTGTTCCCTTATCATAAGATAATCTTCCTAAATAACCAAAAACATAATCTTCATTTGAAATGTTATATTTTGTACGAATTTCTGAATTGTATTGGTCTTTTTTGCTTATATTAAATACATTTAAATCTACACCACAGGCACTACCAAGTCCAATAACTGATGTTTTGTTTTTATTGACTTTTAGCTCCCGTGAAACAAAGTTTCTGTTATTTTCACTATCAAAAATAATATTTGTTGAAAATTTACAGCTGATTTTTTCTAATGTTTTAAATATGCCTCGTTTTAACCTGTCATTAAAGCCTTCGTACCTAATACCCCATAGGCAATATTGCCTAACAGGTATTTTTGCAAAAGCTCCTACCAACGAACAAATAAGCGATGTGCTTGGCCCTGTATATTGAATAATATCAAACTTTTCCCTCTTAAAAATCTTGTAAATTTTAATCATACTAACAAGCATATTTACGGGATTTACATTCCTTGCTATTTCTACATTATATTTTTTTAAATCTTTATTTATTTTATCAAATGCATGGTCGTCTGAAATATTAGTTATACAAGTTACATCAAATTCGTCATTTGGCAACGCGTTGATATGTGGCACATAAAAATACTTTACAACCCTATCAAGCACAGAAATGTAGCACATTTTTTTCATGCCTATATCTCCTTTTTAATTCTGTCAACAATTGAAAGATAGTCAAGACCATACTGTGCCCTTAAATATTTTTGATTACCTACCTTTTCGGAGTATACATCATTAATTGCAATCCTAACCAACTTTGCTTTTTTACTTGGTTCTTCTGCAAGAACTTCGGAAACTGCACTACCGAAGCCACCTACAATATTATGTTCTTCGCAAGTTACAATAATATCGCATTTTTCTGCGCAGTCTAAAATAACTTTTTTATCTATAGGTTTAACTGTTGGGAATGTGTATACCAACGGATAGATATTATCCTTTTCAAACTCTTTACATGCAAGCTCAACCTCTTCAAAAATTGCACCTGTTGAGAAAATTGCAATTTTAGAGCCATCATGAACTTTGATTGCCTTGCCTATTTCAAAGTTTTCAATTTTTTCGTGAATGCGTTTTTCGCCACCACGGCCAAGTCTTAAATATGCTGTTCCTTTGTATTTAGCTAATGCCTTTGTGCATTCTTGTGCCTCTATTAAATCCCCCGGTGCCATTACGATAACATTTGGTAGTGAACGAAGCGCTGCAATGTCCTCTGTTGCTTGATGACTCATTCCTAACGAACCATAAACGAACCCACCACCAATGCAGACGATTTTAACATTTGCATCATGATATGCACAGTCATTTCTTATTTGTTCTAAACACCTAAGTGTTGGAAAATTACCGATTGAATATGTAAAAACAGTCTTGCCACAAAGCGCCATACCTGCTGCAACTGATGTCATATTTTGTTCGGCAATACCTGCATTTGTAAACTGGTCAGGGCAAGTTTCCCAAAATGGTTTTAATACACCAAAGCCCAAATCTCCTGTAATCACTTCGATGCTTTTATCTTTTTTTGCTAATTCTACAAGTGTTTTTACGAATGTATCTCTCATTTGTCCTCCTCCGTTACTTTGTGAACTTTTTCATCTGTTCCGGACTTAGCAGACACCCTACGCATCTTTTCCGAATATGATGTATTCCAAGTATAGGAAAAAGTATGGTCATTATAAATATCGTCATCCTTGCTCGGCTTTGCACCACCAACAATTCCGTTTGGTGTATATGGATCATCAACGCCGTCAGGCTTTATTAAATGCAAGTCTGACACAGCGCAATCATATTCCCAACCATCGTGTGGAAAACGGTAATGCCATAAAATATCGTTTTGCATATATTTAACTCCACAGCCTTTAACTGTATTTGCAACTATTACGCTTGGCTTATGAGATTCTTGCTTTGACATTTTTTCAACTGTCTTAAACGCCTCTTTTAATTCTGTATGGTTGTTTCCATCTATTTCAACAACATTCCAACCGAACGCCCTCCATTTTTCTGCAAGAGATTCGATTTCTAACGTGTTTTCGTTAAAGTCCATACTTTGCATATGATTATGGTCTACAACTGCTACCAAATTGTTTAGTCTAAAATGATTAGCAAAAAGTGCTGCTTCCCAAACTGCCCCCTCGTTGCATTCACCATCTCCAATGACTACAAAAACCTTGTTATCTTTGTTATCTTTTTTAAAGGCATAAGCCATACCTGTACCTACCGATAACCCATGTCCTAATGAACCCGTTGACAAGTCAACCCCCGGAACATGATGGGAAACATGTCCCGAAAGACGGCTTCCATTTGCATAGTGAGTAAGCAGTTCCTTTGTGTCAAAAAAACCCTCTTCGGCAAGTGCTGCATACACTGACGCACCTGCGTGACCTTTACTTAAGATAAATCTGTCTCTGTCTTCCCATTCCGGATTGTTACAATCATATTTTAAAATATCTGCATACAATACTGCCATTATATCTGCAACTGACAATATTGCACCAACATGGCTACCACCTGAAACATGAGTCATTTCAATCCCATGTCTTCTGATTTTCCACGCTAATTGTTCACTGTTCATTTCGATTCCCCTTATTACTTTGATATTCTATCCAAATAATCTATTTCATCATTCGTTAAATTCCAACCTATCGCTTCTAAATTTGACATTAGCTGCGCAATCCTTTTAACCCCTACAATTACAACAGAATCTGTCAAATAATCCAATATAAACCTTATCGCACATGACGGAATAGTCTTATTGTGATTGTTTGCAATTTCCTTTAATGCTTCAACAATTTTTAAATTCTTTTCTAACTTTTCTCCATAGAAGTTAACATATATGTCTCTGCTTCTTCGGTCATCTGCTCCAAAGTTTACATTATCCTTTGTGTATTTGCCTGACAAAATTCCTTGACCTAAGCTTCCCCACGTCATGGGTGTCATACAAAGCTCGTCCCTAACACATTTTAAGTTTTCTTCGTTCTTTCTGCACGCTAGTGAATATTCATCTTGGCAACAAATGAATTTGCCTTTGTATGGTAAAATCTCTTTAGCCATCTCTACATTGATATTTGACAAGCCATAATACCTGATTTTGCCAATCTTTTTTAGTTCTTCCAATTTATTTATGACATCTTCTATCGGTGTTTCTGTATTTCTGTAATGAACTAAATATATGTCAATATAATCTGTTCCTAATCTTGATAGACTATTATTAATTGCCGTGTCAATATATTCCGGGGAATTATCATAAAAGGTCTTGCCATTCTCAATTCGTACACCGAATTTTGTTTGGATAACAGCTTTATCTCTTCTTCCAATCAAGCCCTTTCCTAATGTTTTTTCGGACTGTCCTAACCCGTAAACATCAGCCGTATCAAAGAAGTTTACTCCGTTATCTATAGCAGAATGAATAGCTTCGACAAAATCTTCTTCCGAAACATCGCCCCAGCCATATCCACCCATTGGGCATCCCCCCATACAGACCCTGGATACATTTAAATCTGAATTTTTAAGTGTAATATATTCCATACTTATTCCTCTATTTGTTAACTTTTAAACTTTCTTGCTTATCAATTGCTCCTGTTCCACCTTCAATGACACCATCATGCTTTAACACAGATGTTATTGTACCAAAGAAACATTTTACATCAAACAAGAAACTTTCCTTTTCAACATACTCTCCATCAAATTTAGCCTTAACATCTATTGGCAATTCATCTCTTCCATTTATTTGTGCCCAACCTGTTAGCCCCGGCTTAATATCGTTGGCACCGTATTTATCACGTTCTTCAATTAAGTCATACTGTGTAGGCAATGCAGGCCTTGGACCAATAATTGCCATCTTTGACATAAATATGCAATATATTTGTGGAAGTTCGTCCAACGATGACTTTCTGAGTATTTTTTGAAACTTGGATAATCTATCCTCGGAATTAAACTCGTGCGTAGGAAGATTATGTGGAACATCCAACGGCATACTGCGAAACTTTAATATTGTAAATTCCTTTTTATGTAAACCAACTCTCTTTTGCTTAAACATTGCCGGCCCCGGGGAATCAATTTTTATTATAATCGCTATAATTCCCATCGGAATTGCAAGGATAACAATTCCCAATAATGAAATTATAATATCTATTAACCTTTTAATGAATTTTTTATACATTTTTGAAATTCTCCATATATTATTTGTTAAAAAACTGTTCCACTTTCCACTTTCGTATCATTTGGAACATTCTTTCCACCCAAAACCGTTCCGTTGCAATCAATATGGCAACCTTCACCCAACGTTGAAAAATGATTTACAACAGCACCTGCTGAAATGATGCAACCTGTATTGATTATGCAGCCTGTATGCACCACTGCCATTGGTTCAATTATTGTTCCTTTTTCTATTTGGGCATTTGGTGAAACATATGATTTATCGTGGATAAGTGTAGGTACTATATAGCCTGCTTCATAAAGTTTTTTTAGCCATTCAAGCCTAACCTTTGATTTGCCTATTGCAACAATTGCATATGTATATTCGTCCGTAAGTTTAATATAATCTTCAAATTTGCCAACAGCAACAAGGCTAAAATCGTCTAAAAAGCTTATCTTATCATAAACTTTCATAGACTCTGCAACCTCTTTTGCAACATGTCCGTATTGTCCGGCACCCAATATAAGCAAATTGCTATTCAAATCGGCTCACTTTCCTTTCTAAACGCAAAAAATTGCATAATATTCCAACATATAATTATACATACTTAATTTTACCACAAAATTACTATATAGTCAATAGCTTTATTAGTGTTTTTGTATTGTAATTTCTTGTAAAAATTAACGCTCTTATTTGGTTTAAATTCTTTTATTTAACAAAATAATAATTTGACAAATTTTATATTTAATTTATAATAACTTCATTTTGTTTTGTAGGACAAATCCAACAGCAAAAACTTTTTGAACCATCAGCTTAGCCGGTGGTTTTCGTTACATAAAAAACTGCCTGTTCAATACAGACTTGAACAGGCAGCTTAAAATATTCTTTTTTTGTCTACAAAGTATTGGCTACTTCAGCTAATTTATGACTTTTATTTATTGTCCTACTATTTGGCTTTGTTCTTCAAATAATTTGTCATAATCAAGCTTATTTGCTTTAATATCAAGAGCTTTTTCTATATGCTCTATTACCTTGTTTGTTATTATCTCTGTTCCGGATTTGGTATAGAAATGAGTTTGGTCGGAATGATATTCCCTTGGACATTCCTTCATTACTGAGTACAAATCATTTATACTTCCACCATATTTTTTTACGATTTCTACTGCAACATCGTTATACCTTTCCGTATCTTTATTATATCTTTTGTATGATGTGAAAAGCTCCTCAATTACAGGTGTTGATGTTGCAAAAGACATTTTAGCATTAGGAAAAAGTTGCATAATCATTTTACAAATTCTTTCTATATTCCTTTTATAATCATCAATAGAAACTAATGGTTCACCGTCAATCATAACAAGGTCGTCCCAAAGCCCTGCATTCCAATGAACAAGGTCAACATCTTCACCTAATTGTAAAGTGTTTTTCCACTCAATTAAATTTCTAATTATGTATGTTGTAAACCTTGAATTGTCAGGGTCATAGTAAACCTCAGCCACTCCATCAAATGCAAGCTTAACATATTTGTCATATCCACGTCTTATAGAATCACCAATCAACAAAACCTTTTTCATATTAACCTCCCAACAAATCTTAATATTTGTATTTCTTTTTATTTGCCAACAGGAATATTACTGCCATAACAATTGCAAGGAATTCTGCCAAATTTACAGACCACCAAATGCCAAGCAAGGCTGTGTCTTGACCATATGTAAGGTAGAATACAATCGGAAGTATAAGTACAGCACCAATGCTAAAAAGCAATGCTCTACATACTGCCAAAACACCCGAAATCAATCCGTTGTTAAGTGCAGTAAAGAATGCAGATGCAAAGGTATTATATCCTTTGAAAATAAAGGATAGCGCATAAATGCCAAACCCTACAATTGTTATCTCCATAAGCTCTTGATTACCATTTGCAAACAAGGCTGAAATCGGCTTTGCAAGTGCCTCTGCAAGCACAACCATTATAACAGATATTACTGTAATAATAATCATACTCTTTTTGTATACTAATTTTAAGCCCTCTGTGTCTCCGGAGCCATATTTATACGAAATAATTGGAGAAATACCAACTGAATAACCCATAAATATAGCCAAGAATATTGTGTTAATATAACTGATACTACCATAGGCAGACACACCTATTTGACCGATAATATAAAGCAAAAGTGCATTAAATACCGTGTTCATAACTGCACCTGAAATGTTAGATAAGAACTCTGAAACACCGTTAGAACAAGTTTTTAGCACAATCTTAATATCTTTTTCAGGTTTTACTATTCTTAAGCAACTTGAATTTTTGAACAAAAAATATACAAAGGGAAGAGCTCCACCTATTAACAAACCTGCTGCGGTAGCAATTGCCGCGCCTTGTATTGCTTGTTCAGGAGTCTTAGCAAATACCCCTACCAACACAGAGTCGCCAATTATGTTTATTATTCCTGAGGCTAAGATAATCAAAAAGCCCATCATTCCTTTTCCGGCAGTTACAAGCATACTTTGAAAATAGAATTGTAAAAGATAACACACAATAAACGGTATGATAATTTTACTGTAACTCATACACAGTGGCAACATATCATCTGTTGCTCCTAAAAGGATAATAACATCATCAATAAAAAACCAAAGTAAACATGTTAAAATAGCCGAAAGTATCAATACAGAAATTGTAAGAGTTGAAAAAACTCGTTTTGCCTTTTCGTCATCACCTTCACCACGAATTTTAGATACGATTGCGTTTCCTCCTGTACCAAACATCATTCCAAATGATGAAATAATAAGGAAAAGTGGTGTAATCAAGTTTACTGCAGCAAATGCTGCATTACCACCAACCATAGAAATAAATATACCATCAACAATACCATACATACTTGCAAAAACACAAGTAATAATTGACGGTAAAACAAATTTTAACATCCTTGGTATTGTAGGCCTTTGTTGTAACGCTAAATTTAATTTATTGTTCATAACTATCTCCTTGTAAAATAATTTGTTGATATTATTTTACAATATTTTTTAATAAAAGTAAATAGTAATTGTCCAAATCAAATGATTTGCTATTGATATCCAGTCGGTAGAGCGCATTTTTTTATATAGAAAAACAACCTATTGCAAAAGCAATAGGTTGTTTGGCTCCTCAAGTTGGACTTGAACCAACGACATCATGATTAACAGTCATGCGCTCTACCGACTGAGCTATTGAGGAATATGGTGGGCTCAAGTGGACTCGAAC
>DCGP01000024.1 GCA_002314595.1 Clostridiales bacterium UBA1775 | reverse complement strand
ACCTCTTTTGTGTAATTTTTATACATACAAAAGTCAATACCCTAAACGCTTAATTCTATAAAATGTACGAAAATCGTAGTGATTATTCACTACGATTTTTTAATTTCCATTGTTTTCTATATTCATTTGGTGTTTGGTTTTCGATTTTTTTAAATATTTTACTTAAATGACTACTATCATATATTCCAACTAATTCGCAAATAGAATCCTGAGACAAATTTGTATTTTGCAAAAGTTCTTTTGCTTTATTAACCCTGTATGATTGCAAATACTCATATATTGTGTTTCCTGTTTCCTTTTTAAATTGTCTATGAAGTGAAAACTTGCTTAAATGTATTTCGTTTGCAATACTATCAAGAGTTAAATCCTTTTTATATTCATTTTGAATAATATCTATTACTTTTTGAATTTCGTTACTAAAATAAGTTTTTTGTTGATATAAAGATATTTTATTTATGTTTGATAGAATTTCAAAAATCAAAGATTGAGCGTAAATATCAGCACCAATGTCATGAGGAACAGAATAAACACTAATCAATTCTTTTAAGTTACTTTCGATAAACTCATTCTTTGGTTTAATAATCGGAGAATTATTATACTTATAAAATATATCAAAAAAGTGCTGTATACCTTCACCATTAAAATGAACAAATACCGAATGACACATATTGCTTGTGTTGATTTTATATCCTTTTTTACAATCAATAAACATCAATTCGCCCTTTTGAGGAAATGAGTATATTTTATTGTCATATTCAAGTTTGCCGGTAGTATTTTCACAGGAGAACATTAGTTGAAAGGAATTTAAACTGCCTCTGTATGTGTAGTGATTACCACTAAACAAAAAATCTCCTAATTCTTGAATTTCAATTTTTAAAAGCGAGCAATTCCTTGGCTGAGAATTTATTATCCAACGAGAAGATGAATCAAGGTTATCGTAATGGTATTTTAAAAATGATTCTTTCATAATGGCACCCTTCTTTTTTCTGCAATAATATACCGAAAATAAGCAATTATTTACATTGATTTCAGAAATAATAGAGAATATACTATCAATAATGGTAAAAATATTTTACCAAGAATATACTATTTTGTCAAATATATGGAGGTTTGTTATGATAACTAACGTTTCAAAAAAAGGTAAAATCGGTGTTTTAGTTGCAGGACACAAGGAATATTGGAATCAATTTAAAGGATGCCGTGAGCAATTACTTAAAAATGCAGATAATTTTGAGAAAATGTTGGAAAAGCACGGGGTAGATGTTGTGAAATATACAGCATCTGACGGCACACAAATGTGTGATACTACCGAAGAATCATATAGTGCAGGATTGTTCTTTAAAAAAGAGGACATAGATATTTTAATATTATTTTTAACAACCTATGTTGCTTCCGGTCGTTTTACACAAGGAGTTCTTGCTTGTGATGCGCCTGTTGTAGTTGTTGGATACCAAGCACCATCTCAATTTTCAAAAAGATGTATCAGTGATGATATTTTCTGGGGTTCTGTTTGTCCGGTTCCGGAAGCATACAACGCATTAAAAAGATGCAAAAAAGAACCTGTTGGAGTTATAGTTGGTGAATATTACAAAGAACCAAAATTCGATAACAGGTTTGAAAACGAGGTTAGAGAATGGTGTTTAGCAGCAACAGCACTTAGAAACTACAAAGGCGCAATATTTGGACACATGGGACATTCTTATGAAGGTATGCTTGATATGAACTTTGACCCAACAAGCTTTACTGCTAATTTTGGCATACATATCAGAATGATAGAAATGTGTCAGTTGGTTAAAAATGTTGAAGAAACAACCCAAGAGGAAATTAACGAAAAATTAAAAGAAATCAACAAAGAATTTACCCTTTTAGACCCGTCCCACGATCCAACCACGAGGGTTATTAAAAAGGAAGATATGGACTGGGCAGCAAAATGCTCTGTTGGATTAGATAAATTAGTTAAAAATAATAATTTGTCAGGTATGGCATACTATTACGAAGGTCAAGACAACAATGTATATGAGAGAGTTGCATCTTCGTTGATAATAGGGAATTCCTTATTGGTTTCAAAAGGTCTTTCACTTGCAGGCGAATCCGATATGAAAACCTGTGTTGCTATGTTTACCACTTCATCAATAGGGGCAGGTGGTTCATTTGCTGAATTGATTGCAGTAGATTTTGACGACGATGTAGTTTTAATAGGTCATGACGGACCTCACGATATTAGAATTTCCGATGCAAAGCCAACAATTAGAGGATTGGAGCTATTTCATGGTAAAAAAGGCAATGGTGTATCTGTTGAATTTAGCTTGAAAAAAGGACCTATAACTATGCTTGGTTTGGGTGTTGATGAAAATAATAATTATACATTTATTGTTGCAGAGGGTGAAAGTGTTACGGGCGATGTTCCTCAAATGGGAAATACCGTTACACGAGGTTACTTTGGTGAAAATGTTAAAGAGTTTATTGAGGATTGGGCAAAGGCAGGTAATAGTCATCACTATGCTTTGTCAATCGGACACAATGCATCAATAGTTGAAAAAATAGCAAAATGCCTAAACATTGGATATAAAAAAGTTAGATAATGTATTTCCTTCGATTAGTCGACAGTTAAAAAAGGTTTGCATACAAAATGCAAACCTTTTTATTTATGATATATTAAATTCTTGCTACGCCTGAATCCTTTGCTGCTTGTGCAACTGCCTTTGCAACTGCCTTTGTTACTTCCGGATGGAATGAATCAGGGATAATGTAATCTGGTGATAATTCGTCATCCTTAACCATACCTGCGATTGCCTTTGCTGCTGCAATCTTCATTTCGTCATTGATATCGCTTGCACGAACATCAAATGTACCACGGAAGATACCCGGGAAAGCAAGTACGTTATTGATTTGGTTAGGGAAGTCGCTACGACCTGTACCCATAACTGCAACGCCGGCTTCCTTTGCTTCGTCCGGTAAAATTTCCGGAATAGGATTTGCCATAGCAAATACGATTGGGTCCTTAGCCATTGTCTTAATCATTTCAGGAGTAAGCATCTTTGGAGCTGATACGCCGATAAATACGTCTGCGCCAACGATAACGTCCTTTAATGAGCCTGATTTATTTTCACGATTTGTGATTTGAGCCATTTCTTCCTTAGAAGAGTTAAGACCTTCTCTGCCCTTACAAATAGCACCCTTTCTGTCACAAATAATTACGTTTTTAAGACCTACGCTAATAAGAAGCTTTGTAATAGCAACACCTGCAGCACCACAGCCGTTAACAACTGCTGTAATTTCTGAAATGTCCTTTTTAACGATTTTAAGAGCATTGATGATTGCTGACAAGCAAACTACTGCTGTACCGTGTTGGTCATCGTGGAAAATCGGAATATCACATTCTTCTTTAAGTCTCTTTTCAATTTCAAAGCATCTTGGTGCTGAAATATCTTCTAAATTTACACCACCGAATGAACCTGCTAATAATTTAACTGTATTAACGATGTCGTCAACTTCCTTTGAGCGTACGCAAAGTGGAATTGCATCTACATTACCAAATCTTTTGAACAAAGCACATTTACCTTCCATAACAGGCATACCTGCCTCAGGGCCGATATCGCCCAAGCCCAAAACTGCTGTACCGTCTGTTACAACTGCAACTGTGTTGCCTCTGCCTGTATATGTATAACTTAAATCTACATCTTCGGAAATCTTTAAGCATGGCTCTGCAACACCCGGTGTGTATGCAACTGCTAAATCTTCCTTTGTGTCGATGGCACATTTAAGTTCTGTACCAAGCTTACCTTTCCATTGTTCGTGCATTTTTAGTGCATATTCTTTCTTATCCATAATATTTCCTCCTAATATTTATTATCCAATTATTACCTATTATATATTATACAATATTGTATATTGAAAATCAATAGTTTTTTAAAAATATTCAACTGTCCTTTTTATTACCCACTTGGTTTGAGATAATGTAATCACAAAAGAAAAGGAAGGTGTTTATTATGAAAAAATATTTTAACATATCAGCATTGATTATTATCATTTGTCTTGTTAGCAGTTGGGATAATTGCTATATCACTTTTAAGGAGTTGTTGCTATGGTCCGGTGCAACATTAAGCTTTCTGCTTAACTTCCATTTCATTGCATTCTTGTACGATATTTCAAGGTCAGCTAAAAAAAGCGATAAAGCAAAAGCTGTCAGATATTAGAAATGTAACGAAAACTTAACAAATAACATACCAAAAATGTGATATAATACATATAATATATTTTTTGAAAAGGTGTTATTTAGATTGAGTATTGGAAAGAAAATTACATTAGTTATTATATATACATTATTAGTTACAATTACTGTCGTAGGCGGATTTAAGCTTGGGCAGTTTATTGCTCACCCATTTGAAAGCAGTGCTACCATTGATATGGAAGAGGTTGAGGAAACCAATGGCCGTGTTAAAGTAAATCTTTTGGTTGTTGGTGTTGATAAAACCGAAGGACTAAGCGACGTAATAATGGTGGTTAGGTATGACGAGGAAGAAAATATGCTTTGCGCCATGTCCATACCAAGAGATACCTATGTTAACTACAAAGGTGGAACAAGACTTGTGAATTCAGTTTACGGTCTTGGTGGAATCAAAGGAGTTTCAAAGGTTGTTACAGAGCTTACCGGACTTAGCATAAATTACTATGTTCAATTTAACGTCGGTACCTTTGCAGAGCTTGTTGATTTATTAGGTGGTGTAGAATTTAATGTACCACAAAATATGAATTATGACGACCCTGTTCAAGATTTGCACATTCATTTAAAGAAAGGTCAACAAACATTAGATGGTGAAAATGCAGAATCTATGGTAAGGTTTAGAGGTTACCCTGAGGCCGACCTAATGCGTGTTAAAGTTCAACAGAATTTACTAAAAGCTCTAATTAAGCAAAAGTTAAATACTGAAATGCTTACAAAAATTCCTACGATTTATTCTAATATTAAAGATGACATTGAATGTAATATGCCACTTACAGATATGGCTATTTACGGAAAGAGTATGTTAAAGCTAACATCTTCTTCCATTAAGACATTTACAATGCCTACAATGTTTACAGGCGTTGATGCACATCTATACCAAGACAGAACAGCAACTGACAAATTGATGGAAAAGGAATTTAAAACAGAGGGCCCCATAATCGGTAATGCTTCGTATGAGGACAATGAAGATTAAGCAAATATAATACAAAATTTAAACGGTAAGATTCTAAATGAATCTTACCGTTATTTTTATATTCTTACTGTTTGACCTGCCGGAATTTTAATAATTTGAGTTTTATCCTTTTCCACCCACAAATCCAATGCTGTTGGATTTGTGAAGGTCTTTTCATCCAATGAGATAACAAGCTGTCTTTGTGCAGTCATATAGTTATATATTTCAATATTTGTTGCATACCATATTTTGTCATTTCCACTAATTTTATCTAAAAGGGTATCCATATACGCCCAGTCCTCCTCTGTTGTAAGTTCAAAGGAATGTCCCCAAACATAAAACAAAGGTAATGTCCATTCTGAATCTATATTATTTAAAAATTTATCACATAATGCAAGTGCTGAACTGTGATGGCAAGTTGGGTGCCACTGTAGAAAGTTGGTTGGCAAAGGAAAGTTGTTTGTAGAATTAACGGTTCTGCTGTAAACTATTCCACAGGCTTTGAATACTGAATCAGTTTCATCACTATAATCACCACTTGGATACGACATACCTACAACCGGATAATTTGCAATATTTTCAAGATGCTTTCTGTTTTCCAATATTTCATTTACTAAGGATTGTTGAGGCATTCTTGTAGGCCATCCGTGGTGTAATGTATGGCAAGAAATTTCGTGGCCTTCATATCTTTTACGCAAATTTGTTACTTCTGTTTCTGTTAAATTTTCTGTATACTTTCCGTGAAGGTGAAATGTTGCCTTTATACCCTTTTCAGTAAACAATTTTGCAAGTCTTTCATCGTTTATATGTCCATCATCGTAGCTAAACGTTACGACTCTTTTCTTTCCTCCGGGAAATACATGATATTGAATCATTATTATCACCTCTTTTAAATTATAGTACATTCGCACTTGTAAGTCAATCAAATCCTTGCCAATATTTTCATATTTTGAAATGTTAGACTATATGTGTACCGAAGGTCAGCCACTTCGGGTTTATATATAACTATAAAAAGACAAGTCCAGCTAAGAATTGTCAATAG
>DCGP01000042.1 GCA_002314595.1 Clostridiales bacterium UBA1775 | reverse complement strand
ATACCATATATGTTTCCCTAATGCAAAGAATGAATACAAGCTAATGGACAGAGCAATTAACGATTTTGATTTTTTAAGTGTTTATGAAAGTTCGTCTTCTTGTTATGGTACAGGGGTTAAATGGACAACAAAAATAACAGAAGAGAATAATATTCCTACATCTTTGAAATGGTTAGCACAGTATAGCCAAAGGTCAATGACTATTCAATCTAATCCTATCAGTATTGAGGATTATTCAGTTAGCAATATTAAACTTAAATTTGTTCTGCCGGATGCTACAAGTTATGCTTATCCTTGGATGAATGACACATACAAATACATTATTCGACGAACAGCTTACTCAAGAACTGTATACAGTTTATGTTATTGCAGAGAAATACAAATAAGGTTTTTTAATAAAAACGGCGAGTTAAAAACATTTACAGGGGATTATATTGAAAAAATAACAGAAAATGATGTAGAAGAATATAGAGAAAGATACCCGGATATTCAAGCAGAAACAGGTACAAGTTGGGATTGTGAGTTTGTATCTGCTTTTCTTACATCTATAAGCTCAAAGGTAAATGAGTATACATTTACTATACCAAGTGGATTAACTCTTGAAAAAGGGGACTATTTTGTTGTATATGCAGGTAATTTTTTCACAAATGATGCTACTTTAAGCGACAGAAAAAAATTTCATGAAAATGTTCATTATTTATATTCTGCACAATGGTATGTAACACAAAGCTCGGATAACAAGAATATATCAGTATTACCTCTTGAATTTGCTACTGTATACAACAACAGAGTTATAGGTGTTAACGGAAGCGACATTAAAGCATCTGCATTAGGTGATTTTTCTAACTATTGGGAATATGTTGACGATGCAGGCAATCCGTCTGCAACAGGTGCTTATTCCACAGATGTTGGAAGTGGTGGAAGGTTTACGGCTATTGCAAGGTATAACAATGTGTTGCTTTTATTTAAAAAGGATATTGTTTACCAAATGTATGGCTCTATGCCTTATACTATTTCCGAATTATGCAAAACAGGGTGTATAGACCACGATAGCATTGTATCTGTTGACGGCTCTTTGTATTGGGCATCTCCAAAGGGATTTGTTAAATACAGTGGTGGTATTCCTACCGTTATTTCTCATAATGTTAAAATGGACACAAGTGGTAGTTTTAAGTCTTGCTCTAACGGAAGAAAGATTTACTGTTATGACGGACACAAGATATTCGTATACGATACCTACTATAATATGTGGCATATTGAGGATATAGGAAGTTTAACCTCTATGTGCAGTGATGTTAACGATTTATACATTAGCACCAACACAGATATTTTAAAGGCTGACAGTGGAAGTGAAAGAGTTGAGTGGGAGTATGAGACAAAGGACTTTACATTTGGCATTGAGGAGAGGAAAAACCTATCTAAACTATGGATTAGAGCAGATATGAAGGAAAATTCAAAGGTTGAGGTATTTGTAAGGCAAGATGGTGGAGAATGGAAAAGGGTGGCTGTTAAAACTGCCGAAAGAGATGAAATGTTTGACTTTAAATTAAGGATTAAAAAGTGCGACAGTTTTACCTTGAAGTTTAAAGGCATTGGTGATGTTAGAATACTTGACATACACGGAAAGGTTACTGTTGGTACTTCTAAACACAGAAGTGGTGCAAGCCTTAATGTTTACAGGAGGTAGTTATGAATATTGAAAATATAAATACCGATTTAAACGATATAGAAAGCATTAAAAAGGCTATAAAGGATATTGCAGAGTGTATATTTATTATGCAAAAGGAATTTAACCTTAAAACAGATAATTTAAACAGCCAAAATGTTAAAAACCTTGACCTTAATGTAACAACATTATATAACTGCGACTTTATTACTAAAAAGGAAGCAGACGAAAGATACGAACAAAGGAGTGAGTAAATGAAATCTTTATACAATTCCTCTTATGCAGACAAGTACGAAAATAACAAGTACATCTGGGAACGAGAAGATGACAAAAACAGCGATATTGCAAAGAAAGCTCATCAGGAAAACGAAGAAATAAGAAATAAATTTGGCATTTGTGTTGATACCCAAAATTATGAGGACTTTAAAACCGGAAGGGCAAATACAAGTAAATTCTATGAAGATGCCCAAGATGTAAGCCCTGACACATCATATAAAGCAGAAAGCGACAGGCTTTACAACTTAATTAACAATTTTCAGTATGACCCGGAAAGCGACGCAGCCTTTAAATCTTATAGAAGCAATGCCAGAAGAGAAAGTGATTCTGCTCAAAAATCTACAATGGCAAATCTTGCAAAACTAAGTGGTGGCAGGAACAGTTCCTATGCTTCCTCTGCCGTTGCACAGGTTGGTCAAACCTATGCTCAAAAGATAAGCAACTATGCAAGAGAACTTGCAGAAAAGGCATATAATAAATTGGTTGAGCAGTATAAATTAAGTCGTGATAGAGAAAATGACGACAACGACAATGCACAAGATTTATTTGACAGGTTAATGAAATTAGGTGGGGCAGACGCAAAGAGCAAACGTAACGCACTATACGACAAACGCGAAACCGAAGAACACAACCAAAAGATGTTAGAGGACGCAATTGATTACGATAACAAGTTGCTAACCCACGATATGAACCTTGACAAATACAAGGCTCAGCTTATTAAAAACAATATTTTAAATGAAAAGAATATGTATGATTATAACAGGTGGGTTGAAGACCCTAATTATGAAATCAAGGACAAAAAGCTTGCAGAGGCAATAGGTGAGTATATGTCATATTCATGGCTTAAAGAAAATGGGCCTGATTATTTATACAGCAAGCTTTACAAAAAGTAAGAAACCTCTATGCAAAAGGTTACCCCAAAGGTTGAATACCTTTGGGGTAATTTTTTCAGAAAGAGTTGTCGCATCATTTTTGCGACAACTCCTTTAATTAATTTACGTCAAGTCCTTCGACCTTCATTTGAACTGCTGTACCGGAATGTACGGCTGAAAGTTTTGTTTTATCAGCAGTTTTTGATGTTGATTTTTTGGAGGTAGTTTTTTTAACTGTTGGCTTTTTAGCAACAGTCTTTTTTGTTGTAGTTTTTGCTGTTGTCTTTTTTGTAGTTGGAGCTTTTTTAGCAGGTTTTTTCTTCATTGCATCAAACAATGACTTTACATTTTCAACATTTCCACCTACAAACATTTTACCTTGATTGATTTCTGTTTCAACGTCTGTTGTCTTTTCTGCAAGGTTTTTAATTACATCTGCAGAAGCATCAATATTAGCAGTATTATCGTAGTAATCATAAGGCTCTACACTGTAATTACCATCTAAATATGCCACATAGAATGTACCTCCACAATCCTCATCATTCATAGTGATTTGGATTGCAAAATCATCTTTAAGTTTTTTGGTGTCTGCTTTATCAAGCAATTTTTTAAGTTCTTCAAATTTTTCAACAAATGTCATTTGTTAAACCTCCTATTCAATAAGATTTTACCCTAAAAACATTGTTAAGTCAACAAAAATCGTTCGACTAAATATTCCAATTATTTAACCATTTCAAGTAATTGTTCCATAGTATAATCAGATTTTACAGAATATTTGCTGATAATCTCAGAATATTTTTGGTTAAATATTTCACCGGCAAGGTTTTGTCTTACTGTGTCCATTCTTGTTTCGTCAAGGTCAGGAAGAGCAATCCTCTTAATAATATGATAACCGAATTCAGTTTTAACGATGTCGCTTACTTGGTCAATTTCAAGTGATTTAACTGCATCTTCAAATTCGCTAATCATATCTCCTGATGTAAATACGTATCCGTTAGGATTTGATGCCAAGCCTCCATCCTCGGAAAATTCAAACATTAAATCGTCAAAATCGGCATTTCTGCCAAGTTTTAACTTGATTTCTTTAATTTTTGAGTCTGCCTTTTCTGTATCTGCACTTATTAAAATATGTTTTGCAGCCATATAGTTTTCGTTATATTCCTTTAAAACTTCGTCGTCTGTTACTTCGATGCCATAGCCTATTGCTTCTTGATAAATGTTACCTTTAAGCATCTTTGTCATTATAAATGCAAATTCTGAAAGTAAACCACAATCTTCGCTTGCATCATAATTTGCTTTTGCAGATTCTTTTATTGTACCAAGCTCGTCTGCTGTAAGTTCAAAGTCGGTACTATTTGCCTCTTGGTTTAATGCATATATAGAAACTAAATCGTTTAATGCTTGGTTAAGATATTCTGCATCTGTGTAATATGTACCATATTTTATTTTATAGAAATTGTATAGTAATTTAACGATATTTAGATTTATATCCTCGTCTCCAACCTTTAATACAACAGGGTCATCTGTAATAAGAACCTGTTCGCCGGCGTCAACATAATCTACCCTAAAACCAAAACATTCTGAAACTACACGTAACGGAATCATTGTTCTTCCATTTGTTTCAAATGGTGCAATGTCCATTGTAACTTCTTTGCCATTTACATTGGCAATGTTGTTACCTAATACAAATTTAACAACCTTGTCATTTAGCGTAACTGTTATCTCGCTTGTTGCCTCGTTCCAATCAACTGTTGCACCAAATGATTCTGAAATAATACGTACCGGAACAACTGTTCTATCGTTAACTGTGTAAGGTGCAACCTCCGAAACCTTTGTTTCAGTTTCAGTTCCCTTAATGTTAACGTTAACATCTCCCATTGTAAATTCCATTGATTTTGCATATGCACTGCTTGTAAGCACTGTTACAGACAACACAGCTGCAACCAAAACTTTTTTGATATTCATGATTTTTCCCTCGCATAATAAGTGTAGTGTTTTTTAGTTCCTCTCCAAGAACAATTAAATTTTTTGCCTTTTATCCTTTAAAATATCAAGCTTTGTGCAAACTGATACTAAAAATACATAGCTAAATAATTCTCCAATATTTCCATACATCAATGATGGTGTTTTTTCAAAGAAATATTGTCCCACATAGTTAAGATACAATAAACTGATTATTATTACCGAAATGTGCATTATAAACATTACAACAGGTCTTGGCTTTGGTGTGTCTACCAAAAAGAAATAGCATACAAAAATTGCTATTGATACTATAAAATACGGAATATTCATAATTGTCCAACTAATTGGTTGAACATCTATTCTGCCCGGTAATGTTAATACCCATATAAAATCATATAGACCTAATACACATACCAAGCCACCTAAAAACGCCTTTTGAATTCCTCTGTTATGTTTTATAAACGATAGATACACACAAAGTAAAATAATTACTCTAAACAAGCTTTTTGCACCTTCTGTGCATAGTTCATTTACCGACATATCAAGTGTTGCACTTTGTGCAAAGCCAAGCCCATACATAAAAAAGTATACGGAACAAATTAGTAATGCAACTATTGCCAAAATAGCACTAACATTAAACAACCCGTTACTTCCATAAAACTTACTAAACCCTTTTTCAATTTTCATATTATTAACCCCCTATAATATAATTACATACTTTTATTATTTTATCACAAAATAATACATTTGTAAATTAAAATTTGATTAAAATTTTTACCATTTTTTCTTACTTTCTACAACTTTGCCGATAATATTTACCCTTGAAATATCGGAATCAATCATTTTTATATCAGGATAATAAGGATTAAAAGATATTAGATTTATTGAATTTTCACCATATTCTACCTTTTTAATCATACCTTCCTCGTTATCCACAATTACAATTGCAATATCCCCGTTTTCAACCTCGCTTTGCCTTTTTACAAGAACAGCATCCCCGCTGTCAAGCTTAGGAGACATACTGTCCCCACTAACCTGCAAGCAAAAATATTCGCCATTACAAAATTTATTATCAAAAACCTCATAGCCAATTATGTTTTCCTGAGCAACAATTCCATTACCGGCACAAACTTTTCCAACAATAGGTATTTTCTGCATACTAGACACAGGCACTGCGTTATTTTCTATCCAAATCTTTTCTATTGCAGATGATGAAATATGTATTTCCCTTGCAATCTTAACAAAATTGCCTATGTCAATTTTTTGGTCAGGGTTATTTTCATACCTACATAAAGTTGATTTTGGAATACCTGTCCTTTTAGATAGCTCGTCCAAGCTTATCCCACAAAATTCTCTGTTTTTCTTTAATAATTGATTAAATTCCTCCATCTTAATTCTCCTTTATTTTTCACCATTTTACACCTTTCGACATTATTATACATCTTTTGTTCCATTTTTGCAACACTTTTTTGTAAATTTCTACAATTTATTTCATTTTATCATTTTCTATATTGACTAATTACGATATTTGCTATATAATTAGTGTATCCCATTTTTGAAACACAGTTAACGAGGTGAGTATTATGACACGGAATTTTGAGGAAAAAATAATAGATTTGGAACGTATAAAGTTCCTATGTAATATGTCTGTCAACAGGCTTATGTCCTTTGACCAAGATGAATTTTGTAAACACTATGATGAGATAATTTCCATATTTTGTTTTTAGACCAACAAATGAATGAGAAATTTGATAGTCTGTCATCTGCATATTATGATTCTGACAAATAAAACTAATACACACATTACGCCCTATATTATTGGAAAAAACTATTGACAAATTGTTGCTTTTAGTATATAATATTTCTTGTGCCGAAATATAGGGGTATAGTTCAGCTGGTAGAGCAACGGTCTCCAAAACCGTGTGTCGTGGGTTCAAATCCTACTGCCCCTGCCACACATAAGAACTACTATTTTAATAGAATAGTGGTTCTTATTTTTTTGCTCAAAAAAGCCGATAATACTGTGGCTTTCGGGGGTTCTAGGCTAAATTTTAGCGGTCAAAACCAAAAAACAAACCATCATCGGAGCATTTTCTTTTGATGGTTTGTCTGTTGTTACGCTTGTAATCGTTAAAATTATCCCTAATCGTTAAATTTATGGAGTAATCTTATATTACTTTGACAGATCATAAAAGCACAGATTGTCCTGTTAATTTTAGTTGAAATTCTGCTAACTCGTTCAAAAATGTAAATATTTCTAATAAAGTATTGACAAAGCTAAAACAAGACGCTATAATTAAACCTGTATTAAACTTGTTTAATTATAGGAGGATATAATATGACAAATGAAGATACAAGAAAACGAATTCTTGATGCGACTATTACTCTTCTTCTTTCTTTGGAAGATCCGGGAACTATAACTGCTCGTAATATTGCTTCAAAAGCAGAAGTAAACCTTGCAATGATTAATTATTGTTATCAATCCAAAGAAAAGCTTTTGAAAATTGCAACCGATAAGATTATTGCTGATGATTTTTCAAAGATGGTTGTAGAAGAAGCCGAGTTGTCGGCAAAAGAGCGCCTAAAAGCACTGTTATTTAATATAAGTAAAATTACTCTAAAATTTGAAAGGATTACTCGTTTGTCGGTTCCACATCTTATTTTTGAAGCACCGATTGAATTACCACTCTTGATTCTTCCATATATCAAGGAACACTTTGGAAATAAAGTGGATGAAAGCCGATGCAGAATTATTTCTTTTGAACTTGTAACACTATTACAAATTGTATTATACAGAAGAAATGAGTTTTCAATTTTTGCGGGTGTTCCTCTAAAAACTGAAGAAGATTTTCGCATATTTATCAATAGACAAGTTAATTTATTATTAGGAGATGAATAAAAAACATGAAAATATTAAGTTGGGTTTCAATTATTTTAATTTTATGTACACTTCTTTGCGGACTTTGGATGAAGTTTTCGCAGGTAGACAATGATGTTAATTTCCACGCAATGTTATCGATTACAACTATATTGATATGCCTGATTACAATTGTCCTTTTTTTGATAAGAATGAGGTAATTTAGTTATGTATGTAATTTCATGGAAAGCATTAACTGATATACTTGTGTTTGTAATACTATATACACTTGGAAAGAAGTGGTTTGTACTTAGACCGGATATCGAATTTTTAAAAATGTCGAAATGTTCACTATTTAACTATTTATTACACATTGTAAAAAGAAGAAAATATTAAAAGTATATACTTTATACCCATTTGGAAGGCTATGCACCATCTAAATCATTATCTGCACCCCCCTAATAAATTCTATCAAAATATATCCTTGGTATATGGCATAAACCCAATACCAAGGATTTGTTAATTTTGTCTATACTTTCTGTTTTTTATAATATAATCGAATTGGGTAACAATATAAATGAAAAACATTTTAAAGCCATGTAACAAAGCATTAAGCAAAGTATTGCTAACGCCGACAATATTATTCAATGAATTTGTCAAGATGGTCGGTGGCATTATTTTCATACAAAACCTCCACCGCTCTACCTTGACAAGCTTGTTAGTTTGGTGTATAATTACTTGCAATATATTCGTTTTTTGACGGGAATTATATATGTAAAGGGGAATATTTTTATGTGGTTACTATTTGCCTCCCTTGCCTTGATACAATATACAGTTGCAGATTTATTAGGCAAGAAATGCATGGGCGAAGGGGGCGTGTTATCCCCAATTAAACTATGTATTTCAACTGCTGTCCCATCTATTATTATCGGTCTGATTATATATTTATTTGGATTCGGTGAAAGTGGTTTAGCCCCTTGGACGCTACTTCGTATGAACCCGTTAATAATACTAAATTCTATTTGCTTTTTCGTTCAATGGGTAATATATCTGTTTAGTATAAAACGCATAAAACTAACTGTTGCAGAGTCAGTCGGCAGTTCTAATGGTATTTTTTATTTTTTAGGAATGATATTAATCAATTTCTTTTTCGGAAAGATTTCAGCAGTTGCTGATATTATTGAGCCGATTAGAATAATACCTATAATTTTAGTAGTATTATTGATATTTATTTTTCCAAATGTGGACAAGTTCGGAAGAAAAAAACCAGAATTAAATCCAACCGAGTCTAATGCTGACAGGCATAATTTTAGAATAGGTTTTTGGACGCTGTTACTATCGGTAATATTAGATGCTCTTGATTCGTTATTAACTGCAATTGTTATTGATGGCGGTTCTATCAGTATGGTAGATTACTTTATGACGTCCTTCTTTACCTTAATATTTTTAGTTTTGACCTTTTCGATATTTCTTAGGGTTAAAACAAAAAAATGGTATGTGCCTATTATAAAAGAAAACAGATACTCAATATTCTATATTGTTTCGTCTTTGCTTTCTTCTACATTATACATTGTTGCGTCATATTTTGACGCTGTTAGAACAGGTATTTTGTTTATATCATACCCTATAGTGCCAATCATTGGAGCAAGATTATTATTAAAGGAAAAGTTTTCGTGGAAGCAAAATCTTTGCATTTGGACTATTACTTTTTCTACAATATGGTTTTGTGCGTTAGACTATCTGTTGTAATGCAAGATATTGACCAGAAAGGAATCGCTCGACAGGGCGAACATTTACTAAAATGGAAATTGCAAAAAACTTTGAAGAAATGATTGTACTTGGACATAAAATTTCAAATGAAATCCCGGAAAAGTACAATGATGATTTTTTTAAAACAAACATTGAAAGATTCAGTAGCTTGGTTCAAGACAAAAATAAACTTTTTAATATTTTATATGCCTCTATATACTGCAAAGAAGTATACGGAACAAATATGACAGAGCCTGCGATGTTTGGTTTTTTTAAGAAAACACATGAGGAACGACTAAAATATATAACATGGGACAGTCGATTTCTTTATTATGCTTTTTTGAATAAGGCCAGCGAAAATCATTACTTAGATAATAAATTTGAAGCATATACACTTCTAAAACCTTTTTATAAAAGAGAAGCCATACTTTTGTCTTGTGAAAACGATTATGAAGACTTTTGTGATTTTGTTAAAAGAAATCCAGATATATTTGTTAAGCCAAATAATTTAGAACTTGCAGAGGGGACTCATTATCTAAATTGTGGAGAAGGAGTTAACCTTAAGGAAACATTCAATAATTTACTAAAAGAAGCAGCAGATATTTCAAGTATTGCTGTTAAACGAAAGGTTGACCACAAATTGATTTTAGAGGAACTTATTGTTCCGTCTAAGTTTATAAACGAACTTAATCCTAATGATATGTCGATCGTTCGTGTTACGACTGTTTTGATAAAAGGAAAGGTACATTTTTTCTATCCGTGCCTTCGATTGCTTTTTGGAAATGGCATAGAACAAAAAGGAGAAGATTATAGTTATGATGCTTTAATTGATTCTGACACCGGAGAGGTAATAACAAATGGAAAAAGTGGTCTTGGAAACAGCGATATTAACCCTGTAACCGGTAAAAAAATCTGTGGCATTAAATTGCCGGAATGGGAAGAACTAAAAGATATGCTAATTAAGGCAACACAGCTTCTTCCGAACACTCGTTATATCGGTTGGGATGTTACTCATACAGATAAAGGCTGGTGCATTATTGAGGGTAATACAAACGGAGAATTTTTCTACCAACTTTGCGTTGGGCACGGCTTAAAGGATGAATTTGAGGAACTGATAGGCTTTAAGGTGCCAAGTGATTTTTGGAAAAGTCCTTTGCTTAAAAAAAGAAACAAAAATAATTAGGAGGCTAAAAAATGAATATTAGGGAAAAAATTGAGGAAATTTTAATCGAGTTGGTACCCGGAATAGACCTTTCCTCAAACTGCTTAATGGATGAAATCGAAGTTGAATCCTTAACTTTAATTCAGTTAATTTCAGAATTAGACATTGCTTTTGATATCGAAATAACCTTTGAGGATATTGAAAACGATAGTTTCCATTCGGTTGATGCAATAGAAAAAATGGTGCTAAATTATTTAAAGTAACGCATTGGAGGCTTTTCGATGACGAAAAAAAATTCAATTTCTGCCAAAAAGGTTTATTCTATTTGCTTTTTGGCGTTGATGGTGATACTTTTTTATTATACAGTGCATAATTTTTTGTATGAATCAAGGACTGATATAAATGGTGTTGCAAAAGAAGCAGAAAATGTATCCCTTGCAGAACTGTATCCTTTTGAAAATACTGAAGGGGAAGTTATGCCGAAAGATATAATCGACCTGGGATTTGTAAGCAAATATGCAGCCTTTGTCGATTCCGTAAAAAGCGTGGTGGAAGATTATTCATCAACGAACAAACTATATTTGTCAAAATCAAAAAACATACAATATTTGTTTTCTAAACTCACTTTTAATGATGTATTTATGTATCGAAATAATACCTATGTGAAATCATCTAACGGATACACCGTAGGGTACTTTCCATATTGTCCATCGCCGAAATCAATGGAAAACATATTGGATTTTTCTTCGTGGCTAAACAACAAAAACATTCAATATTTAACCTTGATAGCAGCAGATAAACCTGATGACAGCATATCAGAATTTCCCAAGGGAGTTGAACACGGATATACTCGGATGATTGAAGAGTACAAATCTTTTTTAGACAAAAACAAGCTGTTTTACATAGAATCAAAGAATACTTTGCTTGAGAAAAACAAAGATTTTTATTCATGGTTTTTTAAAAATGACATTCATTGGAATGTACATGCAGGCCTTGCAGTGGCACAAGAAACAGCCAGAACTTTAAATGATGAACTTTCTATACCTACAGATAAAAGCGCTTTGAAGGATAGTAATTATAAACTATATATTTATCCAAACAGCCTTTTTGGGAATCTTGACTGTGAAATCGGAAAAACACATAGAGAGGATATGGAAGTTTTATATCCAAAAACGAAAACTAACTTCCATATTGAAATACCTACCTCCGGTATTGATAAAACAGGTTCATTCGAAAACACTTTGATTAACCAAAGCAAGCTTTCGCCAAAAGCTTCGTTTTATAGCGCCTTTCTGTATGGCGACCATCCACTAATTAAAATAGAAAACAATAACTGCAAAAACGGAACAAGAGTTTTGTTTATTAAATTATCTTTTGCCGATACTGTCTGCCCATATTTAGCAAACGCAGTTCAGTATGTTGATATGATTGACCCAAGATACTTTGACGGGAGTATTCGTTCGTACATTGAACAAACAAAACCCGACTGCGTAATTTTTTGTATGGGTGTTCCTACAAAATATGACGAATATTATCTTCATTTGAAATAAAGAAAGGAGACGGATGTATTGAGTATTGTATCGTTTTCGTTTCTGGTTCTGTTTTTGCCGATTTCAATTGGATTATATTATATAACACCAAAGAAAAACAACCTATTATTTAGAAATATAATTCTGTTTTTTGTCAGTCTTGTTTTCTATATTTTGGAAGAGCCTATTTTTGTTTTTCTGCTACTTGGAATGATTTTTCTAACTTGGTGCTTTGGAAAGATGGCTTTTGAAAAAAAAGGCACAAGAACAGGAAAACTTGCAATTGCTTTAACAATTGTTGCAAATCTGTTTGTTGTTGTTATTATTTTCAACAAAACGGAAATAATAATTAGTATAATAAATCAATTGTTTGGAAGGAATTTTCCGGAAATTAAATTTGATTTTCCAATTGGTTTTTCGTTTTTTATTTTTTCGTCGATTTCTTATGTTGTAGATATTTACAGAGGTCAATGCAAGTCTAATGGTACTATTTTGGAAACAGCATTGTACACAAGCGTGTTTTTTAAAATTTTGCAAGGACCGATAATTTCATATCGTAAATTTGAAAACCAAATGTCAGACAGAAAAGAGTCTATGGAATTGTTTTCCAAGGGTATATGGAGGCTGTCTGTCGGATTATGTAAAAAGGTTATTATTGCCGATATGCTTTATCCATTAGTGCACAATATGCTTTCATTGGATTTTTCTGCAATTCCTTTAGGAGATGCATGGTTTATATGTATAACATACTTAGTATATTTATACTTTGATTTTTCGGGTTATTCCGATATGGCAATTGGTCTTGGAAAAATATTTGGATTTTCTATTCCGGAGAATTTTAATTATCCGTATATTTCTAAATCAATTTCAGAATTTTGGAGACGCTTTCACATAACTCTCTGCGTGTGGTTCACAGAATATCTGTATTATCCGATACTTCTTGGGCCTTCTGTTAGATTAAGAAAGTTTTTGCAAAAGCGAAGTGTTAGTTCAAAGGCTGCGAAATCTGTCCAAAATATTTTTGTTTTGGCTTCTGTTTGGTTAGTTACTGCACTTTGGCATGGTATGAATTTAAACTATGCTGTTTGGGGACTAATAAATTGCGTTGGAATGCTAATAGAACCTCATATCAAGACATTTAAAAATAAACGTTTTAATTCTGCGATAAGACATGCAGGAATGTTGTTGTTTTTAGTTGTATCTATGCCACTAATCAGCATAAATTCATTTAATGACGCTTTGCTGTTTTATAAGGCTTTGTTTTTTGGAGCATTAAAGATGTCCGATACAATTATGTTTTTGGCAAAAAATTATGGATTGATACTGACTATTGCCATATTAGGCTGTTTCCCGATTGTACCTGCTATCAAAAATAAATTTATTGGGTTAACCAATGTAAAACGTCGTAGAATATGGGATATTTCTTCATCTATAATTATGATGGCTTTGGTATTGGTTTCACTTGGTTTCATTATTTCAAGAGGAACTATAACATTTTTATATCAACAATAGAAGGGATTTAATATGCAATATTTTTGGGATAAATTAGAAGCATATAGTGAGAAAATTGCTTTAATTTCTGAAAACGAAACCGTTAGTTATAACGAACTGACAAATACAGCAGATATGATAGCAGAAAATGTGCCTGAAAGGTCACTTGTTTTTCTTGTTTGTCAAAACAAAATAGCTTCCGTTATCGGATACTTAGCCTTTTTAAGAAAGCGAGCTGTAACCGTTTTATTAAGTTCTTCTATTGATGCAGAACTGTTTGAAAAATTAAAGAATATTTATAAGCCACAGTATATTTGGTGCCCTAATGATTTTTTAGAAGATTCTTCTTGTTATTCGTTTGGGGGGTACAAGTTGATTTCGACAGGAAACGACAGTCCGATTATGAACGAGGATTTAGCCCTGCTGGTTACTACATCCGGTAGTACGGGAAGCCCAAAGTTTGTTCGATTATCATATCAAAATTTGCAATCAAATACAGAAGCCATAAATACCTTTCTTGAAGTATTAGCCGAGGACAAGGCAATAACAACTCTTCCAATGAACTATGTATATGGTCTCTCGATTATTAACTCTCATCTTATGGCAGGTGCCGGTTTGATTATAACTGAAAAACCAGTATTTGACAAAAAATTTTGGGGAATTTTTAAAAATTATGGTGCTACAACTTTCGGAACTGTTCCATATATCTATGAAGTGCTTGACAAATTGCATTTTTTCAATATGGATTTTCCATCTCTAAAATACATTACCCAAGCAGGAGGCAAACTTAACAAGGCCCTACACAAAAAAATTGGGAAAGCAATGGTGGAAAAAGGAAAAAAACTGATTGTTATGTACGGTGCTTCTGAAGCAACTGCCAGAATGAGTTATCTCCCTCCTGAAATATCTGAAGAAAAAGCAGGAAGTATTGGCATTTCTATCCCGGGGGGAAGATTTGAGCTTATTGATACAAACGGAAAGATTATTTCAGAGAGTAATACCATTGGCGAACTTGTTTACTATGGAGATAATGTAATGTGGGGCTATGCAGATAATCGTGATGATTTAAGCAAAGGTGATGAAATGCACGGAAGACTTTTAACAGGCGATTTAGCAAAAAGGGACGACGATGGATATTATTATATAGTTGGCAGAAAAAGCAGATTTGTTAAGGTGTTTGGAAACCGTGTAAGTCTGTCGGAAATTGAAGAATTGTTAAGCAAAGAGGATTACCAAACTGCCTGTGTAGGTGAGGATAATCACATTCGTATATATACAACATCAAATAATACCGATGGTATAATTGATTATATAAGTAAAAAAACAGGATTAAATCGTCGCGTTTTTTCTGCTTATTATATATCAAGTATACCTCGCAATCAGGCAGGAAAAATACAATACTCAAAACTTGAGAATTTTCATAAAAACCCATCAAATTAAATATAATCGGATATATGGCTATCTATAACATATATAGGAGATAGTGATAATAAATTGGGGTTTACTAATTCTATTAAAATAAAGGTTTCTACACAAAAAGGGCTGTCCCATTTTTTAATGAGACAGCCCTAAATATTATTTTTGCAAAATTCCTCGAATATAGAATTCCTTTGGCAATACATTGTGAATGTCGTAAACATTCATATCAAACAGACTTTGTTCGAATACCAAGAAGCTTGCATCTTTGCCAACTTCAATACTACCCACCTTATCGTCAATTCGCATTTGCTTTGCGCCGGTTATTGTATAGCCTTTAATAAGCTGAGCCATACTTAATTTATCACTGTTATCCGGAATAGCGATGGGAACTGTTCCATCGTCAGTAGGAGTTTGTCGTGTCAAACCTGTTTCTATGCCAAGATAAGGATTCCAAGCATAAGTTGCTTTAAGAGTTATGCTATCTGAAGAAAAATCAACTATTGCGCCTGTATTCCAAATTGAGGCTGCTCTGTAAGTTTTTGAAGCTCTGTTTTTGCCCAAAAGTTTTTCAACTGCTTGGTAATTTTCGTAGCAATTGCCACCAAACCACGCCGGAGTGAAATTAGCAATAACACCAAGCTTTGCAAATCTGCCAATATCCTGTGGTCGAATAGTTTCAATATGAGCACAGGTAACTTGTATTTTCCACTTGTTACCGAGCTTGGTTTGAGCGTTTTCAACTGCATCTAAAACGGTAGCAACTGCTCTTTCGCCAACCGTATGAACGTGTAGGTCAATACCATTATTATTCAATTCAACAACAAAATTTGTAAGTGTATCAACATCAAACAACGTTGCACCGTTTGACTCTACATCGTTAAAATTATCAAATATTGCTGCTGTATGTCCATTCATGGTTCCGTCCATCATTATTTTCATAGTCCTTGCACGCAAGTGCTCGGAATTATATTTTTTGTCATATTTCTTTAAATTTTCTATTGCTTTTTCTAATTGATTGGGATTATAAATATAGTAGCAGCCTTCTATGTAATATGGCATATTGCCCTTTGCGTCCCTTTCCATAACTACATTAAAGAAGGTATCTATAGATTTATCGTTAGATGGTTGACCTGCATCAAAGGCAGCGACAATACCCCACTTCTTCCAACAATCTGTTATTGTATCTAATCCGTTTTCGTATACTTCCTTAGAAAAATCAGTATATGTATTTGCCATTCCGTTCCATTCGTAAATTCTGCCGTTAATTCTGCCGTCTTCATCACGTTCGCAATAGCTTAATCCATCTGCAACATCAGGTGCGTATTCATCAATATGCTCTTCCTTCATTTCCAAGGTATTAAGCCAACGACTGTGTTGTTCAAGCTCAACAATAACCAAAGGCTTGTCCGGGCAAATCTCGTCAAGCTCATCTCTTGTTAATTTTTCACCATTAAGACTTGTAAAACGCATAACAAATCTATAACTTTCTACATTAGGCTCATCATTGACTGCCTTTTTCAAATTCGCAAGGACTTCTGACTTGTTATTGCCTAAAATTCCAACAAAATCTTTGTAAACAAGTTCTTCACTTCCCCATGCAATATGCGTGTGAGAGTCAACAATTCCCGGCATAACAAATTGACCTTTTAAATCAACCGAAGGTCCTTCAAAATCCTTTGCTCCATCCTCGTCGCCTACATATACAAACTTTCCGTCCTTAACTGCCATTGTTGTTGCCCATGGGTATTCTTCGTTAACTGTGTAGATATTACCGTTTGTATAAATTACATCAACCTTTTGTGGTACAGACACTGCACTTTCTTGCTGACCACAGGCAGATAAGCCAAGCACCATAACCAAACAAAATATAAATGGTAATAATTTTTTCAAAATATTCACCTCAACATAAATGCAAAGCCGTTCATCATCATTGAAATACCGAACAATATTCCGATAGTTGATAGGGCTACAAAGATATTTACTGCACAAGCAATTCCTGAAAGTACAAGTAAAACACCTAAAATAATCATTGCAACCCAGCCGGGCTGTGCAAGTTTTTTAAGACCGTTGCCACATACAATTAGTGAAATTCCATTTAAAGCAATCCACACCCCATAAAGGATTGTAATAACCTTTTCGAAAATTACAGAACCGATTATTGAAGTTCTTGCAAGGATAAATAGTGCTATTGCAACAATACCGAAAATCAAACTTCCAATATCTGTTTTAACATAATATGTACCGTTCTTTTTAGCAATGTTTTCAGCATTTTTGTTTTCAATAAAACGAACAATTGTAAACACACCTGTTACAAGCAAAAAGATTGGAATAATCCAAGTAAGTACAAGACCACTAACAGCAGGAACTGTCAAAACTGACATTGCACAGCATACCATTAGTATGCCTAAAATAATTCTTAAAATTTTCATAATAATTTCTCCTTTTTATTTAATATTTAATTTAATTACATCAATGGTGATATTAGGCGAAGTAAAGCCTCGGCAACCCCATATTTTGTGCCAGGTAAACCATCGTCAAGTTTACGCTCACGACACTTTTGCAAGGTTTCTTCAAAATCCTTTTTTAAGTCATCAACGATAGAGCAATTTGCAAATATTGAATTACATTCAAAATGTAAGAATAAGCTTCTAAAATCAAGATTAGAAGTGCCGATAGATGCTATTCCGTCATCACAAACCATTGCCTTTGCATGAACAAAGCCCGGCGTATATTCAAAAATACGGACTCCATTTTCCAAAAGTGGCCCATAATAACTGCGAGATACACGATAAACAAGCTTTTTATCAGGTATGCCCGGAACAATAATTCTAACATCTACACCTCGTCTTGCTGCACGAATCAAAGCATCATTTAGGCTTGCATCAAGCATTAAATACGGAGTGTAGAACCAAATATATTTAGTCGCCTGGGATAAAAACTCAATATGCAATGTATTACATACATTATTTTCATGTACCGGGGAATCGTAATATGTATAAATATATCCGTTTTCGCCTTTGTCATCACATTTGCTTGGCAGGAATTTTTCCGGAATTTTTTCATCGGAAAATGCGTTCCAAAATTCTGCAAACATATACGTATAATTTATTACACTATCACCATCTACACGAAAGGCAATATCCTTCCAATGACCATGAACAACCTTTTCGTTAATATATTCGTCTGCAATGTTAACACCGCCACTATATGCAATTTTGCCATCAATTATAGTCATTTTGCGATGGTCTCGGTTGTTAATTTTCAAGGTTAAATACTTAATAGGATTAAACTGAACAACCTTAATTCCCTTTTTCGCCAACATTTTAGCGCTTTTTCTTGAATAAGTCGGAAGAGAGCCAAAGTCATCATACATTACCCTAACATCAACGCCTTCTTTGACCTTTCGTTCAAGAATATCTACCATACTGTTTAGAAACTTGCCTTCTTCAATGATAAAGTATTCGATAAATAAAAATTCTTTTGCATTTTCAAGGTCTGCAAGTAAATCCGGAAGCATTTCGTCACCAACAGGATAATACTTGGCGTCCCCGCATTTATAGGTTTGCATACCCGTCATTCTCCAAGCAAATGCTAATGTTTCGTAAGCTCGTAGTTCACGATTTTTGGGGACTGCATTCCAAACATAAGGAGATTCCGGAAAATAATAATTCATATCTGCCTTTGCTTTATCAATGCTATTTTTTAACTTTTTACCTGTTTTTTTATTGCCTACTACAATATAAGCAACAGAACCAATAATTGGGAAAATCAAGATAAAAAACAGCCATGCCATCTTGTATGTAACAACATCCTGTTTTGATATTATTATTATAGATAACACAACTGCCACAAGGCTTAAAGCACCTACTATGTAGTTTGTAAAGGGTGCTAAAAAAGAAAATAAAAGATAGATAAGTGCGATTTGGACAATAATAACCGGTAAAAGTGTAACCACTCTACCACTTACACGTTTAAACATTATACTCCCCCTTTTTATTTTTTATATATTATATCATAATTTGTAAAAAACTACAATATTTTGTTAAAATAAATTATTTATTAAAAATTAAATAAGGCAACCCATAAGGTTGCCTTATATCAGCATAAATTCATAACAATATTATTCAATTCTTCCATTTTGCTTTCAATATCCTTTGCTAAGGTGAATTGATTTTTAGCTCTTTCTAAATTATGTTTATCGTGAGTTGTTTTGAAGTAAACATCACCTAAAATATAGTCAGTTAAAAACCTAACTGCAAGCTCGTAGGTAATAAGTTGACCTGAAAATGCAAGTAGTTCGATTTCTTTTTTTGAAAGCTTGTCTTTTGCAATTTCAAGGTAACCTTTGGCAAAGCCTGCAAATTTTTCTATATTAAACGAAACGTTTGATAGTTCAGGGTCATCCTCGGCTGTATTTGAAGCGCCTACACGAACTGCATCGCCAAAATCGTACAGCATACTGCCCGGCATAACTGTGTCAAGGTCAATTACGCATATTGGTTCGCCTGTTTTTTCGTCAAACAACAAATTGTTTATTTTAGTGTCGTTATGGACTACTCTAACAGGTATACTTCCATCCTCTAATCCATTTAAAACAACCTCTGAAATTGTTGACATTTCAATAGCGCAATCTATTTCGTTTTTGCATTGTTTAACTCTGCCCACAGGGTCCATTTCAATAGCTTTCTTTAAGGCTTGAACACGAGCCTTAGTATTATGAAAATTAACTATTGTTTCGTGTAAATTTTCTGCATGGAAGTCATCAAGCATTGACAAGAACTTACCAAAGCCTTTACCTGCGTTATACATATCGTCAGCAGACGAAGCAATCTCAATAGTTTTAACTTTATCTACAAACCTGTACACTCTGAAGCATTCGCCATTTGGTGCTTCGTAATAGTTTTTACCGTCAACAGTTTTTACAAAATTTAATGTTCCTCTGTTCGGGTCTTCCCCATTTTGAGATATTTTATTTCTTAAAAAAGAAGTTACCGAAACAATATTTTCCATCAATTCATCGGGATTTTTAAATACATTTATATTTATTTTTTGTAAAATAACCCCTGCTTCTTTTATTAAGTATGTATCGTTTATTATGCCATTGCCGAATTTTTCCACAGATGCGATTATTCCAAACTGTTTTAGGACATCGCCCATTCTGATTTCTTTCATCTTACAATGCTCCGTTCAAATAATTATTGCAAGCAAGCTTTATTTTTGCCTACAAAAAAATAATTTATTCCTAATGCAACCAATGCAAAAAGTACTGATATTACAGACAACACCTGTTGCCCTCCACATAATTCAATTCCAAACACAATGTTGTTATTTGCCTCTATATGTGCCAACACACTGCCACCCAGTATAGATGCAACAAAACCCAAAATCCCTGCTACACTATTTTTAACAGCACTTGCTTGAACAAACAGCTCCTTTGGCACATAATCAAAGGTAATATTTATTAAATTTGCCTCTACCCCTGCCTGAGATATGTTGTATAATATTGTAAAGACAACAACACAAAATACCGATGATGCTGTTGAAAAAATGTTAGCTGCAAAGCCTATTATCATAATAATAAGCCCAACACTTATGCCCCTTGAAAATGAATATTTGTCAGAAATATTACCAAGTGGTTTTGAAGCAACAAACCTTGCTAACAAACCAACAACATTAACAATTTGTATAAATGTCATTCCCAACAAAAGATTTTGTGTTTTGTATATGCCCATGAAACCAACTGTCATATATATTGAACACTTTACAAAAACTTGTACAGCAGTTATGGCTACAAATTTCTTGTTAGTAAATAGTTTTTTACATACATCAAGTATTTTATATTCTTCTCGATTTGTTTCGTAAATTTTATTTTTAATGTTATACGTGCTGATAAAACTAATTGCACACAATGTTAATATGGCAACCCCTATTAGTATAAACTGTCCACCTACATTGTTGGAATTTTCCAATTTTTCAAAAAAATAGCCCATAGTAAGTGAAAAAACTGCACCTGAAAATAAGGACGTCATTTCCTTAATTGCACAATATCTGCCTAACTTGTTAGGCTCTACATAAGAATTTGCCCACTCATAAAGTACCATATTTACAAGGTATTTAAACAAGTAAGCAATTAAAAGTGCGCTGACTACCATTATAGTTTTAATATTTGAAGGTATATTTAAAAAAGGTACAAAGAATATCCCTGCAAATAATACTTGGCTAACGGTATCGTATGCTAAAAATGTCTTTTTGGCATTTCTTATTTTGCCCATCAGCACAAGGGACAACAGTTGAAATACAAATGCAAGTGAAACAATAGACGAAATAATGCCTATTAAAGAATCACTCATTCCGACATTTTTCAGCAATTTTGCAAGATATGCATCTGATAACAATAAGCAGACAAAATATTCTGCACCACATTGTACCATATACACAGCCCTTGACCTTTTATATTCCTTAGACTCAAACATCAATCGTTCCTATCCTTCATTCTTTGAAAGTACTTGCCTAAAACAGGAATGCCACAAATATACAAGTATCGTAGTTCCCTTTTCCAATACTTGATTTCTCTTCTGCTGGTACTTCTACGAATTTTAAGCTTAATAAATCTTCTGTCTGAAGCTTTTGATATTATTACATATATGAATATAATAACAATAACAATGGCTGAAAAAATAGCAAACATATTAATTATTGGCAAAATTGTTCCATCTTTTTCGGTCATTTTAACCCCCACCTATAATTGATATCTTTCGTATGTATTGTATCATATTGCAATACAGTTGTCAACAAAATAGATTATTTTTGTTCGGACATAATATCCCTATCAATGGCATTTGCTGCTGCCTTGCCTGCGCCCATTGCAAGTATTACGGTTGCAGCACCTGTAACTGCATCTCCACCGGCGTAAACCTTGTTTCGAGATGTAAGACCTGTTGCTTCATCAGCAACAATTCCACCCCATTTTTTAACCTCTAAGCCCTCGGTTGTAGACTTAATAAGTGGGTTTGGAGATGTGCCAAGTGCCATAATTACGCAGTCTGCCTCTATATCAAATTCAGAACCCTCCTTTGGAATAGGGCTTCTTCTGCCTGATTCATCAGGTGCACCAAGCTCCATTTCAATACATCTAACGCCTGATACCGAGCCATTTTCGTCTCCAAGTATTTTTTCAGGATTATGTAATAATTTAAATACAACGCCTTCTTCTTTGGCGTGTTCAACCTCTTCTTTACGAGCAGGAAGTTCCTCTTCACTACGTCTATATACTATATAAACATTTTCGGCACCTAAACGCATTGCAGACCTTGCAGCATCCATTGCAACATTGCCTCCACCAACAACTACAACATTTTTAGCGTGTTGTATAGGCGTATCGCTATCCTCTTTATATGCCTTCATAAGGTTTACTCTTGTTAAAAATTCGTTTGCAGAATAAACACCTTTTAGATTTTCACCGGGTATATTCATAAACTTTGGCAAGCCTGCACCTGTGCCGATAAACACTGCTTCGTATCCTAATTCATCAATCAATTCATCAATTAAAAGCACCTTACCGATAACCATATTTGTTTTGAATTCTACACCCATTGCCTTTAAATTATCAATTTCTTTTTGAACTATAACCTTTGGTAAACGAAATTCAGGAATACCATATACAAGCACGCCACCTGCAACGTGTAGCGCCTCGAATACAGTAACCTCGTAGCCTCTTTTAGCAAGTTCACCTGCACACGCAAGTCCTGACGGACCTGAGCCAATTACTGCAACCTTATGTCCGTTTGAAGTATATGCCTTTGGATTTACAAAAGAATTGCTCATATGCCAATCTGCAACAAATCTTTCAAGCCTGCCTATTGCAACCGGTTCACCTTTAATTCCTCTAACGCACTTGCCTTCGCATTGATTTTCTTGGGGGCATACTCGTCCACAAATTGCAGGCAAGGAGCTTGACTTTGAAATAATGTTATAAGCTTCTTCAAAATTACCCTGAGCAACCTCTGCAATAAATGCAGGGATATCAATTTGAACAGGGCAACCGGTATGACAAGGTTTATTTTTACAGCTTAGACATCTTTGTGCCTCGTCTATTGCTTGTTCCTTTGTGTAACCCAAAGCAACCTCTTTAAAATTTTTGTTTCTAACATTTGGTTCTTGTGAAGGCATTTCGTTCTTTTTTAATGACATATTCGGCATATTATAAAACCTCCTTTTTAAACAAATTACAAGTTTCTTCTCTCTTTTTTGTTTCAAAAGGTTTATACATTGATGAACGCTTCATTGCTTCGTCAAAATCTACAAGATGTCCGTCAAAATCCGGGCCATCAACACAAGCAAACTTTGTTTCACCACCTACTGTAAGCCTGCAACCACCACACATTCCTGTGCCGTCTACCATAATAGGGTTCATACTTACAATAGTTTTAACATTATATTCCTTTGTTAGCATACATACGAATTTCATCATTATCATTGGGCCGATAACTATTACACAATCGTATTTATTGCCGTTTTCAATTAGTTCTTTTAATGCATCTGTTACAAGGCCTTTTGTGCCACAGCTTCCATCGTCAGACATTAGTTTGAATATATCGCTGATGTTTTCAAATTCATTTTGTAAAATAACAAGGTCCTGTGTTCTAAACCCGGCTATTGAATGAACCTCACAGCCTAATTCGTGAAGTTTTTTAGCAACCGGGTAAGCAATAGCACAACCTACACCTCCACCTACAACTGCAACCTTTTTAAGTCCTTCTGTTTCCGTTGGTTTTCCCAAAGGACCTACAAAATCATACAGACACTCCCCAACTTCCATATGATTTAACTTTTCGGTAGTTGAACCGATTATTTGGAAAATAATTGTTACATAGCCGTTTTCCCTGTCATAATCTGCAATTGTCAGTGGTATTCTTTCTCCGTTTTCATCTACTCTTAAAATAACAAACTGCCCCGGCTCTGCCTTTTTTGCAATAAGTGGTGCTTCAATTGTCATACGAGTAACTGTTGGGTTTAAACTTTCTTTGTCAATAATTTTATACATTATCATTCACATCCCCAAATAAATATAAGAAATATTATACCACAATCGCTTAAAATATGCAAGTAAAATATACAATTTAGCACTAATTTTTCTTGTTTTTTTGCAAAATCTTATTTAGTATTTTTCATTACTTGACAAAATCATATAAATAAAGCATAATTATATATGGATTTAAATAACAAAAAGGAGTTTGTTAATGTATAAATTACTTAAAACAGAGGGTAGTGCAAGACGTGGTGAATTTAAAACAGTTCACGGTACTGTGCAAACCCCTGTATTTCAAAATGTAGGTACTTGTGCTGCAATTAAAGGTGGTTTAAGTGCAATAGATTTAAAGTCAAGTGGTTGTCAAATTGAGCTTTCTAACACCTATCACCTTCATTTAAGACCGGGTGATAAGATTATTAAAGAGCTTGGTGGGCTTCACAAATTTATGAATTGGGACAGACCTATACTCACTGACAGCGGGGGATTTCAAGTATTTTCACTTGCAAAGCTTAGAAACATTACAGAAGAGGGTGTTCAGTTTCAGTCCCATATTGATGGTACAAAAATATTTATGGGCCCTGAACAAAGTATGCAAATTCAAAGTAATTTGGCGTCTACCATTGCAATGGCATTTGATGAATGTGTGGAAAACCCTTCACCAAAGGACTATGTGGCAAAGTCAAGTGAACGCACAATCAGGTGGCTTAAAAGATGTCAAGCAGAAATGAAAAGATTAAACAGTCTTGATGATACCATTAACAAAAATCAAATGCTGTTTGGCATAAATCAAGGTGGAACATACAAGGACATTAGAATAGAAAATATGAAAACAATAGCCCAAATGGAGCTTGACGGATATGCAATAGGTGGGCTTGCAGTAGGTGAGCCGGCAGAGGTTATGTATGAGATAATTGAAGCCGTTGAGCCTTATGCACCAAAGGAAAAACCAAGGTATTTAATGGGTGTTGGTACTCCTGCCAATATTTTAGAGGCAGTTGACAGAGGTATTGACTTTTTTGATTGTGTAATGCCAAGCAGAAATGCAAGGCACGGTCATTTATTTACATCTAAGGGAATCATTAACATTAACAATAACAAATACGAAAGAGATGACAGCCCCATAGATGAAAACTGTGATTGTGAGCTATGCAAGAACTACTCTAAGGCCTATTTACGCCATTTGTTCAAAGCAAAGGAAATGCTTGGTATGAGGCTTGCAGTTGTTCACAACCTACGTTTTTACAACAAATTGATGGAGGACATTAGGTTAAACCTTGACAACGGAACATTTAATCAATTTAAAAAAGAGCATATTGAAATATACTCTACAAGAATATGAAAAATGCGACAGCTTAAACTGTCGCATTTATTTTTTTAATAATAATTTTAGATAATTTATGAATGACAAGAGAAAAAACAAACGTTCCTGCTAATATCAATACAAAATAAAGCAAGTTATTTTCAACATATAATCTTATTCCGAATATGCTCACATTCCTTCGTAACGAAAGAACAAAAAGTGCATGGGACAGATATAATTCTAATGATAAATCTCCACAAATATTTAGAACCTTGTTGCCGATTTGGAACTTGTATGAAAACAATATAATAAACAAAGTAAAAATAGCAGAGCACGCTGTTTCTGCCACAAGCACAAATGGTATGCCTTCGTTAAAATTACGGCAAATATACGGATATAAAAGCCATATTAAAGCAATTGTTACAAACCAATACAACATGTATCTTTTTTGCAGAAATTCGTCAATCTGCCTTTTGCACTTACAGTACCACATACCCATCGGAAAGCAGATTACACAGTTATACCACCAAAAGCCTATGCCGTTTATCCCAACAAATTTATGCAAAACATAGCATACTGCAAAATATAAAATTGCGAAGCCTGTTACAAAGTAAATTGCCTTGTTTTTACTAAAAAACTTAAATGAAAAATAAAATGTTAAATACAAGATGGTAATTACAAAAACATACCATAAATTTAGCCCAAAAGCTGCTGAAATAATGTATTTCACAGTTATTTCATTTTTAATAATTTTTGCCAACACATAAAAAATGTCAATAAAATAGTATGGTATCAATATGCTTAAAAGACGTTTTTTTACAAAGCCTTTTAAGTAGTTTTCTTTGTTTAATACTCCATACATCAACCCATATCCGGATATGGCAAAAAATCCGGCAACCATCAAAAAGCCAAGATATTTATATGCGTAAAAAGATGGATAATAATCTGCTAAATAGGTGCACAAATGGTGAAATACAATATAAATTGCAAAAAGTCCTTTTAACGCTCTTGTTTGAGAAACAGAAAAATTATCCTCATAAAAGCCTTTACCACAATAGGAAATCCCAAGTATTAAAACTATAAGTCCTAATGCTACTACCATTTATTATTCCCCTCTTGTATAAATATCTTCTGCAATTCCGTCAGATAATACTAAAAACGGATGTTCGATATTTGCACTGTTATTATATCTAATATTTATTATATTACCATTACGTTTGTAATATCCGGGATTATTTGTTGTTGTTTTGCCCCAGTGTCTGTCAAAGGTCATTGTGTTGTCCTCAAAAAATACGATAGAATCGTACTTGCCGTCTACGTGTTTTGTTTCGTAAGTGCCCTTAAATGCTGACTCGGTATATACTTTGCCCTTATATATAATCTCAGGATTGTAAATTATATTTCCGTCTTTTTTTAATGTAAAGCCCTTTTCATCTGAATCATCAGTATATGTTAAAATTATTTCATTGCCTTTTTCTTCCCAAGTTCCCTTGTGTTCTGTATATTTTTCGCCTTTATCCTTTTCCTCCATATTTTTAACGTCAGGGTCTAAATTTGGGTCGTATTCAAGCAAAAAGGTTTTGTCCTTGTTAAATTGTAAATAAAACCCCTTTGTCATTTGGGAATAATATTTGCCGTCCCCACTGTCTAATGCCTTTGGAATACTTTTATATATTTTGATGCCTGCAAACACTAAAAGCGCAATCAAAATTAGTGCTAATGCACCCTTTATAATCTTTTTATATTTTTTAGAATTTGCCTTAACCTCTTCATTTTGAATGATATTTTGTTCTTCCATTACACATTCTCCTTTATTTTTTATTCCACAAAAAATTATACTTCCTTTACTATTATTTGTCAAGTTATTCATATAATATTTGCACATAAAATATAATATTATTAAGTCCAGCTAAGAATTGTCAATA
>DCGP01000039.1 GCA_002314595.1 Clostridiales bacterium UBA1775 | reverse complement strand
TTCGAATCTCGTCTTCCGCTCCATAAAGACGCTTTTTAATGCGTCTTTTATTTTACAAATAACTTTTTTACATATGTTTATATGGCGCTATAGCCAAGTGGTAAGGCAGAGGCCTGCAAAGCCTTTATCCCCGGTTCAAATCCGGGTGGCGCCTCCAAACTTAAATCCCGTCTGAATAGACGGGATTTTCGCTTTTTATTATTTATTATTCAATATTTATTAGAATAGGATTTTCTAAATAAATAATGAAGTCTCCTCGCCAAAAAACTATGTTGTAGCAAGTCAAAATTTAAGATAGGTAACCCCACAAGAAAATTTCTTGTGGGGTTTGTTTATTTATATTGTTTTTTTAAAAAATTTGTAGTATAATAAAATAAAAAAGGAAGTTAATAAATGTATAATAAACTAATTACATTATTAAATGAAAATGCTGACAAAGAGCAAGCAAAAAAAATGTCTGCTTATATGAAGGATAAATTTGTGTTTTTAGGCATACCAAAACCAAAGCTTAAAGAGATAATAAAACCGTTTTTAAAGGAAACCTCAAAAAAGCCAATTGATTGGGATTTGGTAAGGAATTTGTGGGACACGGATTTTAGAGAGGCACAGTATGTTGCATTAGAATATTTGACCAAACACAAAAAGCAAATTATCCCTTGTGATTTTGATAAATTAAAGTATTTAATTATCACAAAATCTTGGTGGGAAACTGTGGACACAATAGATGCCTTTATTGGAGATATTGTTTTAAAAGAGCCGTCATACAAAAATGAAATGCTAAAATGGGCAGAGGATGAAAACATTTGGCTTAGGCGAATTGCAATAGATTACCAACAGGAATACAAGGACAAAACAGACACAGAAATGCTTGAAAAAATAATTGTTTTAAACCTAAACAGCACAGAATTTTTTATAAACAAGGCAATTGGATGGAGCCTGAGGGATTACAGTAAAATCAACCCCAAATGGGTAATTGATTTTATTGAAAAGCACAAAGAAAATATGGCACAATTAAGCATTAAAGAAGCAAGTAAATATATAGAGGTATAATATGAATTACAGATACGCCGACAGAAAAGATGTAAAGTTAATATTAGAATTTATAAATGCGTTGGCAGAATACGAAAAAATGGCAGACCAAGTGGTTGCCACGGAAGAATTGCTTGAAAAGTGGATTTTTGATAACAAAAAGGCAGAGGTTATTTTTGCATTAAATGAACAAGGAATTGAGGTTGGATTTGCTCTGTTTTTCCACAACTTCTCAACATTTTTGGGCAAGGCAGGAATATATTTAGAGGATTTATTTGTTAAACCTGAATATCGTGGCAATGGCTATGGCAAGGGCTTGCTTAAACAATTAGCAAAAATTGCCGTAGAAAGAGGCTGTGGGCGATTGGAATGGTGGTGCCTTGATTGGAACAAGCCAAGCATAGACTTTTACCTTTCATTAGGTGCAGAGCCTATGAATGATTGGACAACATACAGAATTGCCGGAGACACGCTAACGAATTTTGCGAAATAGAGGGATAAAATGAATACATACATTATTAAGAAAGTAAAAGATATAGATTGGGAAATTGCAGAGGAAATTTCTGTAAACTGTACCCCTTGGGAAACATATAAAACTACGTTTAACACAAGAGCAAAATTATTATATGACGACAAAAACATTTACGTTCAAATGCTTTGTGATGAAACTAACACCCGTGCTGTTCAAACTGAGTTTAATTCCTCCGTTTGTGAGGACAGCTGTATGGAATTTTTCCTTATGCCGTCTGTAAAAACAGGCAAATACATAAATTTTGAAATCAACCCAATCGGCACATTACACACTAAAATTGGTGATAGCAGACACGGCAGAGCAGAATATATTAAAAATGCCGAGGCATTTAATATTAAACCAACTGTAACCAAAGACGGTTGGGGAATAACTTATCAAATACCCTTGGAAATTTTAGAAAAACACTGTGGCAAAATCGACAAGGAAATGAAAGGCAACTTTTACAAGTGTGGGGACAAGACAAGTAAGGTTCACTATACTGTATGGAATAAGGTTGAAACTGAACGTCCGGACTATCACACACCACAATATTTTGGAAATTTAATTATGGAGTAAGAAAATGACACTATCAAATTATCACACACATTCAACATTTTGCGACGGTGAAAACACCATTGAAGAAAACATACTTTCTGCAATAAATATGGGTATGAAGGAAATTGGATTTTCCGGCCACGTTACAACGGATTTTGACGATACCTACTGTATGCAGGACATGGAAGGATATAGGGCAGAGGTTAAAAGATTAAAAGAAAAATACAAAGGCAAAATAGATGTATTGTTAGGTATTGAGGAAGACTTATACTCTATTGTAAACAGAGAAGAATATGACTACATTATAGGCTCCTCCCACTACCTTTTTAATAACGGAAAATATCACTCCATTGACCATAGCATAGAAACATTCAGGGCTGCATTAGATGACTTCGGAAGCTTTAAGGCACTAACAGAAGAATATTACAGTAAGTTTTACCACTATCTTTCCAAGAGAAAGCCGGATATAATCGGACATTTTGACCTTGTTACAAAATTCGACGAAAAATACGGCTACAACAATTTAAAAGACCCAAACTACATAAAGTTTGCAAATGAATATGCAGAGAAGGTTTGCAGTATAGACAGTATGTTTGAAGTAAATACAGGTGCTATATGCAGAGGTCTTCGCAGTACTCCGTACCCAAGTGTGGAAATGCTTCACACCCTAAAAAAGAATGATGCAAAGCTTATTTTGTCGTCAGATTGCCACAATGCAAAAAATCTAAATTTTTATTTTGAAGAATCAAAGAATTTACTTATTGACATTGGCTTTAATTATGTATATGATATACATAGAAATAAAATAAATTTAAAGGGGAGTTTTTAACATGAAAAACACATCTAAAAAAATAATGGCGGGTGCTTTGGCATTGGCAATGGTTATGCCTACAAGCATAGCATTTGCCGACAAAGAGAATGTTACTGTTTTACTAAATGGGGACAAGCTTAATTTTGATGTTGCTCCAATTATTAAAAATGACAGAACATTAGTGCCTATGAGGGCAATTTTTGAAGCATTAGGCTGTAATGTTTCATACTATCAATATGATGGTGAACAATACATTAACGCTTATACAATGGGCAAATATATTGATTTGCAGGTTGGAAAAGCAAACATCAATATTGACGGAATCGATACAGCCCTTGACGTTGCACCTGAAATCATTGATGACAGAACCTTAATTCCTTTAAGAGCAGTTTCCGAAGCATTGGATTGCAAGGTTGATTGGGACGAGGCTACAAGCACAGTAAGCATCAATCAGGAACAAGGTCAATACAAAATTTACAACAGAAAATACAACAAGTCGATTAAGGCTGAGGACGGAACTTTGCTAATGGATATTAACTGCGTTTATCCGGAAGTTGACAATCCGGAAAAGGATAGTTTTTTCGACAGTGTCAACGAATACTATAAAACAAGAGTTGAAAAGCTTGTAGATGAAATTGTTGCAGAATATGAAGCCGTTGCCAAGGAAGACTATGCAAACAAAGGTGCAGAATTTAATGCAATGGAAATTTCTTCAAACTATAAAGTAACAATTAACAGAAAGAATTGGCTATCTATTACGACTATGGACTATACAAACTTAGGTGGTGCACACCCTAACACTACATTAGAATCTAAGTCTTACCAAATGTTTATGGGTAAAGAGCTTTGCCTATATGACGTTTTAAAGAATGTGGATTTCGACCAAGCAGACCAATTTGTATATGACAAATTTGATGCAAAAGTAAAAGAAATCTTACAGGGTGAAGATGTTGAATATAAAAAATTATTAAATGAAGAAAAAGGAAATGTTAACTTCTACATAACAGATGATTCTGTTGTAATGTACTTTAACCCTTATCAAATACTACCTTATGCCTATGGTCAAGTAAATATTGAACTTCCATACGGTGAAGGGGAGGTTGGCATTGACCTTGATGGATACAACGCAGACCAATATTCATTTAACCTATCAGGCAACCCAACAACAGGATACACATGGCATATTTTAGAAATTGACGAGGACATAATCAGCGTAGATGACAGCTACAAGGTTGACGAAAATGATAACGAGGACGGCGTTATGATGGTAGGTGTTGGTGGCATATACACATTTACTGTTAAAGGCATAAAAGAAGGTTATGCAAAGCTTACCCTTGTATATTCAAGACCTTGGGAAGATGAAAGCGACGTACTTCCTCTTGAAAAGAGAACATACAAATTTAAAGTTTCAGCAGATAACAAGGTAACTGTAATTAGTGAAGAATATATATTTAACCACGAATAGGGGTGCTATAAATGCAATATGCAAAAAAGCTTAAAAAATTAGATAAATGGGAAATAAGTTATGATTTTAAAAGCTTTCCGGACACATTGGTTATAAAGTTACCAAACGGAAAAACTGAAGAATGCGAATTTTTCTACAATATTCCTGCTGAGCTTGTTTATGACGAGCACGGCTATGAAAAAGTTGAGCCAAGAGGTCAAGCTGTATGGTGTGCAAGATATTTCCCTCCTTTTGAAGGCAAGTATGAATTTACTGTATCCTCAAAGGGAAAGGTGTTAGACAAAGGAACTTTTGAGGTTGCAGAGTCTAACAGACGTGGATTTATTACAATAAACCCTAAGGACAAAAGATATTTTGCTTATGATGACGGAGAAACATTTTGCCCTATTGGTATAAATATGGCGTTTCCAACATATTACAATCGTACTGATGGTACGGAATTTGGTACTACAAGTATTCACGATACATTAGGATATAAGGACTATTCAAGATGGATAAAAAAGTTTGCAAAAGCAGGTGGTAACTATTTACGCCTATGGTTAGGCACAGAATATTTCTGTATTGAAAGCCCTACTATCGGTAATATTAACTATCTTAATTTTGCAAGAATTGATGCAATTGTAGAGCTTGCAAGGAAATACAATATTAAGCTAAAATTAACATTTGAACAATTTAGACATATTGGCGAAACCCCATCCCAATTTTACAAAATGTTAAAAACACCTGAGGGCAGATACTGTGAATCCTCTGATGAGTGGTTAACAGGTGAGGTTTGGCAGAATGCTTGGAAGGACAAAATAAAAGAATATATTAAACGTTACAAAAATGACCCAACTGTTGCAGTTTGGGAGCTTTGGAACGAAATGTTATGTTACAGTACCAACAAAAAAACTATTGTTAATTGGACTGCAAACACAGTAAAATGGATAAATGAAATTGCTCCAAAACAGCTTTGCACAACCTCATTTGGCAGTTATAACCCTGCATCAGGCAGTATTTGGCAAGAGGCTCACTCATTAAAGGAATTAAACTTTATACAAATACACCGTTACCTTGACCAAGGTGAAGGTGATATCGTACGCAGAACTTCCCCTATTGCCAACCTAAAAGAAGCAGTTACAAGCATTAAGGAAAACGAAAGACCTATGGTAATTGCCGAAACAGGTGCAGTTAATGACAATCACAGTGGTCCAAACAGATTTTATCTACACGATGACAGAGGTATAATTTTTGCAGATGTGGTATATTCACCATTCTTCTTTGGCTCTGCCGGTTGTGGACAAATTTGGCATTGGGACGGCAGATATGTTGATGCTAAAAACCTTTACCCTATGTTCAAACCTTTTTTCGAGCTTGTAAAGGGAATTGATTTGCCAAGTGAAAAATTTGAATGTATAGACCTTTCCGACAACAAAGTTTGGTGCTTGATTTTAAAAGGCAAGGAAAACACATTAGGGTATATTAGAAATAAGGAAGATTGCTGGCAAAAAACACTAAAAGACCAAAAAGAACCAAAGGTAATTGACAATTTTACCATTGATTTAGGGTATGGTAAAAGGATTAAAACAATACCTATTTGGGAAGATGACACTACAAAAATTTCAATGAGAAAAGGCAAGTTAAAAATTACTGATTTAAACTACGGAATATTCTTTAAAATCAATATGTAATTTGGTGAAAGTTATGGACATTGCAGCAAAGCTAATAAAAGAAAATATTACTATTTCCACTATTGAAAGTTGCACATCAGGCCTTGTGGCATCCACAATTACTGACACAGAGGGGGCATCTGCAATTTTCAAAGGTGGGTTTGTAACATATTCTAATGAAATAAAGGAAAAAGTTGGTGTAGACCACAGTATAATTGAAAAATACGGTGTATATTCAAAGGAATGTGCATACGAAATGGCAAAGACTGCAAAAGAATTTTTCAAAACTGATATTGCAATTTCCATAACCGGAACAACGGGAAACATTGACCCTAACAACAGCGACAGTATTAAGGGCAAAGCATATTTTTGCATAATTTATTTAGACAAAATCCACAATTTTGAAATTGAATGCTCTGTTGACGGACTAACAAGACATCAAATCAAGGAACTGTACGTTGGTAGAATTTTTAAGGAGCTATCGGATATTTTAGGAGGATTAAATGATTAGTTTTAGATGTGATTGTACTCTTGGTGAACATAAAGCACCGGTTGATGGTTATGTTATTGAAAGTGGTGCAATAAATAAAGTTTCACAGTTTGTTGAAAAATATAGCAAAGTATGTATGATATGCGATGAAACTACATACCAAGTGGCAGGAAACAAGGTTGAAGCAATTTTAAATAACACAGGCAAGCTATACTCTAAGGTTGTTTTACCAAAAAACCCATTGCCTAATTACGAAACAATAGGTAATATTTTGGTTCATGTTACCAACCCTAAAAATGAATCTGATATTTTTGAATATTCCCCTTTGCCTGATTTGATTTTGGCAGTAGGTTCAGGTACTATAAATGACTCTTGCAGATTAGTTTCCTATCGCATTGGTATTCCATATAGCATTGTTTGCACTGCTCCGTCTATGGACGGATATTTGTCAGCAGGTTCACCTACTTTATTTGACAACACAAAGGCAACCATCAAGGCTACTACTCCTAAATTTGTTATTGCAGATACTGAAATTATGAAGGACGCACCTTGGGATATGCTACTTGCAGGAATTGGTGATATGTTTGGTAAATATACAGGAATTTTAGACTGGGAACTTGCAAGAGATTATAACCAAGATTACTATTGCAATAAAATTGCAAATGACGTAATTGATGCAACAAACAAGTGTTTAGAGCTTGGGTACGAAATGAAAAACAGAAGTGCACACTGTATAAAAAGCATTATGGAAGGCTTTGTTGTAACAGGGCTTGGAATGGCATATACAGGCAATTCTCGTCCTGCGTCAGGGGCAGAGCATATAGTTGCTCACGCCTGGGAGCTTGAGGATGTGCAAAATGGTGAAAAGCCCAATTTACACGGGCTTGAAGTTTGCGAAGGTACAAGGCTTATTGCAGAAATGTATATGATGCTTTTAGAGCGCACTGATGACCAACATTTAAAGGATTTGATTTCAAAATATGTTCCTTACTTTAAAAAGGTTGAGGAATACTGTGTTAAAATGAATGTTCCTTCCCCTGTTAAAGATGCAAACCGTATAAAGAAAAGCATTTTAAAAGCACTTACAATGAGAGACAGATACACTATACTGTTTTATCTAAATGACAGAGGCCTTTTAGAAGAATATGCTAATGAAGCAACAGACAGATTAGTAAACAGATTATAAAAAACGCTATGCTTATTTTAAGCATAGCGTTAATTTTTAAGAAATTATTTAATTGTATATTTACCCTTTACCAAAACAATTACTGCATTTTCTGCCTTAATTCCTCTGCCGTCTGCAACCGGAACTATAAGGTGATGGTTTGATGGCATTTCTTCACCGTCTTTAAGGTCAAAGCCTGATGACACGTCAGCCAAGCCACCCTTTTCAGTAGCAATAACTGTTGCCTTACCCATTCTTAAAACAAGCTCTGTACCTGCTTGACATTCCATTGTTTCGCCGGTTTTAAGCTCTACAACCTTAAACGAAAGCTCCGGCATTAAAATTTCTGAAATATAGCTTGTTGTAACGATAGGGTCTGAACTGTCCCCCGGGTCTGCCAAAAGTGTGCATGTGCCTACAACTGCAAACACCATAGCAATTACCAAAAGAGCAATAATTAGTTTCTTGATTTTCATAAGTAAAATTCTCCTTTTTTATTAACTTTCAAGGGCAAAGCTTACAGCCAACGCTCTATCAACTCTGTTCATAAGCATTGAATCGGCATGCCCAATTTTTTCTTTTAATCGACGTTTATCGATTGTTCTGATTTGTTCTGCTAAAATAACGGAATCCTTAACAAGTCCATAGGTGGCAGCGCTGATTTCAATATGTGTAGGCATTTTAGCCTTATTGATTTTAGAAGTAACGGCAGCTGCAATAACCGTTGGGCTGTATTTGTTGCCCACATCGTTTTGCACAACCAAAATAGGCCTTACCCCTCCTTGTTCAGAACCAACAACAGGACTTAAATCTGCGTAAAACAAATCTCCCCTTTTAACTATCACATTATTCACACTCCGAAAGATTTTCCTCATATTGTTGCTGACAATCGTTGTCAGCTACAAGGCAATTTTCGGCCCATTCAATGTTGACAGAAGCCATTTCCCTATATCCTTTTTTCAACTTTTTTAGGGGCTTTGCTTTAAAAATGTCGGATAAACACAATTTCGTTGGTAAATTTTTCTTGTTTTTTTCCAACGAATTTGCCATTGCAACAACCTTTTCTTTTGCCTTTGCCACAACAACACCTCCAACAATGAATTATTCATTTTTATAATTTACAAGTCTATTATATACCATTTATGTATAACAGTCAATGTAAATTATTAGGATTTTGCAGATAATAAATAATTTTCTGTGGATAACCCTTCACTGTTTTTGGTGTAACACCTTGGAACACGCTTGTTTATGACGCACAAAAGCTCGTAATTGATTGTTCCGATTTTTTCTGCCAATTCTTCAATGGGCAGTTCTGCATTTTTATCGGTACCAAATAAAACTACATCATCGCCTATGGATATATTATTGACATTTGTAACGTCAATCATACATTGGTCCATACAAATCCTTCCAAGAATGTTTGCAAATTGTCCATTTACCAAAACTCTGCCTCTATTAGACAACAGTCTTGAATATCCGTCTGCATAGCCTACGGCTATGGTTGCAATCTTTGTATCCTTTTGCAAGGTATAGGTTGCACCATAACTTACTGTTTCCCCTGCTTTTAGGGTTTTAACGTTAATAACCTTTGTTTTAAACTGCATAACGGGTTTTAAATCTATATCAAAATCTGCATTTGATGGGTAAAGACCATACAAAATAATGCCTGCCCTTACCATATCAAGGTGCATATTTGGATATTTTACAATACCTGCACTGTTACAGCAATGCTTAATTGGAATAGATACTCCACTGCTTTCAAGCTCATCTATAACCATACAGAACTTTTTGTACTGTTTTTCAGTCAATGTGTCATCCGACTCATCTGCACAAGCAAAATGAGTGAAAATGCCTTCTATTTCAATATTCGGAAGTTTGGATATTTCAACAATTTTTTTAATGCTTTCGCTATTTGGCAAAAACCCTAATCTTGACATTCCTGTGTCAATTTTAATATGAATTTTTGCTGTTGTTTCGTGTTTTTTTGCTTCCTCCGAAATAGCCTTGGCAGTTTTAAAATCATAAACTGTTGCAGTAACATTATATTCTATTAACTGGTCGACTGTGTCAATAGGTGTGTTTCCTAAAATCAAAATAGGAGCATTTATGCCATTGTTCCTAATATCTATTGCTTCATCAATAAAAGCAACAGCCAAATATTCAAAGCCCTGTTTTAAAAGCTCTGTTGCTATGTGGTATGCCCCGTGTCCGTAAGCATCTGCCTTTATTACAGCACACAGCTTTGTCCCCTTGCTGATGTGCTTTTTAATTTGATTAACATTATATGTTAAATTGTCAACGGATACCGTACACCATGTTCTCATTGCTATTCATTTCCTTCCATTAAGACATCTGATATACATTCTATTATATTTGTTGCAGACATAGAACGAAAACCGTATTTATCACTTGCTTTGTCCCCTGCCATAGAATGAACACAAACACCATTTATAACGGCAGTTTCAAACTGTTCACCCTGTGCAATAAACGAGCCTATAATCCCTGCTAATACGTCCCCGCTGCCGGCAGTTGCCATTCCTTTATTTCCGTAAGTGTTTACATAGCCCTTGCCATTTGGGAAAGCAATTACGGTTGTGGCACATTTTAACACCACTGCAACCTTATATTCTTTTGCAAAATTTATTGCAACCTCTAATAGATTATTTTTTATATATTCTGCATTTATACCTGTAAGCCTTGCCATCTCACCTATATGAGGTGTAATGACAACGTTATTATTCAAGCTTTTTAAATTCTCTTTTTCAAGGCAGTTTATCCCGTCTGCATCTATAACCAACGGGCATTTAGCATACTTTACAACTTGATTTACAAGTTCTGTAACTTCTTCATTATTTCCAATACCACAGCCTATTACCATACAATTATATTTTTCTGCATTCTTTAATATTACGTCCTTGGCGTTAGCCGTCATTGTAACCCCATTGTCAGCAACAGGAATGGTCATTATTTCAGTAGTTTTTTGTTCTAAAATATTATTTAGTGAATATGGAATGCACAAGCTTACCACACCACTACCACTTTTTAAAGCAGAAAGCGAGGCTAAATAGGACGCCCCTGTCATACCCTGTGAGCCTGCAACAACCAATGTTTTGCCTACACTTCCCTTGTGGCAGTCATCGGGTATATTATTTTGATTTACATATTCAACAGTAGCAAAATTAACCTTTGCCTTTTCTATTGCCTTTGGTGCAAATCCAATACTTTTAACTGTTACCTTACCTGCATATTCCTTGGCAGGGTAAAGCATTAAACCCAGCCTGCCTATACCAAAGGTAACTGTTTCCTTTGCCTTAATTGCACAACCTTCAATATTACCATTATCTGCATTAGCTCCACTTGGCACGTCTACGGAAATTACATATTTGTCAAGCTTATTTATATACTCAATAGCATCCATAAACACGCCCTTTGGCTGTCCTTTTGCACCTATGCCTAAAATTGCATCAATTATAACATCACTGTCTTTAATCAATTTCTTTGCTTTTTCATTAAAGCCTTCGACCACGTTTATACCTACATTAACTGCATATTCATATACAGCCTTGGCATCACCCGAAAGGGTTTTAGCTTGGCAAAGCAGCACTATTGATACAATTTTTCCACAACAGTGTAAATGCCTTGCAGCAACACTTCCGTCCCCTCCGTTGTTGCCTTTTCCTACAACCACAACAAACTTGGTTGCATTTGTTTTAAGTGCAACATCACAAACAGATTTGCCTGCATTTTCCATAAGTAAAATACTTGGTATGTTATATTCATTAATTGTAAGCCTATCAATGTCCCTTGCCTGCTTGACATTTGCTAAAAGCATACACAAAACCCCTTATTCTGTATAGAAATTAGAACGTGTAATATTATTTTCAAAGTTTCTAAGCATCTTTTCATTTGCGTCAATTATCAGGCAAACTCTTTGTCCATCCTTGTTAAACAATGCGTAGTATGACTGAACATTTGGGTTGTGTGCCGTTGCATCTATTGTCTTTGTAATTGACGGATTTTTCATATTTGCACTGTATTTTTCGTTAACAGGTGCAAAGTAGTCAATATTTCTGATGTCTACGCTACAAAGCCTCTTCCTCTTCCTTTGTGCAATGATTTTATCTACATCAAGGGTTGTATTTGTTGAAATATATTCGTACTCCACATTTAGCCCGGTAAATAATCTAAATGCAACATAAATAACGCCGGCAATTAGTATAAAAAATATCATTCTAACATATTCATAAGCCAAAAATAACAAATAAATGCACGCAAAAACCCCTACCCATATAGCTATTGTCTTTAAAATATCCCTACTGTCCTTGTGCTTTTTTATTAGATGTTCGTTGAAAAAATCCATTTTTACACTTCCTATATATATACTTATAAATAATAATATCATAAATGATACATTTTATCAAGTAATATTTATAAAATTACTTGTTTTTTTGTACTTGAAATGATATAATGTAATATATGTATATTTTGGAGGTTTAAATATGAGAGAAAGCATTTTAAAATTATTGGAGCAGGATTATTCCTTAGAGCATAGACATATTGCCGCCATTTTGAATACCACAGAAGATGTAATTAACAAAGAAATCGACAAAATGATTGAAGAAGGTATTATTTTAAAGGCAAGACCTATTATTAACTGGGAAAAAACAAACAGAGAATTTGTTACTGCACTTATTGACCTTAATGTTACTCCTCAAAGAGGCGAAGGCTTTGATAAAGTTGCCGAAAGAATATATCAATACCCTGAGGTTAAAAATCTATTTCTTATGTCAGGTGGTTACGACCTTTCTGTTTTAATTGAGGGCAATTCATTAAAGGAAGTTGCTACATTTGTAGCAGAAAAGCTTGCACCAATGGAATGTGTTATTTCTACAAGAACACACTTCTTGCTCAAAAAATACAAGGAAGACGGTATCGTCTTTGAAAAGCCAAAAAAAGATGAAAGAGGGATTATAACCCTATGAACATAGAAAAATTACTTAATCAAAAAGTTACTGAAATGAAGCCTTCGGGAATAAGAAGATTTTTTGACATTGCCGCAAAAATGCCTGATGCAATTTCCTTAGGTGTTGGTGAGCCTGACTTTGTTACACCTTGGCACATTAGAGAGGCAGGTATTTATTCCCTTGAAAAAGGACATACGTACTATACCTCAAACAGTGGTCTTGAAGAACTTAGGTTTGAAATTACAAACTACCTAAACCGTAGATTTTCAGTAAAGTATGACTATAAAAGCGAAGTATTGGTTACAGTGGGTGGCAGTGAAGCCATAGACCTATGCACAAGGGCGTTTATCGGCATTGGAGACCAGGTGTTAATTCCGGAGCCTTGCTTTGTCTGCTATGCTCCCTGCGTAACTATGGCAGGTGGCGTTCCTGTACCTATCGTAACAACCGAAGAGGATAATTTCAAGCTAACTGCAAAGGCATTAAAAGAAGCAATTACACCTAAAACCAAAATGCTAATAATGCCATTTCCAAACAATCCAACCGGTGCAATTATGGATAAAAATGACCTTGAAGAAATTGCAAAGGTTTTAAGAGGTACTGACATTATCGTACTTTCCGACGAAATATATGCAGAGCTTACATATGGGCAAAATCACGTTTCTATTGCCTCTATTGAGGGTATGAAGGAACGCACAATGCTAATTAGTGGCTTTTCAAAAGCCTTTGCTATGACCGGATGGCGTCTTGGATATGTTTGTGGTAATGCTGAAATAATAAAGGCAATTACAAAAATTCATCAATACGGTATTATGTGCACACCTACAACAAGTCAGTATGCTGCAATTGATGCTATGAAAAACAGTGATAACGACGTTGCATATATGGTTTCGGAATATAATCACAGAAGAAAAGTTTTAGTTGAGGAATTAAACAGAATAGGCTTGCATTGTTTTGAACCAAAAGGAGCATTCTACACATTCCCTTCCATTAAAACAACGGGGCTTTCTTCCGAGGAATTTTGCCATAAATTATTAGAAGACCAAAAGGTTGCTGTTGTTCCCGGAAATGCCTTTGGTGATTCCGGTGAGGGATTTGTAAGAATATCTTATGCCTACTCCATTGAATCAATAGGCAAAGCACTTGAAAAAATCGAAAAATTTGTTAAAAAACATATTTAAGGGCTTGCTATGGAAAGAATAGATAAAATACTTTCAAATTGTGGCATTGGCACAAGAAAAGATGTAAAGCAGTTTATAAAATACGGTCTTGTTAAGGTTGACGGAAAAGTTATTTCAAAGTCGGATATGAAAATCGACCCTGACCAATGTGAAATAACTGTTAATGACAAGGTAATTACATACAAGGAATTTGTATACCTTATGCTAAACAAGCCTGACGGATATGTTAGCGCCACAGAGGACAACAAATTTCCCACAGTTGTTGACCTTGTGCCTGTGGAATATGCTCATTTTAACGTATTCCCTGTTGGCAGACTTGACGTAGACACAGAGGGGTTGCTAATACTCACAAATGACGGAAAGTTTGCACATAACGTAACATCACCTAAAAAGCATATACCTAAAAAATACTTTGTAATTCCTCAAAACGAGGTTACACAAAATGACATTGAAGTCTTTAAAAAAGGTATGGATTTAGGAGATTTTGTAACTATGCCTGCAAATTTGGAAATATGCAATGAAGGCTGTTTGGTTACTATATACGAGGGTAAATTCCATCAAGTTAAAAGAATGTTTGAAAAAATCCACAACAAGGTTGTATTTTTAAAACGAATTCAAATCGGTAATTTAAAGCTTGATGAAAGCTTACCGTTAGGTGAAATTAAAGAACTAACCCAAGGAGATATTGATAAGATATGGATATAAATAAAAGACTTGCCGAAGAATTTAATATTAAATTATATCAAGTTGAAAATACTGTTAAATTGATTGACGAAGGTAATACTATTCCTTTTATTGCCAGATACAGAAAGGAAGTTACAGGCTCATTAGATGACCAACTGTTAAGAAATCTTTTTGACCGTCTTACATATTTAAGAGGTATGGAGGAACGTAAGGAAGAAATAAAACGTCTTATTGATGAGCAGGGAAAGTTAACAGAAGAGCTTACACTTGCAATAGATTCCTGCGAAAAGTTAACAGAACTTGAAGATATTTATCGCCCGTACAGACCAAAGCGCAGAACAAGGGCAACAATAGCCAAGGAAAAAGGTCTTGAACCATTAGCAGAAATTATACTTGCTCAAAATCTTTATGAGGGCAACATTGACGAAATTTGCTTACCCTTTATTGATACTGAAAAAGAGGTTAATACCACAGAGGATGCCCTAAACGGTGCTATGGATATTATTGCTGAGGAAATTTCCGACAATGCAGACTATCGTAAATTTATTAGAATTTATACATACAGAAACGGTACCATTGCTTCAAAGGCTACCAACAAGGAAGAAACAGAGAAAAAGCGTGATGTTTACCAGATGTATCACGAATTTTCAGAGCCTTTAAAGGCAATAGCTCGCCACAGAGTTTTAGCACTAAACAGAGGTGAAGCCGAAGGATTTTTAAATGTTAAAATTGAGGTTGACGACACAGATATTATTGCATATTTAAACAAACAGCTTATTCCTGAAAAGAGAAGTATCACAAGCTGTTATGTAGAAGCTGCATCTGCCGATGCGTACAAAAGGCTTATTATGTCAAGCATTGAAACAGAATTACGTAATCAGCTTACAGACACTGCCCAAGAAGGTGCTATGAAGATTTTTTCAGAAAATCTTAAAAATCTACTTTTACAAGCACCTATTAAAAACAAGGTTGTCTTAGGTTTTGACCCGGGTTACAGAACAGGCTGTAAGTTAGCCGTTGTAGACGGAACAGGCAGAGTTTTGGATGTTGGGGTTATATATCCCACTCCTCCTACCACTCCTGAAAAAATTAAAGAAGCAAAGTCAAAGGTAACTAATTTAATTAACACACACCATGTAGACATAATTTCAATAGGTAACGGAACTGCCTCTAAGGAAAGTGAGATATTTATTGCAAACTTAATTAAGGAAACAAACAGCAATGCCGTTTATGTAATGACAAGTGAAGCAGGGGCTTCGGTATATTCGGCATCTAAACTTGCATCTGAGGAGTTTCCCGACTATGACGTTTCACAAAGAAGTGCTGTTTCTATTGCAAGACGAATTCAAGACCCATTAGCAGAGCTTGTTAAAATCGACCCTAAATCTATCGGCGTTGGGCAGTACCAACACGATATGAATCAAAAACGTTTAGGTGAAGCATTGGGTGGTGTTGTTGAGGATTGCGTTAACAGTGTCGGTGTCGACCTTAACACTGCTTCGCCATCATTACTTTCATATATTTCCGGTATTAGTGGTTCGTTAGCTAAAAATATCGTTATATATAGGGAAGAAAATGATATTTTCAAAAACAGAACTCAGCTTAAAAAGGTTTCAAAATTAGGCCCAAAGGCTTATGAACAATGTGCAGGCTTCCTACGTATTACCGACGGCGATAACATTTTGGACAACACATCAGTTCACCCCGAGTCCTACGATGCTGTTAAAAAAATGGTCTCATTGCTTGGTTTGACTATGAATGACATTGGTACAAAAGAACTTAGTACAGCATTAGAAAATTGCAACAAGGGAGAAATTGCAGAAAAATTAGGTATTGGAATACCAACACTTTCGGACATTATTTCCGAATTGCAAAAGCCCGGACGAGACCCTCGTGATGAGGTTGCTCCTCCTCAGCTACGCACTGATGTTATGGATATGAAAGACCTAAAACCGGGTATGATTATGACCGGAACAGTACGAAATGTTATAGATTTTGGTGCATTTGTTGATATAGGAGTTCACCAAGACGGACTTGTGCATATCTCACAGCTTGCTGATAAATACGTTAAACACCCTATGGATGTTGTAGCTATCGGGGACATTGTAAAGGTGAAAATACTAGATGTTGACCCTGCAAAAAAGAGAATTTCACTTACTATGCGTGATATTTAATGGTTATTTTAAACAAGTCGAGCCAAAAAATCGCCTTGTTTTAGTACCTAATTTGTGCATATTAACTAACAAAACTCGCTTTTTTACTCTTAAAAAGCGAGTTTTTATTTGATTTATGCAAAATGTATAAAATGCCTGTGGTTTTTTTGTGCATTTGGTTAGTGGTAAATTTTTGTATGTTATGGTATCATATACTTGTATTTAAATGTAGTATTTTTAGGAGGAAAACAAATATGTCAGATTTGAAATTAAAAGGAATATACAAAAGATATTCAGGTGGTGTAACTGCTGTTACAGACTTTAACTTGGATATTGCTGATAAAGAATTTATTATTTTGGTTGGTCCTTCAGGCTGTGGTAAATCAACAACATTGCGTATGATTGCCGGTCTTGAAGATATTTCAGAAGGTGAACTTTACATTGATGGCACCTTAGTTAACGACGTTGCACCAAAAGACAGAGATATTGCAATGGTTTTCCAAAACTATGCTCTATATCCTCATATGACAGTGAGAGAAAATATTAGTTTTCCTTTGCAAAACCAAAAATGTCCAAAAACTGAAATTAGTATGAGAGTTGTAGAAGCAGCTAAACTAGTTCAAATTGAAGAATTGCTTAATAGGAAACCTTCTGAATTATCAGGCGGACAACAACAACGTGTAGCAATTGCAAGAGCTCTTGT
>DCGP01000008.1 GCA_002314595.1 Clostridiales bacterium UBA1775 | reverse complement strand
CAGTGCCAAAGCTCTTCGGCATGATTGCAAAGTCCAAGGCATCTGAAGTTGGTCCTGCTGCCGGAACCTACGTGAAACTCCAGCAGGCTTACTATTCTGAATCTACCGCTATTGGCGGCTGGACTTTGATCGGTTACACAGGCCCGGGAACAAGCTCTGCAGCAAACTCCTCCTATACAACAAACTTTACTTATAGTGGCTCTCTTCAAGGCAATGCCACTTCAGCATCTGACAATGGTACCAATACTGCAGGCTGGCAAGCTACATCTAGGGTTGCTTTGAACAACTGCTCACTGGGCTCTGCTTGGTCTATTGATGACGTTCTTTCTTCTTCTGAAGTGTCTTTTACCGCAAATGTTCCTACTGGTAGTGCTGATTGCAAGGCACTTACCCCGACATTTGACAAGATCGGTAAGTAATAGCTGACTAGCATTCAAAACCTTGAAAGGGAGTCTCTTCGGAGGCTCCTTTTCTATTTCTATATTTTTATTATGTACAAAACGATTCAAAAGCCCTTGTTGATTGCACTACTTGTTAATGTGTTATTGGCTTTTTTGTATTTCTTTACGAATTTGGAATACCGTGGTGCAGATGATTATTTTATGGCTGCCATTCTAGATGGTGCATTTGGTAATGAACATAATCCACATCTGTATTTCATCAACATTCTTTACGGTTATGCTTTAATACCGTTTTATAGTCTATTCCCTAAAATTAGTTGGTATTATATAGGTGAATATCTTTCAATTTTTATTTCATTTACAGCAATAACTTACTTTCTTGTAAAAAAAATCGGAAACTATTTGGGAATTGTATTATCCGTAGCCTTCATTGTCTTGTCTGGCTTTGATTTTTATTCAAAAATGCAATTTACCCAGTGTGCAGCTATTTTAAGCGCATCAGGAATGTTAACTTCTGTTATTGGCTTTCAAGAAAAGAGAAAAAGATTGTTTTTTGTTGGAAGCATTTTAATTGTATGGGGTTCCATGATGCGTTTGGATGCTTTCCTTATGGGGTTACCATTTTTTTTGATCGCAGTGGCTCTGGAATACAAGTTTTTCTTGAAAAATAAGATATTCGCATTATTAGTTATAGGCGCGATAGCAGCTTGCATTGCCTTAACTCAAATAATTGATAGCTATAGTTATAGAAATGCAAATTATTCTTTGTATAAAGAATTTCAAGGTCCTCGAGCTGTTGTTGGAGATAGCAGAAATTATAACATTACCGCAGTTCTTGAAGATCTAAAAAATTCTGGGAAATCGCCAGAAGATTTTCAAATGGCTAAAACTTGGAAATTTTACGACACTCAGGTTTTTGCCTCCGATATTATGCGGGGATATGCTGTATTAATCGAAAAATACAGAAATAAAATCACACTTAAAGATATCTATACAAAATTGACAAGTGCCTTAACGAGTTCACTGGAACATCCTGTTTGTTGTTTTTTCTTTTTATTCTGCATATTGCTGTTGGCAACAAACCCAAAGAAAGGCATATATCCTTGGCTTTCTTTCATGGTTTTGCTTATGTTAATGGCATATTTAGTTTCTATTGAAAGGCTTGTTTTTAGAGTAGAAGCTGGATTATGGATTTATGCAACCATATTGTCTATACCTTTTTTAAAGGAGCCTAAAAAGTTACCAATAAAATATTTCGTCCCTATTATAGTCATGGAATTTGCTGTTTCCGTAATTTTTATTTTAGGAATATTCAATGAAGAAATGCAATTAAATAAGGATGTATTTGTAAAGGAAACCAATAAATACGCTCTGGTTGACGAATTTATAAATGATAACCCAAACTGCATTTTTATGTTTTCTTTGCCTCAATACATGAATTGGGCAAAATATCAAAAGCCCATTTATATGGCTCAACCACAGGGAAGCTTTAAAAGAACAATTGGTTCTGGATATTGGAATCAATATTTGCCGGAAATTACAAATACCTTAAATGAATTTGGCATAACAAATCCTTTTAGAGATATGGTAAAGGAAAATTTTGTTGTTGTCGGAGATCCATTTTTTAAGGACTATTTAGAAAGACATTATTACAGCAACATAAAAATAGACACTTTGAAAAGCATTGAAAAAGTCCATTTTTACAAATACAAAGTGGAGGAATAAAAATGAAAAGCCTTCTTTGTGTATTTGTTACAACAGCGCTTGTCAGTGAACTCCCTTATTTGTTGTCTTTTGATTCTAAGCACTTTTCTTATCACGGTTTATTTTGCATGGGAGTATTAGTCACGTTCATGTTGTTCATGAATTTAAAGGCGAAATTTTGCACGAAATTTGGTCAACAGATGCTTTTGACTGTAAGTTATTTTATTGCCATCATAGTTTCTTTATTAGATATTTCAAACATTTTTTTGACAAAAGAATCAAGTGCTGGATTATTTTATTTTTTGCCTTTTGCAACTTGTGCTATAGCGCTATATGTTTTGACAAAATTCAAACCTATAAGATTCAAATCAATCAATTTGACTCTTTTTTCGTTTTTATTTTTGCATTTGTTTGTTTATAGTTTAGACCCATCGCTACCATTGTTGGAATTTGCTGTATTGAAATTCTTTTTATAATTAGGTGTTTCATAAAAACAGAAAAGAACCCAGCTGAAAGCTGAGTTCTTTTGTACATAGAATCTTGACTTTATATGGTCAAACTATTCACCCTGAGCAGTCTTTCCACCAGCAATGGAGAGCTTTGTAAAGCTCGGTGTAAGAGCGGCGCAACCACCGTTTGTATCTGTACTGATTGCTGCGGTATAACCATCAGAAGCTTCGGCAGCAGCATTCAAGTTGATGACCCAATGTGCTGCAGAAGAGCAATCATTAAGCTTGGTGATATTTTCTGCAGACCAAGCACTGTTTGTTTGTGCAGTAACAGTTACAGTTGCTGCCATAGAAGATGTATATCTAAAGTTTGTTGTGCTTGTGGAAGTTGCGTTGCCGCTTGCACCAGGACCAACATAACCAATCAAGGTCCAGCCACCGTATGCATTGGATTCGTTGAAATATGCCTGCTGGAGTTTCACGTAGAAGGATATA
>DCGP01000031.1 GCA_002314595.1 Clostridiales bacterium UBA1775 | reverse complement strand
AATTGCCCATATTGTAACGAGCATCGCCCATATAGACTAATTTTTTATTATCCAAGCTTCCGAAATGTTCCTTAATAGTTAGAAAATCTGCAAGAATTTGAGTTGGGTGAAATTCATTTGTTAAGCCATTCCACACAGGTACTCCTGCATTTTCTGCCAATAATTCAACAACCTCTTGTCCAAATCCTCTGTATTCTATTCCATCATACATTCTGCCGATAACCTTTGCAGTGTCTGCAATACTTTCTTTTTTACCGATTTGAGATGCAGTAGGTTCTAAATACGTAACGTGCATACCAAGGTCGTATGCTGCAACCTCAAAGGCACAGCGAGTTCTTGTACTTGTCTTTTCAAATATCAAAGCAATATTTTTACCTTCACATTCCCTATGAGGTATTCCGGTTTTCTTTTTAGATTTTAATTCAGCTGATAAATCTAACAAATATTCAATTTCTTCCTTTGTAAAGTCTAATAATTTTAAAAAGTTTCTGTTTTTTAAGTTCATTTTTGCCTCCTAAATTACGTCGCATTTATAGTCTTATAATGGGTGGTAAACAATATTTCAATCATCTTTACCAAACTTATAATCCTTTTTCGTAATTATATCATAATATACAAATAAATACAATAAAAAACGGTAAGAAAAATCTTACCGATAATTTATATAACGCATATTGGAGAAACAACATTTATTTGATTTAAAAATATTAGTTGTTCCTTATTTCTTTTAAAAACAGTAACTGTATCGTCCTTTTCATTTGTGCAAACCAGCAAATCGTCAAATATGTTAAAATCTCTTGGCCCTTTGCCCATACACTCTGTAATTGATTTTAATATCAATTTATCTTCAATAAATTCAAAGCATGTGATGGAATCATGTCCCCTGTTGGACACATAGACGTAATTGTCGGCAAATCTAATTGCTGCCGATGTGCTTTCACCTTTATAATTTTGAGGTAAAGATGAGTAATAACCTAAGACCTCATAATCATTCATTTTAATAACTGCAACATCAGATGTAAGCTCATTTATGCAAAACATAAATTTTCCGTCATCAGAAAAAGCCAAATGTCTTGGTCCACACCCATCTTTTAATTTGATTTTATCCACTATTTGCAATGATTTATCATACAAATATATTGTATCTGTTCCTAAGTCTGTAACAAGCAGTTTTGAATTATTAGGCATTAATGTTACAAAGTGAGTATGAGGTGAGGCTTGTCTTGCAGAGTGAATCCCTTTGCCACTATGAATTGACAAATTATTTGGAGTTTTAAACACACTGCCTGAAATATAATTTGTTACATATATATTCTGTTCATCTATTGCCAAATGACAAGCCACTTCACCTAATGTAGAAGTAATTTCACTTGATTTGCCCGTAAAGTTTCCGAATGAATTGATTTCAAAACTTTGGAAACCACTGTTGTTATTATCTTTAAAGGGCTTACGAAGTAATGAATAAATTTCATTATCTTTTTTTGCAAGATACATAGAGCCATTACATAAAACCGATGATTTTAACAACAAATCACCATTATCCTCTAATATGTAATTTAATATTGAACCATTTTCACGGCATGACGAAATATATATATTTCTCATTTTAACTCCTTACAAAGCACTTTGAGTATCAGTAGGGTCTCCGTTAATTGCAAGGTCATATTCATGAGACCAATCAAGACCTCTGTACTCTGCTGCTCTGTCATCATTTTCTATAAAGTCCATTAACAAATCAAGCATATCCTTCGTCCAAGTATTTTTATCTATTTGAGCTGTTGTAAATTTGTTTAATGTAATCATTTCAAAACCAAACAAGTCCTTAACCTGTGTTTTTGCAGCACCACCAACAACCTCTTCAACAAGATGGCTTGGAATAAATAATACCCCACCACCTGCGCCAAACACAACATCACCCGGCAAACAAACTGCATTACCGATTCTTGTAATTGTGTTATATCCTGTCATAATAAAATCTCTAATAGGCGTTGGGTCAATGCCTCTGTAATAAACCTGGGTATCTTCAACTTTAAGCATTTGTTCGGTATCACGGATACCACCCCAAATTACTGCACCACCATTTTCGTTTTTAGTCTTGTTTTTTAGTGCAGTTGTAAGGTTACCACCTATAAATGTACCCTTATAAATTTTGTCATACATATCAATAACAGGCACATCGCCCTCCTGTAAATTGTCAATAACCCATTGGTTATATGTGCCTGTTCTGTTTTCAGAACGACCAATATCCTTAACTACTTCGTCAAGGTCAGGTCTAAATGGGCAATATGTTGCAGTAACTGCTCTGCCGATAAGTTTTCTGCCATCGTTATGTAAAGTGTGAAGTCTACCTTCAAATTGACTTTCGTAACCCTTTACAAATATTGGCTTCCATACCTCTTCTAATGTTAAGGTTTTAAGAGCTTTTAGATACTTATCATCTACCTTTGGTCTGCCGTCGTCAAATCTTTCACCCTTCCACTGTGGTGTTAATTTAATAATTTCTTCTCTGTCATTAAAGTGCATTTTTAATTCTCCTATCTTTTTATAAACTCATTCCACCATCTATTACAATGTCTGACCCTGTAATGTATTTGCCTTCATCAGAGCATAGAAGTAAAATTGTCGGTGTAATATCCTGTGGTGTTGCAATATATCCCAAAGGTATTGAATCAATAACCTTTTGTTTAAACTCTTGGTCTGCAAGTGCCTTTTCGTTTCTTGGTGTAAGAACTGCGCCAGGTGCAACGTTGTTAATTGTTACGCCATATTTTGCAAGGTCAGGTGCAATATTTTTAACAAGCTTTGCTTGGGCACACTTTGTTGTGCCGTAAATTGCAAGCATTGGGTGATTGTTACATTGGTTAACACTGCCAACCGTAACAATTCTGCCATATTTTTGCTTTTTCATATACTGTGCATATTTTTTAATAATTCTGTATGAGTTAATAACATTGCAATTAAATTGATTTTCCAGCTCTTCATCAGTATATTCGTCCCAATTCTTTTTAATTTGGATTGATGCACAAACAACTAAAATATCCACACCGCCTGTCATCTCATAAAGTTTATCTGCACAATCACTTTTGATTAAATCATACATAAGTGGTGTTGAATTTGGTATTTCTGCAGATATTTTTTCAGATGCCTCAATGCTTGTACCACCGTGAACAAACACCTTTGCACCTTGTTTTGAAAGTAGTTTTGCAAGCTCTAACCCTATGCCCTTTGTTGAGCCTGTTACAAGTGCTGTTTTACCTGATAAATCGAACATATTATAAAGCTCCTTCCATCAAACCTTTTAGATAACCAATTGCATATAGTCTGCCTAATGCATCGTAGCCTGCATTTTCAATTTTTTCCCCTGCCATTGTAGGCACGTGGTCCACCCTTATCGGTACGTTAATGCCACATTTGTTATATAATTTCAAAAGTTTACCCATTTCAATATCTCCGTTATCGTGAAATGTTTCTCTAAAATTAGTTTTGTTGCCTACAACATTTCTAAAATGAACAAACATTATTTTATCCTTAAACCTTGGGATTACTTGATACAAATCCTCTCCCATCATTTTAAAGGTTGCTTGACACATTGTAATACCAAGATTTTTGGATTTGTGAATGTTCATTGCCTTTTCTATGTTATCTGCACTAATCATAATTCGTTCCACGTTGCCAAGTCTTTCAAGAGGTGGGTCATCAGGATGAAGCGCCAAATTTATGTTATACTTTTCAGCATAAGGCACAACTGCATCTATAAAATATTTGTAGTTGTCCCAAAGCTGTTCCTTTGTTATTTTGAAATTTGTAGGAATGTAATTTTCAAGATTAAATCCTGTAACGTAGGCGTTTCCTCTTTCTAAAATATTGTTTTCGGTACGAGTCCAACCAACATAAGCCATAAAGTTAAAGCAAATGCACCTAATATCAAGCTTATCCATAAATTCAAGGCTTTTGATTACCTTTTCAATAGCTTCATCCCTGTGTTCATCACCGGCTTTAATATGGTCGTGCAGACAATTTGGCATTGGCTCAATAATAATAGGTTTAATACCAAAGTCCGTAAAATTTTTATGTACAGTTTGCCAATGTGAAAAATCGGTAATATCAAATCCTTCATCCTCAGGTAGCCTGATAACTCCGTTTTTAACACCACATTGCTTTGCAAAGTCCCATATTCTTGTTTTGTTGGAAGTTAAATAATCAGTTAATATCATAAATATTACCTCAAAAATATCTATATACTTTTTTATTATTATGTGATATAATACATTATATAATTTTTATTATAATAATGCAATAGTTAAACATCTACTATTTTATAAAATTTATCTACTATTTTACGATTGGTGGTTTTTTATGGAATTAAAGGACAACAACAATAAAACAATTTTAAAATTATTTAATACTACTGTAAATTCAGGACCAAGACCATTTAGAGAGCATCATCACACAGAATGTGAAATATCCTTAATATTATCCGGTTGTGGAACATACAGCGTCGGCAACAAAACTTATGAATTTCAAAGTAACGATATTTTTATTTTTGGAAGCGACGAAATACATTGTATAACAAACATTCTGCCAAACGAACCCCTTTCTGCTTTGGTTTTGCGATTTGAACCTCGTATGTTGTGGGAAACAGAATTTTTTTGCGATGTTTCGCTGCTAAACATTTTCTTTTCCAAAAACAAATGCACCCAGCTTGACAGAAACAATAAAAGCATTGATACAATCAAAAATTTAATCATAGAAATATTTAATGAATTAAAAAGCAAAAAAAGTGGTTATGAATTGCTTGTACGGACAAAATTGGTAACAGTTTTGGTAACTGTTTTAAGAGATTTTACCAACAAAAAGCATACGGACAGTATATCAAGTAAATCCTCCTCTATCCAGCAACTTAGCAAGGTTATTGCCCACATTGACAACAACCTTGACACAGAAATGAGTTTAAGTAAATTGGCTAAAATGTGTCTTGTTACCCCAACATACTTTTCAAGTCTTTTTAAAAAATATAACGGAATTTCGCCATTTGAATACATATCAATTAAAAGGATAGAAAAGGCTATTGAATACATTAAAAACACCAATATGACAAAGATAGAAATTGCCGAAAGTTGTGGGTTTAAAAGCATTTCGAACTTTTATAAAACCTTTAAAAATGTTACAGGAAAGATGCCAAAGGACTATATATCAGACCACAAAAAAGTCGAACTTTAAAGTTCGACTTTTAATTAACTATTTTATTTTAGCATCATATTCCTTCATTCTAACAACAGTGTCATTGTGTCTTGATTCCTCTGCTGCAAAGCAGATTGCATGGTTAAGGTAGGATTCCCTAACTGTTGAGATTGACTTACCTTTATATGCATCATTAAATTCGTCATAAATTGCTAAAACTATACCTAAATCGCCACCACCATGACCTGTTGTGATGCCGATACCCTTGTCGTCCTCTGCCCTTGAAACGTCAATTGTGTTATCTATTCTGTCTCCCCAATATTCTTTGGATAATTGTCCAAAATGAGTAACATTTATGTATTTGTTATCGCCGATAACTTCAAGCATACCCTTTGTGCCAAACACCTTCATTTCACGGCCGTTTGAATCCTTTGTAAAGGCTGTCATTGTAAGTGAAGCAGTAATGCCACCTTCAAATTCAAGATTAACAACTTGGTGGTCAACAACATCATTGTCGCAGTTATATACGCATCTGCCGTATTGACCTTCACGCAATGCCTTTTCAACATCTTCCTCTGTTGGGTTCATCTTGCGAGTTGCAGCACGTTTAAACCAATCACCACCAAAGCAGTGTTCGCCTTGGTATAATTTTTTTGTATCATATATGCAAGTATCTGCATAAGGGCAACCGTCAATACATCTTTCAGGTGAGCCCTCAGGCTTGTTTTCTTTTTTGAAAATATTAAGTGAGCCAAAGGATTGAACCTTAGTACATTCCTTACCGATAAGCCATTGGATAAGGTCAATATCGTGGCAACATTTTGCCAAAAGCATTGGACTGCTTTCCCCTTCGTTTCTCCAATTACCTCTAACATAACTGTGGGACATATGCCTTGTACCAACTGACTCTAATGCTTCGATAGACATTACTTCACCGATTTCGCCTGATGCAATAACGTCCTTTAATGTGCTGAAAATATTTGTATATCTTAAAACGTGGCATACAACTACCTTAACGCCCTTTTTTTCTGCTGCATCGGCAACCATTTTACATTCCTCCGGTGTTGGAGCAATAGGCTTTTCAAGTAGTAGATTATAGCCTAATTCAATAGCCTTTAATGCAGGTTCTACATGCATATTATCCTGTGTTGCGATAATTGCAAAGTCTGCAATTTTGCCTTGTGCAAAAATATCCTGCCAATTTTCAAAGCACTTTGAATCGTCAATATTAAACAAATCCTTAATAAAATCTCTTCTGTTTTCGATAGGTTCTGCAACGCCTACAATGTCAAATTTGTCAGGCAATTTATTCATAATTTTTGAATAGCCTGTACCTCTTGAACCGGCACCAACCAATATTCCTGTTTGTTTTTTCATAACAAATCTCCTTTTTATATTACTACTAAATATTATAACATATTCATTATTTTTGTCAACTGACAATATTGTTTTTAATTGACATTATGTTGACTTTGTAATATAATTAAATATGAAATGGAGGAATTTTAAATGATTAAACACATTGTATGCTTTAAATTAAAGGACAGCAGCAAGGAATCCAAGGAAAAGGCAAAGGAAATAATCCTTTCTATGAAGGGTAATGTTGACACTATTAAAAATATTGAGGTTGGAACAGACTTTTTGTGTTCCGAACGTTCATTTGACGTAATATTACAAGTGGAGCTTGAAAGTAGGGAAGCACTTGACATATACCAAAATGACAAATATCATTGTGATGTTGTAAAGGCTTATATGCACGAAAATGCAGTTAAAAGTGTAGCACTTGATTATGATATTTAAATTACTATAATTTTTAATTAAGGAGCTGTCGCATTTTGCGACAGCTCCTTTTGAGAAGATTTATAATTTTGAAATTCACCATTAACAAATTTCTACCTTGTTTTTTAGTAGTTTTTATAACTCGAAATAACTATATTATGCCATTTTCACTTTGGGTGGGTTTGTGCATTTTTCTAAGACCTCTTTATTTATAAACCACTATTTTATCTGTCTTGTAACAATAATAACAATTTTCATCATCGGAAACAAGCTTGATTTTTTCAGTATTTCTGTTTATTGTAATTCAGCACTAATTTCTGCCACATTGCAAGCACCAACAGGCATTAAATTGTTGTTTTTGTCCCAATACATTAGCTTTAACTTGTAGTTGCCAATGTAGTCTTTGTCAGGCACTTCAATGTTTATATTACCACCATTTGATAACTTATCACATTTTGTTTTGCTTAGTTTAACAAGTCTGTCCTCTCCGTCATAAAGTGCAGTGAACATATTAAATTGGTCTGTAATTAAGCCAAAAGAATATTTTCCCTTAACCACACCATCAACAAGCTTGCAGTCTGTTAATGTACTGCTGACAACATTACTGCCATAGCGTATAACGGTTGCCTTTGTAAATTCCTTATTCATATCACCTATTGAGATTTTGCCAAAATCCTCCTGTGTGCTCATATATGAAATAGTTTTTAAACCACTTTGGAAGAATGCACCCTCACCAACAGAGGCAACAGACTTTGGAATAATAACATCCGTCAAATTAGAATATCCGCTAAACATATATGCACCAATGTTTGTAATGCCATCTTCAATTATTACTTTTTCGATACTTGTCTTATCACTTTCCCAAGGTGTGTCCCCCTGAGTATAATCGTCAAGCGAACCATTACCGATAACAGTTAATATTCCGTCGCCATAGGTGTATTCTATGCCGTCCTTAACCTTGCCTGTTTTAACAACAGAAATGATATACGGATTACTTTTGCTTCCCTCTCCACCTTTGAGATTTAGAGATGTGAGATTAAGATAAAAAGCAGGACGAACACCGCCAAAGTCGTTAAAAGCAAAGTAGCTGTAAACAAAGCCGACAGAATAGACATGGCGGACGTCGTTACCGCTGTTGTTGGCATAAGGGGAGCGAAGCCAATACCACCACTTTGTGGTGGCATTTAAATCCGAATCTTTGTAGGCTGAATTAGCAACTGCTTGTTCAGTTGGTATGCCTATGTAGTAATCGTTACCTAATGTTTCTCTGTTATTATATACTGTGTTTATTTGTTTAACATCTAAAAGAAACATTTTATCTGTTACCTGTTCCGAATAAGCTGTATCATAATTTTGGACAACACTGCAAATGTTGTAACTATATTGATGATAATTTGAATTTATTGTATTGCTTAAACCTGAATGTTCATAGCCGTCAAGCAATGACTTTTGAGTGACAGATTTTATTGCGTTCCTTTCATCCTCAGTAAAGTTTGTTAAAAAGCCTGCTTCTTGGTCATAAGCGTTGTAGCCACTCCGCATATTACTTGAAGTTGGTGCATTACCGCAAGCCCATACAACATTGCCGGCAGTTGCTGTTGAATTTAACCAACAACGAATGTTAGAATCTGCCCAGTAGTTTGAACCATATTGTCTTCTATAATAGCCTTGTTGAGAATTATAGCAATATCCTCTACCGTGAGAGCCTGATGTATTTTTTCCCTTACCGTCAAATGCTTTAATACAGATAATACGGTCTGCAAGCATTAGAGGGCCGTTTTCGTCAATGTCCACACAACGCCACAAAATTGGCGCACCGTAATAAGTGCCCATTTCTAAATAGTCCCCAATTTTTATAGTAGTTTGGGCAAGTGTTATAGTAGGTAAAGTACAAGCTAAAACCACAAGCATTAAAATAATTGAAACAAACTTTTTCATAAGTAACCCCCTATTATATTATTACTTAATTAGTTTTTCCAAATTCTTTCCCACTTCAATTAAAAATTCTTCTGTATTAACTTTCTTTTTATTTGGCAAGGTTGAAAGGTTTGCCATATCACCTGTCATAATTCCGTTTTCGATTGTTTGAATTGTTGCCTTTTCCACTTTGTTTGCAAAGTCGCAAAGCTCCTTGATGTTGTCAAGCTCTCCACGTTTTTTTAATGCCCCTGTCCATGCAAAGATTGTTGCAACTGAATTGGTTGATGTCTTTTCGCCTTTTAAATGCTTGTAATAATGGCGCTGTACTGTGCCGTGTGCTGCCTCGTACTCATACACCCCTGATGGTGAAACCAACACAGATGTCATCATTGCAAGGCTACCATATGCAGTTGCTACCATATCACTCATAACGTCCCCATCATAGTTTTTGCAAGCCCAAATGTATCCACCATTAGAACGAATAACACGTGCCACAGCATCATCAATTAAGGTGTAAAAATATTCTATTCCTAACTGCTCAAACTTTGTTTTGTATTCATTTTCAAATATTTCTTGAAAAATATCCTTAAACCTATGGTCATAGGTTTTGGAAATAGTGTCCTTTGATGAAAACCACAAATCCTGCTTGGTATCCAAAGCGTAGTTAAAGCAACATCTTGCAAAGCTTTGGATAGAATTATCCTTGTTATGCAAGCCTTGAATAATGCCATCAGTATCTTTGAAATCAAATATTAAGCTACGATTTTCGTTTCCCTTATCATCTGTGCAGACAAGCTCTGCCTTACCGCCCTTTGCCACCTTCATTTCTATGTTTTTATACACATCACCATAAGCATGACGGGCTATTGTAATAGGCTTTGTCCAAGTTGGAATATACGGAGTGATTCCCTTAACAATAATTGGTGTTCTAAACACTGTACCATCTAAAATTGCCCTAATTGTACCGTTTGGAGATTTCCACATCTCTTTTAGGTTATATTCCTTTACACGGTCTGCATTTGGTGTAATTGTGGCACACTTTACAGCAACTCCATACTTTTTAGTTGCATTGGCAGAATCTACTGTAACTTGGTCATCTGTTGCATTTCTGTTTTCAAGTCCTAAGTCATAATATTCTGTCTTTAAATCCACATAAGGGTTGATGATAATATCTTTTATCATCTTCCATATTATTCTTGTCATTTCGTCTCCGTCCATTTCTACTAACGGAGTTTTCATTTGTATTTTGTTCATATTATACCTCTACCATTTATAATTTTTGTTGTGATACGGTGTACCTACAAATCCTATTTGTCTAAAATCGTCTATGTTATGCCTTATAATATAGTCAATATAGCTTTCTATCATAAGTGCTGTTAGCCTGTAACCTATTGCTGACAAATGACCACCCATATAAAATTTGGATTTAATTTCATCATCATATTCAGGTGCATATTTGTAAAGGTCAATTACATAGGTATTGTCAAAATGCTTTGCCAAGCTACGAATTGCTTCATTTGTATCTTCCTTATATTTAAACCACTTTCTGCCTTTTTCAGTATCAACAAATGGTTCCCTCGGCATAGTAACAAGGAAAAATTTTGCCTTTGGCTGAATTTCTTTGTACCTTTGAATGATTTTGCCATACATTCCCACAAAGGTTTTTTTATTATTTTCATAATTATTTAGGTCTATATCCTTAACGCTGCCAAGCTCATAATCTCCCTTATCCATATGGCCTAAATCATTTACACCAAGTGCAATTATATATGCTTGGCTGTTATATTCAACATTCCAAAACCCCTTACTGTCAGCAAAGCTGTCTAAATATTCCCTAACAGTCATTCCACCCTTGGCGAAGATATTTACAGAGTTACCTGTATCCCTTTCCATAAATTTGCCCCAAGAATAATCGTAAAAATCGTGATAGCCTTTTTCATCATTTTCATTTAACGATTCAAGCTCACCTGATGACAAGCTATCGCCTATAACTGACATTTTCCTTATTATGCCACAGTAACCACCATTGGCAACCAAGTTATCAAGGGGTTTTTCGTCTTTTGTTTTATAAAAATCTTCTATTTTCATTTTAGGCCACCTTTAAATGTTGTTTTTTGTAAAGTCTAACAAACCACCTGCAAGTATGATTTGCTTTGTTCTTACAGAAAGTTCACATTCTGTAATTATCTCCTTGCCATTTGTTTTATTTAATATGACAAATTTTCCATTTTCATTTACAGATGAAATTAGATTTTTAATTTCTAATTCATCACCTTGTGAAATATTTTCATAGTCATTTTCATTTACAAATGTCAATGGTAAAATACCGGCGTTAATAAGGTTGGAACGGTGTATTCTTGCAAATGATTTTGCAATAACTGCCTTAATACCAAGGTAAAGCGGTGCAAGTGCTGCATGCTCTCTTGACGAACCCTGCCCATAGTTTGAACCACCAACTATTATGCTTTGTTTAAGCTTCATTGCCCTTGCCGGAAATTCTTCATCACATACTGTGAAGCAGAATTTTGAAATTTCGGGAATATTTGAACGAAGTGGCAATATCTTTGCACCTGCCGGCATAATATGGTCTGTCGTGATATTATCCCCAACCTTTAATGAACATTTACAATCTATTGAATTTTCAAGTGCTGATGTATTTGGATAAGGCTTAATATTTGGGCCTCTTAAAATCTCAACATTTTTAGCATCTTCTACCGATGCCGGTTCAACTATCATATTATCGTTTATTATAAATTCCTTTGGAATTTCCAACTTTGGCATATCTCCAAGTGTCCTTGGGTCTGACAAATAGCCGTTTATTGCAGAAAGAGCAGCAACCTCAGGTGAAACAAGATAAATTTGTCCGTCCTTTGTACCTGAACGTCCTTCAAAATTACGGTTAAATGTACGTAGTGAGATTCCCTTTGAATTTGGCGATTGTCCCATACCGATACACGGACCACAGGCACTTTCCAAAATTCTTGCACCTGCATCTATCATTATTGCCAATGCTCCGTTTTGGGCAAGCATATTTAACACTTGCTTTGAACCGGGTGCAATTGATAATGACACATTTGGATTAACTGTTTTACCTTTTAAAATATGGGCTACTTTTAGCATATCCATAAGTGAACTGTTTGTACAAGAGCCTATGCACACTTGGTCAATTTTCATCTTGCCAAGCTGGTTTACGCTCTTAATATTATCAGGTGAATGAGGGCAGGCTGCAAGTGGTTCAATTTTTGACAAGTCTATGTCAATTTCTTCATCATAAACAGCGCCTTCATCTGCTGAAAGCTCTACCCAGTCCTCTTCCCTTTTTTGAGCCTTTAAAAATTCCTTTGTAACATCGTCAGATGGGAAGATTGATGTTGTTGCTCCAAGCTCTGCACCCATATTTGTAATTGTTGCACGTTCAGGCACTGAAAGTGTCTTTACACCTTCACCACAGTATTCTACAACTTTACCAACTCCGCCTTTGACAGACATTATTTTTAATACTTCTAAAATAACGTCTTTGGCTGCACACCATGGGTTAAGCTTACCTGTTAGGTTTATTTTAACAACCTTTGGATATGTAATATAGTATGCACCGCCACCCATTGCAACTGCAACGTCAAGACCGCCTGCACCGATTGCAATCATACCAAGTCCACCACCTGTTGGCGTATGACTGTCGGAACCGATTAAGGTTTTGCCCGGCACACCAAATCTTTCAAGATGTACCTGATGGCATATGCCGTTACCGGGTCTGCTAAAATAAATACCGTGCTTTTTGGCAACAGAGCCGATAAATCTATGGTCGTCCATATTCATAAAGCCATTTTGCAATGTGTTATGGTCAATATATGCAACTGAACGTTCAGTTCTAACCCTTGGAATATTCATTGCTTCAAATTCAATATATGCCATTGTTCCGGTTGCGTCCTGAGTAAGTGTTTGGTCAATTTTAATCCCTATTTCCTTGCCCTTTACAAATTCTCCGTCAACAAGATGGTTTTTAAGTATTTTTTCTGTAAGTGTTAATGCCATTTTATACCCTCCATTTTCTTGTAAATCCATAATAAAATCATACCATAAAAGCCTTTATATGTCAAACAAAAACAGTTATTTTATTCCTTTAATGAAATTCTAATTGACATTATGATAATATTATTATAGAATTATAATAGAATTGGAAGTGGGCACTATGAAAAAGTTAATTATTATGTTTCTTCTTTTAATATCTGTTTTTACTATTGATGTACTTGCAGAAGAGGAAACTTATTTAGTAGATGTTAAGTCCTTTAAACTATATAATCAAAACAATGAAGATGTGCAATTTAATTTACCTCAGGTTGTAACAAAGGACCGTCTTGAAATGTTGCAAGATATGGGTGTTGTTAATTATTATGAACCCAACTACGAAGTTAAACTGTTTTCAAACAATTGGAATTTAAATATTATTAAAAGTGATTTTGCAGGAACATTAGGCTGTTATGGTAATGAAATTAGGGTTGGCGTAATAGATTCAGGAATTACAGTTTTTAATAGTATTAAAAACAACGTTTTAACCGGAAAGAATATTTTTGACGATTCAACAAATACCACAGACAACAAAGGACACGGAACTTATGTTGCAGGAATAATCGCCTCCCACCTATACGGAACAGCCACAAACTGCAAGCTTGTTCCAATAAAATGCTTTGACCCTAAAAAGACAACATACCTTTCGGATATTATTAAAGCAATAAAGTGCGCAGTTGATGACTTTGATTGCAAAGTAATAAATATGAGCTTTGGAATGGACAGCAGAGACTCTTCGTTACTTTTGAAGAATGTTATAGATTATGCCGAAAATAAAGGAGCAATTTTAGTTGCAGCAGCAGGTAATGACGGCAATAGTGCCAAGATGTATCCTGCATCATATTCTAATGTTGTAAGTGTTGGCTCTGTTGGAAAAACATCTTTGCATTCTTCTTTTTCTCAGCATAATGACGCCATTACGGTTGTGGCTCCGGGAGAAAGTATATCAAGCCTTGCAATTAGTGGATACACAGACAAGTCAGGTACTTCATTTTCTGCCCCACATGTTACTGCACTTGCTGCCATTGCATTAAATATTAAGGATATGAACTCCTCCGAATTTAAAGAATTACTTAAAACCACCTGTGATGACCTTGGTGATGAGGGGTATGATACATATTACGGATACGGTTTAATAAATTTTAAAAAGACTTTGTTAGAGCTAATTAAAGACAAAGATATATTTGTTTCCCCTACTCTAAAAGGCACCGATACAAACAGTATAACAATATACAATAACTCAAAAAATGATAAAAATGCAGTTATAATTTCAAAGGGATACAATGACAGCGAAACATACATTTTAAGTTCAAAATCTGCATTGATTAACCCTAACACATCAAATATTTTTACATTTGGAAAAGGTACTTATAAAGATGAATATTATATTTGGGACAGCATTACAAATTTAATGCCCATAACAAAAATAAGGATTATTTCATAATCTGAAATAATCCTTTGTTTTATTTGTAAATTTCGTATTTGGTTGTATCAAAATTATCAACTAAATCCTTCTGCTTTTTCAAGAATTCATCTACATCAAAGTCCTTGCTTCTAAATTCATCTGTGCCTAAAAGATAGTCAAAGAAATATGTTCCGTCAGTCTTTTTGTATATTTCAAATTCCTTATGAGTTTTACGAATTAAATCAATAATTTTAATCAAGCATTCAAATGGACTAAATTTGTCATAATCAGTAATGTGAAGCTGAATACCTTGACACACCTCACCTTTGAATTTTGAAAATGTTGGTGTAAACGGTGAATATCTAAACTTTACACCTAAAAAGCCCATTGTGTTTAGCTTTTCAATAATTTCTTCTGCCCTAAGCCAAGGAGCGCCAAAAAGCTCAAATGGTTTGGTTGTTCCTCTGCCCTCCGACATATTTGTACCCTCAAATAAAACTGTACCAATATAGCAAACAACAGAATCAAAGGTTGGACAATTTGGTGAAGTAGGCACCCAGTCAAGACCTGAATTTCTAAAATCCATATCTCTTGTTAAACCTACACAAGGGACAATATGAAGGTCGCAATTTATGTTTTCTTCTGTATTAAAATACTGTGCCAGTTCCCCTACTGTTAAAGCATATCTTGAAGGCAATGGGTAACGGCCTACAAAGGAAGAGTGCTTACGTTCTAAAACTGTTCCTTCTTTTTTAGTTAAGCCTAATGGATTATACCTATCCAACACAACTACCGAAATGTTATTTTTAGCACACAAAATCATGGAGTCGGAAAGTGAATACACATAGGTATAAAACCTAAGTCCAACATCTTGAATATCATACACTAAAACATCAATGTTATTTACCCAAGACTCATCAACACCATTGTTATTAAAAAGAGAAATTACAGGCAAGCCGGTTTTCAAATGTGTTGAATTGCCAACATCACAGCCTGCTTGTGCTACCCCATATAGCCCGTGTTCCGGGGACAGAATAACCCTTAAATCGCAAATTTCATTTAAAATGTCAACACTACTTTTAAAATCTTTATTCAAACCTGTATAATTAGTTAGTATACCTACTCTTTTTCCTTTTAAATATGGAATTGCCAAGCTTATATTATCTATTCCGTTTAGCAAACTAATCACTCACTTTATTAAAATTTCTTTATATATGTATGGTATGTATAAGTTTTTGTAAAGCCAAATTTATTATACAAGTGCCATGCTGTTCCGTCCTCGTGTACCCATTGCATCCATGCACTGTGAAGGTTACGACTTTTCATAACCTTTAAGCAATCGTGTAATAAAACAGAGCCGATGCCTTTGCCTTGATATTCTCCATCAACTCCAAACGGGCCAAATCGTTCAGGTGAACTAAGTGGGTCCCCAAATATACAAGCACCAATAACATGACCGTTAAATGCAGCAATTCTCATACTTTCATAATCCATATTTTGCATAATGCGATTTCTAAACTCTGCACTCCAACTATAACTACTGAAAGGCTCATTAGGGTCTAATGCAGAAAGTAAATATTCATCAGTTAGAGGACCAATATAAAACCCCTCTTTTTCAAGGCTTTTCTTTCGTTCCTCATACTTTACTAACGGATTGAATTTTGCAAGGTTAATATCTAATGTTGCACTTTTATCTACGCTGTAACCTCTGCTTTCGTAAAGCTTAGCATACTGTGGTGCACATTCAAAATTAACCCCCTGAACAAAATATATTGGAAAATATGCTGTACTAATTCCCTCCTTGCCAACTGACTTAAAATAATTCTCGGCAGTTTCCAAAAGCCTGTTTCCTACTACATCAAAATTGTCGTCATTTTTTATGGCAAGTATATTGATATATCCGTTTGGATATTGGCTTGGAGCATCTTTTAAAATAGGCACACAGTGATATACACAGTTGCAAAATCCTACTATGCTTTCATCTTCCTCTGCAACGAAAAATCCGTTTCTGTCAAAATTAACATCAAGAAATATTTTGCGAATAACATTTTGCTTTGAAGCAGATTCATGTGGTAAAAACTCGTTCCACAAATCAAATATTTTACTAACATCTTGGTTTTTTAGATTTCTAATAATCATAATTATTTACCATCTTTCTTTATTTCTATGGCTTTACGAATTACCCATTCACCCTTTTCAAGTAATTGTTCTGCCTCTTCAAATGGAACATTTAAAATATCCTGAACAATAACTATCATTCTGTTTTTAAGCTTAACATTACTTGGTCTTAGGTTAATCATTCTGTTTTCATATACGTATCCCATTCTTATCATAACACCGGTTGAAATCATATTTAAAACCATTTTTTGAGCTGTTCCTGCCTTCATTCGTGTTGAGCCGGCAATTACCTCTGCTCCTGTTGGTGTTGTAATGGCAACATCTGCAATATCACCGATTTTAGAAACCTTGTTTGACGAAACCGACGCCGTAAACGCTCCAAGTTTCTTTGCTTGATTTAAAGCACCAATTACAAAGTTTGCTCCACCTGCGGCAGAAATTCCGATAACCGAATCCTTTTCCGTGATTTTGTTTTCGATAATTGCCTCTGCACCCATTTCTATGCTGTCCTCTGCACCTTCAACTGCGTGTCTTATTGCCCTTTCACCACCGGCAATAATACCAACTACCAATTCAGGGGATACTCCAAAGGTTGGTGGACATTCACTTGCATCTAAAACACCGATTCTACCTGACGTGCCACAGCCAACATAAAACAGTCTTCCGCCTTGCTTCATTCTGCTTGAAACTTGGTCAATAACCTTGGCAACCTCATTAACTACTGTACCCACTGCCTTGGCTGCATTCAAATTTTCCTCTTGCATTAGTTTTACTGCATCTATTGTGTCCATTTCGCCTATATGGCGAGTGGCTTCATTTACTTTTTCAGTTTCTAACATTTTAAATTTCCCCTTTCAATCCTGCAAGTTTAAGTGCTCCTTCAACTTGGCTTTTCTCACAAATTGACACCTTTAACTTGCAATCTAAATACTTGTTTAGAATCGGCATAAAAATATCTGCATCATTACAAAGACCGCCTACAAGGTATATATTAAAATCCTTATCAAAATACTCCTTGCATACATTTAGTTTGTTTGCAAAGTTTTTCATACTATCATTTAAGATACTTTCTGCAACTTTGTCGCCTTTTTTATATGCTTCAAACGCAAGTGGTGCAAATGATGCAACAAAGGTCTTACCCTTTTGATAAATTTCACCAATAGCATCAACTATATTCCCTGCAAGTTTTCTTTCACACATTTTAAGAAGTATTGTAGGCTCTCCGCTTTTATCAAAGGCATTAAGTGCAGAACGTAATACACTGCACCCAATGTCAAAGCCACTTCCGCCGTTATCAAAATAATAGCCATAGCCACCTATTCTGTATCTGTTTTTACACTTAACTGCAAAAATAACACTGCCTGTTCCCATTATGGCAGCTACACCGTCTTTGCCGTCCAATGCAACAGAAATTGCATTTTCCACATCGCTTCCGTTTGCATATTTTGAAAAACCGAAATCTCCTAAAAATTTATTGATTTCTGTTTTGTTTTTACCGGTCATACCACCTGATATTCCTGCAAATACCGAAATTAACGACTTTGGAATACCTTTGCATACAGTTTCAATGCCTTCATTTAGAACGACTTTTGCATTTTCCATTCCTATATCAACAGGATTGCATGCAGATAATTTGCAAGTATTAACAACCTTCCCCTCTGCATCGCACAGTCTAAAATCAGTTTTGGTAGCACCACCATCAATACCTAAAAAATACTGTGGTGCAAAGGTGTAACCAACCATAGAGTTTACATCTGTTCCAAGTATTTGAGCAAGCTTTACAATGGTTGAAACCGATGGAATACAGTCCCCAAGCTCCCATTTGCTGACAGTCTTTTTTGAAAATCCAATCTTATTTGACAATTCCTCTTGTGTAATATTCATATTTTTACGTAAGGTTCTAATGTTATTTGCAAGTGTTTCCTCTGTGGTTTTCATACTAACACCTCCGTTTCCTTTATTATATCACCTATATATAGAATGTCAACCTATTTTTTATAGAAATGTTTTAATAAAGTCTCTTATTAAGAGAAAATGTGTCAAGCTGTAAACTTGACACATTTTAATTATATTATTTTGCCCTTTGAAAGTATTTTAAATAAAATCGGTGAAACAATAGTTGAAATAACGATTTCAAATATCATATATGAACCATTGTATATTAAATTATACAAAGCAACCAAGGAAAAACCATTGTATTTTTGCAAAATTGATTTTCCAAATGAGTATTGCTCAAAAAACCATTCTGCCCAAGCACCGTAGAAAATGCAACCACTGACAAAATGGACAACAAATACCAAAAAAGTTACCAACAATGCACCAAGAGTTATTGCCAATGCTTCATTTTTGATTTTATCTTTAAAAACACCACTTAAACCGAGTAACATTCCTACACCTATATATTCCGATAGACATATTGTTATTCCTTGCCATACTACCATTTGTGAGTCCCCGGGCATAAACATTGCCGATACAACGCTCATATCCGTAAGCATATACAAAAGCCCATACACAGCACCGGATATAACACCCCATTTTTTACCATACATAAAACCAATAAGGATTATTGGTACCATAGAGCCTAATGTTACTGCCCCTCCAAATGGTAATTGGATAATTTTAACCAACGAAAGTACTACTGCTATTGCAATTAAAATTGATGATTTTACTAACTTTTTTGTTTCCATAATATGTTATCCTCCAAATAAAAAGTGTGTCCCAATAAGGACACACCAAAAATCGTACACATATTATCCTACGTTGGCATTATCCAAATCAGGTTATGGGTCGGAATGAAACACATTCCCTCTCAGCCGTTTTCTACAGCTCCCCCTTTTCAATTGCAATACATACTATAAAACACTGTTTTAATTTAGTCAACAGTGAATTGTTATTGCAAACATTACTATCCATTTCGTTGTATTTCTGCCCGCATATGATAAAATATAGTCGGTCATTATTTTTCTGAGATAATACTATGCTCGGTGAGATTACCGGAGATATTATCGGATTTACATTTAAAAGGAGCGAATAATCATGGCATTCGATTATAATGAGGTAAAACAAGCATATCAACGTATAAGTCCATATATTCGCAAAACCCCACTTGAGCAGTCATTCTATCTCGGAGACGATAACAGGAACTACTTTTTCAAATTGGAATCCATGCAGCGCGCAAAAAGCTTCAAAATACGCGGTGCTCTAAATAAAATGATGACTCTTACCGAAGATGAAATTCAAAGAGGCGTTGCAACAATTTCATCCGGCAACCACGGAAGTTCCGTTAGTTATGCTGCTTCACTCTTAGGAATCAAGAACGCAATAGTTATTGTTCCCGAAACGACTCCGCAAAGTAAAATAGATAAAATAAAATACTTTGGTGCTGAAGTTATGCTAATGGGAAAGGGATATGATGAAGCACATGCCATGGGAATGAAATATATTAATGAGCATGGTATGACATACATTGACGCATATTATGATGACCCCAAAATATACGGTGGCCAGGGCACAATAGGTATAGAGATTTTAGAACAAAATCCGGATATAGATACTATTGTTGTACCAATAGGCGGTGGTGGATTAATCACTGGAATCGCTGTTGCTGCAAAGGCCATCAAGCCGGATGTAAGAATTATAGGTGTTCAAACAGAAAAATGCCCTGCCATGATAAAATCATATGAAGATGGTGTATTCTACGATGAATATCCATGCGATGATTCAATCTGTGATGCGCTTATAGGAGGCGTTGGGGCTTTAAGCTATGAAATGCTCAAAGACTACGCTGATGATCTTATTGCGGTTTCAGAAGATACCATCGAAAAAGCAGTATGCTTTATGGCATGTGAAGAAAAATTTGTAGTAGAAACAGGAAGCTGTACGACTGTCGCTGCCGTTATGGACTTTAGGGAAAGAATCGGTGGAAAGAACATAGCCCTTGTAATGTCCGGCGGAAACATTGACGGAAAAATGCTTTGTTCTATTTTGGAAAAATACAACTGACTCATAATTAAGTTCAGCTAAAATACAAATTAGATTTTTGGGAGGTAACCATATGTTAGGTGCCATTGTTGGAGATATTGTAGGATCAATATATGAATTCAATAACATAAAAACTAAGGATTTTCCTTTATTCTCGGATAAATGCGAATTTACCGACGATACAGTAATGACAATTGCGGTTGCAAACGCTCTTCACACATATAAATCAACAAATAGTATTTCTGAGTTCTCAAAAGAAGTAACCGGACAGATGAGACGACTCGGTAATAAATATCCGGATATGACTTATGGTTTAAGATTCATCGACTGGTTAAACAATCCCGAAGCAGGTCCGTACAACAGTCTTGGAAACGGAAGCGCAATGCGAGTATCATCTGTAGCATGGGTTGCAGGAAGTCTTGAAGAAGCCGAAATACTTGCTGAAGCATCAGCTGTTCCCACACACAATCACCCTGAAGGAATAAAAGGTGCACAGGCCACAGCTGCAGCAATTTTCCTTGCAAGAAATCAGAAATCCAAAAATGAAATTAAAAAATATATTTCAGATAAATACTATCCGCTGGATTTTACAACCGATTCCATTAGGGATACTTACAAATACAACGAAACATGTATGGACTGTGTTCCTCAGGCAATTGTCGCCTTTCTTGATTCAACCGACTTTGAAGATGCAATACGAAATGCAATTTCCATCGGTGGAGACAGTGATACTATTGCAGCAATAACCGGCTCAATTGCCGAAGCGTTCTATAATGGTGTTCCGGAAAAAATAAAATCAAAAGCCTTGAGTTACCTAGACAGTGAACTGCTTAACGGCTATCAGTTATTCCTTAGTCTGTGCCAGAATAACAGTCAGGATGAAACACAGCTTCTGGCAGAATTCCTTACAAATTCAATAAAACAATTTGCCATGGATGCAAATAAGAAAGGCTGGATTCCCGAAAACACGCAGTTAAAGTACATAGAGCCCCTTTGGAATACCGGAAACATGTTTGTGGCCTACTGGCTTTCAAATCCCCAGTTCATAGCTAATTTCAATGGTGAAAAAAGAGATATATACTTCAATCTTTCCACACTATCCTTGTTTGCCGGAATTTACTATGCATTAAGTTACTCAATAGATAAAGACGATTTCAATGTAGATAAAATCTTCGCAGAACTTATGACCGGTAATTTATACGAAAACGTTGCAACTGCAACCGGAATGAATATAGAGGAACTTGAAACATATGCCAAGGAAGAATACAGACTTCTATATTCAATGATTTCAGATTATGATCCGGATGAAGACACCGCAGAAAAGCTACTCTATCAAGGCGCATGTGCTTTCTTCCACATAGGATGTGCAATTGAGCTATGTGATTTGGGCGACATCTAATTTACAGTATAAAAAGCCAAGGACAGGAACGAATTTTGTTCCTGTCCTTTTTATCTAATAATTATTAATTTTTCAGTGTTTCTGCGTATCTTTCCTTGCATTCCTTTATGAATGAGCCGAGAACACTCGTGTTTTTAAACGTGAGATGAATCGGCCACAATATTTACAAAATAGTAACCTTTTCCTCACAACATATGGTAATATGTATAAAATTTCTGAGGAAGGAGGACGACTATGTATTTGACGGTTAAACAACAATTAAAGCATCTGTCGAAGCTGGATTACAGAGCACTTGCAGAACTGTGTCACTATGCAAAGAATCTAAGTAATCAGGCAACATATAATATTAGACAGCATTTCTTTGAAACAGAAGAATATCTAAACTATGAGTCTAATTACAAAATGCTTAAGTCTAGTGAAAACTATAAAGCATTAAACTCAAATATGGCACAGCAGATACTCAAAGAAATAGACGGTAGCTTCAAATCATTCTTTGCATTAATCAAGTTAGCCAAAGAAGGTAAATATGATTTCAAGAAAATAAAG
>DCGP01000029.1:5445-6735 GCA_002314595.1 Clostridiales bacterium UBA1775 | reverse complement strand
GGTGGACACGATGAACGTGAGCAGACACTTAACCAATTACTTGTTGAAATGGACGGTTTTGGCGAAAACCAAGGCACAATTATTATTGCAGCAACTAACAGACCTGATATTTTAGACCCTGCTTTGTTAAGACCGGGACGCTTTGACAGACAAATTGTAGTAGGTGAACCGGACGTTAAGGGCAGAGAAGAAATTTTAAAGGTTCATACTGCTAAAAAGCCTTTGGATTTAGATGTTAAGCTTGATGTTTTGGCAAAGACAACTGCCGGATTTTCCGGTGCAGACCTTGAAAACCTTTCTAATGAGGCAGCTTTGTTAACTGCAAGGCGTAACAAGACCAAAATTGGTATGGCAGAGTTTGAAGATGCAATAATTAAGGTTATCGCAGGCCCTGAAAAGAAAACAAAGGTTATTACAGAACACGAACGTAAGCTTACAGCATATCACGAGGCAGGTCATGCTATTGCAACAAGAATGTTACCAACCCAAGACCCTGTTCATCAAATATCTATTATCCCACGTGGTAGGGCAGGTGGTTACACATTGTCTTTACCTGAAAAGGATAAGTTCTATGCTTCAAAGCTTGAAATGATGGATAACATTGTTACACTTTTAGGTGGACGTGTGGCAGAAACATTAACAATGGACGATATTTCAACAGGTGCTTCAAACGATATTGAGAGTGCTACTGCAATTGCAAAAAATATGGTTATGAAGTATGGTATGAGTGATAAATTAGGCCCAATGACATTTGGTTCAAGCAATTCTGAGGTGTTTATCGGCAGAGATTATTCAAGAACTCAGGATTACAGCGAACGTACAGCAGCAGAAATTGATGAAGAAATTAAAAAGATTATTGATGATGCTTATAATCGTTGCAAAAAGATTTTGTCCGAAAATATGGATAAGTTAGAAGTAGTGGCAAAGGAACTTTTGGATAAAGAAACTATTGATGCAGAAAGATTTGAAGAATTATTTTCCGGCAAATCAGCAGAAGCTGTTGAAAAAGCAGAGGAAAGTTTGGAAAATAACAACAATTTGGACGCATAATACATCACTTTTTTTGATATTGCGACTAAAAAAAGTCGCAATATCAAATTTTTTCTAAAAAAACCCTTGACAAATGAAAAAATATAATATATAATAGTTATCGTCGCAAATGCGACAGTGCATGTGGCGGCATAGCTCAGCTGGCTAGAGCAAACGGTTCATACCCGTTAGGTCGGGGGTTCGAATCCCTCCGCCGCTACCAACATTTAGCTTTGGACCCATAGCTCAGTTGGTTAGAGC
>DCGP01000029.1:0-5389 GCA_002314595.1 Clostridiales bacterium UBA1775 | reverse complement strand
AGCTCAGCTGGGAGAGCATCTGCCTTACAAGCAGAGGGTCATAGGTTCGATCCCTATTGTTCCCACCAAAGGTCGACAAGTTTCGTTTATGAGGCTTGTCGACTTTTATTTATTCACTCTTCACTAATTTTGTGAGAGTGTTTTTTTATTGACAAAAACACCTATACATTTTATAATTAGTTTATATCGTTTAAGGAGTGGTTATATGCTTAAAGTCTCAACTGCACCAATGGGGTGGAACTCTTGGAACACATTTGGTGATAAGGTGTGTGAAAAGGTTATAATGGAAACTGCTGATGCTATGGTAGAGCGTGGCTTTAAGGACGCAGGGTATGAATATATAGTTATAGACGACACTTGGTCATTAAAAAGCAGAGATGAAAACGGTCAGCTTGTTGCAGACCCTGTTAAATTCCCTAACGGCATTAAATACCTTGCAGACTACGTGCATTCAAAGGGTTTAAAATTAGGCATATACTCTTGCACAGGCTACAAAACCTGTGGAGGCTATCCCGGCAGTTATGGCAATGAATTTACAGACGCTAAAACCTTTGCAAGTTGGGATATTGACTTTTTAAAGTATGATAATTGCTATTTTCCTGAACATAAGGACAATAAATACGCATATTTAACAATGGCAAATGCACTGCGTACCTGTGGAAAGGATATAGTATTTTCTGCTTGTAATTGGGGCAGAGATATGTCTTGGAAGTGGATGCGTGAAGTAGGGGCTCATATGTATCGTTCCACAGCAGATATTTTTAACAATTTCCATTCAATCAAAAATATAATTGATGAACAGTATGATAAATTCAACCTTTCCGGATTTGGCTCATTTAATGATTTGGATATGTTGGTTTGTGGAATGACAGGTGATGGATATGTGGAATGTGAGGGCTTAATTGATGAAGAAAAAGCAAAAAATTTGCTAATATGTAACAGCACAGAGCATAGGCTACACTTTGGATTTTGGGCAATGTTTTCTGCTCCTTTAATGCTGGGGTGTGATATTCGTAAGGTAAGGGAAGAATATGTTAAACTAATGACCAATCCACTTCTTATTAAAATAAATCAAGACCAAGATGCAAGGCCACCAATGGAATTTAAGACTACATATTTTTATCACGATGCCAAAAATTTCGTTAAACTTTTGGCAGACGGAAGCTATGCCGTAGGGTTGTTTAACTTTAACAACAAGGAAATTAGTGTTTCAATAAATGCAGACCAATTAGGCTTTCCAAGGTATTCTAATATTAAGTTAAACTATACAGATGCTTTTACAGGCGAAAATTTAGGAATATTTGAAAATGATTTTGATATAGTTGTACCAATTCACGATTGTAAAATATATATAGTAAATACAAAATAGGGAAAAAATGAGTTGTTGCATTTTAAATGCAACAACTCATTTTATAAATTGTGTAAAAATTCAATTATATATTCAGCCAACAGCTTGTGCCCCTCATCATTAAAATGCAATCCGTCATTTGCATATTTACTGACAAAGTCGTAATCTCTAAATTTGTCTTTAAATTCAGCGTGTAAATCTCCCACCGGGAAGCCAAATTCCTTGCCCTTTTGTTTTATCACATTAACATATTCAACTAACGGCTTTGCATCCTCTGTTTGATGGGTTAATGATGGCTTGGTATCATCTCCACCACAGGATATACAGCTTGTTCCGGCAGGGGTTAAAAATACAACTGTCTTGCTTGAAAAAAGCTCTTTGGCAGAGGTCATTAACTTGTCCACTGCACCACAAAAGGTATCTGCTGTTTTATCAGCCATTGTTCCAAATGGAGCGTTGCCGTGCAAATAGTCATTGACACCACCAAATATCACAATTATGTCAGCATCTTTGTTAATTTGATAAATTCTGCCACAAAAAAATAAATCAATTTTAGGGTCAAGGCTTGGTGGATATTGATAGGCAATTCTTGTGCCACCAATTCCATAGTTATAAACCTCCTTTAAATTGCACATTTCTTTTATTCTGTTGTCAAATCTGTTTTTGACATTTTCAACATTATAACCCTCTGTTATACTATCTCCTAAAAAAGCAATTGCTTTACCATCTAAATTCATATAAATCCCTCCCAAAAAACTATACTATAAATATTAAATAAAGTCAATAAAATTGTTGCATTTCAATATTTAAAGGTGTATAATTATTACAAGTTAATTTGGAGGACTTACAAATGAAAAAATTTGAAATAGATATGACCAAAGGGTCAATTTTCAAAAATACATTATCCTTTGCAATTCCGTTGATATTTTCAAATGTTTTGCAACTGCTTTATAATATGGCAGATATGATAGTTGTTGGCAGATGGGCAGGGGCAAACGCCTTGGCGTCTGTTGGTGCTACACAATCATTAAATGGTCTTTTGGTTTCTACATTTGTGTCATTGTCAATCGGTGCCAGCGTTTGTGTTTCTAAATACTATGGGGGAAATAATAGAGAAAAGTTAGAAAATTCCGTTCATTCTGCTGTTGCACTTTCCTTGGTGGCAGGAGTAATCGCATTGATAGTAGGTCTTGTTTTTTCAAAGTCAATGCTTATTGGTATGGATACACCTAAGGGCGTAGTTTTAGACGGTGCAGTATTGTATATGAAAATATTATTTATAGGTGTACCGGGCAGCTTGGTTTATAACTTTGGTGCAGCAATACTACGGGCAGTTGGGGACAGTAAGCGACCATTTTACATACTTGCCATTTCAGGTATGTTAAATGTTATATTAAATATGGTTTTTGTAATAGGCTTTGGTATGAGTGTTGAGGGTGTTGCCATAGCAACGTCAATTTCCAATTACCTTTCTGCTATATTAGTTACATATTGCCTTGTTAAAAGCGATACTCCATATAGGCTTAGAATTAAGAAAATCAGGTTCCACGAGGACGAAACCTTGGAAATTTTGCGAATAGGTATCCCATCAGGTATTCAAGGCTCTATTTTTTCCTTGTCAAATATGCTTATTCAATCTTCCGTTAATAGCTTTGGCGCTGCTACTATGGCAGGAAACTCTGCCGCAGGCAGTGTGGGAGATATTACATATATTGCCATGCACGCCTTTTATGATTCAACAATTACAGCCGTCAGCCAAAACTACGGTGCTAAAAATGAAAAGAAAATTTATAAATATACATTATGCGCTTGTGGTTGCGTAACGGTTGTAGGCTTGTTCTTGGGGCTGTTAACTGTTTTGTTAAAATATCCTATACTTGGAATTTACATTAGCGATTCCTCCAAGGCAATAGAAGCCGGATGCGAAAGAATGATGGCTACCTTGCCTTGGTACTTTATGTGTGGGCTTATGGATGTGTTGGGAGGCTTTATAAGAGGAATGGGATATTCTGCACTTCCAATGGCTTCCTCCTTGGTTGGAGCTTGTGGTTTTAGAATTTTATGGATTTTTACATTTTTCCAAAAACACAAGACCTTGTCTATGCTATTCTTATGTTGGCCCATATCTTGGGGTATTACAATTATTTTACATTTGACAATTTTTGCAATTATAAAAAGGCACGCAATAAATGCTATGAATGCCCAATAAATCTTATGTTTGTGCATATTTAACAAATAACTAAAAACTAAATTGTTTAGTAGTAACAAATAAAAAAAATACCTAAAAAAACCATTGAAATATTTTTGAAATAATTGTATAATGTATTATGAAAGAATATCTTGGGTATAACTACGCTTTTATATTCAAGAGGTGAACATTGAAAACTAAATATTGTTGGTGTATCTACCTTTTGAATTATGTAAAACCAGGAAATTAAAAAACCGAAAGGATGATTTATTATGAAGAAAACATTAACTATGGTTCTAGCTATGGTAATGGCACTTTCACTTGTATGTATGAGTGTTAGCGCTGCTACTGTAACTGTTGACAACGTTGCATTTACAGAAAACGGCAACGATTTAGACATTACAGTTACATATACAGCTCCATCATCAGCTGCAGAACTAACAATGCTTGCTGCAACAAGTAATGCAGTAACAGACGAAAACATTGCAGACGTTGCTGTTGCAATTGACCAATTTGAAAATGCAACAGGCGTTACAACAAAGACATTTAAGATGGCTAAGCCTGCATCAGGTACAACAATCTATGTAAGAATGGGTGGTACAGATGCTGCATCAGCTAACTTAGGACAAGTTACATACGGTTCAGCTCCTTCTCCAACAGGACACACAGTAACATATTATATTACAGCCGGTCAAGTATATACAACAGAAAATGTTAACAATGGTTCAGCACCTGCCGGTGTTACAGAACCAACATGGGACGGACACGTATTCTTGGGTTGGTCAGTAAATGGTACAGATGTTATAGACCTTTCAACTCTTTCAATTACAGCAGCTAAAGATTTATATGCTGTATGGCAAGAATACACAGTAACAGAAAACACAGGTATTGGTACAAGAACATTAGGTGGCGTTTCTAACGTATCAATCCTAAGATTTACAGGTTTAACATCAACTCAAGTTGTTACAGTTGGTACAGGTACAAACACTGCAGTTGCTAAATACTACAAGACTCCTGCTCCGGACAACAAGGTTGTTCACTTTGCAGTAATCAATACTCAAAACATTGATAAGACAAAGGTTGCTGTTGCAACAGGTACACCTGAAGAAGCTAAGATTGGTAACTTTAACCTTGATGCAAGTAACAGAGTAAATGGTACTGACGTAACATTGTTATCAAAGACAGTTGCAGCAGGTTACTCAGACAAGTCTGACTTAGTAAAACTATTCTTGGCTGACGTAAATGGCGACGGTCGTGTTAACGGTACTGACGTAACAGTATTGTCAAAGGCTTGCGCAGCAGGTACTCAATCTTCAATGGCAGGTTACTCAGTTAAATAGTTTGCTATTACTTAGATAGGAAGCTTTCGATTCAATAGGAGGAAATTATGAAAAAGATTATCGCATTGGTTTTGTCAATGATGATGATAGTTTGTAGCGTTGCGTGCACATCTGTGTTCGCATCTGCTCCTTCAAACTTCGTTTTCGGCGACGGAACAGGAACAGTTACTACGACAACTGATGAATTCACAGTTGACTTGGTAATGAACTCATTCCCACAATCAATGACACAGCTTGATGCATTACAGATTGGTTGGGATTTAACAGGTATCGAATATGTATCATGTGTAAACAAAATGCCAAGTGCAACAATTACAGGTGGCGCTGCAGCATTATTGTTCAACTACTCATCAGGTAGCTTTACACAAGCTCAACTTAGTGCTTTAACAGGTAAAGTAATTGCAACAGTTACATTTAAAAAGACTGCTACAAATACAGGCACAACAGGTTCACTTGCAATTAACAATGAATCAATGATTAACTATACCGAAGAAGCCGGTAACGAATACTACT
>DCGP01000021.1:1260-20105 GCA_002314595.1 Clostridiales bacterium UBA1775 | reverse complement strand
GAATACAAGGCATACATTGATGTAGGCAACATAGTTCTTTGTATCTTTTATTTCATTAACAAACATATCTTTGTATGACTCGTTGAGATACTTCTTGTAAAGCTTTTTTAGCAATGTTAGGTCGCTGTGATACTTGTTATAGCGGTAAATCATTGCATCTGATAAGGTGTGTGGTTCGTCGTTTGCCTCACTACCAAAGTATAAGATTTTTTGAAGAAGCAAAGAATTAAACGCATCCATTATAGCATCAAAAAGGACTGCATCGTTTTCTTCGAATTCTGGTAGTAATTCCAAATCTTCTTCTTTTCCTAGTTTGATTTTTTTCTTTTCATCAATTTTCTTGAAATCACAATTTTCAAAAATGAGCCTGATATTAAACGCGTAATTAAATACGGCTGAAAAAACTTCGGCTATTATTTTTCTTGTTTCTGTATTAGAGGATAATGTATTTGCTAATTCTTTTTTCTTTTCTTTTTTTAACATCGATTGATCGTTGATGATGTCACAAACTGATTTTATGGTTTCGTCATTATTGTTAGTACCATACTTTTCCGCCAACTCATCAACAAGTTTTGCCATTGATGTTTCAATGTTTGCGTTTTGTGCAGAAAGATTTTTCATATCCTCATATAAGAAATTACCACGATATTTTACTATATGATGCAATGCAAGATATACAATCCTAATATCTTCTTTTTCGGTTGTAGTTATAAGTCTTTTTCGCCAATGATAAATTGTTTTTTCTTCACCACCGAAATAATGCTTATCATTAAACATAGGTTCGTCAAATAGGTTATATTTTTTGCTATCGTCTGCAACATATGTGTTTGCCATCTTTTCAAAAAAGTTAGTATCTAGTTCGCCAGATTCAAGGAAGAATGATTGTAAAAGTTTTATTCTTTGTTTCCGCCTATCGTATCTACGTCTTGCACCACGCAAAGTTCGTGTGTTCACTGCTTTGTCTGCTTCTTCAAAAAGTCTAACACCCCACATGTTTTTCCCTTTGATTTTAAACAAATCACAATTTGAATTTGTTACGGCGTAACCGACAGAAGTTGTTCCGATATCTAGTCCGATATTATAATCTAAAAATTTCTTCATTTTTCTATTGACTCCTTTAAAATAATGTGATATACTATACTTGTTCTAAACTACCAATTAGAATGACACTATTACGTTAAAATAAAGGATTTCCTTAAGCGCCTTTTGGCAACTGTTTAGACAGTATATTAATTCCACCATTGATGGTGGTTTTTTTATGTTTGTTTTACAGAAATGAATGAAGTTTCATATCATTGTCCCTCCTAAAAATAATTTTATGATTGAACTTGCTAACATCATTATACAAAAATAGGTGTCCCAAAAGATGTACAGCTAAATATAAATATTTGTACCTTTTGAAACACCTAAAACTCAAAAATAAGCTTCTAAGAGTATAGTATGATATTAACCCCCGCTAAAATTTATGATTTTATATGTGTAAACTACCCTAACTTAATGATAGCATTTTATGACAAAAAATGCAAGAGTTTTATAAAATATTACAATGTAAACTATTTAATAAACAACGAGCATATATTTGGCTTACATACTATTTTATATTAAAAACAAAACCGCCTCTTACGAGACGGTTACGCATTAAACTATTCAATACATTTCCAACTACCGGACTTGTTTGATCCAATTCTTTCTATCTTTCTATCTTTTTTTAATTTTGCTAATGTTCTCTCAATTTGACGTGTGGACGTGCTTAATTTTGCAGCAAGCAGTTTTATAGTGATTTGCGAATCTCTTTTTATTTCGCTGTACACTCTTTCTTCGAGATTTATTCCGACATTTAATCCGGCATTTGTTCCGACATCATCGTTCAATGCCTCTTTTAGAGTCTTTTCAATAACATTTAACATAAATTCAATAAAAACAGTTGATTTTCCTTGAGTGTTCGGGTTATTTATTGACTTGTCTTGATTACGACAAATAATTGATTCAATATGAAATAAAGAAAAAATCACCCCTTGAGCTGTATGCCCAAAGGGTGTATTGCCTGTTTGTATATTTGCGTTTTGTGGTTCAAAAATGTTAGCACCATTCAATGGTTGCCGGAGGCTTTCCGGTAATGTCATATACAATACGGCCCACTCCATCAACTTCGTTGACAATTCTTGCAGAAATGTACCCCAAGATTTTATGAGAAATCGGCACATATTCGCAAGTCATAAAGTCCGAAGTTTTAACGGCACGAAGTGCAACAGTGTAATCGTATGTGCGGAAATCACCTACAACACCAACAGAGCGAGTATCTGTTAATACTGCAAAATATTGGTCTGCCTTAACTTTTTTATTTTCTAATACTTCTCTAAATATTGCATCTGCATTTTGCAAAATTTCTATTTTTTCGGCAGTAATTTCACCCATAATTCTAACTGCAAGACCGGGGCCCGGGAATGGTTGACGGTCAACTAACTTTTTAGATAGTCCAAGTTGTCTGCCAAGGGCACGAACCTCATCTTTAAATAAGCTTCTTAAAGGTTCTACAATGCCTTCAAATTTCATATCTTCAGGTAGTCCACCAACATTGTGATGACTTTTGATTGTTGCAGCCTTGCTGCCACCGGACTCGATAACATCAGGGTAAATTGTTCCCTGTGCCAAAAACTTAATATCAGGTAGCTTGTTAGATTCGTCTTCAAAGACCTTGACAAATTCTGCACCAATGATTTTTCTTTTCTTTTCAGGGTCGTCAATACCTTTTAATTTGCTTAAAAACCTGTCTTTTGCATTAACTCTGATAAAGTGTAAGTCGTGATTTTTAAAGGCGTCTTCAATTTCATCACCTTCGTTTTTTCTCATTAAACCGTGGTCAACAAATATGCAATGTAATTGTCCCGGAATTGCCTTTGAAAGCAATGCGGCACATACAGAGGAATCCACACCACCGGAAAGGCCTAACAAGACGTGTGATTTGCCAACCTTTTTGCGAACATCATCAATAAGTATTTGTTCAAGGTTTTTAAGGTTGTAATCACCTTTTGCCTTACATACGTTATATAAGAAATTACGAATAATTTCAGTGCCGTTTGGGGTACTTTCAACCTCCGGGTGGAACTGAACTCCGTATAGCTTTGCCGATTTATTTTCTATGGAAGCATTAGGGCAACTGCTTGTTTTAGCAACAGAGGTAAAACCCTCAGGCAATACTGTTATTTGGTCTGTGTGGCTCATTAAGGTGATTTGTTCTTTTTCAAGACCTTTAAATATAAGCGAAGATGTTTTAACTGTGGTTTTTGTTTTACCATATTCACTAAGGTCGGCAGGTGCAACAGTACCTCCCACAGACCAAGCCAAAAGCTGACAACCGTAGCAGATACCTAAAACAGGAATGCCAAGCTTAAAAATCTTCTTATCACAGTGAGGAGATTCTTTTATATATACACTGTTTGGACCTCCTGTAAGCACGATACCGATAGGGTTAATTTTTTTAATTTCTGCAATAGTAATATCCCCCGGTTTAACAATGGAATAAACATTACATTCACGAATACGACGTGCAATAAGTTCCTTGTATTGACCGCCGAAATCAAGTATTAAAACAGTTTGTGATGACATAATAAACCTCATTTCAAAAATTATGTATATATTGTACCACTTTATGCCAAACTTCGCAACAATAAATTGCACAAAATATATTGACATTTACAGCCTATAAATATATAATAAAAACGAATTATAAAATGGAGGTGCTTGTATGAACAGACAAGAAATTAAGCTGTTGGCAAAGGAACAGATTAAAGGTAATATTTTTATGTATTTTGTTGCTTCGCTAATCGTTTCGGTAATTATTGGTGCAATTTCAACCTTAGGCGCAAACGGAAGCATTGTTGGAAGCAGAATAACAACAAATATATCTCTTTCAAGTATAGCCGATGTTATTGTTGCTCCTGTTTTGATGATGGGGCTTACCTATATCGCCTTGGATATTAGGAACGGATTGGGAGTAAAAATTGAAAGGGTTTTCAATGGTTTTTATGATTTTGTAAGGGTATGGTGTACTAACTTTTTAGTTGGGCTGTTTACAATATTATGGACTCTTTTGTTTATCATTCCCGGAATTGTAAAAGGTCTTGGTTATTCAATGGCACCGTATATTATTGCAGAGAACAAAGACGTTTCTGCAACGGAAGCAATCAAAAAAAGCACAGCTATGATGTATGGACATAAGTGGGAACTTTTTGTGTTACATCTTTCATTTATCGGCTGGTATTTGTTAGTGCCTTTAACATTAGGCTTGATTTTTATTTATTTAAGTCCGTATATTAAGCTTGCAGAGGTTAATTTCTATGACAGAATAAAAGGAGGAGAAAACAATGGAGAAGGTATCAATTGATTTTAGCGAAAAATTAGGGAAAATTAAGCCAATGCACGCTGTAAATAACGGCCCTGTCCATAAATTTACAGCAGACCAACAAATTTCTAATTTAGAGGCATTTATGGAAGCGGGGATACCCTATGTCAGAAACCACGATGCAGCATTCTGTGCAACCTATGGTGGGGAGCATACAGTTGATGTAAATAACATCTTCCCAAACTTTGATGCAGACCCTTATGCAGAGGAATCCTACGATTTTGCACTAACCGACGAATATATCAAGGTCTGTGAAACTGCAGATACAAAGACTTTTTACCGTTTAGGCTCTAAAATAGAACACTGGGTTAAAAAATATAACACATTGCCACCAAAGGACTTTGAAAAATGGGCAGTAATTTGTGAGCATATTATCAGGCATTATAACGAAGGCTGGAATAATGGATTTCATTATAATTTAGAATATTGGGAAATTTGGAACGAACCGGATTTAGATAATGACCAATCAACCAACAAAAGAACTTGGGGAGGCACAAAGGTACAATTCTTTGAATTTTTTAATGTTGCAATTAAGCACTTAAAGAAATGCTTCCCAAATCTTAAAATTGGAGGCCCGGCTATTGCTTGGAATGAAGATTGGACAAAGGATTTCTTAAAACAGCTTGAAGCTCCGATAGACTTTTTGTCTTGGCATAGGTATGACAGAAACCCAATTTCCGTAGGCGATTGCGTAGATAGATTTAGAAAAATGCTTGATGACAATGGGCTTAAAGATACAGAAAGCATTTTAAACGAATGGAATTATATTAGAGGTTGGAAAGGGGAAGACTTTATTTATTCCGTAAAAACAATAAAAGGGCTTAAAGGCTCAGCATATACATCTGCAGTGATGATGACGTGTCAGCAAAAGCCACTTGATATGCTGATGTATTACGATGCAAGACCTTGCGCATATAACGGACTTTTTAACACCGATGTTTTGTGTGAAAAGCTAAAAGGTTATTATCCTTTTTATATGTTTAACAAGTTGTATAAGCTTGGCACATACGTAAAGCACGAATCATCAAACGAGGATATTTATGTATGTTCTGCAAAGGGTGAAAATCAATGTGCCGTAATGCTTACACATTTTAATGATTTAGACGATACAGCAGAAAAGGAAGTAAAAATAGAATTTAATAATTTGGGCTTTAAAAATGGTGCAATAGCAGAATATTATTTGCTTGATGAAAATCACGACCTTGCTCTTGTAAAAGATGAAAAAATCACAAGCAATAATTTTAGTACAACTGTTAAAATGCCACTTTATACATCAATGTTAATAGAAATTAAAAACCTATAAAAATTGGCTTCGGTGTAATAACCGAAGCCTTTACTTATTTTATTTCAAAAGTATATTCGCCGGGTTGGTATTCTTTGCAAATACCATTTATGAGGATTTTTGCCTTTCTGTCAATTTTAACCGTAAATTGATTACCGACTTTTTTAGTGTAAATATTTTTATAACGGGCATTAAAATTTTGTATTTCGTCAATAAACGAAGGCTTAATTGTTAGCCCATCAGTGCCAAAGTTTATTCCGGCAATATGCTTATAGAACCAATTTTCAACCTCGCTGAACATATGGTGGTTTCTTGATGCCTTCATATCCCAGGTTTCACATAGGGTTGTCATTCCGTTGTTAACCCACCAAGCATAACTTGGATAAGTAGGGTTTGTAACCATTTTATAAAGTATATCAGCGTATCCGTTGTCGGACAGAACATCAAAGATTGCCTTTATACCAATAAATCCACAGTCAATGTGATAGTCGTTGGATTTAGTTAGTCCAACTAATTCCTCCACAAAATCCTTTGTTTCCTGTTCATTTACCAAACCAAAATATATTGCAACTGCGTAATATGCCTGATATTTTTTTAATTCCTTATTATTTAGAAATTTATTTCTCCATATTTCCTTTATTCGTTTTGCTTTTTCCTCCCAAACAGTTGAATCTTTATCTAAAACGTCTGCCATATAGGACATAACTTTTAGGTCATAGTAATAAAAGCCAATGTCTGTAACTTCTGTTGGAAGCACAAAGCTTTCGTTTGGAGGACACCAATCTCCTAACCCAAAGCAAATTGTTCCGTCGGAACGTTCCATACTTTCTAAATAGTCTATATACAGCGTCATATTATCCCACATATTTTCCATCATAGACTTATCTCCGGTGATAATATATGCCTTGTATGGAATAAGTATTAAGGCAGAATCCCAAGCAGGTCCACTCCCCCAGTTGTAACCCCAGCCTGCACTTGGTATTATCCCCGGTAGTTGACCACTTGGTCTTTGAGCATCTTTAAAGTCGTTAAGCCATTTGAAGTACGAATTGTTTGCATTATAATTCATAAATGTTTGGTCTACCGAACAAAGTGCGTCCCCTGTCCACCCATTTTGTTCTCTGTGAGGGCAGTCGGTTGGAATGCCTACATAATTTGATAGTATTGACCTTAAAGATATTTCATGTATTTTATTTATTAACGGATTGTCTGTAACAAATTCACCTACAACCTCAAAATCAGTATGAACAAATTGTGCAACAACTTCAATGTTTTCTGGCGCATTTTCAATTTTTACATATCTAAAGCCATGATAGTTAAATTCAGGGTTGAATTCTTCATTTTCCTTGCCGCTGCATATAAAAATATCCTGATTTTGAAGCATAACAGGGCTGCTGAAAAATCTGTTGTTACCACATAACAAATCCCCGTTTTCATTTAACGCTTCGTCATATGTAATGGAAACACTTTGCCCTTTTCTGCCTGTTAATTTAATCTTTACCCAACCACTAATATTAACACCAAAATCGTATATGTTGCCAACCTTTGAAACAGGCTTAATAGTTTCACAAACTCTAACAGGAGGGCAGATATTTTTTTCTAAAACACCACCGGGTCCTCTGACAATAATCGCATTTTCCCAAGATGAATCGTCAAATTCTGCTTGAGTAAATCCTTCTTGTTTAAGGCTTGCATCGTATTTTTCGCCCTGACGCATATGGTTGTATAAGCAAGGGCCATAGGTTGTTTTCCATAGTTCGTCTGTTGTGATTGTGTCAATATTACCGGAGGTATATTTAATGGTTAGTTTAACTGCAAGCTTTGGACCGGAACGCCAAGGAGCCATCATATCGTTCCATGTTAATGCGTTGTTGTTATACATACCGTTTCCAACATGGATACCTATTGCATTATCACCTTTTTTAAGATAGCTTGTTACATCATAAGAATTATAAATAACCCTTTTGTGGTAGGCTGTGTATGGAGTATCCAAAACCCGGTCTGTTATCCTTTGACCGTTTATGTAGTATACACCTAACCCTAATGCACAAACACATAAATCGGCACTTTTTATTTCATCTTTTATTGTAAATAATCTTCTGAAATACAAACTTTCATTTACCAAGTCAGAAGAATAAGGTGTAATATCACGTAAATTTTTATTTGAAATCCATTTGGTTTTTTTCATTATTGTTATCCTCCAATATTGAGTTACATATATTATATATCAATATTTTCATTTAGTAAAGGCAAAATTATAAAAAGAATGATAAAAAAGTTGAGCCTATACACAATTTTGTATTTGGCTCAATTTTATAGGGGAAGTATTATGAAGTTGTTTTCATTTTTATTCTCAGTCTGTCTGCAATCATTGCAATAAATTCACTATTTGTAGGCTTTCCCTTAGATTGATTTATAGTAAAACCAAAAAGATTATTTAGTGTTTCGGTGTCTCCTCTGTCCCAAGCAACTTCTATGGCATGCCTTATGGCACGTTCAACTCTGCTTGAAGTAGTGTTAAATTTCTTGGCAACAGTTGGATATAACTGCTTTGTTATTGATTCAATCAGCTGGCAATCTTTAAGTACAAGCATTATAGCTTCTCGTAAATATGAATATCCTTTAATGTGAGCCGGGACACCCACTTCGTGGATAATTGATGTAACAATAGGCTCTAAATCTGCTGCATTGGCTTTATTTCCAATTTCAATTTCTTCCTCGTCGTTTCTAATAACCATACGGCACCTTTCAATCATTTCGCTAATGTCCATTTTACGAGACATTGTGTAGTCAACACCTAAATTATATGCATTTGTCATAAATGTAGTTGTTGGGCAAGCAGTTATTACAATTACCTTTGGTCTGTCCTTTTCGTTATAATTTAATAAATGTGTCATAACACCAAGCCCATCAAGCTCAGGCATAACATTGTCAAGTAAAATAATGTGAGGCTTTTTGGAACGTATAAGGTCAAGGGCAGTAAAACCATCGTGAGCACAGCCTATAAATTCAAAATCGTCTTGCATAATTGCATAATCTCTTACCAACATACAGTAGTCTTTGTTGTCGTCAATTACTGCTAATTTAATCTTTTTCATCAAATCACTCCTTGTTTTATTTTGTCTTGTTTATAAATATTATACAATATTATCCAATAATTAACAAGTCGAAAACAGAAAAAAACGTCAATAAACCATCAATTTCGTCAGTTTGCATATTTATATAAAAAGTAGCCGACATAATTCGACAAAATACCGAGTTTTACCTTGTTTTTCCTATTCTTTTTAAGGTTTTTTTATGGTCAATTTAACCAAAACATTACTTTTCACAATAACTTGCCATAATATCAGCAAATATGGCGTAACCTCTTTTTGGATTGTTAATCATAACGTGGGTTATTGCACCAATAAGCTTATTGTTTTGTACAATAGGGCTGCCACTCATACCTTGTATTATTCCACCGGTTTTGCTGATTAGCTCGTTGTCAGTAATTTTAATTACCATACATTTGTTGGTAAATGCACTATTGTTTATTGCTTCAATCTCAATATCGTAGGGCTTAACATCTTCGCCTTTAATACAGCAGTATATTTGTGCCTTTCCTATTTGGATTTCTTCTCTTGAGGCAATTTCTATTATTTTTGCTCCACTTTTAGTTTCATAAAAATTACCATATATTCCGTATTGGTTATTTTTTGTTATATTGCCTATTTCATTTGAAACAAAGGTTCCGTGTAGTTCACCGGTGTTGCCGTCTGTCCCTTTGGTAATGCCTTTTATTGAAGCGTAGTAAATGCTACCCATTTCTTTTGTAATAAGTTCACCGGAGGAATTATCAGTTATTCCGTGTCCTAAGGAGGCAAAGGTGTTATTTTGAGGGTTAATAAAGGTTAATGTTCCGATGCCATTAGTACCATTTTTAGCCCACAAGCCAATGTGGTACATACCATCCTCTGCAGATTTAACAGAATTTAAGTATATACTGTATTCTTGACCATTCCTTTCATAAGTTAGGTTTATTTGTTCAGTCCCAATATTGTTTATTAAGTTAAAAAAGTCATTGGCATTTTTTACTTGATTATCATTAACAGACGTAATTAGGTCCTGTTCTTGTAATCCACTTTCTCTTGCAGGGCAATGCTTTTTACCGTCAAAGCCTAAAAACTCCGAAAAACCTAAAACCAAAACTCCATCAAGCTCCATTGTAATACCAATTGAATTACCGCCTAAGATAACACTTTGTTGTGACGCCTTAACATTTGTTACCTTATAATTACTATTTAAAATTGAAAAATCGTAAACATTAAATTCAAAGGATAAAACAGATAGTAATATAAGTAAAAACAGAATATGTTTTTTAAATTTATTCAAGTTAATCACCTCCACGATGTTAACTTTCCCTAAATAAAAGCTCATATTCTGTATAATAAATTGGAATAAGTGAATATTATTGGCACATTTTATAAATCTTCTAAGCTTTTAAATGTATAACCCATATCCTTTGCACAGTTGATTATTTCTTCCAAACCATTGGCATTATCTACCGAAACGGCATGGAGTAAAATTATAGCACCATTGTGAAATTGTTTGGTTACGGAGCTTACAGCATATTCCCTTCCACGCTGGCAATTAACGTCCCAGTCTGCGTATGCAACACTCCAAAATATACTTTTATAGCCTTGCTCCTTTGAAAGTGCCATTGTTCGTTCTGAAAATTCACCCATTGGAGGACGTAAAAATTTCATGTGATTTCCTGTTAATTTGTAAAAGCGATTGTCCATTTCACCTAATTCATTTATTAAAATTTCATTTGATTTATCGGGCATACTTGGGTGGTTTACAGTGTGATTTCCAACAATGTGCCCTTCGTTAACCATTCGTTTTATTAAATTTTCTTCCTTATCAATATAAGGCCCTGTTACGAAAAAAGCAGCAGGAGTATTTGTCTTTTTTAAAATGTCCAAAATTTGTGAAGTGTATCCGTTTTCATACCCTTCGTCAAATGTTAAATACATAACCTTGCTTTGTGTGTCGCCTAAATAATATCCATTATAACATTTTAACATATCTGCCCAAAGGCTTGGTATTTGTGGTTGTTTACCTTCAATCTTTTTTAAACCCCAACAAATTTTGGTGTTGTTGTATCCTGTTCCCTGCGCCACAGAGCTTGTGTTTTCACATCCACACAGAATACAAATAATAACTATTGTCCATACTATTAAACGATTAAGAATAAAAAAATTTCTTTTCAAAATTGCACCTCCTAAACAATTTTATTATGTGCAATTTGTTGTTGAATTTTGTGCTTAACTATTGACAATAAAACCATATTATTATATAATTTTTAAGAAAAAGGAAGTGGTGTTGTGCATCAATTAAAAAAAGGATATAAATGCAATTGTGGTAAAGTTCACGATGCAGGAATTGATGAATATATAGTAAAAAACGGAGCAATAAATGACTTGCCAAAATTTGTTAAGAACTATTCTTGCAAAAAAGTGTTTATTGTTGCTGATGTAAATACATACAGTGTTGCAGGGGAAAAGGTCTGCAATGTTTTAGCAAAAAATGAAATAGAATTTTCAAAATATGTCTTTAATAACACTGCATTAGAGCCTGACGAATATGCAGTAGGTTCAGCAATTATGCACTTTGATAAAAGCTGTGATATTGTTGTTGCCATAGGCTCAGGTGTTATAAATGACATTGGTAAAATTCTAAGCAGTACTGCAAAGATTCCTTATATAATAGTAGCAACTGCTCCGTCAATGGATGGGTACGCATCGGCAACATCTTCAATGTCAATGGACGGATTAAAGGTTTCGTTACCGACTAAATGTGCTAATGTAATTATCGGAGATACCGAAATTTTAAAAAATGCACCTGAAAAGATGTTAATTGCAGGCCTTGGTGATATGCTTGCAAAATATATAAGCATTTGCGAATGGAGAATATCTAATGTAATTACAGGAGAGTATTTTTGTGATTATGTTGCACAGTTAATCAGGGATGCACTAAAAGCCTGCGCAGATAATGCAGAGGGTTTGTTAAAACGTGATGAAAAGGCTGTTGAGGCAGTATTTGAAGGCTTAATAATCGGTGGAGTTGCTATGAAGTATGCAGGTCTTTCAAGACCGGCATCAGGTGTGGAGCATTACTTCTCACACATTTGGGATATGCGTGGGCTTGAATTTGGTACAAATGTTGATTTGCACGGTATACAATGCGCAATAGGCACAATGTACGCATCCAAAATTTATGAGCAAGTTAAAAATATTAAGATTGATAAGGAAAAGGCACTTTCCTATGCAAGTAATTTTGACTATGAAAATTATAAAAATCAACTTGCCGCTTTTATTGGCAAGGGTGCAACCCAAATGGCAGAAATAGAAAAAAGGGAAGGGAAATATAACGTAGAAAAGCATAGGGAACGATTGGAAGTTATTATTAAAAATTGGGATAAAATTTTAGAAATAATAAATAACGAAGTTCCGGCATCGAAAGAAATTGAAAGAATAATGGACGTTATTCACGCACCTAAAACATCAGCAGAAATCGGAATTGATGAAAAGGATATTTCCTTTACTTTTAAAGCCACAAAGGATATAAGAGATAAATATGTGCTGTCAAGACTTTGCTGGGATTTGGGAATAATAGAAGAAATAAAATTTTAGAAGAAAAGGAATGTAAAATATTTTACATTCCTTTTTACGTGTCTGACCTGAGTAAATACTATTTTTCCGTCCCCACAAGTTCCGGTTTGACATTTACTGTATTATATTTGTCATAAATCACCATACCCGGCTTTGCACCACTTGGTTTTTTAACATTTTTAATAACTGTATAGTCCACAGGCACATTTGCCGAATTTCTTGCCTTGCTAAAATATGCGCAAATCTTTGCAGCTTCAACAATTACATCATCGGAAGGCATTACACCGTTTGTCTTAATAACAGTATGGCTGCCATGTATAAATTTTGTATGGAACCATAAATCGTCCGGTCTTGACATTCGTAAGGTTAATTGGTCATTTTGCAAATTATTTTTGCCAACGTATGCAACGTAACCGTCCGAAAGCTGGAACTCCATAGGCTTGGAAATTTGCTTTCTGATTTTAGACTTTTCAACCTTTTTAACCCTGTATCCTTGGGATGAAAGCTCTTCACGAAGCTCGTTAATATCCAAATCATTTTCGACAATTTCAATACTTTCCTTTATGCTTTCCAAATAGTCAAGCTCCGTTTCTGCCAACTTTATTTGTTCCTTGGTCATAACCTCGGCATTTTTTAATTTTTGGTATAGCTTATAATACCTTTGAGCATTTTGAGATGGTGAAAATTCAGCCTTTAACTCAATTTTCATAATTTTCATATTATCGTAATAATTTTCTGCCTCAATAAATAAGTCGCCACCGTTTATTCTGTAAAGGTTGGCAGTAATCAGGTCTCCCATTACCTTGTATTTTTCCATAGACCTGCACTCTTTTAATTTTTGCTGATGTAAAGCAAGCTTTTTTTGGCATCTTTGTATGTTGTTATCCACAAATTTATGTAAGCTTGACGTCTTTTGGGAAATACGTTCAGCAAAATCCTTGGTGATGTAATATTCGTTTACAGCATCATTTAGGCTGTCAAATTTTTTAGTTTCTAAAAGACCTTGATAGTGTGTAATTTCTATTCCACTGAAATCTTTGACCTTGTCAGCAGATTTGTATATTAAAACAGGTGTAAAATCACCTATTTTCAGTTTTTCAAAAAATTCAACAAAAGTCCTTGCAAATTTTTCCTTTTCTTCATAATTCATCAATTGACAGTTTTTATCGGCAATGCCAAAGGCTTTATATGCAATTTCTCTTGCAGACAAAGGGCCAATTCCGGTAAATGTATCAAGCAAAAACTTATCACTTTCCAAGGAGTACCCGTCAATAAGTTCAATGAATTTTTCCTTGTTTGTTTCCGACGGGTTGTGCTTGTGTTGTGAGGGTGGCATTTCGTAAGCAATACCGGGTATTAGTTGTCTAACTGTGGAAACAGAAAAATCAACGTGCTTTATACTGCCCAAAACCTTGTTGCTTTCATCAGTCAGCACAATGTTGCTTGTTCTGCCCATTATTTCAATAATCAGACGTTTAACGGAGGTATCCCCCATTTCATTACGGCTTTCAATGTGCATTTCCACAATTCGTTCAAAATCAGGCTGAGTAAAGCCAACAACCTTACCACTTAAAATGTGCTTTCGCAAAAGCATACAAAACATAGGTGCTTTTTCAGGGTTTTCCTTTTGCACACTTGTTAAATGAATACGAGGGTTAGAAGAGCTTGCACTTAAAACCAATTTGTGGTTTTTGCCACCTGCACGAATAGCAAGTGCTATTTCATCATATTCAGGTTGTAAGACCTTGTCAATTCGTCCGTCCTTTAAGATTTTATTAAGTTCTTGTACCATACAACAAACGGTAATTCCGTCAAATGCCATAATTTTTAAAATCCTCTCATATATTCTAAACATATTTTATCACATATTTGGAATAAATAAAAGAGGAAGTTAATAAAATTTATTATAAATGTTACGGAGGTTTTATAGATGACAGAGCTAAATAAAGAAAATGTGTGTATCGGTGAAAAGTCAATAGCCTCATTTTCACAAGCATTTTGTGAAGCAGATATTATTGTACCTGATACAAATCCTGATATTTCCAAGGTTTTACAAGCAGATGCAAATGTTGTAATTGTAAACAAAAAATGTGAAAAAGACCGTATTGCCATAGACGGCAGAGCAGATATTTTAATTATTTACCTTGGGGACGATAACAAAATATACAATTTGCAGTCCAATCAAAATTTCTCACACATAATAGATTCCCCAAAAACGACGGAGGATATGTATGCAGAAACAGAAATTGATGTAGAAAATATTGACTATACAGTGTTAAATTCACGTAAGATGAACGTTAAGGTGCTAATGGGCATTGACGCCAACAGCGTAAAGGACGAAACAGTGTGCCTTTGTACTTCCGTTTTGGCAGAGGAGCCCTTTGAAATTTTGCATCGTACTGTAAGCCCCTATAAAACCATAGCAAGAAATACAGAGCAAATCTGTATAAAGGAGCGTTTAGATATTCCAAACGGCAAGCCGTCTGTTGAAAGGATATTGCGTACAGATGTAAATATTACAGAAAAAAGTTGCACCATTGCTCAAAACAAAGTAATGGTAGAGGGCATACTAAATATATCTGTTGTGTATTTAAGCGACATTGACGGCAAGGTTCAAACTGCCGAATACGAAATTCCGTTTACAGATGTAGTTAATTTAGAAGGAATTGACGAAGGAATGGATTGCTTTGTTAAGCTTGATGTTAACAAGGTCTATTGCAAAACCGAAGAAGATGTAGACGGAGATAACAGATTTTTGGCATTTGAATGTATAATAATTGCAGAGCTTAAAGGCTGTTGTTGCAGTGAGGTGGAAATTGTAGAGGACGCCTATTGCATTAAAAACCCGGTTAATGTTACAAGGGAAACAACCACAGTTAATAAATTGATGTGTGAAAATCAATGCAGAGTATCTTCAAAGGATAATGCAACAATTGACGAAAACAGTCCGGAAATACTGCAAATTTTCAAGGTAGTGCCAAAGGCATATGTTGCCACAAGCAAGGTGGAAAAGGGCAAGGCGATGGTAGAGGGAATAATAGAATCAGAAATTATGTACGTTTCAACAGATGAGACCTCCCCAATCAGCACCCATAAGCACCGTCAAAGCTTTACCTGTTTCGTAGATGTGCCGGAAGAGTGTAAAACCGGCATTTGTGATGTAACAGTTGATATTGTTCATTGTGCCTATGCCATTAACTTAGGTAGGGAAATTGATTTAAGGTTTGTGCTTGATGTAAATATTAAGGTAATAAATGAAGAAAAAATTGAGTATGTAACAGATATGGAGCAGTGCAAGTGCCAAGACGATGTAAATAAAAATGTATATTGCATAAAAGTTTACTTTATTAAGGACGGAGAAAGCCTTTGGAATATTGCAAAAAGACATAGAATTAAGAAAGAACGACTAATGGAGTTAAATAACATTAGTGAAGAAACAGAAATTTTCGCAGGTAGGCAAATAATTATAGGTTGACTAATACCTTCGATTGTGTTATTATGCAATCGAAGGTATTTTGTTTTAGGATGGTGAATTTATGAGTTTTATATGCAATGTTTGTGGCAAGGAATTTGAGGACGATAAAAAGGTAGTTGTAACAACAGAGGAAAGTAAAGAGGTGGAAATCTGCCAAGAATGTAACAATGCACAACAGGAGCAAATGGAAAAAAGAGATTTTGTAATCTGTAAATATTGTGGTTACGTGGTAGAAAAGAAGCAATTTAAAGGAATTTGTGGCTTTTGCAACCACAAGGACAACTTTGAAAACATTACCCTTACTGCATCGGAGGAGGTTCAGTTAAACGAAGAGCCGGAAAAATTGTATGCCGAAAAATTAGGCAAGGAAGGTGCAGAGGCAATAGCAAATTGGAAAAACGGCAAGGAAAGCAAGGAAAACGAAGTACGTTTAAAAAGGGACAGATACATAGACGGAATGTTTGTTTTAGGCATTATCCTTGCATATTTTATGATAGACTATGACATCAATAATTACCTAAACCGTAAAGGAATGTTTATAGGGCTTTTGATACCGTCCCTTTTGGTTTTAGGCTCAGCACCCATATTTAGAAAAATTGATGAAATATTTAAGCAAAAAAAATTACCAATATGGCTTATATTGATAATGATGGCAATATTTATAGATGTATTTGTCCTAATAATAAAATTTTTATAAGGATGTAAAAAATGCACATAAGGAACAAACCTCACCGACTCGACGTACCTTTGTACTCCTTCGGGTGTCAAGCCTTTGGCTTGATTCGGTTTGTCCATTCTGCACTATTTTTCCTATCCCTTGTAAAGAAGAGAAAATGCACATAACAACTTGTCATAAAAACAAATCAACAATACAACGAAAAAAAGGATTTGGGTTACCCAAATCCTTTATATTCTCATTTGTCTTATTTTTGTGATGCTTCAAAACGCTTTTTGAATCTGTCAACACGACCGCCTGTATCAACAAGCTTCTGCTTTCCTGTGAAGAAAGGATGACATTTGCTGCATATTTCGACTTTAATATCTTCCTTGGTTGAAGATGTTTCGATTACATTTCCGCAAGCACAAGTAATAGTAGTCTTTTTATAGTCAGGATGTATTCCTTGTTTCATTCTGTTTCACCTCTTCTACAAATTCTGTAACGTAAAGATTATATCACATCTGTATTTAAAATGCAAGTATTTTTTTAAATTTTTTATTTATTTAAACATATTGTATATTACACCAACCATATATAATGCGTTTTTTTAAATATTATTACCGAAAAATGCCAATAACTTGTGGAATATTTTTTTATAAATTTATGCTTTCAATTTCAATTCCTTGCTCCTTTGCAAGCCTAATTAACCTGTTGCACTTTTTCCTTGCAACTGCAATTTGCAAAGTATAAATATCCACAAGCTCCTCCGAATCGGCATATTCAAAATTCCTTGTAGCAGTTTCAAGCTCACTTTTAGCCATATTGATATCGTTAATTATATCACAATTTGATGATTTGTTCAAAAAAAATCACTCCTTTGAATTAAAATATGCACTAATTTTATAAAAATATACCTTTTTAACATAAAAATATTGACTTTTTATAGTTTTTACTGTATAATTATATAGCTATACAAATACAGAAAAGAAAACGAAAAGAAAAATGGAGGGAATAAAAATGGCAAAAAAATATCTATACCTTTTTAGTGAAGGTAATGCAACAATGCGTAACCTTTTAGGTGGTAAAGGTGCTAACTTGGCTGAAATGACAGGCCTTGGTATGCCGGTTCCTCAGGGATTTACAATTTCTACAGAAGCTTGCACACAGTACTATGCTGACGGCAAGACGATCAACCCTGAAATAGAAGCACAAATTATGGAATACATCGGCAAGATGGAAGAAATTACAGGTAAAAAATTCGGAGATATGGAAAATCCGTTATTAGTATCTGTTCGTTCAGGTGCAAGGGCTTCAATGCCGGGTATGATGGATACTATTCTTAACCTTGGTCTTAACGACCAAGTTGTTGAAGCTTTCGCTAAGAAAACTAACAACCGTCGTTTTGCATACGATTCTTATCGTAGATTTATTCAAATGTATTCAGACGTTGTTATGGAAGTTGGTAAGAAATACTTTGAAGAGTTAATCGACCAAATGAAAGCTAAAAAAGGCGTTACATTAGATACAGAGCTTGACGCTGACGATTTAAAGAGCTTGGCAGAACAATTTAAAGCAGAATACAAGGCTAAAATCGGTAAAGACTTCCCGTCAGACCCAAAAGAACAACTTATGGGTGCTGTAAAGGCAGTTTTCCGTTCATGGGACAACCCACGTGCTATTTATTACAGAAGAATGAACGATATCCCATCAGACTGGGGTACTGCTGTTAACGTTCAACAAATGGTATTTGGTAATATGGGTGATACATCAGGTACAGGTGTTGCATTTACAAGAAACCCTGCTACTGGTGAAAAGAAGTTGTTTGGTGAATTCCTTATGAATGCACAAGGTGAAGACGTTGTTGCAGGTGTAAGAACTCCTCAAACAATCGACCAATTAAAACAAGTTATGCCTGAAGCTTATGAAAAATTTGTTGAAATTTCTTCAAAGCTTGAAAATCACTATCGTGATATGCAGGATATGGAATTTACAATTGAAGATAGAAAATTATTTATGCTTCAAACAAGAAACGGTAAGAGAACAGCAGCTGCTGCACTTAAAATTGCTTGCGACCTTGTTGATGAAGGTATGATTAGCGAAAAAGAAGCAGTTGCTATGATAGACCCAAAACAATTAGATGCTCTATTACATCCACAATTTGAAGCATCAGCACTTAAAAATGCAACTCCTGTTGCAACTGCTTTGGCAGCTTCACCGGGTGCTGCTTGTGGTAGAATAGTATTTACTGCAGAGGATGCTACAGAATGGGCTCAAAAGGGCGAAAAGGTTGTATTGGTTAGACTTGAAACATCACCTGAAGATATCGAAGGTATGAACTACTCACAAGGTATCTTAACAGTTCGTGGTGGTATGAC
>DCGP01000021.1:0-1249 GCA_002314595.1 Clostridiales bacterium UBA1775 | reverse complement strand
TGACATCTCACGCAGCCGTTGTTGCACGTGGTATGGGTACATGCTGTGTATCAGGTTGTGGCGAAATTAAAATGGACGAAGCCAACAAGAAATTTGAACTTGCAGGCAGAACATACAAAGAAGGCGACTGGATTTCACTTGACGGCTCAACAGGTAAAATCTATGGGGAACAGATTAAGACAGTTGAAGCTTCAATCAGTGGCGACTTTGACAGAATTATGAAGTGGGCTGACCAATTCCGTAAGCTTAAAGTTCGTACAAATGCCGACACACCAAGAGACGCTGCTCAGGCATTCAAATTCGGTGCAGAGGGTATCGGTCTTTGCCGTACAGAACATATGTTCTTTGACGAGGACAGAATTCCGATTGTTAGACAAATGATTGTTGCAAAAACATTAGAACAAAGACAAAAGGCTCTTGACAAGCTTCTTCCAATCCAAAGAGGAGACTTTGAAGGTCTATTTAAGACAATGAACGGTCTACCTGTTACAATCAGACTACTTGACCCACCACTTCACGAATTCCTACCTCATGAAGATGCAGAAATTAAGGAACTTGCTGAAGAAATGGGCATTACATTTGAAGACCTTAAAGAAACAGTTGCAAGCTTGCACGAATTTAACCCAATGATGGGACACAGAGGTTGCCGTCTTGCAGTTACATATCCTGAAATTGCTGCAATGCAAGCAAGGGCAGTTATCGAAGCTGCTATTAACGTTTCTACAAACGACGGTCTTACAATTATTCCTGAAATTATGATTCCGTTGGTTGGTGAAATCAAGGAGCTTAAATTTGTTAAAGAAGTTGTTGTTGCAAATATCGAAGCAGTACTAAAATCAAAAGGTATCGAAATGGAATACCATGTTGGTACTATGATTGAAATTCCTCGTGCTGCAATTACAGCAGACCTAATCGCTGAAGAAGCTGAATTCTTCTCATTCGGCACAAACGACCTAACACAAATGACATTTGGTTTCTCTCGTGATGATGCAGGTAAATTCCTTGACTATTATTACGAAAAGAAAATCTTTGAATCAGACCCATTTGCAAGACTTGACCAAGTTGGTGTTGGTAGACTTATGAAGACTGCTGCAGAGCTTGCTGTTAAGGTTAGACCTAATATTAAAATGGGTATTTGTGGTGAACACGGTGGCGACCCATCATCTGTTGAATTCTGCCACAGAATCGGTCTAAACTACGTTTCATGCTCACCATTTAGAGTACCGATTGCTCGTCTTGCTGCTGCACA
>DCGP01000019.1 GCA_002314595.1 Clostridiales bacterium UBA1775 | reverse complement strand
TGCCAATTGAGCTACACCAGCACAACACTGCTATGAATTATAGCATATTCTCTAATATTTGTCAACACTTTTTTGAAAAAAGTATTAAAAAATGGTCGGGGTTACAGGATTTGAACCTGTGGCCCCCTGGTCCCAAACCAGGTGCGCTACCAAACTGCGCTAAACCCCGAAAAAATACATCGCATAAGCGACAACGTGATTTATTATACATAAATATTGCTAAGTTATCAATCTTTATTATTGCTAATTATTTAGGATTGTATTAAAGTATCTCTTGTTTTCTTTGTTTTTCTCTGTTTTTCTTATTTTTAACAAAATAAGTGCTATTTATACTTTATTTTTATTATATAACGCTTTTGTCAATAAACACTTGACAAGTACACTCAAAATAAGTTATTATATTATATTAAGGAAAGCTTTTTTAAATGCTTCCTAATTTTTGCCACAGCCGGTGGCAGATTGGAGTTATATAATGAATAATCAAGAGAAAACAATGGACAAAATCGTCTCTTTATGCAAGGGTAGAGGTTTTGTTTACGCAGGTTCTGAAATCTATGGCGGACTTGCAAACACATGGGACTATGGCCCATTGGGAGTAGAACTTAAAAATAATGTTAAAAAAGCATGGTGGAAAAAGTTTGTTCAAGAATCAGAATACAACGTCGGTCTTGACGCAGCAATCCTAATGAACCCTATGACATGGGTTGCTTCAGGACACGTTGGTGGATTTTCCGACCCTCTTATTGACTGTAAGGAGTGTAAAACTCGTCATCGTGCCGACAAGCTTATCGAAGATTTTGACGGTACTGTTGCAGACGGTTGGACAAATGACCAAATGCTTGACTATATTAAAACAAACAATATTGTATGCCCTAACTGTGGCAAACTAAACTTTACTGATATTAGAAAGTTTAACCTTATGTTCAAAACTTTCCAAGGTGTTACAGAAGATGCTAAAAATGAAATTTATCTTCGCCCTGAAACTGCACAAGGTATTTTTGTAAATTTCAAGAACATTCAACGTACATCACGTAAGAAAGTGCCTTTTGGTGTTGCACAAGTTGGTAAATCATTCCGTAACGAAATTACACCCGGTAACTTTACTTTCCGTACAAGAGAATTTGAACAAATGGAGCTTGAATTCTTCTGCAAACCCGGAACAGACCTTGAATGGTTTGAATACTGGAGAGGCTATTGCAAGGAATGGTTGTTAGGTCTTAATATTAAGGAAGAAAATCTTAGATTAAGAGACCATTCGCCGGAAGAATTAGCTTTCTATTCAAAGGCTACAACAGACTTTGAATTTATGTTCCCGTTTGGTTGGGGCGAGCTTTGGGGCGTTGCTGACAGAACAGATTATGACCTTAGTGCCCATGCTAAAACATCAGGGGAGTCAATGGAATATATTGACCCTGTTTCTAACGAAAGATATGTGCCTTATGTAATTGAACCGTCACTTGGTGCTGACCGTGTTACATTGGCATTTTTGGTAGAAGCTTATGACGAAGAGGTTGTTGGCGAAAACGATACACGTGTTGTTATGAAGTTCCACCCTGCACTTGCTCCTATTAAGGCTGCAGTTCTTCCTCTTTCAAAGAAGCTTTCTGAACCTGCTGAAGAATTATTCAAAAAGCTTTCAAAGAAGTTTATGTGTGAATATGATGAAGCCGGTTCAATTGGTAAGAGATACAGAAGACAAGATGAAATCGGTACTCCTTTATGTATTACTGTTGACTTTGACACATTAGAGGACAATGCTGTTACAGTACGTGATAGAGATACAATGGAACAGGTTAGAATTCCTATTGACCAAGTTGAAGAATATATTGCAAAATATATCGAATACTAAGATTTAGGGCTATAAAAAAATACACTAAAACATAAGGAACTGCCACAAAAATGCGACAGTTCCTTTTTTTAATATCCAAAAATATTTCTTTTATTCTTTTGATAATATATAAAGCACAGTATCAAGCTTACAGTGGTTGCAAGTGGGGAAGCAATACCTATTTGCAGCATTGTTACACCCGGCATTTTGCTGATAAAGTACGAAAATGGAATTCTAACCAAAAATGCTGAAATCAAACCTTGAATAAGTACAAAATTAGAACGACCAATTCCATCAAAAAATCCCATATATGAAAGCAAAAGCGAAATCAGTAACTCGTCTATTGCATATGCCTTTAAATATTGTGCAGACGATGTAATAACTGCAATATCCTTTGTGAATATTCCAACCATTAAATCTCCTCTAAAAAACATAATAAAAAATATTACAATATCTATTGCCGTTGATATTGAAAAAGCATTATACATTGCACGCTTTGCCCTATACATTTTACCTGCACCGTAATTTTGCGAAACAAATGTTGCAAGGCCCGTCATATAGGCAAATGGTATTAAAAATGTAAAATATGCCACCTTTTCACACACACCGATTGATGCAGATGCCACAATTCCCAATGAATTGATTATTGATGTAACAATCAAAAATGAAACATTTGTAAGTACATCTTGCAGGGCTATTGGTGCACCAACTTTTAATGATGCCAAAGCCTCTTTTTTGTGAAACCTTATATTTTTAAATTCAAAATATTTTCCATAGCCTTTTTTACAAACAATAACCAAGCACAAAATTACGCTGACAAATTGTGCAAAAATTGTTGCCACGGCAGCACCTAAGGCACCCATATTAAAGCCCTTTACCAAAACAATATCACCAACGATATTAACAACACAAGATACTGCCACAAAAATCAATGGCAATTTTGAATTGCCCATTCCTCTAAACAAACCACTGAAAAGATTATATGCTGTAATAAACACCCCACCCATAGAGCAGACAAACACATAATTTGCTGTTTTTTCAAGTGCCTCAGAAGGAGCATTCATAAGCATAGAAATTGGTCTTGCGCAGGTTGTAAACACAACTGAAATAAGCAAAGCAAGGACTATGGACACAAAAACAGATGCACCCATGGTTTTGGAAAAGCTATCTTGGTTCTTTTCGCCGATATATCGACTTAACATAATAGAAAACCCTGTTGTAATGCCTGTAATTATGCCTGTAATAGTTGCCATAACTTGGCTTCCTGTGGAAACTGCAGAAACATCTATTGTGTCTGCAAACTGTCCAACCACAATCATATCTACGCCACCGTATAATGCTTGTAAAAACATCATACCCATAATAGGCAACGTAAATTTTAACAACGGAATACCAATTTTGCCTTCTGTAAAATCTTTTATACCGTTCATTTTCCCCCCATTATCTGTGTTTTCTTAACTTTAATGCGTAAAACTTTATACCTATTGTAAGTGCAATGTCATAGGCTATAAACACAACCACTCCACCTGCTAAAAGCAAATATTCAGAAATCTTAAAATCAATAAAATTTTTTAAAGCAATTATTCCTATAATACCTGCAACAAGCACTATTGCTATCTTGACAATCCATTTTAAGTAGATTTTTAGATTTGAATGTTCAACTATGTACTTTATAACCGGATAGTAACCCACAAATGCAAAATACACTGCAATTTTGAGAGGATTATTTAGTATAAAAAAACCTATTCCACAAATAACTGCAAAGGTCATAAGCCCATATTTTATGCCATATTCTTCTACACAAACATACGTAAACATAGTGGAAAACAAAAACATAAAAATCTTGGTTGTGGGAAGTATTATTGTAGATGCCAAGCATAGTGCACCTAAAACTGCCATAAGCGAACAAAAAGAGATTTTTTTACTCATTTTACCACTCCTAACAACAAGGTATCAAATCCCCACCCATCATTTCACAACAACAGTCTGCGCATAGCAAATTGCCACAACAACTACAAGCGTCAGAACTACTATATCCTCTGTTGTTACCTGTTGTGTTAAATGTGTTGGCACGGTTACTGACTGAATTTAACATATTCCTGTATTCCATATTTGACGGGTCTAAATTTACTGCTGCCTGCAAATGATTTATTCCGTCAAAATGCCAACCTCTGCCAATGCAAACACAACCCTTTAAATAGTGCCATTCTGCATTTTGAGTGTTAATTCTGTTAAGCTCTGCGTCTGCCTCTGCAAGCTTGCGTTGCTGAATAAGATTGCGAATATAAGCATACTGTGAATTTGACGAGCCACTATATTGATTACTGCTCCCTCCACCGTAAGACGAACCGTTTTGTCTTTGTTTGGTAATAATATCATAGGCTTCGTTTACCTGTTGTAATTTTTCGTTTGCAAGGTTTGCAAGGGGATTGTCCTTATAATTATCAGGATGATATTTTTTAACCAAATCCCTATATGCTCTTTTTATTGTTTCCTCATCTGCATTTTCGGAAACTCCTAACACCTCATACGGATTCATTTTGTTCTTCCTTTCTCAAACATAATTTATCTACATTTTTCCTCATTCCAAGGAAAATTATATTTTCAAGCAATTCTTTATTTTGCTTTATTTCCAACAAATTAAATGCATTTGCAATTTCATTTAAAGTAACAAGCAAAGATTTTTTTACATTTTCAAGTTGTTCATTAGTCTTGCTTCCAAATTTATTAACAAATGGATTATAGGATTTATTTTTCACATCTTTTTCAATGTCCGAATACCCGTCAATTATATAAATATATCTGCCAATATGGTAACCAAGCCAAGCAAGTGCCTTGTTGCTATTATCATTATCAAACACAGCCATAAGCACCTTGCCAAAGCAATCTGCAACCATATCCACATCATCGCAATTTTGTTTTTCTAATTTTGTTAAGCTGTCAAGATTTGTTTTTATTTTTTCAAATATTTCAAGGTACTTTCGCACAGTTTTATTAAAATGTCTAAAATAAAATATCCTAAGAAAACTTTTAAGACTATGTTCATCCTTCCAATCGTCAACCAACTTTAAATAGGTCAAAATAATTGACATATCTGCGCTATATTTGATAGCATTGTCATTATATCTAACAGGTCTTTTGGTAAATGGGTGCACTATACAGGTTTCGTTTTTCACCATACATACATCGCTATTTAAAGACGATAGCAATATTGCAAGAAAGGTCATATCATAGCTTAGCCCCAACCTTGTTATTTGATTAAACTTCTTACCTAACTGTTTGCACAATCCACAGTAATACCCTTTAAAATTGTTATAATCACAAACCCTTAATAAATCCTTGTGTATATTAACATATCCAAACATAATATGCACCTCATTATAATTTTACCATATAAATTGTTGCATTTCAACTGTTTAACAATAAGTTAACAAATAAAAGAATCACAAGCCTAAGCTTGTGATTACTTAAAATAATATTTAATTTATACGTCTGTGCATTTCTACATCTTAGTTTTTAGCATGGTGGAATGTTGTTACAACACTTGCTAATACATCAACGCATTTTTCGTTTTCGTTTGAATATGCAACCTGCTTTAATTCCTCAAGCTGACTGCTAAACTTAGTAACATCAACCTCTGTTTGAGTACCGATGAAGATTTTGTTATTTTCAGTTTTGCCAAGAACTTCTTCACTCATCAAAAGCTCCTCGTATAGCTTTTCGCCGGGTCTTAACCCTGTAAACTCAATTTTAACCTCTTCGTAAGGCTTCTTACCACTTAATTTAATAACATTTTCTGCAAGAGTAAGAATTTTAACCGGCTCGCCCATATCAAGCACAAAGATTTCCCCACCATTTGCAAAGCCTGCCGCTTGCAAAATAAGTGATGTTGCCTCAGGAATAGTCATAAAGAAACGAATAATATCAGGGTGAGTAACCGTAACCGGCCCACCGTTACGAATTTGCTCTTTAAACAAAGGAACAACTGAACCATTAGAGCCAAGCACGTTGCCAAACCTTACAGCAACATATTCTGTGTTGCTCTTGCAGGTTTGCTTCATATATTCAATAATCATTTCGCAACATTCTCTTTGTTGCGCCCATAACATTTGTTGGGTTAACAGCCTTATCAGTAGATACCAAAACAAACTTTATAACATTATATTTTTCTGCCAAACGGGCAACATTATATGTACCAAAAATATTGTTTTTAATCGCTTCGGATGGGCTGTCCTCCATTAGAGGAACATGCTTATGTGCAGCAGCATGGAAAACAATTTCAGGTTTAAATTCCTCAAAGATTTTTTCCATCTTGTCATAGTCTCTAACAGAAGCAATTCTAACTTCAAGGTTTAAACCTTCGCCATATTTACGAACTAATTCTTGCTGAATAGCGTAAGCGTTATTTTCGTAAATATCAACAATTACAAGCTTCTTTGGATTATTAAGTGCAATTTGTCTTGAAAGCTCGGAGCCTATTGAACCACCACCACCTGTAACCATACAAACCTTGCCTTCAACAAGTGCCTTGTTCTTTTCCTTATCAAACTTAATAGGTTCACGACCAAGCAAATCTTCAATATCAATTTCCTTTGCCTGTGAAAGATAATTTTCGTTAGAAATCAATTTGTAAGTGCCGGGTAATATCTTTACATCGCAGCCTGTTGATGAACACAAGTCAATTATTTTCTTTTTCTTACTGCCTTCGCATGAAGGAATTACAATTACAATTTTAGAAATGTTATATTCCTTTGCAAGAGCAGGAATATCGTCTAAATTACCTGCAATTTTAATTCCGTGAACATATCTGTTTAATTTATCTTTTGCATCATCTACAGCAATTATAGGCAAGAACTTGCTGTTTGGTTGCAACATTTCGTTAACTAAAACATTTCCGGCATATCCTGCACCAACAATCATAGTTCTGTCTGTTTTGTCAACAGGGTCAGCAGATTTTAATTTAGCATAAAGCCACCTGTATACCAGCCTTCCTCCAACAACTATACCGGAAGCAAATATAAATGATAAAATACAGTAAATTTTTGAAACAATTTCCCATTTTTGTATCATAAATATGAAAACTAATGATATAATCCATGCACCAAATACTGCCACGGCACACATCAAGTAGTCATCAAAGGACGCAAATCTCCATATTTTCCTATAATTTTTTGTTAAAGCAGAACAAAAAATTACCAACCCGGAAAATGCTATTACAAATATAAGCGTATCCATATTAAAGCGTTCTATAGGCGTGAAATTGACCAACAAAAATCCGGAAATCAAGCAACCAACCATTGTTGCAATAAAATCGAATATTCCCAAAACCCCTGCTTTAATATATAAGTTTGTAAATTTCTTCAAACAAAACACCTCAAAAGAATTACTATTAAATAAATTGTAACATATTATAGTAAAAATTGCAAGAACTTTTTAATGTGCTAAAATATAAATAAGCATAATATCAATAAAAATTTGATATTATGCTATTTTATCATACTAATAATATTTCTGTATTTGAATCCTTTGCAACGTTAATGATTTCTTGGTCAAAGCCTTCTCTTTCTGCAATAACACAATCTACATCTTCAAGCTGTGCTAATTTAACAAAGCCAACCTTGTTTATTTTAGACTTATCACACACAAAAAACTTCTTTGTAGCATTTTGCATCATACATTGCTTAATAAAGCATTCTTGTTCGTTGCTGTCTAAAATACCAACATGGCTGATACCACGACTGCTAAAAAACACTTTGTTTGCAAAATAATTGTTGCGAATATTATTTTCTGCAATACTTCCCACCAAGGATTGATTTGGCGTAGCTACACCACCAACTGCAATAACCTTGATGCCATCACAGCCGATAAGCTCCTCTACAACCCTTAACGAATTAGAAACAACAGTTATATTTTTAAGGCTTTTAAGTTCCTTGGCAATATAAAATGTTGTTGTAGACGCATCAAGGAAAATTGTATCACCTGATACAATGTGCTTAACAGCTTCCTTGGCAAGTTTGATTTTTGCGTCTGTATTTAAGTTTTTACGTTTGTCTAATGATAGTTCGTGGTTGTTGTCCGTAATGGGCACAGCACCACCATGAGTACGCAAAAGTGCTTCCTTTTGCTCTAACTTTTCAAGGTCTCTACGGACAGTTTCTTCGGTAACATCTAAATCCTCTGCAAGCTTACTAACCCAAACTGCACCATTTTCCTTTAATAATTCAAGTATTCTCTTTTGCCTTTCAACAGCAAACATAACTTATTTTCCCTTCAAAGTTATTTTTTTATAATTCTAACCTTATCTCCGTTTTTGATACCTGCTGAGTTTGCATCGTCGGTATCAATGTGCATTTCTACATTAAAGTCATCACGAACACGAACTTGAACGTCAAAGAATTTAGTTGGCTTTATGCTTTCAACCAAAACATCTACATAATCGTTATCCTTAATGCCATGCTTTTGAGCATATTCAGGTGTTAAATGGATATGTCTGTTAGCAATAATAACACCTTGCTTTAAATATACAGTACCCTTTGGGCCAACTATAACCAACTTTTCAGAGCCTTCAACCTTACCGGAAGGACGAACCGGTGGACTAACCTTTAACACAAATGTGTCAGTTCTTGAAATTTCCACCTGTGTATTTTTTCTAACAGGGCCTAATACTCTAACCTTTTCAATTGAACGAAGTGATGGCCCTACTAATGTAACTAATTGGTCTGATGCGTATTCCCTGCCCATAAGTTGTTTTTTTACAGTAAGCTCTGCACCTTTGCCAAACAATGTTTCTAAATCTTCTTGAGAAAGATGGACGTGCCTTGCAGACACACCAACCTTAATATTACTGTCATCATCTATGTTTTTAATTTCTGCCAACGCCTTTTCCACTGCTTTGGCAATGATTTCTTCATTTATCATAAATTTTACGTCCTTTTCTAATTTTTACAGAACAATAATTAGTTAAAATTAAAGAATTTTGCAACTTCCTCGTGCAAATTTGCAATAACAGCATCACCATAAACATGGCCTAATTTTTCTGCACATACCTTACCACGAGCCACAGATGCCGTAACTGCATCAATTTCACCTGTAATTACCAATGTAACAAGTCTGCCCCCAAGGCGTTTTTCCGTATGAATAATTCTGACATTTGCAGCCTTGGTCATTTCGTCAAGCCCCTCTATTGCTGCAACCAAGCCTGATACCTCCAAAAGACCGATACAGTGTGAGGGTTCATATTTAATATCCTCAACACCTAAAAATGTCTTTGGTAAAGCTTTGTTAAATTTATCTTTGTTAATATCAATCTTGTACGCCATTTTCTCAACATTTGTACCCGGATTTGGAATAACGTGAGAAACTATATATTTGCCTTGTTCCTCTGCATATTTTTTGCCTGCCTCAATTGCCGACTTTACATCAGCAACATCACCCTCGATTTTGATAAGCATAACCAAAGGTGCAGGAACATCTGCAGACTTAGGTCTGTTACGGTCAAAAGCAATAACCTTAACATTACCTGTTTTAGCACATATATCTGCCGCATAAACAGCAGTTGTAAAACTATAAACTTCTAACATTCCTAATGCTTTCATATATGCTTTGCCCTTTCAGTTATTTATCAAACAATGTGTAAACCGTCAACTAATACACAACGTCTTGAACGAGTAAATGAGTGTGCAGCAGTTAAACCTTCACCTGTTGGACCGGCAATGGTAAATGTTGTATAACCCTCGCCACCGGCACCAATACCTGCATAAGATGGAGCATTTTTAACAAAAATTGTAGTTTCAACTGCTCTTGCAAACTTTGTTAAATGGTCAACATTTTTAGAATGAATATGAGCAGAATGTCTGCAACCATGTTCAGCCTTAACTGCCATTTCAATTGCTTCGTCAATGTTTTTAACTCTGACAATCGCCAAAATAGGCATCATCATTTCAACCTGAACAAATGGGTGCATTTCTTCAGTTTCACAGATAATCAACCTTGGGTCTGCATCAATACCGATTTCCTTTAAGAACTTACCTGCGTCCTTACCAACCCATTTTTTATTGATACCATATTTGCCGTCTTTTTCAACCAAGCAAACCTTTTTAAGCTGTTCAACCTGTTCACCTTTTAGCAAATATGCGCCATTTTCAGTCATATATTTAATTAAATCATCTGCAATATTTTCAAATGCAAAGCATTCCTTTTCAGCAATACAAGGTAAATTGTTATCAAAGCTGGAACCGGCAACAATGTCCTTTGCAGCCTTTTCCACATCTACTGTATCATCAACGATAACAGGAGGATTACCTGCACCGGCACCAATTGCCTTTTTACCTGATGACAACAAGGCTTTAACAACGCCGGGGCCACCTGTTGCAACCAGCATCCTGACAATTGGCGAAGCCATCATTTCGTCTGAGGATTCCTTTGTTGGATTTTCAACAGAAACAACAATGTTTTCAGGGCCACCTGCCTCTAAAACAGCTCTATTTACAAGGTCTACTGCATAGTTTGCAGTTCTTTTAGCATTTGGATGTGGGTTAAATACAACACCATTACCACCTGCAATCATACCCATAGAGTTACAAATAACTGTTTCGCTTGGATTTGTAGATGGTGTAATACTACCGATAACACCGTAAGGTGCCATTTCGATAACTGTCATACCTCTGTCCCCTGTATATACAGATGGCTTTAAATCCTCTGTACCGGGAGTTTTGTTTGCAACCAACTGATGCTTAATAATCTTGTCTGTTACTCTGCCCATTCCCGTTTCTTCAACACCTAACTTTGCAAGGTTTTCAGCCTCGTTAAGTGTGTATTCACGAATTTTAGAAATCATTTTTTCCCTTTGTTCTACTGTGTAGTTTTTAAGCTCTTTATAAGCCTTATCAACTGCTGCAAGTGCCTCTGTCATAGATGTAAATACACCCTTTTGTTTCTTTTCAGTGCCACCTGCCATTGATTTTACTACACTTGCTACGATTTCTTGAACATATCTTTCGTCTACCATTTATATACACTTCCAATCATTATATTAAAGAATAGTTTTCCAAAGCTTTTCCGAAGGGCGAGCAATAATTGAGCTGTCAAGGAACATTCCCTTGTCCCCAACGGAATTTTTAGCATTTTCGATTGCTGCAGTTACTGCTGCAACCTCGCCTGTTAGTGTCATATAAGACTTACCACACATACCTCGTGCAATACGAAGCTCTATTAAATCAACATTGGCAGTTTTGGCTGCTGCATCTGCTGCAACTATAATTGAAGCTGCAGAATATGTTTCCAAAACCCCCAAAGCTGATGGGTCTTCAACCTTTGCAGTTCCGTAAATTGCCGGGAATATTCCATCGTGTGGATTTCCAAGCACAAATGTGTCAATAAGTTTTTCTTCATATTTACCTTTTGAAGCATCTATTGCCGCCTTAACAGCACTAAGTTCACCTGTAATTAAAGCAATATACTTACCCGGGCAAACTGTTTGGGCATCGATTAGTTCAACCTCTGCCGTTTTAAGCATACAGTCTGTCGCTTCCATACCTGTGGAAACTGTCATATATTCAAGCATTCCAATTGCTTTTGACATCAATAAACACTCCTTTAATCAACATCAACTAATACAAATTTATCATTTGCGTCAACTACCTTACCTTTGACTGATGAATTAACCCCAACGCATAAAGCGTCGTTAATACATTCACCAACCACTTCCCCTACTGAGATATGCTGACCTTTTTTAACAGCAAGCTTTGCAGGTGCACCTATGTGTTGACTTAACATTATCTTAACCTTTTTAGGCTTAACCACATCATCTACAAGTGGTGCTTCTACATCATAAATTGTTAAACCCAAGCGTTCCTTTAACCTGTTCATAGGAACTTTTCTAAATTCTCTTTGAGAATGAACCTTGCCCGGTTTTGTATGAGGTGTAAGTTTAACACCTTCTGCCCTCATATTCATTTTAAATTCTGCAATTAAAGAACGAGGGTGTAAGCCTTGCATACAAGCATACATTTCACAAATACCACAAGACACACAATACATTGCATCAACTAAAACAGGAATATCATTTTGTTTGCCTGTTAAAACAGCCTTCATAAATTCGTTAGGCTTAATTGGTTGACCAAGCAAATTTCTTGGGCATAAATCGGTGCACATATGACATTGACAGCAACTGCTCTTTGCCCTTGTAACACCAACATTTATGTTAATATCCTTCCTTGCAACAACCGGGTTGCTTTCAGGCAAAATCAAAATACCGTTTGTGTTTTTCTTTACAACATCGTACTTTGTACCAAAAAAACCGGTCATTGGGCCACCGTTAATAATTCTGACATCTTCCCTTGTAACGCCACCACACAACTTGATTAAATCCTCAAATGTTGTGCCGATAGGTACATAAAAGGTTTGTGGGTTTTTAACCTCACCTGCAACGGTAACAAACTTATGTGTAACAGGCTCACCATCTGTGATAGCCTTGTAAATATTGTAAACCGTTTCAACATTAAATACCGTAACACCTACCGAAATAGGAATATTGCCGGCAGGAACAACACGACCTGTTGTTTCATATATAGTAATGACTTCGTCTCCTGCGGGATAAACCTCAGGAAGCAAAGATAATTTTCCATTTTTAAATTGTGGCAATACAGCATTAACAGCTTCAACAGTTGCTTTGTACTCTCCCTTAACTGCAACGATAAACTGTTCTGCTTCCACTGCCTTTGTAATAACATCAAGTGCATAGCAAATTTCATAAGCATATTTTTCAAGCACTTGTCTGTGAACTTTAAATAATGGTTCACATTCTGCACAGTTAAGGACTATTGTATCAGCACGTTTGTCAAGCTTTGCATACGCCGGGAAGCCTGCGCCACCACAGCCTGCAATGCCGGCTTTGCGCACAATATCTTTTAATTCCTCAAACTTCATATAATCAAATCTCCATTCCAGAGCAATTATCTACAATACCAACAATAGCTGCATCAACAGGAGCATTATTAACGCCACAACCAATTCTTGCAGCACTACCTGTAGCAACCAAAACTGTTTCACCAATACCTGCACCAATATTATCTATTGCTACAATCTTACCGTTTCCCATTTCCTTTGGGAACTGAACAACCATAAATTTGTTGCCTATTAAATTTTCACTTTTTCTTGTGGAAACAACGCTTCCGACAACTTTACCTACTAACATTTTGCTTCCTCCTACTAAAATTCTTTTAGTTCCGGCCCTAAAATAAGGGCCGGAATATAAAGAATAAATATAGTAATCAAAAATTACTTAAGTGATGGAAGAATTTTTTCAACATCACCATGTGGACGTGGAATTACATGAGTAGCAATAATTTCGCCAAGTCTACGAGCTGAAGCATCGCCTGCTTCAACAGCAGCCTTAACTGCACCTACATCACCACGAACCATAACGCTTACTAAACCTGATCCGATTTTTTCTGTTCCAACAAGAACAACATTTGCTGCTTTAAGCATTGCATCTGCTGCTTCGATTGCTGCAACCAAACCTCTTGTTTCTACCATTCCCAAAGCTTCTTGTGCCATTTTTATTTCCTCCTTAAAATTATTATTTGTTTTTGTTTTTATTACTTCGGCGTCCTTTTTTGAAGGTTCAACCGTTTTAACCACATTAGGTTTTTTAACTGTCGCCTTTGCAGTTTTCTTTTTAGGTGTTGACTTTTCTGCCATTTTAACCTCTCCTACCTATTAAAGTGTAGGCAAAATCTTTTCAACATCAGGATGAGGGCTTGGAATTACATGTACTGCAACCAATTCACCAAGACGTTTTGCTGATTCTGCACCAACTTCTGTTGCTGATTTTACTGCGCCTACATCGCCACGAACCATAACACTTACCAAACCTGAACCAATTTTTTCTGTGCCGATAAGTGTAACATTTGCAGCCTTAACCATTGCATCTGCTGCTTCGATTGCTGCTGTAAGACCTCTTGTTTCTACCATACCTAAAGCTTCTTGTGCCATTTTCAATTCCTCCTATACTATATAAGTTTATTCATTAACTATTGCTATTTTAAATCCTTCTTGTTTAAGATTAGTTTCATGTGCTTCGTTAATCTTATCAAGCGGGAATTTATGAGTAATTAGTTTTTCAATCGGTATTCCAATTGCCTTTGCTCTCTTTAAGAAATCAAATGTAGTAGCATAATCTCTTAAAGTATAAACCCAAGAACCTACTGTTGTAATTTCTTTTGAGCAAATATCAAAGTGAGGGTTAATTGTAGCATCTCCTCCGTTTATGAAGAAGCCAAGCTCACATAGACCTCCACCATTTCTAATAAATTTATAAATATTAGCATGTGCTATTGGTGAGCCTGTGCATTGGAATGCAAAGTCTGCATAATATCCACCAAATGCGTCCTTAACTGCATCACTTAATGCCTCTACACCTTTGTATTGCATAAAGTTTACTGTATTTGTAGCACCCATTTGTTTTGAAAATTCCAATCTCTTGTCATTTCCGTCAACAGAAACGATGTTTTCAATACCCATTGTCCTTAAAATTGCAATACATATAAGACCGATAGGCCCACAACCTTGAACAACAACCCTGCTGTTAAATCTTAATATGCCTGTTGATTTTGCCCTTTCAACTGCGTGAATAAGCACTGCGCAAGGTTCGATTAGTATACGAGAATCAAGGTCAAGGTCGCTTACATTAAATATTGTTGAGCCACCTCTTACCAAGATGTAGTCTGAAAACCACCCATTTAAATGGATATCGTCATCAGGCAACAAGCCGTATACATCTGCACCACCTACATTTTGCTTGTTTAAATCAAACATTGTAATGTCCGGGTTGTCCTTAAATATCATACAAGTAACAACCTTATCACCGATGTTTAAAGGTTTACCTGCACTGTCTTTTTTAACATTTTTGCCCATCTTTACGATTTCACCTGTGCCTTCATGACCTAATGCAACAGGTATTAAACCAAATGGGTCTCTTTTAAATTCGTGAGCATCTGTACCACAGACACCACATCCTTCAACCTTAACGAGAATATCATCATCGCCAACTTCAGGAATAGGGAATTCTTTAATATCATAATGCTCAAGTTTTGTAAGCATAGCAACTCTTGCAGTCTTTGGAACAGGACCGATTGCCTTTGGAGCAGATGCACTTGCTCCGTCCAATTCGGACATTACCTGCTTAACAATTTTTTCAATGCTTTCTGAATTTATATCCATGTTAAGACTCCTATCCGTTAAAATATTATCCTTACGTACTATTTGAACAATGGGCAAATCATTTGCATTATTAACAGGGCTTGTAACTATTAAAAAGCTTTTGCTTTTGCTTGATATTGCACCAATGCCGGACATTATGGCATTTAGGTTTGTGGTTCTTTTAATTACTTCCTTTAAAAGCTTCTGCTGTTTTGCAGAACACAAATAACCACCTTGTTCAATTAGCTCGTATATTTTCTTGTTATATTCTTCATTGTTTACTTCAATTACCTTGTAGGAAGACTTCATTTGAGAAATTCCTCCTCAAATACCTTTTCGGCATATTCGCCAAGTTTGGTATCTTGTTCTTCACTGCCACCACTTACGCCAACAGCACCAATAACCTTGCCTTTGCAAACAAGAGGAACTCCTCCACCGAAAATAACAATCCTTCCTCCATTGGTAAATTGTATTCCGTAGAGGGATTCGCCGGGTTGAGCAAGTTTTTTTAACTTTGATGTTGGCATTTTAAGTGAAACGCAAGTAAATGCCTTGTTAACTGCAATGTCATAGCTTGCAATGTATGCATCGTCCATAGACTCTACTGCAACAATGTTTCCACCACTGTCTGCCACTGCAACAACTGCATTAACTCCAAGCTCTCTTGCCTTGTCTTCAACCTTATAAATAAGTTGCCTTGCAAGAGAAAGAGTCATTTTACATTCGCTCATTTGTTCAACAACCGACTCTACTATACGGGAAAGTAATTTTTCGTCCAAAAAATTCACCCCCGAAATTATTTTCCAAGTTGTTCCATAACCTTTTTTGTAATTGCAGCAACCAAATCTGCGTCAGCATTTGCATTTGCTGATGAATGTGTACCACATGCACCACAGTTGTGGCAACTCTTTTTGCCTGATTTTGCATTTGGGCAAAGGTTTGCAGGATGTTTTCCTTTAAGTCCAAATTGTCTTCTGATTTCATAAAGTCTTTCAACCTGTGTGTTTGAAAGTTCCTTTGGACCACCAAGCATCTTTGCTTTGTAAAGAAGTTCAGCATAAAATTCCAAAGATTCCATTTTGTGATATGCGTTTAATAATGAATCTGAATAAGACAACGCACCATGGTTTGCAAGTAAAACTGCATCATAATATGGAAGGTACTTTTCAACTGCGTCCGGAATTTCCTCTGTTGAAGGTGTGCCGTATTCAGCAATGGGTACGCAACCTAATGCAATAACTGCCTCAGGCATAATTGGTTGTGTTAACGGAATACCTGCAATAGCAAAGCTTGTTGCAAATGTTGGATGTGCGTGAACTACTGACATAACGTCAGGTCTTTCTTGGTAAACACGCATATGCATTTTGATTTCTGATGATGGCTTAAAGCCCGGGTTAGCTTGAATAACATTACCCTTAGCATCTACTTTACAGATGTACTCAGGAGTCATAAAGCCCTTACTTACACCGGTTGGTGTGCAAAGAAATTCGTTGTCTGAAATTTTAACTGAAATGTTACCATCATTTGCAGCAACCATTCCTCTGTCATAAATTCTCTTACCGATGTCGCAAATTTGTTTTTTAATTTCGAATTCTGATACCATTGTAACTTTCTCCTTTATATAAAATATGTTTAAACTAATTTATTTCCAATACTATACTACCACAATATTTATAGTAAGTCAATAGTTTTTTCTGTTTTTTTCTGTTTTTTTGTTGTTTTTTGTTTAAAACACAGATTTATGATAAATAATCTATCAATTCTTTGATGCCTTCACCTGTTTTTGAGCTAACTTTGAAAACCTTTTTACAACCACAAAGTTCCAACCATTCCTTAACTTTACGGCAATTTCCGTCCTCTCTGTCAGCCTTGGTAACAATGCCGATTACTTCCCTGTTTACCATACAGGTAATATTGGGAGGAAATGGTGTGTAGTCCTCTGTTGAGGAAATTACAAGCCCAACTACATCTGCTTCGTAGGAATACAACGCTAATGCTGCTCCCAAGCCTTTTGTTTCGGTATACTCCCCGGGTGTATCAATTATTAAATCATAATGATTTATATACTGAGTTTTTTTGTATTTCAACGGATTGTTTTGTAATTTCTGTGTTAATGTTGTTTTTCCGGAGCCTGTACGACCCATTAAAATTATTTTTCTCATGTCTTTGTTACTTCGCAAACTGTAAATCCAAGTTTTTCCTTACAATACCTTGTAAGTGCCTCTAAGGCTTCTTCAACCTGTGAAACCGTACCGGTTACTATTAAAGTTCCACTAAACCTATCTACAAAGCCGATTTCTGCACCGGAATTTTTCATTGCAACATCAGCAATTATTATTGCAGTTTCACTTGGTGAGACCGTAACTATGCCAATTGCAGATTTGTTATAATCAACAGATGGGTCTAACCCTAGCTTTTTGTATAATATCTCGTCAGGGTTTGCAATAATGTGTGCAATAGTAATTTGCTTACCCGGTACAAGCTCTTGAATTATTCTTGCTTTGTCTAAATTTTGTTCCATATAATTCACCTCATTAACCACCAATTTGACATTCAATGCCAACACTTTCTGCCGCACGTTTCAGTTCTGCCATTTTGCCCTCATCCGGTGGAACAATATCCCCCATTAAATATTCTCTGCCAAGACCTTTATATTTATCTTGTCCTAATCTGTGATAAGGCAGAATGTGCATCTTGGTAACATTTGGCAATGATGTTGCAAATTTGGCAATGTCCTTGATTTCCTCTTCTGTGTCATTAAAAGTTGGAATTACAGGGACACGAATTATTAGATTTTTAGCATTTTCAGCAATCTTAAAAGCATTTTCAAGGACCTTTTCATTTCCCTTTGAAATGAAAGCCTTATGCTTTTCATTATTGGTATGTTTTACGTCCATAAGGAAGTAATCAATGTGTGGCAGTATATCCTCAATTATTTTATAATCAACTGCCCCTGTGCTTTCAATGGCTGTATTTATGCCATAATCGTGTGCCGTAATAAATAGCGCCTTTGCAAATTCCGGTTGTAACAGGCTTTCTCCTCCCGAAAGAGTAAGCCCACCTCCTGAACGTTTGTAATAAGGAATATCGTTTGCAACCTCGTCAAATATTTCCCTAACCGTAACATCTCGTCCAACGATTTTAGGCTTGCCTGACATTTCCATATTTTGAATTTCAAATTCCTGAGATTCAGGATTGCAACACCATTTACATCTAAACAAGCAACCTTTTAAAAAGATTATTGTTCTGATACCCGGCCCATCATGAACAGAAAAGCGTTGAATATCGAATATTCTCCCCTTTGCATCCATATAGTCCATAGAATTTTGCTCCTTTTATATATTAAAATGCAGATTGTTCCGTACGACTGATAATGTCGTCCTGTAAAGACCTTGAAAGTGTTGTAAACAATGCACTGTACCCTGCTACACGAACAACAAGGCTCTTGTAATTTTCAGGGTGTAGCTGTGCATCTCTTAAGGTTTCACGGCTTACAACATTAAACTGCATATGGCTACCCTTTTGGTCAAAATAGCCTGTAACCAAAGACACAAAGTTTTCAAGCCCTTGTCTGCCCTTTAACGCTGACGGATGGAACTTCATATTAAATAACGTTCCGTTTGACGCAATGTAATGGTCAAGCTTTGAAACGGAGTTAGCCGAAGCAGTTGGCCCTTTTTTATCCCTACCTGCGCAAGGTGAAACACCGTCTGCAACAGGCGTATAAGCATACCTGCCGTCAGGAGTTGCCCCTGTTTGAGCCCCCAACGGAACATTAGCAGACACAGGGTAAAGACCTGCTTGGAATTGACCACCACGTGGGTTTTTAAATGTTTCAAGTGGCTTTGTGTAAGTATAGGCAACATCTCTTGCAAATGCGTCTACCTCTGCAATATCGTTACCAAACTTTGGAAGCTCGTTAATCATATTAAGTAAATCGTTGTAATCTTTTCCACTGCCTGCATTTTCTTTTGCAGACTTATAAATTTGCTCAACAACCTCCTTGGTGATTTCCACACCATTTTCAGCAAGCTGTTTTGCAACCTCTTCTGTAACTTTTTGAGCATCTAAATAACCTTTGCCGTAATTGTTTTCCAATGCTTCTTTATAATATGCCATTGTAACCTTTTTATCTTCAAACACAAGCTTTTTAATTGCATAAAGGCCGTCTGCCATATTTGCAATTCCAAAGCCCTGTGGCCCTGTAAAGTTGTAAATTGCTCCACCTTCCTGAACCGACTTTCCTCTGTGGATACAGTCTTCAACCATTGATGACAAGAATGGCAACGGACATCTTTCTGCGTGAGCAACATCAATAGCATTGTCTGCATTTACCAAAAGACCGATTAAATAATTCATTTGCTTTTTGTAAGCATCATAAAATTCGTCAAATGTTGTCATTTTGGTAACATCGCCTGTTTCAAGACCAACCAATGTACCGTCTGTATCACGACCATTTGAGAAAACAAGTTCAACAGGTCTGCACATATTATAGAATGCCGCATCGTGCCAACCTTCTGTTTTGCCTGATTTTTGAGGCTCGACACAGCCTATAATATTATAATCACGAGCATCTTCTAATGTAAGTCCTCTGTTCACCAATGACGGAATAATTACTTCATCGTTGTAATAAGCAGGAAGTCCAACGCCTGTACGAGTAAGCTCTGCTGCCTTAATTAAAAATTCGTGAGGAGTACCGTTCCACACCCTAACCGAAAAGGACGGTTGAGGTAGTAAAATGTGCATAGTTGCTTGGATTGACATAAATGAAAGTTCGTTAGTTGCATCTCTGCCATCAGTTGTTTGCCCACCGGCAATAAGATTTTGGAACATACTATACCCTGCAAAGCCCTCAGCAGATGCAGCATCACGGCACTTGTTAATGTCGTTAAGCTTAATCCAAATACAATCCATAAGCTCCTGAGCAAATTCCAAAGTGATTTTACCTTCCTCATAATCCTTTTTAAAATAAGGATACATATATTGGTCAAATCGTCCCGGTGAAATTGAATGTCCACTTGATTCGATTTGCAACAGTAATTGAATAAACCAAAATGATTGGCAAGCCTCATAAAATGAAGTTGCGCCATATTCAGGAACCCTCTTACAGTTTTCTGCAATCTTTAAAAGCTCTTGCTTTCTTGTAGCGTCAGCACAAGCCTCTGCTTCTTTTTTTGCAAGGTCTGCATATCTGTTTGCAAATGTAATTACTGCCTCACAGCTTTCAATTATTGCCTCTAAAAATGCAGATTTTTTGCAATAATCCCCGTCAGAGCCATTCATTTTTTCAAGCTCTGCCTTTGCTTCTTCTATTATACCACGATAACCTTTTTCAAGGATTTTACCATAGTTAACCGTAACATGTCCTACACCATTGTAAAAATAGTTACCAGGTGTAAAAATATTATGTTCAATTGCAGTAAGTGTTTCAGGCAACATATATGATGTAGCAAGCTCACTTGTTGTCTTGCCCTTCCAATACTTATAAACTTCGTGAAGCTCTTTTTTAGTTTTGTCTGCAATGTAGAATGGGTCTGCACTTCTTGTGGCAACTGTATCAAATTCCCCTTCTAACCACTCAAAGGAAAACTCAGGGAATACCTGACAACTTCTTGGAGAAATAGTTGCGCTGCCAACAACAAGCTCGTTATACCTAATTGTAACAGGCAAATTCTCTAAAATATGTCTAAATGCAGCAGAACGTCTTTTGATAATAGGCTGACCCTCTGTTTGTTTATAAGACTCTGTTAGCAATATTGCTCTTTCAGATTCTATTTCAGGCATTTTTGCAAACAAATCTTCTTTTAACTTGTCAATTCTTGGACTTTTTGCAATTTCTTTAAAACTTGTTATACTCACTTAAAATCACCCCTAAATACTTTGATTATATCGTCAACAACCATATCTGCCACCCCTTTAACCTTTGGAGGAGCAGAAACCATAGCATAGCTTGTGCCGGCTTTTTCCATCATTGATATATCGTTTATTCCGTCCCCTATTGCAACTGTGCATTCCGAAGAAAACCCCAACGCCTTTTGAACAATGGATAAGCAGCTTCCCTTGGTTGCACCCTTTGCAACGTACTCGGTCAAACCATAACTGTTCCAACACTTATCTAAAAATTCATATTCCTTTTGACATTCAAAAAACGAAATCTTGTAAATATCCTCGCTGATTTCGTCAACAGAATCAACGTTTACTGTGTGAGAATTAAAAAATTTATCCAGTTCCATACGCTTACCAAGGTTAGAAACCTTTATATATGTAATACATTGCCCATAAGCAATAAAGTCAATTCTTTCTTTTTCTGTGATTTCCTTTAATTTAGATTTATCAATGGGTTGTTTAAATAAAATGTCAAATCCCCTACTGAAAACTCCACCGTCATTACTGATAAAAAACATATTATCAAAATTTTCAAAATGTGGCTTTAACAAGTGTAAAGGCCTTCCTGATGCGACTACAACAGCATTTACCTTACTTTGGATTATATTTATTTCATCTGTAACACTTTTAAAATGTCGCATATCATTTTTATTGAACAACGTACCGTCAAAATCACATGCAAAGAGCTTTTTCATATAAAATTCCCTCTACTCCTACTATATCTTATCTATATTTTACAACAAAACAAAAAGAAAGTCAATACAAAACACAGAAAAAAACAGAAAAATTTATAAAAAACAAAAAATCGCAAGTTTTCACTTGCGATTTTCCCTAAATATCATATAAGTAAATTATTCTGTACTATATTTTACAATTCATTAAAGGACTTTGCTTCCGTCAAATATTAAAAATCCCGTTGCAGTTTGTATTGTATTTCCTTCCTTTAAATAGTTAACAATATTTTTCTGCAATGTTGTATTTTGAGGAAGCTTGTCAGGATTGTTGTCATATATTACGCCAAATACTCTCCAACAATCGTAAAAACCAACATCGTCCTCAGCTTCAACTACTTCATACATATTATAGAAAGCACGCATATTTGAGCCTTCCTTGCAAATTGTTTCAATCTGTTTTCCCAAAAGCCAAGACTCACACACAAAGGTTGCAAGCTTACCGTCAAAGTTAAAGAATTTGTATGCTTTTTTCAAAGATTCAATAACTTCTTCCTTTGTTAACGGGCCACATGAAGGAATGTGAATATTGATAACAGGGTCATCAACTTTAATATCAACACCCTTGTTGTTATAGTCGTAACGTGATTTGTATACTTGATATTCCAATCTGCCTAACTTAACAATTTGAATGTCAAAAAATGCTCTGTACCAGCTTGGTACAAATGTACCGATTACATTATATACTGTTTTACATTCGTCAATTTTGTACTTAATATCGCACATTGTATCCCAAAAAATATTAACATCAACTTTTCTTTCCTTATATATATCAAGTAAAAATTGCGAACTGCTGATTAAAAGCATTAGATACATAGTATATTCGTGAATACCAATTTTTTCAGCAAACTTTTTTGTATCTTCCAAAATAACCACTATAATGTCATAGCTTACTTTGTCATTAGCTTTCATACGGACAACAAGCTTTTCAAACTCATCTTTGCCACCCTTTTCATACATTTCATTGTATTTGCTTTCTATAAATTTGTAGTCCTCGTCAGCAATTCCGGTTTTTTCACAAAACAGCTTTAAATATTCCATAATAAAATCACCTTCTATTTAAAATTCTTACAACATTATATCATTTACTTAAATAACAGTCAATTATATTTTGTAATTGACAAATATATTACTGTAATTTATAATAAAAAGTACCAATTATTTTAGAGGTGATACAATGCAACAGGAAAGACATAAGAAAATTTTAGAAATGCTTTATGATAATGAAATTGTTAAGGTTTCAAACCTTGTTAATATATTTAATGTATCCGTAGAAACAATCCGTAGGGATTTAGAATTTTTAGAAAGACAGGATAAGCTAATAAGGGTTTACGGTGGGGCAGTTTTGCCAACCTCCGAATCTGCCGAGCCTCCCTATAAGTCAAGGGAAACAAAGAACCTTTCTGCAAAAAGGATAATTGCCAGAAGGGCTGTAGAGCTTGTAAATGACGGAGATGTAATTGCTGTTGATTTAGGAACTACCACATTGGAATTTGCAAAGGCTCTTGTAGGCAAAAAGAATGTTACTGTAATTACAAACTCCTTGCAAATTGCAATTACACTTACCAATGACCCAAACATAAAGGTAATTGTTTTAGGTGGTATTGCACGTTTGGGAGACCTTTCCCTGTCAGGAGAAATGACATATAGAAATATGGAACAGTATAACACAGACAAATTCTTTTTAGGTGTTGGTGGTATTTCCATAGAAAACGGAATTTCTGACTACCACATTGAGGAGTCCGGCATAAGACGTATGGCAATTAAAAATACCAAAAACGTTATTGCCCTTGCAGACCACAGCAAATTCAACATAACTGCAATGAATAATATATGCCCGATTTCTGCTTTATCAACAGTAATTACAAATTCAGAAACAGACAAAGAATTCCTTGAAAAATTAAGAAAAAATAAAGTTGAAGTTATAATTGCATAACCAAACCGAAAGCACAAGTTGTCAAACTTGTGCTTTTTTATCGTCAAAAGTCCACACAATCCACAAAATATTATCATAATTATTTGTTTTATGTGGATTGACTATAACTTCTTTTGGGTTTATAATAGTATTATAATAAATTTAGGAGGAAACTGAAAATGCAAACAGATGTAGTTGTTATTGGTGCCGGTGCAGTAGGTTGTGCCGTTGCACGTGAGCTTTCAAAATATCAAATTGATGTTATTGTAGTTGAAAAAAACGAAGACATAGGTGGACTTGCATCTAAATCAAACAGTGCAATAATTCACACCGGCTATGACGCTTCACCGGGTACATTGGAATCTCAATTAGTAGTTGCAGCAAACCCAATGTATGCCAAATTAACACAGGAGCTTGAAGTTCCATTTAAGCAAGTTGGGGCAATACTTCCTGCCATTACAGAGGAGCAATTTGAAAAATTGCCATCAATTAAAGCAAAGGCATTCCAAAACAGAGTGTATGATATTGAATACCTTACAGCACAGCAAATTAAGGAAATGGAGCCTAACATTAACCCTGATGTAAAGGGTGGCTTACATATTCCACGTGAAAGTATTATTGACCCATTTATTTTAGTTCAAGCACTTGCCGAAAATGCAAATGAAAATGGCGTTGAATTTATGCTTAATACAAAGGTTACAGGTATTAACACAGAAAATGGAAAAATTAAATCAGTAGAAACAACAAATGGTACAATCAATACAAAATACGTAATAAACTGTGCAGCATTATACTGTGATGAAATTGCTGCAATGGTTGGCAAGGCAGACTATAAGGTTGTTGCAAGACGTGGTCAATTCTATATACTTGACAAAAATACATCTTGCAAGGTTAACCACATTGTATTACCTATTCCTACAAAGATTACAAAGGGTAAGCTTATGTGCCCAACAATTCACGGTAATATGTTAGTTGGCCCGACTGCAGAGGATTTAGACAACAAAATTGATGCTTCTGTTACTACAGAGGGACTTGCAAGCATTGTAACAGATGTTCAAAGACTTATCCCTAACGTTAATATTCGTGATACTATTACTCAGTACAGCGGACTTCGTCCAAACCGTAACCCTGAGGGCTTACACGTTGATTATTACGATGATTTGGAAGGCTATATTAACCTTTCGGGTGTTCGTTCAACAGGTCTTACTCTTTCAGTTGCAATGGGTGTTTACATTGCCGAAACAATGAAGGAGCATGGGGCTGACTTGGTATATAAAGAAAACTTCAAAAAGACAAGAAAGGGAATTAAAATATTCCACGAAATGTCTAAGGAAGAGCAAGAGGCTATTATTAAAGAAAATCCAAAGTACGGTAACATTATTTGCAGATGTGAGACTATTACAGAGGGCGAAATATTAGATGCCATCCACAGACCAATCGGTGCAAGAAGTGTTGATGCAATTAAACGTAGAGTTCGTGCCGGAATGGGCAGATGTCAAGGTGGCTTCTGTGGCCCAAAGGTTATTGAAATATTAGCTCGTGAGCTTGGGGTACCGGCAGAAGAAATTACCAAGAACCAACCGGGTTCATATATGGTAACAGGAAATATGAGATAAGGAGGAAACCGAAATGTACGAAATTAAATGTGATGTAGCAATTATAGGTGCAGGCCCGGCAGGACTTGCAGCAGCATATTCAGCTAAAAAAGAAGGCGCAAATAAGGTTCTCCTTATTGAAAGAGATAGCTCTATGGGTGGTATTTTACAACAATGTATTCACCCGGGCTTTGGTCTTACATATTTTAAAGAGGAGCTTACAGGCCCTGAATATGCAGGCAGATTTATTGAAGATATAAAAGACACAGATATTGAAAAGTTATTGGACACAATGGTGCTTGAAATTGACCACGAAAATGGCAAGGTTATTTGTGCCAACAGTAAGCTTGGCTTAACTTGTGTTAATACTAAAAGTATTGTTCTTGCAATGGGTTGCAGGGAAAGAACAAGGGCAAATATCCAAATACCCGGCTCTCGTCCGTCAGGTATCTACACGGCAGGTGCAGGTCAAAGACTGATTAACCGTCAAAATCTTATGATTGGTAAAAAGGTTATTATTTTAGGGTCAGGGGACATTGGTATGATTATGGCAAGGCGTTTAAGCCTTGAAGGTGCAAAGGTTATTTCAGTAATTGAAATCAATAGCTTCCTTGCAGGTTTAACACGAAATAAAGTACAATGTTTAGACGACTTTGGAATACCGTTAAAACTTTCACACACAATTACAGGCATTGTTGGTGAAACTCGTATCGAGGGCGTATATGTTGCCAAGGTTGACGAAAATATGAAGCCTATTGAAGAAACAGAGGAATATTTTGAATGTGATACATTGCTGCTTTCAGTTGGTCTAATGCCTGAAAATGAGCTTACTCGTAAGGCAGAAATTGAAATTTCTAAAATTACAAATGGCCCAACAGTTAACCAATATATGCAAACAACTGCCAAAAATGTATATGCTTGCGGTAACGTAGTACACGTAAACGACCTTGTTGATAACGTTACAACCGAAAGTATGCAGGCAGGTAAATACGCAGCCTTATATGCAATGGGCAAATTAGATGATTTAAAACAGGTTAACACAATTCCGGGTGAAAATGTCAGATACATTTGTCCTCAAAGAATTGCAACAGATGGCGAGGGCAAGGCAAAGGCATTTTTCAGAGTATTAAAGCCACAGTTAAATGTTGAAATCCAAGCTACTTGTGGCGATAAACTTATAGCCTCTAAAAAGGCTCAAAGGGTTAACCCCGGCGAAATGTGCAACATAGAAATCCCTGTTGCAGAGGCGAAAGCAGATATTCGCATTGATGTAAAGGAGGCAAAATAATGAAAAGGAATATTATTTGTACCGTATGCCCAATGGGCTGTCGTATGACAGTTGAGGGCGAAGGAACTAACATAACAAAGGTTGAAGGCTTCACTTGTAAAAGGGGCGAAGAGTACGCAAAGCAAGAATTTGTTTGCCCTGTAAGAATTTTAACATCAACTGTTAAAACAGACAGTGCAAGTACTCCTCTTCTTCCTGTACGTTCAGACGGAAAGCTGCCAAAGGACATAATTATAAAATGTATGGAGGTTTTAAGAAGTACATCAGTTAAAGCCCCTGTAAAAAGCCACGATGTAATTATCGAAAATATATGTGATACAGGTATTAACATTATTGCATCAGGTAGTTTAGAATAAATTAAAATGAGTTGTCGTAAAATACGACAACTCATTTTTTTATTTGATTTTATCAATTGCCTTAACAACAGGGAAAATCAATATTATACTTAACAGTCCCGAATAAAGCTGCAAAGTTGAAAATATCACATTTACCAATGCAACAGACTTCCCTAAATTCGCAGAAAATAGCGGTTTTATAACTAATTCTCCACAGCCCCACATAAATAGCCATTTTAAAACAGCACCAACTATAAGGCTTAAAATAAACATTCTGTTGTCGCATTTGTAACCAAAATATGCACATAATACAAGTATGATGTTACCAATCATAATTACAGGAAGTGCAACGCCGTTGGTTAGTGAAACAACTGTTGTCATAGCAGAAGCAGATGCAAAAACCATAGAACTGATTGGAACGATAATCGAAAAACCAATGCCCCACCACAAGCCAAGTTGGATAACAGCAACTACTAAAACAGTGTTAATAATAGGCCCTGAAATAAATGGCGAAATGTTTTTTAAAAGCTGAAAAACTATTATTATTGCAAATAATATCCCTGCCAAAGTTAATTTGTGTACTTTTCCTTTCATTTTACAACCTCCCTTTTTTTAATTTCAAAGCAAAATCAATCAGGTGGTTTATCACAATATTTATTCAAAATAATGCCTCCTCTCTTTCAGGTCAGAATAACTTTCCTGTTAGAAATAAATTTATAATACTCACATAAAAGACTTAACTTTTATGCAAGAAATTAAGCCTTGATTATAGAAGTTTTAACACTTGTTTCCGACACGTTTCCAAGCTTTCCTGCCAATGCAGAAATAACGTCCTGAGGAGCGTCTAATGCAATGCTGATAATATTTACCTTTTTAGCATGATACGGCAAACCCATTCTGCCTATAATATATTGTCTGTAATTATGCAATAAATTATTTATTTTTTCAGCATAATCACCATTTTCCAAAATAATGCTGATTACTGCAACCTTTGTGTCCATAAAATCCTCCTTAAAATAACAAAAAATTGTACCCAAAAAGGGTACAACCATACTGTAAATATACATTATATTGTCCCCTTTCAATCAGAATAACTTCTTTATGTTAGGTTAAATATATTATAATATAAAAATTATAAATAGTCAAGAATTTATTGTTTATACGCTTTTAATTTTTCGATAAACGGACGGTGAACATCCACAGTTTTTAACAAAACACCTATAAAAGTACGATATAGAGTTATAACCAACCTCACAGGCAACATCTAAAACTGAAAGGTCGGTATTTGATAGCAATTTTTTTGAATTTTCAATTCTAACATAGTTTAGATATTCAAAAATATTTTTACTTGTTGTTTTCTTAAATTTTCTGGATAAATACTCAGGGTTTAGGTGCATTATATTCCCAAGCTCGTCTAAGGTTATTTGTTTTGAATAGTTTTCTTCTATATATTCAAGAACAGGAACTATTTTTTCAATACTTTTTTTACTAATCTTGCTAAAATAATCCTCTGCAATTCCGTATCTGTATAATGTGCCTACAAGTTGATGGGCATAACCATTGATAAAAATATCATTTCCGGTTTTATTATTTGAGTATTCACTAATAATACTTGTCAAAAGAAAATCAATTTTATTTGTTATTTCATCACCTTTTTTTAAGAATACCAAAGGATTTTTATTTTCGTTAACAAAACAGTATACCGAAAATATCGGACTGTCGTTATTAGCGATAAATTTTTCAATTCTGATTTGAAGCAATCCGGTGATAATACCTTTGGACAAATGTGTTGAATGAGGTACATTCCTGTTAATCATCATAATATCTCCGGGGGTTAAAATATATTCGGTATTGTTTGCAAAAACGCTCATTGAGCCTGAATAAACCTTTATAAATTCAGCCTCGTCATGAAGATGCATTTCAACAAATTCTTCCTTTTCTGCATATTCAGATTTACTGACATAAAGATTAGAAATGTTATTTTTGACCTGCTCAATCCACATATCATTGCCTCCTTTAAAAGTCAATATTATTCATATATGAGTCAAAATAAAACTTGAATACTAACAATAAAAATGATTAAATAATAATGTGATATCTGTATTTCTGCATTATATCACGTTTTAAAATAAAAATCAATATTTTTGAAAGGTTGTGGAATTATGTACGATTTTAAGGTAGGACTTCAGCTTTACTCAGTAAGAGAAGAAATGGAAAAGGATATGGACGGAACTCTTGCTAAGGTAAAGGAAATGGGTTATGATTACGTTGAATTTGCAGGCTATTTCGGAAAGTCTGCTGATGAGGTTGCATCACTTTTAAAAAAGCATAACCTAAAATGTATCGGCGTTCATCAATCCTATGATTTGTTTGTTGAGCAAGGGCAAAAGGCAGTTGACTATTTAAAGACAATAGGTGCTGAATATTCAGCTATTCCTTGGATGGGACTTGAAAGTCATAAGGGTACGGAAAATTACGATAAACGTGTGGAAGAAATTAAAAAAGTTTCTGATTTACTTTCAAAAAACGGTATTAAGATGCTTTATCACAATCACGATTTTGAATTTAATAAGCTTGAAGGTAAGTATATTTTAGAATGGTTTTTAGAAGATGTTACAATCGAAAAAATCAAGCCGGAGCTTGATACCTGCTGGGTACACTACGCAGGAGTAAACCCAAGTGAATATATTTTGAAATATAAGGGTAATCTTCCTGTTGTTCACTTAAAGGATTTTGTTTGCAAAAACTTTGGAGCAGGCCCTGTTTATGCATTGATTGATTCAGAGGGTAAAGAAATTAAAAATGACGAAAAGCCTGACCTTGGCTTTGAATATAGACCTTGCGGTGATGGTATTCAAGATTTTAAGGCTATTTTAGACGCTTGCACAAAGGCAGGAACAGAATATGTTATTGTTGAGCAAGATGGTTGGCCAACAACACCTGCCCTTGAATCAGCAAGGAGAAGCCGTGAATATTTAAAGTCAATCGGCATTTGATAAAAAGGAGGATATAAAAATGGCTAATAATTTAGATAAATTTAAAGATGTTAAAAAAGAGGAAAGGAAAGTAGACAGAAGTAAAAAGCTAAGAATTGGTATTATTGGCACAGGCTGGATTGCAGAGGCACATATTGACTCATACTTAAAATGTGAAGATGTTGAAATAGTTGCAGGTGCAGACCTTGTCCCCGGTAAAGCAGAGGAATTTTTCAAGAGGTATAATCTTGATGATGTTCACTGCTACCCTGACCATAAGTCAATGCTTGATAACGAGGAGCTTGATGGCGTTAGCGTTTGCACATATAACAAAACCCACGCAGAATGTACAATTTATGCTTTAAAGAAAGGCGTTAACGTTCTTCTTGAAAAGCCAATGTGTGTAACAACAGAAGAAGCTGTTGAAATTATGAGAGCCGAAAAAGAAAGCGAAAAAATTGTTTCAGTTGGTTTCCAACCAAGGTTTGACCCTAATATGAAGCTTGTTAAACAAATTGTTCAATCAGGAGAGCTTGGTAAGATTTATTATATCCAAACAGGTGGTGGAAGACGAGTTGGCATTCCTTTCCCATTTGGAACAACATTTATTGAAAAGGATAAGGGTGTTATCGGTGCAATGGGTGATATCGGCTGTTATTCGCTTGATATGGTACTAAATGCAATCGGTTATCCAAAGCCTCTTACCGTTACAGGCTATACATCTGATTTCTTTGGCAAAAACCCCAATTATACAGGCTATATAAATGCAGGAAAGAGCGAATATTCAAAGATATTTGCCGTTGACGATTTTGCAGCTGCATTTGTTAGATTGGAAGGGGATATAATTCTTGATTTTAGAATTTCTTGGGCAATGAACCTTGATACACCGGGGGATACAATCATTCTTGGTACTAAGGGTGGACTACGAATCCCATCAACAGAGTGCTGGAACGGTTCAATCGGTGGAGATTTAACAGTATATCACGATTACGCCGGAAAAGCTGTTGAAACTGTTATCCCTGCAATTAAAAATAACACAAATTGCTTTGATTTGAAAATTAGGTCATTCCTTGATGCTATTCACACAGGTGGAAAAGCACCAATTCCAACAAGTGAGATACTTTACAATCAAGCAATAATTGACCACATTGTTAAGTCTTCAAAGCTTGGCAAGGAAATCAATGTTGAAATTCCTGAAATTTAAAGTCTATTTTATAAGAATTATTTAATATTAACACAAAAAACAGACCATTGAAATTATTCAATGGTCTGTCCTTTTTACTCCGGCAACGTCCTACTCTCCCGGGCAGTCTCCCACCAAGTACCATCAGCGCTGAAGAGCTTAACTACCGTGTTCGGTATGGGAACGGGTGGGTCCTCTTCGCTATTGTTACCGAATATTTATTTGAGTATTATCAACTCAACAATGCAAAAAATCTCGTAATTGCTGTTTAACAACCTTACTTCATATATATCCTTCTGCTCTTTTTGAGGTCAAGTCCTCGACCTATTAGTATCAATCAGCTTAATGTGTCACCACACTTACACCTTTGACCTATCAACCACATAGTCTACGTGGGGTCTTACTTGCTTACGCAATGGGAAATCTTATCTTAAGGGGGGCTTCACGCTTAGATGC
>DCGP01000033.1 GCA_002314595.1 Clostridiales bacterium UBA1775 | reverse complement strand
CTGGGCAGTCAACGTGTGCATAATGACGGTTGTCTGTTTCGTATTCAACGTGAGCTGTTGAAATTGTGATACCTCTTTCTCTTTCTTCAGGAGCCTTATCGATGTTAGCATAGTCAGTGAATTCAGCTTGACCTTTCATTGCTAATACCTTTGTGATAGCTGCTGTAAGAGTTGTCTTACCATGGTCAACGTGACCAATTGTACCGATATTTACGTGCGGTTTAGTTCTTTCGTATTTTGCCTTTGCCATTTTAAATTCCTCCCTTTATATAAAATATAAATGTTAATAATATTATTATAATAGATTTTTTATAATTTTGCAAGTAAAAAATTAATCATTTTTTGCTCTTGCAGACATAATTTTTTCTTGAATGTTCTTTGGAACCTCATCATAATGACTTGGTTGCATTGTGTACTGACCACGTCCTTGAGTTCTTGAACGAAGTTCAGTAGCATAACCGAACATTTCTGAAAGTGGAACAAATGCTGAGATAGCAACTGCACCATTACGTGTTTCCTGACCTTGAATTTGACCACGACGTGAGCTTAAATCGCCCATTACATCGCCCATATATTCATCAGGAGTAACAACGTCAACCTGCATAATAGGTTCTTTTAATACTGCATCAGCCTTTCTGCAAGCTTCTTTGAAAGCCATAGAAGCAGCAATCTTAAATGCCATTTCTGATGAGTCGACTTCGTGGTACGAACCATCAACCAAAGCAACTTTAAAATCAACTACGTTATAGCCTGCAAGAATACCTGTTAAGGCTGCACTTTGGATACCTGCATCAACAGCCGGGATATATTCCTTAGGAATAGCACCACCGACGATTTTGTTTTCAAACAAATATCCTTTGCCTGATTCTTGAGGTTCAACTTCGATAACAACATGACCGTATTGACCTTTACCACCAGACTGACGAGCATATTTATGGTCGATTCTAACAGGCTTTCTGATAGCTTCTTTGTAAGAAACTTGAGGAGCACCGATGTCAGCCTCTACCTTAAATTCTCTTTGAAGACGGTCAACGATAATTTCAAGGTGAAGCTCACCCATACCTGCAATAATTGTTTGACCTGTTTCTTCATTTGTGTATGTCTTAAATGTTGGGTCTTCTTCTGCAAGTTTTGCAAGAGCAATACCCATCTTTTCTTGACCTGCTTTTGTCTTTGGTTCGATAGCAACGTTAATAACAGGATCCGGGAATTCCATAGATTCCAAGATAATTGGAGATTTTTCGTCGCAAAGTGTATCACCTGTTGTTGTACTCTTAATACCAACGCAGGCTGCTATATCACCTGAATATACCTTTGTAATATCTTCTCTGTGATTAGCGTGCATTTGAAGAATTCTACCGATTCTTTCTTTTGCACCCTTTGTTGAGTTGTAAACGTATGAACCACTTTCCAAAGTACCTGAATATACTCTAAAGAAGCACAATTTACCTACGAATGGGTCAGTAGCAATCTTAAATGCAAGAGCACTAAATGGTTCTTCATCTGATGCATGACGGCAATCTTCTTCTTCAGTATCAGGGTTAACACCGTTGATAGCAGGAATGTCAAGTGGTGATGGCATATATTCAACAATAGCATCCAAAAGTTTTTGAACACCCTTGTTACGATATGCTGTACCACAAAGTACAGGAGTAATTGTTAATTCAATAGTACCCTTACGGATTCCCTTTTTAATTTCATCAACAGTAAGCTCTTCACCCTCAAGATATTTCATCATAAGTTCTTCGTCTGTTTCGGCAACGCTTTCAATCATTTCTGTATGATATTGTTCAGCCTTGTCCTTCATATCCTCAGGAATATCAACTACACTAATATCTACACCCTTATCATCGTTATAGATATAAGCTTTCATTTCTACTAAGTCGATAAGACCTTTGTAATCGTCCTCAGCACCGATAGGAAGCTGAATCGGAACAGCATTACATTTTAAACGGTCTTTCATCATTTGTACAACGTTGTAGAAGTCAGCACCCATAATATCCATTTTGTTTACGAATGCCATACGTGGTACACGATAGTTATCAGCCTGACGCCATACAGTTTCAGACTGAGGCTCAACACCACCCTTTGCGCAGAATACTGTAACAGATCCGTCAAGTACACGCAATGAACGTTCAACTTCAACTGTGAAGTCAACGTGTCCGGGAGTATCGATAATATTGATTCTGTGGTTTAACCAATGACAAGTTGTAGCAGCAGAAGTGATAGTAATACCACGTTCTTGTTCTTGAACCATCCAGTCCATTGTTGCAGAACCGTCATGAGTTTCACCGATTTTATGGTTAATACCCGTATAATAAAGTATACGCTCTGTTGTTGTTGTTTTACCTGCATCAATATGAGCCATAATACCTATATTACGAGTTTTTTCTAAAGAAAATTCTCTAGCCAATTATTTTCCTCCTTTCCGGATTACTAAACTATTATATCGGTGCATAAAAATACACCGCAAATTTTGAAATTACCAACGATAATGTGCAAAAGCCTTATTAGCTTCAGCCATTTTGTGAGTATCTTCACGCTTTTTAACAGCACCGCCTGTACCGTTAACAGCATCTAAAATTTCCCCTGCAAGTCTTTCGCACATAGTTCTTTCGCCTCTTGCACGTGAATATGTTGTTAACCAACGTAGGCCTAATGTTTGACGTCTTTCAGGACGAACTTCCATAGGTACTTGATAGTTAGCACCACCTACACGGCGAGCTTTAACTTCAAGTAATGGCATAATGTTGTTCATAGCTTCTTCAAAAACCTCAACAGGGTCTTTTGAAGTCTTTTCTTTTACGATATCAAATGCATCATAAACGATTTTTTGAGCAACACCCTTTTTACCGTCAAGCATAATATTGTTAATTAAACGTGTTACAATCTTATTTCCGTATAATGGATCAGGTAACACATCTCTCTTTGGAACAAAACCTCTTCTTGGCACTTTACTTCCCTCCTTCATGATAAATGATTATCACAGGTACTCGCAACTACTATGAATTGCGTCAGCGCGCATTTCAGGATATATATAAATATACCACGGTGAAAACGCACCATAATAAATGTGATTTGTTTCGTACACCATGGTACGAGATTTTACTGATTACTTACCTTCTTTTGGCTTCTTAGCACCATAACGGCTACGAGCTTGACGACGATCACCTACGCCGGCAGCATCTAATGTACCGCGAATAATATGGTATCTAACACCCGGAAGGTCCTTAACTCTACCGCCACGAATCAAAACAACGCTATGTTCTTGGATGTTATGACCCATACCCGGAATGTAAGCAGATACCTCGATACCATTAGTAAGACGAACTCTGGCAATTTTACGAAGAGCTGAGTTAGGCTTTTTAGGTGTCATGGTTTTAACTACTGTACAAACGCCTCTCTTTTGTGGAGAGCTTTGGTCTGTGGCTTTCTTTTTAAGTGAGTTAAATCCTTTTAGTAAGGCAGGAGCTGTTGATTTTTTTACAGCAGTTTCACGACCTGTTCTTACAAGCTGATTAAATGTTGGCAACTATTTCACCTCCTATTTATAATATATATAATGAATTTACGAAAGGGAGGTTAATCCCTTTCATAAAGCATTAACATAAAATTGCAGCAACAGCTGCCGGAACGTCAATTTTGCATACATCTCCCATATCCTTCATACGTTCAACATACTCAATTTCTATTCCGTTTTTTTGACATTTCACTGATATTTTATTGTAAATATCCGAAGAAACATCCTTTGCTAAAAACACTTTTGAAACTTTCCCCTCATCAATAGCACGAATAGTTTGTTTTAATCCGACTACCTTATTGGGGCATTCCAGATCACTTAACATTTTTAGGCGACCTCCAAAATATATTAACATAATATTTGCAATATGTCAATAGGTTATTTATTCTTCTATTTCAGCAGTAGCAGGAGATTTTTCAACATCTACATTTCTGTACTGTGGCATACCTGTACCTGCCGGAATAAGTTTACCAATAATAACGTTTTCTTTAAGACCCATAAGAGGATCAATTTTACCTTTAATAGCAGCATCTGTAAGAACTCTTGTTGTTTCTTGGAATGATGCAGCTGACAAGAATGAATCCGTTGCAAGAGAAGCCTTTGTGATACCAAGTAGCTCATAAGTGTAGGTTGCAGGAGTCATACCTTCTTCAAGTGCTTCGTTTTCAGTTCTTACTATGTTAATATCAACTAACGAGCCTGAAAGTAACTTTGTATCACCCGGTTCATCAATACGAACTTTACGCATCATTTGACGAACGATAACCTCAACGTGTCGGTCGTTAATATCAACACCTTGTAGTCTGTAAACACGTTGAACTTCTTGAATCAAGTAATTTTGAACAGCTGTAACGCCTTTAATCTTCAAGATATCATGTGGGTTAACTGAACCTTCTGTTAATTCATCACCGGGCTCAACCACTTGACCTTCTTCAACCTTAATTCTTGAACCATAAGAAATAGGATATGAAACTGCTTCACCTGTGTCATCATTAAATATCTTAATTTCTTTTCTCTTGTTTTTGATTTCTTCAATAGCAACTCTTCCGCCGATTTCAGCAATAACTGCCAAACCTTTTGGCTTTCTTGCTTCAAACAATTCTTCTACACGAGGAAGACCTTGTGTAATATCTTCTGCCTGAGCAACACCACCGGTATGGAATGTTCTCATTGTAAGCTGTGTACCGGGTTCGCCGATTGATTGAGCTGCAATAATACCAACTGATTCACCGATGTTAATTTTACCTGCAATAGCAAGGTTAGAACCGTAACATCTTGCACAAACACCACTTGCAAGTTTACATTTTAATACTGAACGAATCTTAACTTCTGTAATGCCTGCCGCAACAATCTTTGCAGCAATCTTTGCGTCCATAAGTTCGTCTTTACCGATAATAACTTCGCCTGTTTCAGGGTTAACAACATCTTCAACTGTGTATCTGCCTTCAAGACGATCTTCAAGTTTTTCAATAAGCTCGTTGCCATCTTTAATTGCTGTAACTGTGATATATTCATCAGTTCCGCAATCCTCTGCACGAATGATAAGGTCTTGTGCTACGTCAACAAGACGCCTTGTCATATAACCTGAATCGGCAGTTCTTAAAGCTGTATCTGCAAGACCTTTACGAGCACCGTGAGTTGAAATAAAGTATTCCAAAACATTTAGACCTTCACGGAAATTAGCTCTAATCGGAATTTCTACGGCACGACCTGATGTATTAGCCATAAGGCCACGCATAGCAGCAAGCTGTCTAATCTGGTTGACACTACCACGGGCACCTGAATCAGCCATCATAAAGATTGGATTGTACTGGTCAAGTTTACTCATAAGAGCATCTGTAACCTTTGTACTTGTTTCATTCCAAGTATTGATAACTTGAACATAACGTTCGTCATCAGTCATAAGACCTCTTCTGTATTGCTTTGTAATCTTTTCAATAGTTTCTTCAGCTTCGGATAAATATTGAGCCTTTTCTTCCGGAATTTCAATATCACTAACCGAAATAGTAATAGCGCCCTTTGTTGAATACCTAAAGCCCAAAGCCTTTAAGTTATCCAAAACCTCAGCTGTCTTTGTCATATCAAATACAGCAATACACTTGTCGATAATCTTACCCAAGGTCTTTTTACCAACCAAGTTTCTGTCAGTAATTACAAAATATTTTTCAGTTCTGTTGCCGTCCTCGTCAATCAAAACCTTCTTCATATATGTTTCCGGGCTGATGTAGTCAACCTTTTTGCCCTCTGCAACTGCCTTTTCATACTTAGCAAATTTCTTTGCTTCAGCATCTGTAGCAGGCTTTGTCTTAACATCAATTTCGTAATCTAAAACGTTATCGATATTACTTCTATCAACAAATCCTAAGTTTTGAGGAACAACGTTGTTGAATATTATACGTCCGCAAGTAGTTTGAATGATACCTGTGTATTTCTTGCCATTATATTCTGCAGTTTTTCTTAATTTTATAATAGAATGAAGAGTAATTGCCTTTGCATTATATGCAAGCAATACTTCATCTTCTGACATAAATACTTTGCCTTCGCCGATTTCCTTTTCCTTATATAAGCTTAGGTAGTATGAACCAAGTACCATATCCTGTGTAGGAACAGTAACCGGCTTACCATCCTGAGGCTTTAATAGGTTGTTTGCTGAAAGCATAAGGAATCTTGCTTCGGCTTGAGCTTCAACTGAAAGGGGAACGTGAACAGCCATCTGGTCTCCATCGAAGTCGGCATTAAAAGCTGTACATACCAACGGATGAAGCTTTAATGCTCTACCTTCAACCAAAATTGGTTCAAATGCTTGAATACCAAGTCTGTGAAGTGTTGGAGCACGGTTTAGGAACACCGGATGTTCTCTGATAATTTCTTCTAAAACATCCCAAATCTCAGAATCCTGTTTTTCAACCATTCTCTTTGCTTGTTTGATGTTATGGGCAGAGCCATCATTTACAAGCCTCTTCATAACAAATGGTTTGAACAATTCAATAGCCATTTCCTTAGGAAGACCACATTGGTAGATTTTAAGTTCAGGACCAACAACGATAACTGAACGACCTGAGTAGTCAACACGCTTACCAAGTAAGTTTTGTCTAAAACGACCTTGCTTACCTTTAAGCATATCTGAAAGAGATTTCAAAGCTCTGTTTCCCGGACCGGTAACGGGCTTACCTCTTCTGCCATTGTCAATTAGTGCATCAACAGCCTCTTGTAGCATACGCTTTTCGTTACGTACAATAAGGTCGGGAGCACCAAGCTCCAATAATCTTTTTAATCTGTTATTTCTGTTAATAACACGTCTGTACAAGTCGTTTAAATCACTTGTAGCAAATCTGCCACCGTCAAGTTGTACCATAGGTCTGATTTCCGGTGGAATAACAGGAACAACCTCCATAATCATCCATTCAGGCTTGTTGTTGCTGTTTAGAAAAGCCTCAACAACTTCAAGTCTCTTGATAATTTTGATTTTCTTTTGACCTATTGAATCTGCTAATTCCTCACGAAGTTCAGCAGCCAAGCTTTCAAGGTCAATTTCTTTTAACAAGTCGCGAACTGCTTCGGCGCCCATTCCTGCAACGAATTTGTCGCCGTATCTTTCACGAGCTTCTTTATATTCCTTTTCGGAAAGTAATTGTTTCTTTTCAAGTAATGTTTTACCCGGGTCTATTACTATATATGAAGCAAAATATAAAACTTTATCAAGCAACCTTGGTGAAATATCAAGAATAAGTCCCATTCTGCTTGGAATACCCTTAAAATACCAAATGTGAGAAACAGGGGCAGCAAGTTCAATGTGTCCCATTCTTTCACGACGTACCTTTGCCTTTGTAACCTCAACACCGCAACGGTCGCAAACGATACCTTTGTAACGGATTTTCTTGTATTTCCCGCAATGACATTCCCAGTCCTTTGTAGGACCAAAAATACGCTCACAGAAAAGACCGTCTTTTTCAGGTTTTAAAGTTCTATAATTGATTGTTTCGGGCTTTTTAACTTCACCACGGGACCATTCACGAATTTTCTCAGGTGATGCAAGTCCGATTTGCATTGCTTCGAAATTGTTAAATTCTAACAAGTTATTCAGCTCCTTCTTTTATTTGGATTTAATACGTAATTTTGAAACTTGATTATTATTCGTCTTCCAAATCCAAATCAATGTCTGTATCGTCAATATCCATATCAACTTCGTCTTCTTCATCTTCTTCAGGTTCATTAAAAATTTGATCAACAATGTCATCTTCTATTGTATATGAACCTTCCGGAACAAAGTTGTTTTCATCTTCACCGCTGCGCATTTCTGCATCAAGGTTAAGGTTTTTAGGCATAAATTCTTCTTCCTCGTCAACACTTTCACGAATCGGAATTTCTTCGCCGTTTTCGTCAAGCACCTTAACATCAAGCATCAAGCTTTGAAGCTCCTTAATAAGCACCTTAAAGGATTCAGGAACACCCGGTGTGGGGATATTTTCTCCCTTGACAATTGCTTCGTAAGTCTTAACACGTCCTACAACATCATCTGACTTAACAGTCAATATTTCTTGTAATGTGTATGCAGCACCATAAGCTTCCAAAGCCCAAACTTCCATTTCACCGAATCTCTGTCCACCAAATTGAGCTTTACCACCCAAAGGCTGTTGAGTTACAAGTGAGTATGGACCGGTTGAACGAGCATGAATCTTATCATCAACAAGATGATGAAGTTTTAGATAGTGCATATAACCGACAGTAACACGATTATCAAATGGTTCACCTGTTCTACCATCATATAATACAGTCTTACCATCTCTGTTAAGACCTGCATATTCTAATGTTTGCATAATATCTTCTTCGTTAGCGCCGTCAAATACAGGAGTTGCAATTTTCCAACCAAGTGTCTTTGCTGCATAACCAAGATGTACTTCCAATACCTGTCCGATGTTCATACGTGAAGGTACGCCAAGTGGGTTAAGTACAATTTCAAGTGGAGTACCATCCGGTAGGAATGGCATATCCTCTTCAGGAAGAATTCTTGAAACGACACCCTTGTTACCATGACGTCCGGCCATCTTATCACCAACGCTGATTTTACGTCTTTGAGCGATATAACATCTTACTAATTGGTTTACACCGGGTGGCAATTCATCGCCGTTTTGACGTGTGAAAATCTTCACATCAACAATAATACCGGCTTCGCCATGAGGCACACGAAGTGAAGTATCTCTAACTTCTCTTGCTTTTTCGCCGAAAATAGCTCTCAAAAGTCTTTCTTCACTTGTAAGCTCTGTTTCACCCTTTGGTGTTACCTTACCAACAAGAATATCACCGGGACGTACTTCGGCACCAACACGAATGATACCTCTTTCGTCCAAATCACGTAGGCTATCTTCACCAACGTTTGGAATATCTCTTGTAATTTCTTCTGTACCAAGTTTAGTATCTCTTGATTCACATTCATATTTTTCAATATGGATTGATGTAAACTTGTCTTCCTTAACAAGCTTTTCATTTATTAGTACAGCATCTTCGTAGTTGTAACCTTCCCAAGTTACAAATCCGATTAGAATATTTCTACCCAAAGCGATTTCCCCATTGTCTGTTGCAGGGCCATCGGCAATAATATCACCCTTCTTAACCTTTTCACCCTCTGAAACAATAGGCTTTTGGTTAATACATGTGCTTTGGTTTGAACGCTTAAATTTAAGCATTTTATATGTGTCATCGCCGTCTTTTGTCTTTATAACGATTGTTGTAGCATCAACGCTTTTAACAACACCGTCATGTTTGGCAATTACAGTAACTCCTGAATCCTTAGCAGCTCTGTATTCCATACCTGTACCAACAATAGGAGATTCTGTCTTTAATAACGGAACAGCCTGACGTTGCATGTTAGAACCCATTAGAGCACGGTTAGCATCGTCGTTTTCAAGGAATGGAATCATAGCAGTAGCAACAGAAACGATTTGTTTAGGAGATACGTCCATATAATCGATTTTCTTTGCTTCAACTTCAAGAATTTTATCTCTGTATCTTGCAGTAACGTTCTTGTGAACAAATCTGCCGTCCTTGTCAAGAGGTTCGTTAGCCTGAGCTACTACGTAATCGTCCTCTTCATCAGCTGTCATATAGCGTGTTTCCATTGTAACAACGCCTGTTTCTTTGTCAACACGTCTGTAAGGTGTTTCAATAAAGCCGTATTCATTTACACGTGCAAATGTTGAAAGTGAAGAAATAAGACCGATGTTAGGGCCTTCAGGAGATTCGATAGGGCACATACGTCCATAGTGAGTATGATGTACGTCGCGGACTTCAAATCCTGCACGTTCTCTTGACAAACCACCCGGACCTAATGCAGAAAGTCTTCTCTTGTGAGTAAGCTCTGCAAGTGGGTTTGTTTGGTCCATAAACTGTGACAACTGTGATGAACCAAAGAATTCCTTAATAGCAGCTGTAACAGGTCTAATGTTAATTAGTGATTGTGGTGTAAGAGCATCAGCATCTTGAATACTCATTCTTTCACGAACAACACGTTCCATACGAGCAAGACCAATTCTAAATTGGTTTTGTAGCAATTCACCAACAGATCTTAGTCTACGATTGCCCAAATGGTCAATATCATCTGTTAGTCCGATACCATAAGCAAGTGTAATATGATAGTTTACAGATGCCAAAATATCGTCTGTTCTAATATATTTAGGAATAAGCTCTGAAATATTTGCATCAATTGCAGTCCTTAACTTATCCTTATCATCGCCACATTCTTCAATGATTGCATCTAAAATAGGTTTATAAACCTTTTCTTTAATACCTAATTCATTAACAATTGCTTCATCAACATAGTTTTCAAGATAAACCATATTGTTTGAGAAAATAATAAGCTCGATTCCGTCAACATCGACTAATACTCTGTTAACGTCATTTCTTTCAATAAGTTCAGCCTTATCTCTTGTAAGAATTTCACCGGCTTCAGCAAGGATTTCACCTGTAACAGGAGAAACAACTGCCTCTTTTACAGTAAGCCCTGTAATTCTCTTTGAAATGTCAAGCTTACGATTAAACTTAAATCTACCAACCTTAGCAAGGTCGTAACGTCTTTGGTCAAAGAACAAAGCAGTAAACAAACTTTCGGCAGATTCTACCGTAGGAGGCTCACCGGGACGCAACTTCTTATAAATTTCAACAAGACCTTCGTCCTTTGTTTTAGAAGCATCCTTTTCAAGTGAAATCATAAGCTGTTGCTCTGTACCGAACATTTCAATAATATCAGCGTCAGAACCATTGTTGTATGCTTTAATTTCAACATACTTTTCTGTACCGTCAATATTAAGCTTAACTGTATTAACAATTGCAAGAGCACGTAGTAATACAGAAACAGGCAACTTACGGTTTCTGTCAATACGAACAGAAATATTCTTATTAGAATCTGTTTCGTATTCAATCCAAGCACCACGGTTAGGAATAACTTGGTTTTCAAATAATTCCTCACCTAATTTATCATACTCTTTTTTGTAATAGATACCCGGAGCACGAACAAGCTGACTAACTACTGCACGCTCGGCACCGTTGATGATAAATGTACCTTGGTCTGTCATTAGTGGAAAATCACCCATGAACAATTCTTGTTCCTTGATGTCTTTAACCACATTTGAGTCTGCATCTTCCTTTGTTGTAAGACGAACCTTCACACGTAAAGCAGTAGAGTATGTTGCATCTCTATCCTTGCTTTCTTCCACAGAATACTTAGGCTCACTGTCTAATGAGTAGCCTACGAATTCAAGGAACAAACGGCCTGAAAAATCCGTAATACACATGTCTTTGAATACCTCTGCCAACCCGTTGGATAAGAACCACTTGTATGAGTCTTTTTGTATCTCAATTAGGTTTGGCATCTCGATGCATTCACCTATTTTTGAGTAACTCATTCTTGTGTTTTTACCATACTGGGCAGGTTTTACCATAGGTTTTTCCATAAAAGCAATCACCTCGTTAAAAATTTATGGGCAAAAAATCGCATTAAATAAGCAAATGCGAAATATCATAAACATAAAAATCCATATTACCCCTTATACTACATTCTAACATAATACCACACTATTCTTTCCTTGTCAAGCATTATTTGGAATTTTAATAAAAATAATTATACACATTTGCCAAAAATATCATTTAAATTTTAAAAATAATCTATTTTATTCCTATATTGACAACTTTGTAATATTTTTTAATAAATTTGAATGTTTCTATTTACAAACTTATTATATTTAATGTATAATTATATAAAGGAGGCGTTGTTATGCAAAACATTATGAATACAATAGTCTTTTATTTGCAATTCATAAGGGTTGTGGATATTATAGACATATTGGTTGTTGCTTACGTAATATATAAAGGAATAAAGCTTGTTAAAGAAACAAGGGCAATACAGCTGATTAAAGGTATAATCATCTTAATATTGGCTCTTCAAATTAGTTCTTTACTTAATTTATATATGATGAATTACATTTTAAAAAATGCTATGCAGGTTGGTGTTATAGCACTTGTAATCGTATTCCAACCTGAATTAAGACGAGTTTTGGAAAAAATGGGCAGAAGTAACTTTGGTAGTGCCTTAACTTTTGACGACGAGGAACTTGCAAAAGAAACCTCCGAAACCATTACACAACTATGCAATGCCGTAGGTAACCTTTCGGAACATAGAATTGGCGCTATTATTATATTAGAAAGAAAAACAAAAATAGGTGATATTATTAGGACAGGTGTTTCCTTGGACTCAAAAATAACTGCCGAATTGTTAATAAACCTATTTGTTCCAAATACTCCTCTACACGATGGAGCAGTTGTAATACGTGATAATAGAATTGTTGCGGCAGCTTGTTTTTTACCTTTAACACAAAACAACGACCTTAACATAGAACTTGGCACAAGGCACCGTGCTGCCATTGGAATAACCGAAACCTCCGACTCGGTTGCATTGGTAGTTTCCGAAGAAACCGGCAAAATTTCAATCGCTATTGAAGGAGCACTTACAAGAAATTTAACTGTTGAATCACTGCAAAGAGCCTTGAACAAATTGTTATCAGGTGAGCCTTCACAGCTTAACAAAAACAAATTCAAAATTTGGAAGGGGTTGAAAAAATAATGAAAAAATTATTTAATAACGACACCTTTTTAAAAATACTATCTATTGTACTTGCAGTACTTTGTTGGTTTTATGTTGTATTTGTTACCAATCCTCAAATTGAAATTAGCATTAAAGGGATACCTGTTTCCCTTTCCGACCATCAGTCAATAAAAAACGAAGGCTATATTGTTTCAAACGAAACCATACCCACAGTTGATATAAAGCTACGTGGTAGCAGGTCAATGCTTGCGAACATTTCCAAAGACAACGTTTTAGCTTATGTTGACCTTTCAGGTTGTGCAAACAGCGGCACATTTGATTTACCAATAACAATTAAGCTTCCTTATGAAGAGGTTAGTGTTATAAGCAAAAGTATATACAATGTAACGGTTGTTGTAGACAGGTTTGTTTCACGCACCTTCCCGGTTACAACAGAATATGCCGGTAAGCTTAAAGACGACACCTACACAAATGGTGAAATAGAACTTTCACAAAACACAGTAAAGGTTTCCGGTCCGGACTCTGTTGTTAAAACAATCGAAGGTGCTAAAATCGTTGTAGACCTTAATGACACCGATTCAAACATAAAAGGCAAGGCAAATGTTGTATTGTTTAATAGTAACAATGTAGAAATTAAAAACAATAATGTTACCGTTAATAACAAAGAAATAGAATATACTTGCCAAGTCAATTGCAAAAAAGAGGTTTCTGTTGTTCCGAAATTAGTTCATTCTTCTACTACTGTAAAAGCAAATGTTACCGACTTTCCAAAGGTTACAATCATAGGTAATTCTGACGATATAAATTCTATTGAAGCCATTGAAACAGTTGAAATCAATTTAGATGGATTATCAACACCTGCAATTTACAGAGCAAATCTTAACATTCCGGAAAATATAACTGTTGAAAACGGAATAACAAGCGTGGAGATTTCCTTGGAGGAATAATGATTATAGATATCAATAACATTACAGTACCTTTGGATACTTCCATAGATGAAGTTGTTAATATGGCAATAAGTCAAAGTGCCATACCAAAGGAAACTGTTACAGGATTTAAAATTAAAAAGAAGTCCGTAGATGCAAGGCGAAAGAAAGTGCAGTTTAACTACTGCATTTCTCTTTTTACGGAAAATGATGTACCTTTTGCAGAAAAAGAACTAAAAAAAGGCTTGAAAAAGCTTTCTCATCGTCCTGTCATTATTGGCACAGGCCCTGCAGGATTATTCTGTGGCTATTTACTTGCCAAAAACGGATATAAACCAATTGTTTTTGAACGTGGTGCAGATGTTGACAAAAGGACAGATGCAGTAGAAAGCTTCAGTAAATATGGCATTTTCTCGCCTTCTGCCAACATACAGTTTGGTGAAGGTGGCGCAGGTACATTTTCCGACGGAAAACTTACTACGAGAATTAACGACGAGCATTGCGAATATGTATTGAATAAATTTGTTGAGTTTGGCGCTCCTGAGGAAATCACATATCTTGCAAAGCCACATATAGGCACAGACATTTTAAAGAATGTTGTTAAAAATATTAGAAACAAAATTATTGCACTTGGAGGAGATGTTTATTTTGAGCATTGCCTTACGGATATAGAAATAAAAAACGGCAAAACAATATCAGCAACAGTAAACGGTAGTTCTATTCCTTGTGATGTGCTTGTTATTGCAACAGGACACTCTGCAAGAGACACATACAAAATGTTGCATTCCCGTAGCGTACCAATGGAGCCAAAGCCATTTGCAGCAGGCGTTAGAATAGAGCATAAACAAAGCTTTATAGACAAATCCCAGTATGGTGATTATGCCGGAGACTCTAATTTAGGAGCAGCAGATTACAGATTAGCTTATAATGGTAAGGAACGTTCTTGTTTTTCCTTTTGTATGTGCCCGGGAGGATATGTTACCCCTGCTACATCTGAAGAAGAAACAGTTGTTGTAAATGGTATGAGTAATTATGCCAGAGACGGCGAAAACGCAAACAGTGCCTTGGTTGTAAGCCTTAATCGTGAAGATTTTGACGGACTTTTTGGTGGTATGCAATTCCAAGAAAAATTAGAAAGGTCTGCATATAACAAAAACCATTCATATTATGCACCAATACAAAACACAAAGGATTTTATAAACTCAGTTAAAACCACAAATCCAAAAAATATAACTCCTACATATCCAATTGGATATATAGGAGCAAACCTTGACGACATTTTGCCATCCTTCATTTCAAATACTTTAAGGGAAGCACTTGGCTACTTTGATACCAAAATCAAGCATTTTACAGAAGATTCAGTGCTGACAGGTGTTGAAACACGAACATCTGCCCCTGTTAGAATTACAAGGAATGACCAAATGCAAAGTGTAGGTGTTTTAGGCTTGTATCCCGTTGGTGAAGGCGCAGGATATGCAGGAGGCATTATGAGTGCTGCTGTAGATGGCTTAAAAACTGCAGAGCAAATAATTTCAACCTATTCCCCAACTAAATAGCAGACAAATCTGTCAAAACATCGGAAACACAAATAGGCGTAACCTCATTACGATGTAAAATATTAAGTAAACGGTTAACCGTATCGGCACTTTCGCCCACATGGTTAACTGTTTTTATTTCCTTGTATACTACTCCATCAACAGTTTGTTTTTTAATAACCTCAATTCCGTATGGCTTTTTAGAATCGTAATTTTTGTCATCTATGTCATTGGTTGTAATAAAATATTCCACAACAACTGCCTGCTCACATTTTAACCTTGGCTTCAAGTCCACATATCCAAATAATTCTTTTTTCATTTTAATCGTCCTTTCATATTTTTAGCGATATAATTATAATATATTGCAAATCAAATATCCACCAAAATTCATCGCAATCTTTGACAAACCTTTATTAAAAAAATAAAATGCCGACAACATTTTCAATTTGTTTGTTTAATATGCCGTAAAAGCTCAAATATTTTTGTAAATATTAACAAATTGTAAAATTGTGAAAAAAATAAAGGATTTTCCATATCAAATGTAGAATATAATAATATAAACAAAAAACCAAGGAGGAAATTATTATGAAGGTACAAATTGTAGCAAGAAAGTTAGATTTAACAGACGGAATGAAAGACTACGTTACAAAGAAGCTTGAAAAATTAGATAAGTTCTTTGATGACGACGCCGAAGCAAAAATTACAATGTCCGTTGAAAAAAGCCGTCAAAAAATCGAAGCAACTATTATTTCAAAAAACACTATTTATCGAGTTGAAACTGTTACAAGCGATATGTATGTAACAATGGACAAGGTAATAGATGACATAGAACGTCAAATCAGGAAAAATAAAACAAGGCTTGAAAAGAGGCTTAAAAAAGGTGCTTTTGTTGATATGGGCGTTACAGATGTTCCTGTTGAGGAGGAAGCAGAATTTAACATCATCAAAACAAAGACCTTTACAACCAAACCAATGAGTAACGAAGAGGCAATATTGCAAATGAACCTTTTAGGTCATCAGTTCTTTGTTTTCAAAAATGCAGAAACTCAGCAAAACTCCATAGTTTATAAGCGTAAAGACGGAGACTATGGCTTAATTGAAATTAAATAATATTCTTAATAAGAGGCACATCTAATTTACCTGTTAACGGTATTAGATGTGCCTCTTCCGATTTTATTCTATTTAATTAAATATTATACCTCTATTTGCAAATAAAAACGATTCCTTATGTGCATTTTTACCTTAACTCTATGTGCATTTTTTACATTTCCCCAATGTATTCAAATCTCTTTACTGTTTTTCCATTATACTCCACTTCTTCATCCCACATCTTTGCAGGCCTCACCCATAGCTTCCCCTCTCCGTATAATTGACGATATATAACCATTTCCTCTAATGTCTCACTGTGTATCGCCACATCTATAAGCTCATATTCCTTCCCTTTAAAATGTCTGTACTTTCCTTTTTTCATACCATTTCCTCCATAAATCCTTATACATATATTATAAAGCAATCAAATAATTTGTCAATATAAACGGACTTGCAAAATGCAAGTCCGTTAAAATTATTTATATACCACTATTTTGTCCGTCTTGTAACCATAATAACAATTTTCATCATCGGAAACAAGCTTGATTTTTACAGTATTTCCGTTTACGGTAATTGTTTTGCCTGCAAGCTCACTGCCTGTATATGTGCCGATTAACGAACCATTTTTATTATAAATATAAATGAAGTCATAATCTTCCTCAACATTGGTGTTTGCACTGAAAGTAACTGCTAATTTTGTGCA
>DCGP01000004.1 GCA_002314595.1 Clostridiales bacterium UBA1775 | reverse complement strand
GGATAGGATAAACGAGTTAGAGGGGTGATTGTATGAATGTATGCAAAGATATAACCGAACTCAATCCCAAAGCACAAGAGGCTTGTAATTTATTCTTACAAGAATGCAGTAGAAAAGGCTTAAAGGTTCGTATCACTGAAACATATCGCTCACAAGAACGGCAAAATGAGTTGTATGCACAGGGTAGAACTGCAAAGGGGAATATTGTTACTTGGACGAAAAAGAGCCGACACACAAGCCGTATGGCTTGGGATATATGCCAAAATGTCAAAGGACAAGAATATTCTGATAACAATTTTTTTAAAAACTGTGGGAAAATAGCAGAAGATTTAGGCATTATTTGGGGTGGGAATTGGAAAACGCCAGACAGACCGCATTTTGAGATTAACGAGAGTTGGAGTTATGAAGGAGAGGAAACAATGACTATAACAGAAAGACAAGAATTTGAAAACCTGCAAAATGAAATTGCAGAATTAAAGAAAAATGCTGAAAAGGTATATCACTTTACCGAAGAATTACCCGATTATGCAAGAGACACAATTCAAAAACTACTTAACGAGGGTATTTTTAGCGGTAAGAGCGAAAGCGACTTAGGACTTACAGAAACTTTGATGCGTATGCTTGTTATTAACGACCGGGCAGGACTATACGATAGGGGGTGAAAATAATGAAGACTATTAAAACTACAATTTGCACAATTATAGGCACAATGGGTGCAGTAATTACAAGTTTATTCGGGGGTTGGACAGAGGATATGGTCACATTAATAACAGTTATGGCGATTGATTTTGTTATGGGACTTATTATTGCAGCACTGTTTAAAAAATCTCCAAAATCAGACACAGGCACTGTAAGTTCTAAAAGTTGTTTTAAGGGGCTTTGCAAAAAAGGTGTAATACTTCTAATAGTATTAATTGCATACAGGCTTGACATTATGCTTGGTACCGATTACATAAAGACTGCCACCGTAATATCATTCATCACCAATGAATTAATCTCAATAATTGAGAATGCGGGGTTAATGGGAATACCACTACCAAAAGCAATTCAAAAAGTTATAGAGGTTTTAAAGGATAAATCGGGAGACGAAGGAGACAAAAAGGAATGAACGCCACAAAAGTTTTGACTATAGCAAAGGAGCAAAGACCTACAACGATAAAAGACGAAGTTTTGTATGAATCGATTATGATTTTAGAAGGCGAAATTGCTGAAATGATGGGAGAAGATGTTCCTACTAACACTTATCCCAACACAAACAAAGACTTGCTAATGCCTTTCCCACACGACGATATCTACGCAAAGTATTTAATGGCACAGATTGATTTAATGAATCAAGATATAACGCAATACCAAAACGATAATGAAGTGTTTTACGAGGCATTTAAAAAGGCTAAGGCTTGGTATCGAAGAAACAATAGACCTGAAGAAAGCAGTGGTTTTGAGGTGATGTAAAATGTATCCTGAACAAAGATACAAACAAGATATTGTAAAATTAAGAGGCTTAAACCTAACCGATAGCATAGAAGAAGGTGACCTTTGCGATACTAAAAATATATCGTCAAGTCGCTATCCTTTTATCACTACCGAAAATGCGAAAACTAAGAAAACGGGAGCAGCTTTTACAAATGTAAAGGCATTAGCATCTTACAAAACTCCCGTTACTTTTGCAAACGGCAAGGTTAATTTTAACGGACAGGCTTTAGCTGATATTCCGTCAAACGAAAAAAGGTTAACGATTGTAAATAACAATTTATGTGTTTTTCCTGACAGGAGAATTGTTAAACTGTCCGATTTCTTTACGGCATCGGAAACATCACCTTATGAGAAACCAAAAGACAAGTTTTACAATTGGCTTGACTCAAATGGAGTTTGGGCTGTTGGAACACATACCTTTACGAAGAATTCGGCAGGCTGGACTTATTTAAGCGTACCTTCTAATACATTAAACGGAGCGATAAGTGATTTGCTTGAAACAATCGGAGTGCCTGATGTGAATTATGCGTCTGACGATAAGATACGATATAGTATTTCGATTAAAGAAACAAATGGTACGAATATGGGACAAAAACTTTCGGGATACAGTGTTCATTGCAATGGTGATGAAATGACATTATATAAAAGCGGATGGAGCAACTATACTTTTGTTGATTCAAGTATAACTGCAAATCAAGAAGAATTACGGAAAGGGTTTAAAGATTATAGTAGTAATTTGAGAGTTAGGTCTCATTATGGTATTTTTGAGTATTATAAATATTCTAATGGTAGAGAGACTATAATATCTACATCATACGGGGCACCGGGATACAAAGATAGAGATATAACAAGAACTTACTATATAACAAATGACGAAAGTGAAACAGATACAGGATATATAATCCAAAAGCAAATTGATGTAAGCCAAATATTTAAGGTTGGAGATACTATTAACTTTACCGTTTCGGGAGTGAATTATACAGGGACTATACAAGCTATAACAAAGGAAGATGATAATTATAAAATTACATTTACAACGAGCTTATTTACTTCAACTATAACAAGCTATGACAGAGTAGAAATTAGCACAAGCGATACGGCAAGTGAAAACTTTGACTATACTTGCGAATGGAACAACAGGCTTTGGGCGTGCAGCAGTGAAAAACATATCATATATGCATCTGCACTTGGCAAGCCTTCGGATTTTGTTTCGGATATGGGCTTGTCGGTAGGTGCATATCAATGCGCCGTAGGGGACATTGAAAACTTTACAGGCTGTACGAAATATGAAAGTTCAATCCTATTCTTTAAGCAAAACAAGATTTATAAGATACTGGGTGACAGCCCAAAAGATTATGCTATCTATACATATGAGGCAGAGGGCGTTAAAGTAGGCTGTGACAAGAGTATTTGTACTATTAACGGAATTCTATACTATGTAGGACTGCACGGTGTATACGCTTATTCAGGCGGGAGCCCTGTACTTATTTCAAACGCACTAGGTAACATTGATATAGACAATGCCGTTGGCGGTACAGACGGAGAGAAGTATTATCTGTCATTTACAAGCGGTGAAATAAACTATTTGATGTGTTATGAACCTAAATACAATATGTGGCTTAAAATTGAAAACACAAAGGTTGTGGACTTTGCAAGAGTTGGAGAGGACTTAATTTATTGCGATGACTTGGGAAATGTTTACACAATGAACACAGGCGACCTTGCAACGAGCGATGATTGGTATGCACAGTTTACTCCGTTTTATGAAACTATTGAAGGCAAGAAAAGGCATAGCAAGTTTAAGATTAGATTTGATATCCCAAAAGGCTCTTATGCAATCGCTAAAATAAGGCTTGACGGCAAGTTGTGGAAAGAGGTTGGCAGAATAACCGGAAAAGGTGAAGGAGTGGAAACTATGGTGCTTCCTATAGGAGTTTGTGACAAGTTTGAACTACGACTTGAAGGTCAAGGTAAATGCACAATAAAAGAGATTTTAAGAGAATTTGAGATAAGGAGTGATAAGTAATGATAGCGCTTCCGGAAGGACTAAATGCAATCGGTGATGATACCGAAAAAAATGTGTATGATATGCAAAAATACATATCGTACATGACAGAGAGAGTGAACAATGCCTTTTTATCTATCAGCAATCAAATTATAGAGTTAGAAAATAAAATTACATTGCTTGATGCAAGGGTTAGAGCACTGGAAGAACAGGGGGGAAATTAATGGGAAATTGGGCAAACACTAATAAAGTATGGACAGAGCAAAAGGCTAAAACATATACGCCTGAGGAAACAGTAAAAAAAATACTAAGCAGTCCTAATCATGAAATAGGCGGAAGTTTTTCCTTTAATGCTAACGATGGAAAAAAATATACATACACACCTGCAACTGTGACACAAAGCAGTCCTAAACCGAGTTATGTTAATAACAGAGATATTGCAGGGGAAGCAATGGCAGCAGCAAAACTTGGGAATTGGGATGAGGCTCGAAAACTTATATACACAGACAGAGCTGAGAAAATTGCAAAAAGTGGTGGTGATGATGGCGGTATGTCAAACGATGATTTATGGAAATCTCTTATTTCACAAAATCCCGAATCGTTTAACAGACAACAACAGATTAACAAGGCAATCAATCTTATAAACGAGAAAACGCCAAAATATTCGTCTAAGTATGACAGTATTTATGAGGATTTGTTAAATCAATATAACAATTATTCGTTTGACAAATTCAAACAAGGAACGGCTTATAAGGATATGGCAAGCCTTTATGATATGAATGGCCAAAATGCTATGAAAGATGTTTTAGGAGAGATTGCTGCACGAACAGGCGGTATGGCATCTAGTTACGCAAGTAATGCCGCAACCGGACAATATCAGCAGTATATGGCGGCACTTACTCAGCTTGCGCAAGAGATGTACGGACAAGAAAAGGGCAATATGCTTAATAAACTAAACATTGCAGGACAAAGAGCCGACCAAGAATATGCAAGGTATGAATCGGAACTTGACCGAAATTCTGCCGAAAGACAGTATGCTCTAAATATGCTTATGAATATGGACAACAACGAGGCACAGACGGAACAGGCAAGGATAGAGGCGGAGCAGAAGACTCAAGCTGAAAATGTGAAGTTTGCAAGGGAAAATATAGTTAATATGATTCAGCTTGGCGGAGTTGACCCTAATGAATTGGTTGAAAAATATCCTGAGCTTGTGGCAATGGCAGGATATAACGCACTTGACCTACTTGGTATGCAAAATATTTACAAACAGAATCTCACACAACAAGATTTTGAAAATAATCTTGCGACTAGAAAGGTTGACATATCTCAATATAATGCCGACACCAACTTATATAAGGCTCAAAATCCTACAAGCAGTAAAAAAACTGCTGTAACTGTTGATTGGAATGTAGTGGACAGTCAAACTAATCCTACAAAATATATTATTGAGAATTATGCAAGTATGGGATTTAAGAAGTCAGATGATGCAATAAAAACTTACAATCAATGGAAGTCTGCAGGTAAGAAATCAAGTCAAGATGAAACACCAAAACCGAACACTCAAACAATACCATATAATAGAAAGTGGTGGTAAAAATGGCAAAGTCTTTTTATCAAATCAAAAATAAACAAAATCCAAATAACACAGTAAAAATTGAAAAGAAAACTACACAAGTACCAAAGGCTAGCACTTACACTAGNNGAAAAAAGACATATACCGGAGATACGAAAAAGTTAGCTGAGCAAAAGAAAACTACAACAAACAAAAGTACAGAAGGGGCAACAAACAAAACTATTGCTCCTTTCGGAGCAGACACTGTTGGTAAAACACATCTAGAAGAATTGCAAAAAAGGATTGATACAGCACGTGAAAATTATATGCCAAAGGCTAGCACTTACACTATACCTGAAACAAGAAAAAAGACATATACCGGAGATACAATTAAGATAGAGCAAGAAAAACAGAGTGCTGCTCTTGAATTGCAACAAAAAATTGAAAAATACAGAACTGAACAAGAAGCACGTTGGAATGAAGTTAGAAACGGACAAGGTATTACATATAAGATTGATGGTAGCGACATTGTTTGGCACAACAATGTTACAAATCGTGGTGGAAGAATAAAACAAAGCGAGTTTAAAAACGAGAGTTTTGGAAGCGATATTGGCGACGGCAAAACCATATTGTATAATAAAAATCAAAATGACAGTGAACTTAAAAGGGTCAACAAAGAGATTGAAAAATTGTCAGTCTCAAATATTCGATATTGGCAAGATTATATTGAAAAAGAAATTGAAAACGGAACATATAAAGGCAAAAATGCGAATGAGTTATCTGAGTTATTTAACCAAAGGCATAAACTGGAAAATTTTTCATCACTTTATAATGCTGCTTACGCACGCTCAAGAGCGAACGATATAGGAAAGACATACGGTATTAAAGCTGATGAAAACTTTAGTTATGATGATTTTGTTGTATGGGCAAGAAAAAACGGATTTCAGCCGCAACAATATGAGGAAGTTAGTACCGGTAAAATAGGGTATGATTTTAATAAAGATTATGCAAGTGACGGAATGATTAGGGATTTTAATTTCCTTCAAACACTTGCAACCAGCAACGACCAAAGGGAAATGATGAAAAAGAATTCCTTTGCTGCTTGGGGTAGCAAAACAGGAATGATTGTAGGAAGGCCTGCACTTGATATTGTTTCAACAATTGCAAATGTCAGCGACACAATTAAAACCGCAAAAGGTGAAGAAATTGACCCATATTCACCAATACATAACGCAGAAAATCAAAAGAATACAATATATGACACATTTTCTAATGAATATGCTTCTAAATGGTTCGACGGAAAGGAAGCTCCTATTATTGGTAATGTTGGTCAATTTGTAGACAGCACATTAACCTCTATGGGCGAAAATGCGGTAAGAATTTTAAGTGCTAATGTAGTAGGCGGTGCGTTAGGGCTTGAAGGTGCTGCTGCAACAAAGGCGACTTCTGCAATTACATCTTTTATGATGGGAAACAGCGTTGCTGAAAATACGATTATCAACGAAAAAATAAAGGGTAGTTCTAACACAAAGGCACTTGCAAAGGGTATTATTGCAGGAAGTATTGAAGCAATTACCGAGAAATGGAGTATTGAAAACATTTTAGCCGACCCGAAGAATATACTTTCGGCAGCGGGAAAATCGTTTTTGTCCGAAGGCTCGGAAGAGGTAGCATCTAATATACTTAATAATATTGCAAATGATATAATTGACGGAGAAACATCGGAGTTAAGACAACAGTATTATTCACTTGTAAACGGCGGAATGTTACCAAACGAAGCTTTGACAGAAGTTTTTTACGGAGTTATTAAAGACGATGTTACAGCTTTTTTATCGGGTGGTTTATCCGGTATTGGTATGGGTGGTGCATATCATGGAGTTAATGCTATTGCAAACTCAAACACTATGCAAGGCAGAATGTGGAGCGGTGAGGAAGCAAGCATAATTCAAACAGGGTTAGATGCACCAAACGGCACAGAGGCACGAGCCTTTGCCGAAAAGTTGGCTGAGAAGCAATTAGACGGACAAAAGATTTCAAGCAGTGAGATTGGAAAGCTATATAAACTAAATCTTGAGCAAATACAGAGCGAGGAAATTAGCGCAGTGGTTGACAATTTCTCCGAAGCGGTAAAGGGTGAAGCAAATGCCAAAATTTTGACAACTGCTTATACAAAAATGTTAAATGATGAAAAGCTGACATCGGCCGAGCAAAGTGCCATTGACAATTCGGCAGTTGCACAAGAATACATTAACCCAAAAAATGTTGTTGACCAAACAACAAGCAAAGAGTATAATAATGCCATAGACACCATTTCAAAATTTACGGCATCAATGCCGGAAACGGCAAAGGCAACCTTCAAAAATGAATATATTGAAGGGCAAGATACACCATCATATATGCGTGAGATGAACGATAGCTATAATATGGGCAAGAATGGTGTTACATTAGACACAAGTAAATTTAATACAATAAACCAAGCCCAAGCTATGGCAAGTTATTTAGTTGGGCAAAGTGAAGGGGGATTTAATTATGGACAGAATAACAGACGTGGCAGCCAATGGAATGATGGCTTCTATTCCGGCGGACAAGTACAAGGCGTGGCGAGCAACGCAAGACAAAATTCTGCGTGGGGAAAAAGTCAATATTTCAGAGGAAACAGTGAAGAAGCTTCAAGATATGATGAAAGACAAGTAACGGCAAAAGGGTTAGGCATTAAAAATGGTACGGACGCTAACACTGTAACCGTTGTAAGAAGCAACAAACATACAACTAAAATTGACAATATGGCAAAAGCAGTTGGTGCTAATGTTGTTTATTTTAGAGGTGGAAATTTATCCTTTACCGACGGCAACGCAAGAGGAGTAAAGCAAGGGAACACAGTATATGTAAGATTAGATGATGAAAGATTTACTCCCGAACAGATTGCAAGACATGAGCTTTCACATATAATGGTTTCTCGCAGGCAGTATGATGTTAAGAAGGTAAGGAACCGAATTAACAAAATGACCGGTGGTAAGTTTGACGAAATGGCACGAGCTTATGCAGAAGCATATGCAAGCGAGGGAAATGAGATTTCGGCAGAGGAGATTTGGGAAGAAATCGTATGCGACTCTATTGCCAATATGAACATATTCGCAAACGGCACTACCGAAAGTAGCCAAATGGAAGATGTGATGTCGGCCGTTAAGAGTGAAACCAAAAAAGGCAACGTGAATGGCACGAGAGGTAGTCCTGATGGTGAGGTTAGGTATGGGAACGCTTACTCAATTTCATTCTCTGATAATTCAAAGCTTGGAGAAACAAAACAAATTATACAAAGCATAAACGACAATAAGGATAAAATAAGCAATGAATTGATTTTTGATGTGTTTTACGATAAAAAAGTAGAAAACTATAAAAATAAATCTGATTATGTGCATGATATTTTTAAGGGGCAGGGATTTGCAGCGTATAACAAAGAAATAGGAAGGGTTGAACTATCTAAAAGCGGTGCAAAAGCAACTATTATGCATGGATATGGGAAAAATAAGCTTACATCAATAAAAGCTATTAAAAATGTTATTGAAAAAGGCGAGATTATAAGCATATCTGAAAACTATAATAATACTAATGTTGATAGAGTTATTATTGCGGGAAAGGGAAATATTGATGGAGAACTATCAATAGTAGGTGTTGTTGTAAAATCATATCCAAAGAATGAGAGTGATTCAAAGTTTTATTTGCATGAAGCAGAAATAATAAAAGCTGACTTGTCTTCAATGACTGCACCGCAATTAAGCGTAGATACAGTAAACAAGTCAGCTATTGACAACACTGTACCACAAAAAGATACATCTGTCAATAGATATTATATGAAAAATTCTGAAAAAGATGTAAAAAAATCACGTGCATTAGACAGCGACTACCTAAAAGCGGTTGAAAGTGGAGACATAGAAACGGCACAAAAGATGGTGGAAGAGGCTGCGAAGGAAGCAGGGTATACAAATGATTCAGAGTATCAAGGAACATCTGCATTTAATGGTAAAGCACCATCAAAAAATGCTTACTTTGAAACATTTAACGACAGAAAAGAAGCGTTTGAAAATGGTGATTTTGAGGACACACAATCACTTGGTGATTACATAAATGGCGGTATTGATATTAGTGATTTAGAATTTGAAGTGTTTGATGAAAGAAGCTATAGAAACGCCGTTGAATACAAAAAAGAGAGTATTGTAAATTTGCGTGATTGTATAAATAATAAAAAGAATACTATTACTATGTATCGCTCAGTACCATCTAACATTCAAGAAAATAAATTTAGGAATGGAGATTGGATTACACCAAGCAAAAGTTATGCAATAGACAACGCAAAACTGCACGGATGGAGTAATTATAGAATAATCGAACAAGAAGTTTCCATAGATGATGTATGGACTGATGGAAATGACATTAATGAGTGGGGTTATGACAACGGAAACGAAGATGAAGTTTACAAAAATGTTGCTAATAATGTAAAGTTGCGTGCAGTAACCTATGACGAAAACGGAAAGGTTATACCATTATCCGAGAGATTTAACAGCGAGAAGAAGGACAATAGGTATTCAAGGGTTATTGATGCTGATACGAAGTCTTCAAAAACAATTACAAGTGAGGATAGCGAACAATTTGGAACTATGTGGACGTTAGAAGCAGAAATATTAAATAAAAAAGAAATATCAAGATTTTATTCAATGCTTTCAGAGACCTTAAACAATAAATATAAGAATTATTTTATTGCTAATAATGGAGACTATGCATATTTGATAAACAACAAAATAATTCAAACAGACGGGGATTTTGAACGACCTGTAATAAATAAGGTTGTTGTTTTTAATACTGATAGTAATGATGAAATACAAAGTGCAAAGGAGATGTATGAATATGGAAATTCCAAAGGATTCGAAGATACCGTATGTATTAAACTTGCTGAATGCATGCTCGGAGAGGGGAATGTCATCGAAACAAATTTTGAAGGTTATAGAACCACTCAAAAACAAGAAAACTATAAAGGAGAAAAACGAAATAGCAAAAGAAATATATTCGAAAATGATGTAAAAAAATCACGTGTGATTGATGAAACGAGCGAAGCGGAGCGGTTGAAGGAAGAGAACAATGAGCTGAAAACAAAAATAGAAAAAATGCGAAGTCAACTACTTGACAATAACCATGCTGTATATAAAAAGGATATAACATATGTCGCAAGAGCCCTTATAAAAGAGTTTGGCACAAATCTTAAAACAAAGGATATTGTTGACAAAATCACCGATTTAGGTGATTATATGGTAAATAAAGGTAATAAGAATTACAGCTATGATATTGTAAAGGAAAAAGCGAACAGTATTGCAAATATTCTTGTTGACAATGCCATTGCCGAAACACCAAATGCAGAAACATATAAGAGCGTTTTACAATATTTTAGAAAAACTCCTATTAGTATAACTAACAAGGGCGATTTTGCAGACTATAATGCTTTCCGAAAAAGCGTATTTGGGAAAATGCGAATTGTTAATCAAGGCGGTGCAGCAATCGATACAATTTGGGGAGAACTTAATGAGATTTACGGAGAAGGAATGTTTCCATCAGACATTTTGACAGAGGCGGATATGATAAAGCATATTGCCGAACAATTATTGAGAATAGAAAATGTTTATTATAACCCTTATGACAACAACAAAGCCGAAGCGATTGACGATGTTTCAAATACCGTTATATTCTATACAATGGGTGGCATACACAGTGTTTTAAGTGAGGAAGCATTTGAAATCGGCGAAGCATTAAACAAAACAAAGAAAAAATTACAAAAATTGCAAGAAAGATATTATAAGTTGACGGAAGGACTTGAAGAACAAAATTTAAACGACGAATTATTCAGAAGAATAAAACGACTTAGAAACCGAAAGAATTTCACTGAAAATCAAATGCAAGAAATCGACGAATTAACAAAGGGTATTTATACTGTTGCCAAAAGACTTACAAAATCGGAAAAAGCAAAGATTGACGAAGTTATAGCACTTGACAAAAGGATGAAGGATAATCCGGACTATATACCAGGTAAAGATATACTTGAAAAGCTGCAACAAAAGGACGAAAACGGTAACTTCAAAAAGGATATAGAAAATGATTTATCTTTGGATGAAAAAACAGAACTTGCAGAATGGCTGCTACATATAGACCATATCAATTCTACAGAAAACTTGTTTGTAAGAATTGAAAAATACATGAGTGTAAATGAAGCAGGCGAAAAGGTTATCGGTGAAGTGAAAAAGACAAAACCGGTTAAAAAAATTGTTTTTGATTTAATCAGGCCTGAAACGGTAATAAAGAGAGTAACAGGATATGATGATACGAGCCCTTTGGTTAAACTATATCACAATCTGCAAAAAGGCGAAGAAGATATGCTTAGGTATCAACAAAATGCAAAAAAAATGTTTGATAAATTCCTAAATGACAAAAAGTTTATTGAGAGCATATCAGGAGAGAAAGCAAGAGCGATAGTTTTAAGAAATGTTACAAAAGCAGACGGTACATTGGATAAAACTGACATTAAAGTTACACCGAGTTATGCAATGTTTCTATATATGAATAGCAAAAACAGAAACAATCTTATGCATTTAGGTGATGGTGGTGTTGAAATACCTGATTTTGATTTATTGCGAAAAGGCAAAAGAGAAAAAGCAAAACTAAACGGAACAAGTATCTTTTTAACTCCATCTACCGTAAAAAACATTGAAAAATATTTATCTAAACAAGAAATAGAGTTTTGCAAAACAGCCGAGGAATACTTTAATAAATTTTCAAAGGAAAGCATAAACGATGTATCAAGGGCTTTGTTTGGTATTAACAAGGCAAATGTTAAAAACTATTTCCCGATAACTACCGACAGAGATTTTCTAATAAAAGAGTTGGAAATGGCAAATTATGCATCAGTGGTTTCGAGTATGGCAGGCAGATTGAATGAAAGAATTGAAAATCACAAGCCAATAGTAGCGTTTGCGTTAGAAGATGTGATAGAAAAATGTATCGATACTCATTCTAAATTTGTCGGGCTGGCAATTCCTATTCGTAATTTTAATGCACTCTGGAATACTTCAATGACCGGAGTTAAGCAAAGTGTTGTCACAAAAGCAGACGGAAAGAAACATTTGACGAGATATGCAATTACTACTGTAAGCAAAACATTTGAAAAACAGTTTGGCACAGCCGGTACGGAGTTTATCAAAAACCTAATGAGTTCATACACAAAGTCGGCTGTAAACCAAACATCTGCCGATAGAGTGCTTAAAAAGGTAAGAGGTAATATTACACAAGCAACATTAGCTGGAAAGAAAATTGCGTTTAATGCTCCTGTTTCGGCAAAACAATCGGCGTCTTATTGGGCGGCAGCTGTAGAGATAGGATACGCTCCATTATTCAAAGCATATTATAATGTTGTTGATAAAAGTGTTATTAATAAAATACTTGATAATAATGCAAGATATTGGATAAGAACTTTATCAACAAGTGATGCAGAAATTGACACTATTCAATGGACAGATAATAAGACTGTAAGAAGATTAGGGATAGCTTCTATGTTTTATGTCAACTCTGAATTTAAGAAATTAAAACGAGGTACAGAGGAATGGTATTCAAAGATTAATGATGTATTTAATGATGTAATTACGCGCACTCAGCCAAACTATACAGCGTACGAACGACCACAAATAATTCGAAGCAGTGGCGAACTTGTTAAAACATTATATATGTTCAAAACCGTTCCGCTACAAAATTTAAGCATAGTATATGATGCCGTAAATGCCAAAAAGTATGCTGATATAGAATACAAAAATAACAAGAATGAAGAAACATTAAAGAAAAAAAAGTATTATGACAGACGATTTGCTAATGCAATTACATCACAGCTTGTGTCATCGTTTGTGTTTTCTTGTATTCAATGGGCATGGGACTTGGCAATGGGCAGAAAGGAAAAATACGAGCCGGAAGATAAAGAAAATGCGACTTGGTTACAACATTTAAGTGCATGGGCAAAACAAATTGGTATTACAATGTTAGAAAACGGACTTGGTGCGTTTCCTATTTTGCCTGAATTGTTAAGAATAGTTGAAACTGCTACAAACACAATAATGAAGCTAATGGATAAAGAACCGTATTTTGATGTTAGTAATTTTGATTTTGATAACCTTATCGAATCATCTACAAATGTTGTGCTTGATGATGTGCCGTCTTTGTTTGCGGATGTTACAAAGATTATTTTGGCACAAGAAGATGAGAAACCTGACTATGAAGCAGTCGCAAGAGATTCGTATAAACTGCTTGCCGATATTGGTAAATTTGGCGGATTTGGTATAAATAACTTAAAGAACGTCATAAAGGGGATTTTTAATGTATCAACCACAATTTACGGAAAGGTTACAAAACAAACTCATTTGGCTGACTATATGATTGAAAGATTGAATAAAGAACCATTGAATAATAAGATTCGATTTTATGACATCGTATACAGAGCATATAAGTCGGGAGATAAAAAGGCATTTGATGATATTGTGGGAATGTTATCCGAAAACATTGACAAGGACAAGATTTATGATGTAATTGTCAGTCGTGAAAAGGACACATTATCGGAAGATGCCATCAACGAGCTATCCAAGACCGATACATACAAGAACGGCGGGGAAGCAGGGCAAGCCGATTTAATATCACTCGTTAAGACTTATTATGGTGACATCACAAAGAGAAAGCTATACGGAGAAGCTTGTGATACCAATAAGTGGGTTATTAATGCAGAAAAGTGCAACAAGGAATTTGGTATGCCTGTTAGTGAATTCATAGAGATGTACTATAAAACAAAATCTTGTAAATCTATTGGCGGTATCAAGTACACCAAAGAAGAACAACAAATGCTTATTATAAACCAATTCGTTAAAGGTCAAGACAACAGAGAGGCTGTTTATGAGATGTTAAAAATTCCTGATGAGATTTGGTGGCAAGATGATGAATTTATACAACAATCAATAGACTATGCAAGAACTTATGAATCTATGAATGTGGAATTTGAATCAAACTATGATGATGTATGCACAACAGCGTCAACATATTTAGGCACACCATACGTGTGGGGTGGAACATCGCCATCAGGCTTTGACTGTTCGGGACTCGTTCAATATGCCTATAAGCAAAACGGCATTAGTTTACCGAGAACAGCCCGAGAGCAGTATAATGTGGGAACATATGTCAGCAAAGATAATCTTGAGCCCGGTGATTTGGTATTTTTTAAAGGTGATAGCGGAACAACAACGGCACCGGGTCATGTTGCAATTTACATCGGAGAAGGCCAGATTATTGAAGCACCTCAAACGGGATATGTGGTATGCGTAACCAAGCTTAGCAATAAGAGCGGCTATGTTGGAGCAAGAAGAGTGAAATAGTCGCATGCCGATTGCGAATAATAAATGGTAGGTATGATAGAATAGGAGAGTGGGAAACCACTCTCCTTTGTCCCATATGTCACGCAGGGGTGTGATATAATATTATTTTCAAAATTTACAAAAACAAAACAAATTAATTAAAAAATCTCAAAAAGATAAAAAAAGTGTTGCAAAATGGGAAAAATATGATATAATTTAATAAAAATATCATGTTTACACCCTTTATAAATATATAATAATATTTGTAGGAGGTGATAACATGGGATTTTGGAAGGAAAAGGAGGGATATGTTTTGGTTAGTGCAGTAAATGTTGCTAATAATTTTATTAACAAAGGACTGGAAGAAAATATCGAGATTACCCCTTTGAAATTGCAAAAACTTGTATATTTTTTATTTAAACACTATTATAAAGATACAAATCAACTTTTATTTACTGAAAATTTTGAGACATGGAAATATGGTCCTGTTTTGCCAAGCATTTATTCTGAATTCAGTTCCTATGGAAATGAGCCAATAAAAACATATGCTAAGGATAGCAAAAGCAATGTTTATGCCGTTGAAGAAAAAGGGGCTTTTAAAACTGCTTTTGATTATGTTTGGGAACGATATAAAAACTTTACAGGCAGTAATTTGTCTGAGTTAACACACAAACCAGGTACAGCTTGGACAAAGGCAAAAGAAAAACAAAATCCGTTTTTAGATATTGAGGATATAAAAAATGAGCCAAATCTTTGATGCTGATGCGCCTCTTTTCGACAACAATTCGACAAATAAAGGTGAATATGATGATAATAATCTCAATCTCGAAAAAGTAAAGCAAGATGGTAAAAAATTTGAAATATTTATACAGATAAGTGAAAAAACAATTAAATGGTTGTTAATAGTTATAGTGTTAATTATTATTCTTGATATATTATGTCAGAAATGCGGTTTTGATGATTATCTAATAAAAGAATGTTTTTCACTGCTGAAATATTCATTAACTACAGTGTTTGGATATGTATTTGCTTACAAAATAACTAAATAAAGTTCTTCTTTATAATAATATAGATATAATATTATTAAGCGGAAAAAATATTAAAGGTATGTTTTTTGAGGACGATTGGGCAAAATAGGCTAGAGAAATCTAACCTATTTTTTCGCCTATATTTCGTCAAAATCCTCAAATATATAGTAATTATGTGATTTGTAATAGCCTTTTAATAGTTGTATATATGTTGTCAAAAATCATATATATGGCACTATTAAGCCAAAAATTAAGTTTTCAACTCTCGTCATCTCCACCAAATAAAATTTTTTCGGAAACCTTATATTTGTGCCAAATTTGGCGTAGGTATGAGGTTTCCTTGTTTATGGAGTTGTTTCTGTTTTAACTTATTTTAACCTAATTTTAACATATTGTGTTGTCAAAATGTTGTCAAGTATACTTTAGTTTTATAATAAATAAAGTCAACTTAATTAGTTGACTTATATTTGCTTAAAATATTTAGTTAGTTGCGTTAATATAATTATTCATTTTCTCTGCAAGTTCTGATTTATGTTTAGAGCGTATGTGCGTATAAATATTATGAGTAACTTGAATAGATGAATGCCCCATAAGCTCCTTTGCGTCCTTTTCTGATATACCCATTTCAAACAACATTGTAGCATAAGTATGACGGAGAGGGTGAGCAGTTATATCAATGCCACTTTCTTCTTTGAATTTTGTCCACTGCCTTGTATAATATGATTTATCTAACATATTTCCTTGCTTATTAAAAACAAAGTCATCAGGTTTAGATTTTAGCGGTTTCAAAACATCTGCCAAAATATCAAGTAATATTACATCTCTTTTTCCGTTTTCCGTTTTAGGTGCTTTTATATATGGTTTATTTGAAACATAGTAAACTGATTTAGTGATATGAATTAACTTATTGTCAAAATCTATATCTTTCCATTGAAGAGCTAATGCTTCGCCTTTGCGAAGTCCTGTATATACATAAAAGTAAGCGAGAAGTCCAAATGTGTAATTCAAGAATTTGGAAGTATCAATATCATCAGATAAAGGCGCTCTTGGTTTTGATGATTTTCCTTTTACGATTTCTGTTTCCCTTGATACATCATAAGGTATATATTTTTTTCTTTTTGCATACTTAAAAATACCAAGCATTACTGAATGATAATCTATAATCGTTTTTGTTGAATACTGTTGTCTGGACAGTTCTTGCATTGTAAATTCCAAGTCATCTGATGTGATGTTTTTGATATATTCATTAGGGAAGAAGGAAACCAATTGTTTTACATAAGTCTTATATCTTGTGTATGTTGAATGTACAATATTGTTTTCTTTATATGCAAGCCACTCATCAGCTACATCAGATATCAGCATGCCTTTTTCTTCTTTTTCTTTATAATTCAAAAGCTGATTTGCAAAATCCTTCTCCGCTTGTTTTTCACTTTTAGCATCGGAATAAAAGTATTTTCGCTGCCCTTTTATTGTAATAGTTTTAACCCATCTACCATCTTTTCTTTGTTTCATAATAACATATCCTTTAATTATTTTTTAATTCGTTTTTTATTTCCATAGTTCCTCCGAGCATAAAAAAAGTTCTCTCATAAAAGAGAGAACATAGCTTTTGTTTCAAGCCGATAATTTATTAGTCGCATATCGGCAAGCGACAATCATAAGCAAGCCGTCAATGTTTTTGTTGCCAAACGGCAGGCAACTTTTTATAGTGTATGCACTATCTAATTGGATTATACTAATTTAACTTATGGTTGTCAATAGTTCTCTCAATATTTTATATGTCCCTTTTTGTATATTGATGTATTATTTTGTTTCATATTATTGTGTTTTTTAATAATTCAATATTCGTAATTTTCATAATGGTATTCTTTATACCATTCTTCGAGAAGACCTAAGCTTTCGACTTCTTCTTTTATTTCGTCTTCGTCCCAAATATCTAATATTGAATAATTTTCGCGTACATA
>DCGP01000010.1 GCA_002314595.1 Clostridiales bacterium UBA1775 | reverse complement strand
CACGGACGTGCTCCTGCAGTTGCAACAGGTATTAAAAGAGCAGACCCAAGTAAAATAGTATTTACATACCAAGGCGATGGAGATTTAGCATCAATCGGTATGGCTGAAACAGTACATTCAGCAACTCGTAACGAAAACATCACAATTATTTTTATAAACAATGCAATTTATGGTATGACAGGTGGACAAATGGCACCTACTACTCTACCGGGTCAAGTAACACAAACTTCACCATACGGTAGAGATGTTAAGACAGTAGGCTTCCCAATTAAAGTAAGTGAAATGCTTTCACAACTTGACGGCCCTGAATATATTGAACGTGTTGCAGTAAATAACGTTAAAAACATTAAAAATGCTAAAAAGGCAATCAAAAAGGCGTTTGAAAACCAAGTAAATAACAAAGGTTTCTCACTTATTGAAGTAGTTTCATCATGTCCTACAAACTGGGGTATGACTCCTCAAGACGCGCTAAATTGGGTAGAAAGTGATATGATTCCATACTATCCTTTGGGCGTATATAAAGACAGAAGCAGTAAGGAGGAAAAGTAATGAGTACATCAAATATTTTAATTGCAGGCTTTGGTGGTCAAGGGGTACTTTTTGCAGGTAAGGTAATTGCATACGAAGGATTAACAGAGGGCAAAAATGTAAGCTGGTTGCCGTCTTACGGCCCTGAAATGCGTGGTGGTACTGCAAATTGTAGTGTAATTATCAGTGATAGCCCGGTAGGGTCACCAATAGTTTCAAGCCCTAACGTACTTTTTGCAATGAACCTTCCTTCACTAAATAAGTACGAAAAAGAAGCAATAAGTGGTGCTAAAATCTTTATAGATTCAACACTTATCAGCCGTAAGGTAGAAAGAACAGATGTTGAAGCATTCTATATTCCTGCAACAGAAATGGCAAAGGAAATCGGTGCTCCTACACTTGCCAATATGATTATGGTTGGCAAAATGATTAAAGAAACTAATGCTATCAGCTTTGAAAATATTGAAAATGGTCTTAAAAAGGTCATTCCGGCAAGAAAAGCTGATATGTTGGAGCTTAACTTAAAAGCAATCAAAACAGGATACGATTTTTAGGGGGGAATTACAAATGTTAAATATTAAAATTGAAAAGACAACTACACCTAAGGAAAAGCCAAAGAAAGGCGATAAATTAGGCTTTGGTCATATATTTACAGACCATATGTTTGTTATGAACTATACAGAGGGCAAAGGCTGGCACGATGCAAGAATCGTTCCGTTTTCTAATATCTCTCTTTCTCCTGCTGCAATGGTTTACCATTACGGACAAGAAATGTTTGAGGGTATGAAGGCATATAAGGGCGAGGACGGTAAGGCATATTTGTTTAGACCTGATATGAATGCAAAGCGTACAAACAACACAAACGACAGGCTTTGTATCCCTCGTATTCCTGAGGATGACTTTGTTCAAGCAGTAAATGCAGTTGTAGATGTTGACCGTGATTGGATTCCGGAGGGCGAAGGTGAATCCTTATACATTCGTCCGTTCATTATTGCAACTGATGAATTTTTAGGTGTTGCACCATCTAAAACATACCTATTTATGATTATCCTTTCACCAAGTGGTGCTTACTATGCAAGTGGCCTTGCACCTGTTGGCATATGGATTGAGGACGAATATGTGCGTGCTGTAAAAGGTGGTATGGGCTTTGCAAAAACAGGTGGTAACTATGCTGCAAGCTTAATAGCACAAGTTAAGGCTCATGATGATGGATACTCACAAGTTCTATGGCTTGACGGTGTTGAAAGAAAATACATTGAAGAAGTTGGCGCTATGAACATAGTGTTCAAAATCAATGGTAAAATCGTTACTCCAATGCTAAATGGCAGTATTTTGCCGGGTGTAACTCGTGATTCTGTAATCAAAATGTGCAAGCATTTGGGATACGAAGTTGAGGAAAGAAAGATTTCAGTTGATGAGCTTGTTTCAGCAGCAAAATCAGGTGAATTGGAGGAAGTTTTCGGCACAGGTACAGCAGCAGTTATTTCACCGGTTGGTAAGCTTCGCTATAAAGATGATGTTATGGTTATCGGCGACGGCAATATCGGTCCTGTCAGTCAAAAGCTATATGATACTTTAACAGGTATCCAATGGGGCAAAATTGATGACCCTATGGGCTGGAGAGTTGAAGTAAAATAACTTTAATAATTTAAAAGAGGTTGCAATTGCAACCTCTTTTTATCTATCTATTTTCTTATTTTTGTAATACGTAACAATTATTCCAATAATTCCTGCAAATCCTAAATAGCCACATATCGGGTAAACAGTTCCGACCAAGTTACCAAACCCTGCAAGGCTACATATCCACACTACTACGCCCATAATAATTGTTGTTATATTTTCTGTCTTTTTCTTAATTTGCCACTTTTCCTTTATAAACACCAACACTGCAACATAAGTTGAAAGTGCCACACCAAACATACCCATCAAAAGTAGTATTGCATATATTATCCCTACCACCTTGCCTATATCACAGGCAACCTGTAACATTGGCAGCTGTGCTGTTGCCATATCAGGACTTTTTGAAATTGCACAAAATATAAATGATGCAACTGCAAATACCATTAAACAGCCTAAAAATATGCCCGGTACAACGTTTTTACTTTCAACCCTATTTGCAATAGGTGCAATAATTCCAACTGTTAAAATCAAATTATATGACGCATAGGTTATTCCACCAATTACCCAATTATTAAGCAGTGGGTTAGATGATAAATTTTCCAATGCAAAATTGCCCTTGTTTTCAACAAAATAAACAATGCTGATAATCACTGCACCAACAACCAAAAACGGCACAGCCTTTGAAAATACAGACACAAATCCATCTACACCCTTAAAGGAAATCAAAATTATTAACAAGCAAAACACACCACTCATCAAAACTGAGGAAATGTCAAACATTTGCTTAAATAGCGCCCCTGCACCTGCTGTAATTATTACAATTACACCTACCATAAAAAATGTAATTATAAAGCCTAACGTTTTCCTCATCCAAGGAATATCGGCACACACCATTATTTTATCAAACTCTATTGTGCCTGTCTTTTGCACAAATTTAATTACCATAACACCGATAACAAATTCTATTGCAACTGCAATCAATATACCAAGTATACCCTTAAACCCAAAGGAACCGAAAAACTGGAAAATTTCCTGACCTGAAACACAGCCTGCACCTAAAAAGCAACCGGCGTAAATAAATGCCAACGGCAAAACACCAATTTTTTTCATTTGTTAATCTCCTATTTTACAAATCTTGTTTCCTCAACGTCCGAAAATCCGTCCTTATAGTTTTCCACGTAATCAAGTACATCTTTAACATTATCACAAAAGCCAAACAGGTTAATAGTCCTTTCGGATATAAACTTATTTTTCACAGCATACTTAATCATTTCAAGCAATGGCTCATAAAATCCATACATATTAAAAACAACAATAGGCTTGTTGTGAACTGCAAGCTGTTTGGTTGTAAGCATTTCAAAAAATTCCTCATAGGTACCAATCCCACCGGGAGTTACAATAAATGCGTCAGACCTATCCTCCATTATCTGCTTACGCTGACGCATTGTGTCCGTCCTAATTTCTTCATCGCACTTGTCAAACAATGCCCCATCAACGTTTAAAAAATTAGGTGTAACACCAATTATTTTGCCACCCTTTTCACATACACCTCTTGCAGTAGCACCCATTAACCCTGCTGCGCCACCACCAAACACCAAGGAATGGCCACGTTCAGCAAGCTCTCTTCCAAGCTCCTCTGCCATTATTTTATATTTATCATCAATCCTGTCGCTTGATGCTCCATATACACAAATTACCATAAAAGCACCTCCAAATCCATACACATAATTTTAACACAAAACACCAATACTGTCAAACAAAATGCTACTGTTATTATATTCCATTAAGTAAATTTTATGTTTATAGTGACATTTTAATAATAATATGATATAATTAAAATAACTTTAAAAACGAGGTAATATAATATGAAAAAGTTACTCATTGCAATTTTACTGATTGTTGCTATGGTATTTACATCAGTAGTGTATGCAGATGCAGAAATTTCCGTACTTATAGATGGTACAAAATTATCCTTTGACCAAGCTCCAATAATGGAAAACGACAGAGTTTTAGTTCCCCTAAGAGCAATTTTTGAAGCCTTAGGTTGTAACGTACATTACTATGACAGCACGGAAACAATATCAGCACAAAAAGGAGATAAAAAAATCTCATTGCAGGTTGGCTCAAACCAAATGCTTGTAAATGATGAAGTTATTACCATAGATGTGCCTGCCAAGGTTCTAAACGACAGGACATTAGTGCCGGTACGAGCAATTTCAGAAGCACTTGATTGTTGGGTCGGTTGGACAGATGAAACAAGCACTGTTTCAATTGAAAGCGACCACGGCTTGCATACGTATACATATCAAAATGGCTCACAGGATTTCTTGGCAGACAACGGAACTACAATTTTAATCGCAGAGTACACAATACTTCAAATTGACAATCCAAACAACCTCCAAGAAATCAAAAACATAAACAGCAGATTAAAGCAAGACATTGAAGACTATTTATATGAAGTTAGAAGCAATGTATTACCTGAAGCAATTTCACGATACAACAGGGAAAAATCAAAGCCAAGCTTTACACCCTATGTTGTAACTCACTCTGCTTCGGTAACAACGGACAGAAAAGATATTATCTCAATTTCAAACGTTGAAGTATGCGACTACCACGATGGTGAACAGAACCTCCAAAAGTCCTCATCAATATATTCATTAAGAACAGGACTGTTACTTGGTGTTGATGACATATTCATAGGCACTATATATGACGCCTTAGATATTGTAACCTATGCTTTTAGGTCAAAAATCGCCGAAGATGAATCCTTGTATTACGGCGATGCAATTGATACCTTAGAATCAGATTTTGACAACGTCAAATATTATGCAACCGACAGCGCTATTGTTGCATACTATGACGCACCAAATATTTCACCAACATTAGATGGTTACGTTGATGCAGAAATACCTTACATAGGCAATGAAGATATTTTTGAGATTGACTTTGCAGACGGTGGTTTGAATACATTAACCATTAAATTATTTGGCAACGCAAAGTCAGGCTACAAATGGGCTTATAAAAACATACCCAAATATGTAGATATTTCAAACCCGAAAATATATGATGCACTTGACGAAGTAACATCATTTCCAATCGGCAGTATCTTTGAATTTAACATAACAGGCCTAAACCAAGGTCGTTGCACTTTGGAATTTAACTACTACAAATCAGATGACACAAAAGTACAAAATTCTAAAAAATATGAAATATATGTTACAAAGGACAATCTAATAACAGTATTAAAAGAACTATAAAAATTAAGGAATTCGTTGTTTAAACGAATTCCTTTTTAAATACCTATTAAAATGTTATATCTTTAATTTTTCAAGCTGTGAATTGGTGCAGGTATTCTTCCCCCACGTTTAACGAAAATTGAGGAATCATACTCGCTGACAGACATAACAGGTGCAGTGCCTAAAAGCCCGCCAAATTCTACCATATCACCAACCTTGCAACCGGGTGCAGGAATTACCCTTACAGCAGTTGTCTTGTTGTTAATCATACCGATTGCCGTCTCATCAGCAATAATTGCTGATATTGTTTCAGCAGAAGTGTCCCCGGGTATTGCAATCATATCAAGACCTACGGAACATACACAAGTCATAGCCTCTAATTTTTCAAGTTTTAATGCACCACATGAGGCAGCACTTATCATACCTGCATCTTCGGAAACCGGAATAAAAGCACCGCTTAGCCCACCAACGTGAGATGATGCCATAACTCCACCTTTTTTAACTGCATCATTTAAAAGTGCAAGTGCAGCAGTAGTACCGTGAGTACCACATTTTTCAAGTCCCATTTCCTCTAATATGTACGCAACACTATCACCTACTGCAGGTGTTGGCGCTAATGATAAATCAACAATTCCAAATGGCACATTTAATTTTTGAGAGGCATCTCTTGCAACCAACTGTCCCATTCTTGTAATCTTAAAGGCAGTCTTTTTAATTGTATCTGCAACAACGCTAAAATCTCCGTCTTTTACGTGTTCCAAAGCCTTTTTAACAACACCGGGGCCCGAAACACCAACATTTATAACTGTGTCCCCTTCCCCTACACCGTGAAATGCGCCTGCCATAAAGGGATTATCCTCAACTGCATTACAAAACACAACTAATTTAGCACAGCCAAATCCTTTGCTTTCCTTTGTTAATTCAGCAGTTTGCTTAATAATCTTACCCATTTTGTAAACTGCGTCCATATCAGTTCCTGCCTTTGTAGAGCCAACATTTACAGAAGAACACACAATATTTGTTTCTGCCAATGTTTCAGGAATTGAATCTATTAGCATTTTATCACCCTTTGTCATACCCTTTTGAACAAGTGCAGAAAATCCGCCTATAAAGTTAATACCAACAGTATTTGCAGCCCTGTCAAGTGCCTTTGCAATAGGCAAATAACTATTCGCATTTTCACAAGCACCACCAATTATAGAAATCGGTGTTACGGAAACCCTCTTATTTATAATTGGAATACCGTATTTATGCTCTATTTCCTCACCTGTTTTTACAAGGTTTTCAGCCTTTTTAGTGATTTTATCATAGATTTTTTCACAAGCCTTGTTAATATCACTATCAATACAATCAAGTAAAGAAATTCCCATTGTTATGGTACGAATATCAAGGTTTTCCTTTTCAATCATATTTATAGTTTCCAATATTTCGGAATAATTTAACATATTTACTTAATCTCCCTCCAAAATATTACAAATGCCATCGATAAACCGATAGCATTTGATTATAATTATTAGATTTTATGCATAGAATTAAAAATGTCCTCATGTTGACATCTAATTTCCAAACCAATTTTTTCTCCAAGCTTTGCAAGTTCGTCAACCAAATTTGCAAACTTAACCTTAGATTTTGAAATATCAACTAACATAACCATAGTAAAAATGTCCTGCATTGTTGTTTGAGAAATATCTAAAATATTAACCCCTTCCTCTGCAAGAATTGCAGAAACATTTGCAATAATACCAACCTTATCTTTACCAATTACCGTAACAACTGCTTTCATAATATCAGTCCTTTATCTTTGTCTTAAAACTTCGTACATCATAACCCCTGCTGCAACAGATGCGTTAAGTGAATTTATTTCGCCCTTCATAGGAATACTAACTAAAAAATCGCATTTTTCTGCAATAATCCTACTAATTCCGTTACCTTCGCTACCAATTACAATGCCTACGCCACCATCGTATTTTACTTCGTTATATGACTGCTTTGCATCTTGGTGTGTTGCATAAAACCAAACACCCTTTTCCTTTAACATATCTATTGTCTGTGCAAGGTTTGAAACTCTTGCAACAGGTGTATATTCCAAAGCCCCAGCAGATGTTTTAGCAACAATACTGCTAAGACCTACACTACGTCTTTTAGGAATAATTACTCCATGTGCACCAACGGCATTTGCAGTACGCAAAATAGAGCCTAAGTTGTGTGGGTCTGTAATTTCATCAAGCACAATTATAAAAGGCTTCTCGCCCTTTTGCTCGGCAAGTGCCAAAATATCTTCCACACTTGCATAATTATGAGCAGCAACAAGCGCTATAACACCTTGATGAGCGCCGGTTTCGGAAAGTTCGTCCAGCTTTGACCTAACAACCTCTTGGACAACAATTCTTCTTTCCTTTGCCATTGCAACAATTTTTTTAATACTTCCTTCTTTTGCAGATACTAAAATCTTATCAATTTCTCTGCCTGATTTAATAGCCTCTGTAACAGGATTTCTTCCTTCTATCTTATCTTGATTCATATTTGTTAAATTTATCGTGGATAGCACGAACTGCATCTTCTGCTTTATCTCTGTCAATTAGTACAGAAACCTTAATTTCCGAAGTGGAAATCATATTGATGTTAATATGAGCATCATAAAGAGCCTCAAACATCATAGCAGCAACACCTGGGTTACTAACCATACCTGACCCTACGATTGAAACCTTTGAAATATTTTTATTAAATTCAACACTTTCAGCACCAATCATATCAAGGTTTTCGTTAATTGCTTTAAGTGCTGCATCTAATTGGTTTTCAGATACTGTAAATGAAATATCCTTTGTGTCGTGTCTGCCTATTGATTGTAAAATTACATCTACGTTAATATTATGTTTTGCAAGTAAAGAAAATACCTTAAATGCCTTTCCCGGTGTATCGTCAATACCCACTATTGAAATTCTTGCAACGTCGTTATCTCTTGTAACGCCTCTAACTAACATTTTTTCCACGTTCTTTACCTCCTTAACTACTGTACCGTCAACTTTTTCAAAGCTTGATTTAACTTCTAATTTTACGTTATATTTAAGTGCTAATTCTACTGACCTGTTATGCAAAACATTTGCGCCCAAGCTTGCAAGCTCTAACATTTCGTCGTATGAAACATCTTCAAGCTTTTTAGCATCTTTAACAATTCGTGGGTCTGCTGTATATACGCCGTCAACATCTGTATATATTTCGCATTTATCAGCCTTTAATGCTGCTGCAAGTGCAACTGCCGATGTATCACTTCCACCTCTGCCAAGGGTTGTAATATCATCATATTTGTTAATACCTTGGAAGCCTGCAACAATAACAATACGCTTCATATCAAGCTCACGTTCAATACGCTCTGTATTGATTGTTGAAATCCTTGCTGCACTGTATGTGCTGTTTGTGTGCATTCCTGCTTGCCAGCCTGTTAATGAAATAACAGGGAAGCCCATTTTTTCAATAGCCATTGCAAGCAAGGACATTGAAATTTGTTCACCTGCCGAAAGCAAAACATCCATTTCTCTTTTAGACGGTGAATCATTTATTTCACTTGCTTTTACTAAGAAATCATCTGTTGTGTCCCCTTGGGCAGATACAACTACAACAACAGAATTACCCTCTTTATAAGCATCTGTTACACGACCTGCTACATTTCTTACTTTGTCAGCATCAGCAACAGAACTTCCACCGAATTTCTGTACGATTAAACCCATATAATCCTCTCCTTATAAAATCACTGCACCTCTGTTATCCACAGGTACATATTTAAATTGCCATTTTTCAAAATTTTCTGTTACATACTTATTCATATCATTATAAAAACGTGCTTCGTTATCCTTACCTACAATAGATACCATTGTAGAGCCCGAGCCACTAATATATGTTCCTAATGCTCCACATCTTTCAGCCTCTTTAAAGATTTTAGAGGAACCCCCAATAAGACGCTTTCTGTAATATTGGTGCATTCTGTCCTGTAAGGCTGTAGAAAGTAGCTTGTAATTGCCGGTTAAAAGTGCTGAGGTTAGCATTGCCGACCTGCCTATGTTGTAGCACGCATCGCTGTAACTAACCGTTTCAGGCAACACACTGCGTGCAACCTTTGTACGAAGCGAAAAATCAGGTATATAAAAGGCAAAAGATAGCTTTCTATTATCTATTGGGAAATTTGAATACCTAATACCATTATTTCTGACTGCAACTGCCAAGCCTCCCGTTACTGCTGCAGTAACGTTATCCGGGTGTCCTTCCATTGTAGTTGCAAGGTTGATTATTTCTGTTTTGGATAACTGACCACCACATATTTGATTAGCAGCCATTATGCCACCAACAACACAAGAAGCACTGCTTCCCATACCACGTGTTGCCGGAATGTTATTTTTCTGTTTTATATGAAGTCCTTTCGGTTTATATCCAATCTTGTCAAAAGCAAGCATCATTGACCTATAAACAAGGTTTCTTTCATCTGTTGGAATAAAGCTGTGGTAGTTGTCGTCATCAATTTCAATTTGGATACCTTCGTCAATTTCTTCAGCACTAATGTAGTTATAAATTTGCACAGCAATGCCTATGCAATCAAAGCCACTTCCCACATTTGCACTTGTAGCCGGTACCTTAACACTTACCACTTTACTGTTCCTCCATTTAAAAACTAAGATGCAACTTGAATTTTGTTAATAACCGAATCTTCCCCACAGCTATTAACGATTTCTGCAATTTTATTTTCTGCCTCTTGCTCCTTTATTTCATCTGTTACAAACACGTATTCATCGGCAGAATCACAAATTACAGATACTTTTGCAAATAGCTTTGCTGCAACATCCTTTGCACTTGCTTTTACTCTAATATACATCTTAATGTTGTCAGGGTTAATGTCAGTTAATTTGCCACCATCTTCCCAATAAGGAGCACCTAAGCCCTTATGATTAACAATGTCAATTACATCTGCAACTACGGCACTTGCAGTAGGTAATTTACCTGCACCCTTACCATAGAACATAACATCACCGGTTGCACTGCCGTTTACCAAAATTGCATTAAACACACCCTCAACACTTGAAAGTGGATTTTCATATGGCAACATAACAGGTGAAACCTTTGCAAAAACTTCGTCTCCTACCTTTTTGCACTGACCGATTAGTTTTATATTACAGCCGATTTTTTCAGCATATTTAACATCTTCAAGAGTTATTTTTGTAATACCCTCTGTTTTGATTTTTGTACTGTCTATATATTTGCCCATTGAAAGTGATGCTAAAATAGCAATCTTTCTGCAAGCGTCAGTTCCCTCAACATCTGCAGCAGGATTTTTCTCTGCATAGCCCTTATCCTGAGCAATTTTAAGAGCGTTTTCAAATGTATCTCCGTCTTTAATCATCTTTGTAAGGATATAGTTTGTTGTACCATTTAATATACCCATAATATGCTTAATTTCATTTGCTGCAAGGCAGTTACATAGTGGCCTTATTATAGGTATGCCACCACCTACACTTGCTTCAAACATATAACATACATTGTTGTCCTTTGCTATTTGCATAAGCTCTGTACCGTGAGTTGCAACAAGTTCTTTGTTAGATGTAACAACACTTTTACCTGCAAGTAAACTCTTTTTTGTAAAATCATAGGCAGGGTTTGTACCACCCATTGTTTCAACTACAATACTGATGCTTTTATCCTCTAAAATTGTATTAAAATCAGAAGTTACAAGGTTTCCGTACGGACTGTCTTCAAATGTACGAAGGTCCAAAATTTTTGTAACTTTAATATCTTCCCCTAATTTTTTAGAAAAATCTTTTTCGTTAATAATTTCAACTGCTCCGGAACCAACTGTTCCAAAGCCTAACACTGCTACGTTAATCATAAAATCCTCCTACGTTGCGTATATATTTATATACCATAATATAATAACATAATTTTCTTACTTTTTCAAGTAAAATTAACAAATTAAGCAAATATTATGTAAAAAAGCTTAAAAACTGTTAAAAATAAGTTAAAATATGTTAAAAAGTGTTAATTTTCGGAGGCAAAAATGGTACTGACTGTAAAAATCAAAAACTTATTTTTTGTACTTATTATCTGTATTATTTCACTAATTGGAAGTATAACACTTGCAACTGTAACCAATACTGAAAATGACAAAAAAATTGCTCTTCCAATACTAATGTATCACAGCATTAAAAAGGATAATTCCTATTCGCCAAAATACATTGTAACACCTGAAATTTTTGAAAATGACCTTAAATATTTAAAAGAAAACGGATATAATTCAGTAACAATGAAAGATGTTGAAAACTATGTATATAATGGTAAAAAATTGCCCAAAAAGCCCGTTATAATCACATTTGATGATGGGTATTACAACAATTACCATTATGCCTACCCTATTGCGAAAAAGTACAATATGAAATTCATAATTTCAGTTGTGGAAAAATACAGTGATATGTTTTCAGAAAAAGATGATTCCAACCCGGAATATTCACATCTGACATGGAAACAAATTGAGGAATTACAAAATTCCGGTTTAGTGGAAATTCAAAACCATTCGTATAATTTACACACTATTTCAAAAGAGAGAAATGGTTGTAAAATCAACGAAAATGAAGATTTGAAAAGTTATGAAAAATTGCTTGAAAATGATTTAAAAAAATTGCAAAATAAATTGGCAAAAAGCCCTCCAAATACCTTTGTTTATCCATTTGGAGCAATGTGTGAAGAAAGTGAAAAAGTGGCGAAAAAAATGGGATTTATTGCAACTTTTTCTTGTGAAAATGGTATAAATTACATTTCAAGAGATAAAAATTGCTTGTATAAAATGAAGAGAATTATAAGAACCTCTAAGGATTCTACCGATGTTTTCTTTAATAATTTATCAATGTAAATTGGCTTAAAATGTTAAAAAGTGTTAAAATTTAAAAGCAAATTTTAACACTTTTTTGAAATTTTTTAACATTTTATGCAAGATTCCAATCTATTGGCGCTTGCCCTGTTTGTTTTAAGATTTCGTTTGTTTTTGAAAAGTGTTTGCAACCAAAAAATCCACCATAGGCACTTAACGGACTTGGGTGAACAGTTGACAAGATAAAATGATTTGGGTTAGTGATTAGTTTTGCCTTTTGTTTTGCAGGTGTGCCCCAAAGTAAAAACACTATTGGTTTTTCCCTGTTGTTTAATATTTCTATTACCTTATCCGTAAATGTTTCCCAGCCTTTACCCTTGTGGCTGTTTGCCATAGCTGACCTTACTGTAAGTACGGTGTTTAAAAGCATTACCCCCTGTGAAGTCCACTTGGTTAGCTCCCCACAGTTGGGTATTGAGCAACCAATATCGGAATTTAATTCCTTAAAGATATTTTGCAAGGAAGGCGGTGGTGTAACACCCTTTTGGACTGAAAAGCAAAGCCCGTGTGCTTGACCTTCACCATGATATGGGTCTTGACCGATAATTACTGCCTTTACATCCTCGTATGAAGTATATTTTAGGGCATTAAAGATGTTTTCCATTTGCGGATATACTTTATAGTGGGAATATTCGTATTTTAGAAACTCACGTAATTTTAAGTAATATTCTTTTTTAAATTCGTCCTTTAAAAGCTCGTCCCAAGAATTACCTATATGTACCATAGTTATACTTCCTTACCTTGTAAGATACCAAGAAATAATATCTCCGATTTTTTTAGCCATCATAAGCAACCCTGCGTCGTTAGGATGAACTCCGTCAACAGAGCAGCTGCTACTGTATTCATCATACATTGAATTGCCGTCAATATAATACACATTTCTATCCCCGGAATTTACTGCATTTGCATAGGTTTGCATTATTACACTTCGTCTTTCTTCGTTGCTAAAATCTCTGTTTATATATGGCCTTGAAAGAAATATAACAGGGGTTTTAGGTTGTTTTGCCCTAAAAATCTTGAACATTCTTTCGTGTGTGTTTTTAAGATGTTCAACAGTTGGTGCATTATAGTCGTAATCATATACAAATACACTCATATTTAAAGATGCAACATAGTTTGCAATTTCCTCTTCGCCCTTTGCATTACCTGAAAAGCCAAGATTTATATAATCTACATCTAAATGTTGGGAAATGATTGCTTCGTATGAAGTACCGGGCCTTGAAGCACAAGCACCTTGTGTTATTGACGAGCCATAGAACACAACGGGAGAATAATCCTTGTATTTATTACCACATTCTAATTTACTGTCTTCTTCTATGCCTATTAACAGTTGATTTACAGATGAATACAATGGAAATTCTATTGTTAAATCTCTCATTTTTTTACTTCCAAAATGAACAACTGATTCGTACCCATCATTAAAGTCATTAGGTGGGACAAATGTTCCTGAATATATATAGTTACCATTTTTATTTTCTACAATGTCAAAGCCAATTGTACCTGTATTAGCGATATGAGAGGTTTTATAAAATTTATGCTGAATTGTTTTGATTGCAACATATTCGGAATCTGTTTTAAACCTAATTCTACCTCCTGATGTATAAAAATTCAAGCCACACACATCTTTGCTGACGGCTTGTGCCGACTCAAAAGGCATACGCAAAAACGACTCCCTTTTTTCATCATAAAAAACTCCGTATAAATCAAAATGTTCATTTAGGCAATTATAAAACCTAACGTTTTTTAAATCCAAATTGGTTTCAACCTTGAAATTACTGTCAAAATCCTTCATATTATTAGCCATAGCATATACCTCACAACATATAATATACAACATAAATTATAACTCAAAAGAATTTAAAAAGCAAGAATTTTACAGAAAAACCACATTAGAAAATCTAATGTGGTTTTATTAGTTAGTTTTGTACAGGACCTAATGATGAGTGTTGTGCGAATATTTCAGGACCTGTTTTGTAGAATGCTCTGTATTGTCTCATATTTGGTACTACATAGCCTCTTAGTTTGATAAGCTCTGAAACTGAAACAACTTTTAGACCTTTCTTAGCAATATTAGGTAATGCTGTTTCTAAGGCTTCGGCGCCATAAATATTATCGTGCATTAGGATAATGCGTCCGTCCTCGGCATTGCTTGTAATCTTACTAATTCTATTCTCAACGTCTGTACCACCTGCATTTGGTGCGTTCCAGTCAACACCGATGTTATAGCCGTTCATAAGTGGTAATGGTGTTGCCTCAAATACATAGTCAGCATTGTCATTACCCGGAGACCTTAAAACTGTCGGATATACGCCTACTGCCTCAAACACTTTATTCTGCATAGTTTGGAAAGCGTCTTTATAGTCGTTAACATTTGTGCAACCTGATGTGGAGTTACTGTGGTTACCAATTTCGGAGCCTTCCTCTAAAATTCTGTTAAGCAAGAATCTTGTTGAATCGGAAATACCACTTGAACCTTTAATTTTGTAACCTACCATAAAGAATGTTGCATGTGCATCGTTCTTCTTTAATACATTAACAATTTGCTCTGTTGATGCTTCAGTAGGGCCATCGTCTATTGATAGAGCTGTAATATTTGCCAAGCCATTATCTACACCATAGGTAAATGCTCCACCTACTGTGATTGAATCTACAAATTCAAGGTCTATTGTGTGTTCGTAATATGACAATTCGTTTTCAAGAGGAATGATTATTCCACCGTTATTTGCTTCGATTGTTACCTCTTTCCAACCGTGGCCGTCTATTTGGTATTTAAGAGTAGCATCTTCGGTTGTTGCGCCAACTGCCAAGCCAAAGCCTGTACCTGTGAAGTTAAATGATGCTGCGGCATTAGCACCAAATGTAGCTGATGAATCTAATATTTCGATGCTGTTTTGGGTATTATCCAACATATTTGTGTTAATAGCACCACCTGATGTTGTAATTGCATTTGTTGTAAATTCACTTGCAAGGATTGGTGTAATCTTTAACATTGGTGAACGCATAACATAATCTTCCGGCATCTTATTATAATGGTTATCAATTTCTTCGTCCGGTCTTACATATACGGTCTTTAAATATTCAGTTAAAAATTCATCAACTGTGTTTTCGTATGATGAAGGTTCAACACCGTTCAAATCAAGGACACCTATGCCTGTTGCCTTATATTCTTCAGCAATTTCTGTGTAGGCTTCATAAGAGCCTGTACCGTTGCCTTTGCCATCTACAACAAACACGATGTCGGCATTAGAATTTGCAGCATATATTTCACGAACAATATGCTCTGCTTGACGTTTGATGTCAAATTTTGACCAAATATAGTTTGATGGACATGATGCCTTGTCATTATTTGTTAAATCAACAACTACTAAGTCTGCTGAATTGCCTTGGTTGATTTGGCTCATCAAAAGTGCTGTTGAAAATGATGATGCACCTACATAGCCTTTGTTTGTACTTGTTAGTGAAATACCACTAAAATTACCTGTTAACCAATCATTAACTGTTTGCTCTACTGTGTTTGTCTTTGTAGTTCCACCTAAATAGCAAACATTTAGGGCATTGGAATTGACAATCTTTTTCTTTGTATTTGCAAGTACAGGGTTGTTTCTGTCATAGGTTTTAACCATAACATTTTCGTGAGTTGTAGAAACTTCAGCACCCTGTGAATCCTTACAAATTGCGTATACACTCATATTCTTTGAAGCGTTTTCAAGTGATTCGCTCCATCTGTCAAATGTGTAGCCTGCTGCAGGAACATATTCTGTTGGTGCAACTGCTGTGTCGCCTTCTGTTACTGTTGCTGTGCCGATAAGTGTTTTGTTATCTGTTCCGTAGAATTTTACTTTATAAACATCTTTACCCCAGTCAACAGGATTTTCAAATTCGGCAAAGTTCTTATAGATTGTTCTATAAGTTGCAATATCAAATACGCCCTCTTCTTGTTTTTCCTTAGCATAAGCAAATACTTCACGCATTATTGATTCAGGGAATTCAGAGAAGCTATGTGCGTAAATAGTAATCCAAGATTTGTTACGGATAACTCTGTCAATAATTGCTTTGATTTGACTTGTTGTCATTCCTGAGAATGAAGCTCTACGCTTTCTATACTGTGGTGATACACCGTATAAGTCTGAATATTTATAGTATTTTGCTGTGATTGGTTCTACCATCTTACCAAAGTATTCAGATGTATCTGAATTTGCACCACCTGCTAATATAATACCGTTAATATTTAGACCTGCTGCTGTTAGTTGGTCATAAGATGTCTTAAATTCGTTGTCTACATTTGTCCATGAAGATTTAGAATTTAATTGTGGGTGGTTTACTGTATGTGAAATAATTTCGCCACCACTTGCTTGAATCTTTTGCAACAATGAAATTGGGTTTCTGTTAATATACATTGTTGGTACTGCTGAACAGATTGGGAAGCCAAATTCACCTGTTACAATATTGAACATTGGTTCTAAGTTATCGTTATTATCATCAAAGATAACTGTTAGGTAGCCTTTGTCAAATTCCTTCCATGTCATCTTGTTTGTTTCGGCTGTTGTTACTGTGCCATAGTCAGGTAATGGTGATTTGTAGCCTACTGCCTCTGCATTAGGGTCAGTTTCAAGTGATACTGAATATAAATCTACTGTACTTGTTGCAGAACCATAGCACTTAAAGTGGACATATCCGTCGTGTGCATCTTGGTCCATAGGTTCGTCGTCGGTAACTGTTGTTAATTCCTTAAAGTCCTTACCTGTGCTTGTTTTACCTGTAATTACAAGTGTAAATTTAGACTTGTCTACTACTGCTATTGAAACATTAAAGTCTTGTAAGTAACCGTTGCCTGATGTTGATTGTGTAGGCATTACCTTTGAGCTTGCAATTACCTTTTCGTTGGCAGAAGCATTTTTCCTAATCAATGTCCATGCCGGGCTGCCTGATGACTTAGAGCATGAGTTAACTGCAAACTGATAGTATGATGTTCCACGTTCATTACATTGGAAACGAGCTGCAAAGCCACTAAGTGAACTTGTAACCCTACCACTGAACTTAAGTCTGTATGTATTTGTAACATCCTTGTAGTTTGCCGGTCTCCACTCTGTACGACATTCTCTTTCAGCATAGCCACCTAAGCTTGCATAACCACCTATTAGTCTTAATGCATTTGCTTGAAGTGATGCCTTTTCGTCTACATCCCCTGCAAATACTCTATCAATTTCGGATATCGGTGGAGTTTGATAGAAGTCTGTTGTGCCGATATGTACCGGGTCATCATACAATGGATAGTCTTCGCTGTCAATATCTATCTTGTATACAGTTGGGCTTGCTGTTTGACCCTCGAAGTCTGCAGAAGCCAACAATGTGTACGGTACTTTATCAGGTACGCTAAATACCTCCGGCTTTGTAAGTGGTTTGTAGTCATTATCCCACATAAACACCTTGACTGTGTCAAAGTCTCCTTTTAGGTTAAATTCCTCTGTGTCCTTTGTATAAGCACGTGAGGTTGATGATATTAGTCTACCGTCTTTGTAGCCACATACATAAGTTTTGCCTGTTTCACAAAATTCGTAGTTTGTATTGATTGTGAAGTTATCGTCGTCCCTGATAACTGATGATTTTGTTGTTGGTTTTGCAACTTGTGCAAATTGTAAACGGAAAACATCTAATGCTCCACCAAATGGTACAACGTGGATATAGTTGTCTGAAATATCGTGTTCAAATGGTGTTTCGTCTGTATATGTAAATGTTTCGTTTACCTTTTTACTGTTACTTGTTGTACCTGTCATATGAACTGTAATATCTTTTTTGTCTACAACTGATACTTCGGCAGTAAATGTTCTGTAATAGCCGTTACCACCTGATGCAACTTGCTTTGAAACAAAGCTTGATTTAAGTAAGCTTGTATCTTTGCCATCTACTCGCTTATATAGTTCCCATCCCGGTGCATCCTTATCGTATACGCATGAATGGATAACTAACATATAGCAGTTTGATGCGTCATCGTCAGAATGGAACCTTAAAATGAAACCACTGTTTTTGTTTGCGCCCTTACCTGAAACTGTAATACGGTATGTATTTTTCATTTCGGAATAGCCCTCAGGCTGCCATACGAAGCGACATTCTCTTTCAGGGCTTGTGCTATATCCTGCCTCTCTGCTTTGTGTAAACTTCAAAGCCCCTGAGCTGATATATGCAATTTCAGGCTTATCAAAAACTGATGCAGTTGTTGAAATTGGTGGATTAAGATACATATCTGTTTCACCAATCCTGATTGCATCCCTTGATGTTGGTTTGCCACTTGCATCAGTTGGGATTTGATACTTTGGAGTTGTTACATCTTTCATTGTTGAAAAATCTTCAACTAAAACATTTTGGAATTCGATTTCCTTTTCTTCATCTGCCATTACTGTAAATGACATTTGTGTGAAAATTAAAGCTAATACCAAAAGTATTGAAACAATTTTTTTCATTGCCTTTTCCTCCTATTTTAAATATATATTACGATTATACCAAAAAACTATAAAATAATAAAGAAAATAATATACAAAAATAGTGTTAATTTTTAGTCATAATAAATAAATATCCACCCGCATAGC
>DCGP01000013.1 GCA_002314595.1 Clostridiales bacterium UBA1775 | reverse complement strand
GCGTGGTTTTCTGTATACAAAAATATTAAGAGGTATCCAATAAGGATACCTCTTAATTTTTATTTTACAGGTTTTGTATGCCAAATATTATTTGCATATTCTGTAACACTTCTATCTGCTGCAAACATTCCTGCATTGGCAATGTTTTTAAGAGACATTTTTGAAAATGCGTCTTTGTCTGCATATACATTATCAATCATATTATGGATTTCGCAATATGATGCAAAATCTGCAAGGCACATATATGGGTCAGAATTGATAAGATTATCATAAATCATATTAAAGTTTTTGCCGTTAATTCCACCATCTTTAATAAAATCTAAAACATCGTGCAGTTCTTTGTTGTTTTCATAATACCAACGTGGATTATAACCTTTTGAATAAAGTTCATTAACCTGTGGTGTTGTTAGACCGAATATAAAGATATTTTCAGCACCTACGGATTCATAGATTTCAACATTTGCACCATCCATTGTTCCACAGGTTACAGCACCATTTATCATAAGCTTCATATTACCTGTTCCTGATGCTTCCTTGCCTGCTTGTGAAATTTGTTCACTGATATCTGCAGCAGGTATAATAATTTCTGCTAATGAAACTCTGTAATCTGCAATAAATACAACTTTAATATAATCACGTACATCAGGGTCTTTTTCTATCATATCTGACAAAGCACAAATCATTCTGATTATTTCCTTCGCCATAACATAACCCTTTGATGCCTTGGCTGCAAATATAAAGGTCTTCGGTTGTGGTTTTAGCCCTTCAAATTTGATTTTACGGTACATATAAATAATATGAAGAACATTTAAAAGCTGTCGTTTATATTCATGCAATCTCTTAACTTGAATATCAAATATAGAATCACAATTTACTGTGATGCCATTTGTCTTTGCAATATAATCTGCAAGACGCTTTTTGTTTGCATATTTAATTTCTCTTAATTTTGCAAGAACCTCTTTATCCTCTGCAAAGTCATTAAATTTAGAAATTTGCGAAAGGTCAGTTTCAAAGCCATCACCGATTTTTTCTTTTAATAATTCAAGTAAAAGTGGGTTAGATTGACACAACCATCTTCTGTGAGCGATACCATTTGTTACATTTGTAAGTTTGTTTGGAAATACTTTGTTAAACTCTTTAAATGTATCATTTTTAAGGATTTCAGAATGTAATTTTGAAACACCATTTACACTGTAACAACACGCCATACATAAGTTTGCCATTTTAATCATTCCATCGGAAATAATTGACATTTGGTTTATTGCATAGGCAAATTCGCTATAATTTTCATAAATTGATGCACAAAAACGTCTGTTGATTTCTTCGATAATTGAATAAATTCTTGGCAAATGAGATTTAATTAAATCTACCGGCCATTTTTCTAATGCTTCGCTCATAACCGTATGGTTAGTATACGCCAATGTTTCACAACAAATTTTCCACGCATTATCCCAAAGATAACCATAATCGTCCATTAAAATTCTCATAAGTTCAGGTACGCAAAGTGATGGGTGCGTATCGTTAATATGAATAACTACTTTATCTGCAAGGTTATCAAATGTTTTATATTTTTCATAATGCTTTTTAGTAATTTGTTGTAATGATGCACTTACAAAGAAATATTGTTGCTTAACTCGTAAAGATTTACCATTATAGTTATCGTCGGCAGGGTATAAAACTTTTGAAATAGAGCTTGCAATAGCTTCCTTTTCTGATGCTTTTTCATGTTGCCCCTGAGCAAACAAGTCCATATCAAAGCCTGATTTACTTTTTGCACCCCAAAGTCTTAATGAATTTACAGCATCTGTGTTATAACCGGAAATAAGCAAATCGTAAGGTGTTGCTGTAATCGGAATATAGTTTGTATGTTCGGTAGTTAAGCCGTTATCTGTCCAATTTTCATGGATTTCACCGAAAAATTTAACCTCTACAGCTTCATCGTTTCTTGGTATTAACCAGTTACCACCCATATCTATCCAATCATCAGGAAATTCCATTTGCCATCCATCAACAATAACTTGCTTGAAAATGCCAAATTCATATCTAATAGAAAAGCCTGTTGCAGGGTATCCAAGTGTTGTTAAAGAATCCATATAGCATGATGCAAGACGTCCTAAGCCACCATTGCCAAGTCCTGCATCAGGTTCCAATTCATATAATTCGTCTGCTTCGTATCCATTATCTAACAAAAATTCACGAACATCTTCCTCTATTCCTAAGTTCCAAAGGTTATTACGCAATGACGTTCCAACCAAAAACTCCATTGACATATAGTAAATTTGCTTTGCTTGTTTTTCCTCTACCTTTTTATTAAACTTGTATCTCTTTTCTGCTAATATTTGGTTTGTAGCGCCTAAAACAGCTTCATAAACTTGACGTTTGTTAGCATTTGATATATCTACACCAAAATTAACTTCTAAATAGTTTTCAACTTTCTTTTTAAAATCGTTTGACTTTGCCTTTGCCACAATATCACCTCAATAATTATAATAATTCATTATACATTTTTATATATTCGTCTGCTGATTTATCCCAACTAAAATCAACTGACATTGCGTTTTTACGAAGCTGACGCCAGTTTGGTTTATCGTAGTATAAATCCACTGCTCGTTTAATTGCATTAAGCATATCGTAAGAATTAAAGCTTTGGAAAGTAACACCTGTACCTTCCTTTGTATCAGGATTATATGGACACACTGTATCAGCAAGCCCACCTACTGTATGAACAATGGGAACTGTTCCGTACCTCATAGCAATCATTTGAGATAAACCACAGGGTTCTGACTTTGAGGGCATCAAAAACATATCTGCCCCTGCATAAATTTGTGAAGCAATCTCACTTGAAAATTTAATAATTCCTCTAACCTTATCGTGATGAGAATTTTCCCAATTTCTCATTAAGTCTTCATATTCCTTTGCACCTGTTCCAAGTACAATTATTTGGACGGGCAACTGTGAAATTTGTTCTAAAACTTCACCAAATAAATCAAATCCCTTTTGTGATGTTAGCCTTGTAACCATACCGATTACAGGAACATCGTGAGAATCGTCAAGCGCCATTGATTTTTGTAATGCACGTTTATTGTATATTTTGTTACGTAAAGTTGATATATTATATTTTGTTTTAATGTATTTATCTGTTTCCGGATTAAATAACGATGTGTCTATGCCATTTACAATACCACGAATCTTATTTCGTCGTGGATTTAAAATATTATGAAGCCCAAATGAATGCTCGGGATATAATATTTCGTTAGCATAGTTTTTGCTGACTGTTGAAACTAAATCTACCGATTCAATACCACCTTTAAGTACATTAACATCGCCATCGTACATCATAAGTGATTTATTTGAAATATCAAGCCCAAATAAACTGCCTAAAATGTATGGGTCATATTTTCCTTGAAACTCTATGTTGTGAATTGATAATACAGTTTTTATATTTTTGTATTTTTCATTGTCTCTATAAAACAGATTTAGATAAACCGGCACCATTGCTGTATGCCAATCATTAACGTTTATAATATCAGGCCAAAAATCAATTTGTGGCAAAACCTCCAAAACTGCCCTTGAAAAAAACGTAAAAATTTCACCGTCATCATAAGAACCATATACAGTATCTCTTTTAAAGTATTGTTCGTTATCTATAAAATAATAGGTTACTCCATCATATTTTGCAGTAAAAATACCACAATAACTAATGCGCCAACTATTATTTACAAAACAATTTTTAAGATATTTAAGCTCTTTACGTTTTTCATCGCCAATTGCTGAATATAAAGGAATAATCACCCTTGCATCTATTCCTTTTTTCACCAATTCTTTGGGTAGTCCTCCCATTACATCACCAAGTCCACCAACCTTTATAAAAGGTGATGCCTCTGACGCTGCAAACAAAACCTTCATTTGTATTCAACCCCTCGCTATAAAATTCAAGGCATAGCAAAAACTATGCCTTGAATATACTACTATTTTACAAATAATTAAGCATTTTTGTCAATATTGATATTGCACAATAATTAGACTGTTTTGCCCTTATTTATTATGAAAGGCATTGTCTTTGTACCTGCAAGCATTACTTTATCGGAAATATGAACATCTTTATCTGTAATTACACAGGACAAGCTTGCATCTTTATCTATTATTGTGTTTTGCATAATAATTGAATCCTTAACAACTGCCCCTTCTTCTATTTTCACATCTCTAAACACTATACAATTTTCTACTTTTCCTTTAATGTTACAGCCATCTGCAATAAGACTGTTTTCTATGCAACATCTTTCCCCGTAAATTGTAGGAACTGAGTCTTTAATTCTTGTAAATACCGGATTAACGCCATTGAATAATTCTTTTCTGATATTCTCATTTAGCATATCCATATTTGCATCATAATATTTATTTAAATCATTGATTACCGATGTATAGCCATCTACCTTGTAGGCATATATTTTGTATTCGTTAAACCCTTTGCCAATTATGTCTCTCTTTATTGATGACCAACCATAAGTAATTCCCTTTTCAATTAAATGAATAAGTAATTTCTTTTTAAGCAATACAATATTAATGCAAACATTTTTAACTTCATCAACATCTTTTGAATAATACATTGTGTCAACAATTTGACCATCTACTGATGTAATAATTTCCAAGTCGCCTGCCGATGGTTTTTCCGACTTATACACAACTGAAATGTCTGCATTTTTACTAATATGAAAATCTAACAATTTCTCAAAATCTGAATTAAAAACAATGTTAGAATCACAAAGCAAGCAATATTCAGGCAAGGTTTTATCAATATATCCTCTAATGCTGTTTAAAGAATCTATGACATTACGTCCAAAATTATCCTGAGAATCGTTAATATAAGGAGTTAAAAATTTAATACCACCATTTTTCCTGTTTAAATCCCAGTCTTTTCCCCAACCAACATGGTCCATCAATGAGCCATATTTGTTATTTGTAACAATGCCAATATCCATAATGCCTGCCCCAACTAACGAAGATAGCATAAAGTCAACCAGCCTATACCTTCCTGCAAAAGGAACTGAGGCAACTGTTCTAACGTCTGCCAATCCGTTTATTTTGTTATTGTTACTATCGTCTGAAAATAAAATACAAAAAGCATTCATTAAAATTACCTCCTATCTTCCACTATTAGGTTCAATCATTTCGCCCGGTAAAACTACTTGACCTGATTTTACTATTGCACCTTGACCAATTACAGCTATACCCCACTGCCCACGATTTCGATAAACCTCCGGTGCTGCACCAATAACTGCTCCATCTTCTATAATAACATTATCAGCAACAATTGCATACTGTATACTTGCACCTTTTCCTATTTTAGTATTTTTCATAACAACTGCAAAATCCAATTTAGAATCTTCCTCAACAATTACATTAGAAAATAATATTGAATAATTTAATTTACCGTCAACCTTACACCCTTCCGTAACAACAGAATTGGAAATTGTAGCATTTGTTCCGATGTAATGTGGAGTTGCAAATTCGTGTCTGCAATAAATTCTCCATAGTGGGTCCCACAAATCAAGAGCTATACTTGGATTAAGCAAATCCATATTTGCTTCCCAAAGATTATCTATTGTTCCAACGTCCTTCCAATAACCTTCAAAGGGATAAGCAAACATTCTTTGATTATCTGCAAGCATTGAAGGAATAATGTTTTTACCAAAATCGTTAGATGTATTTTCGCCTTTATTTTCATCTTCAATAAGATATTTTTTAAGTTTTTCCCAAGTGAAAATATAAATGCCCATGGATGCCTTTGTTGACTTAGGCTCTTGTGGCTTTTCTTCAAATTCATAAATTGAAAGGTCGTCATTTGTATTCATTATACCATAACTTGAAGCTTCATCTATAGGAACATTCATTACTGCTATGGTTGCATCGGCATTCTTTTCCTTATGATATTTTAACATTCTTGAATAATCCATTTTATATACATGATCGCCCGATAGCACCAAAACATAGGTTGGATTATACTGTTCGATAAAATTCATATTTTGATAAATTGCGTTAGCTGTACCCTTATACCAAGATGCAGAGCTTCCTGTATATGGTGGCAAAATATGAACACCACCATTCATTCTGTCAAGGTCCCATGGTTGTCCATTGCCTATATATGCGTTTAGTTCAAGAGGTCTATACTGTGTAAGTACACCAACTGTATCTATACCTGAATTTGCACAGTTTGAAAGTGTAAAGTCTATTATTCTATATTTACCACCAAATGGTACTGCAGGCTTTGCCCTTTGATTTGTTAATACGTATAGTCTGTTACCTTGCCCACCGGCAAGCAACATTGCTACCATTTCTTTTTTGGTATTCATATTTCTTTCCTCCAAATAATTATTTATTATTTGCCTTTTTTATACAAGTATAATGTGGAAAATGCAGGTATTTTAATGGATAAGCACTGTTTTTGCCCATGGATTTCGCCCTTTATTGTTTTTAGCTTACCATTTAAAATATCCTTTCCACCAAATTCAGCCTTATCTGTTGTAAATATTTCCGTATATGTTCCTTTTTGTGGAACTCCTATTTTATAATCCTCCTGAGTAACAGACGAAAAGTTACATACTGTTAAAACAGAATCTCCGTTTGTAGAATATCTAAAAAATGAAATTATGTTGTTATTATCATCGTCTAAAGATGCCCAGTCAAACCCGTCCCAAGTTGTGTCAAGTTCCCAAAGTGGATTATATTCTTTATAAATTTCATTTAGGGATTGAACAAATAGTTTGTGCTTTTTGTGTGCATCATATTCTAACAAATTCCAATCTAATTCTTGCTCCTCATTCCATTCAATAAATTGTCCAAGTTCGCTACCCATAAATAACATTTTTTTACCCGGGTGGGCAAACATATACCCAAGGTATGCCCTTAAATTTGCAAATTTATCTTCATATTCACCGGGCATTTTAGAAAGTAATGATAATTTACCATGAACTACCTCGTCATGAGATAGTGGTAAAATAAAGTTTTCCGAAAATGCATAGGTTAATGAAAACGTAAGGTTGTTATGAACGCCCTTTCTAAAAAAAGGGTCTTGCTTCATATAGTTAAGCGAATCGTTCATCCAACCCATATTCCATTTGTAATTAAAGCCCAAACCACCTTCTGAAACAGGATATGTTATCATAGGCCAAGCAGTTGATTCTTCTGCTATCATCATAATACCATTATATTGTGAAAAAACCCTTGTATTAAGAATTTGCAAAAATTCTTTTGCCTCTATATTGCCGTTTCCACCAAATTTATTGGGCTTCCATTCCCCTGACTTTTTTCCGTAATCAAGATATAACATTGATGCAACTGCATCAACTCTAAGTCCGTCAATATGATATTTTTCAAACCAATAGCAAGCATTAGATATTAAAAAACACTTTACCTCGTTTTTATTATAATCAAATATTCTTGTACCCCAATCAGGGTGTTCTCTCTTAGTTGGGTCTGAATATTCATAGCAATATGTTCCGTCAAACTCATACAGTCCGTGTGCGTCCTTTGGAAAATGGGCAGGAACCCAATCTAATATTACACCAATACCATTTTTATGACATTTATCAATAAAACTCATAAAGTCCTTTGGCGTTCCGTATCTTGATGTCGGCGCATAATAGCCTGTAACTTGATAACCCCATGACTTATCATAAGGATATTCGGAAACAGGCATAAACTCAATATGTGTAAATCCCATTTCCTTTACATAAGGAATAAGTTCATCTGCAAGTTTATTATAGTCAAAGGTGTTTCCGTCTTTATAACGTTTCCAAGAGCCAAGGTGCATTTCGTAAATACTAACAGGCTCATTATAGGGCGTTTGTCTATTTTCCATCCAATTATTATCTGTCCATTTATAGCCATCAATATTATAGACCTTTGAGGCTGTTCCCGGTCTTGTTTCGCAATGATAGCCATAAGGGTCTGCCTTAAATAATTCTTTATCGTCCTTTGTTACGATAATATACTTATATGAATCAAATTCCTTTACACCACTAATAATACATTCAAATATTCCTCCATCGGTAATTCTGTGCGCCTTATGGGCATAACTGTCCCAATTGCAAAAATCCCCTGTTACATATACTTCCTTTGCATTTGGCGCCCAAACTCTAAACACACAATAATCATCAATAATATGTGAGCCTAAATATTCGTATGAACAGTAATTTGTGCCTTCGTGAAACAAATATTCTGCCATTGTATTATCACTGTTTAAGAATCTTTCCATTTTATGCCTCCAAAATTGACTTCTTTTGTTAATATTATACCACTATCTGTTATTTTTGTATAGATATATTGTAAAAATTATATAATTTTTTATATATTGCACAATATTTATTATATTTTTTGTAAAAAATACTAACTAAATCTTATATTTTTGCATCATTGACAAATCATTTTAAGAATAGTATTATAAATATATATTTATTTTAGGAGCCTATTATGTCCAGAGTATTATACGATTCAACAAATTTAAAACATAAAAAACCCTTTGGTGCAATTGCAGAAAACGAAAACATAGAAATTAACATTTATGTTGCCGAGACTGAAAATCCTACTGAGGTTTTCTTCATTTACAGAGAAGATGAAAATGATACTCCAATATATATATCTATGCACGAAAGTGGAAAATATGACTCTTATATTATTTTTTCCTGTAATTTTAAAATTGATAAATCCAATTTATACTTTTATAGATTTGAGATAAAATCAGACAATATTATAAAATTTGTAGGCTGTAAAAATAGAAAAGCATATATTGAAGATTGGTTGCCGGAATGGCAATTAACTGTATATCAAGAAAATTTTAATACTCCGGATTGGGTATATGGTGGTATAATGTATCAAATATTTCCTGATAGGTTTTGCAAAAGTGATAAATTTAAACCATTACCATCAAGAAACCATAGAAAAATACATGATAATTGGTTTGATATTCCTGAATTTATTTATGATAATCCGGAATACAAGGCAAATGATTATTATTGTGGTAATATTTATGGAATAATTGAAAAGCTTGATTATATAAAGTCATTAGGTGTTAACATTATATATTTAAACCCAATATTTGAAAGCCCTGAATACCATAGGTACAGCACAGGAAATTACTTTAATATAGACCCATATTTTGGAACAAATGAGCAATTTAAGGAATTAACCGATAAATGCCACAGGCTTGGAATAAAAGTAATAATCGATGGTGTATTCAGTCATACCGGTGCAGACAGTATCTATTTTAATAAATTCAACAATTACAATAGTAATGGTGCGTATAATTCCTTATCTTCACCATATTTTAATTGGTACAATTTTATAAATTATCCTAATGATTATGAATGCTGGTGGGGATTTAATAATTTGCCAAATGTTAATGAAACAAATCCGGACTATTTGAAATATATAACCGGTGAAAATGGTGTTATAGAATATTGGCAAAATCAAGGCTGCGATGGTTGGAGATTAGATGTTGCAGATGAACTGCCTGATGAATTTTTATATTCCTTATACAAGGCATCTAAAAGTAACAATAACAATTCATTTATAATTGGAGAGGTTTGGGAAGATGCAACAAATAAATTTGCATACGGTGTAAGGCGTAAATATTTACTTGGTGAGCAAATGGACAGTGTTATGAACTATCCTTTTAGAACTGCGATTTTAGACTTTGTAACCAACCATGATGAAGATTTATTTAATGATAGAATATACTCTATTTTAGATAATTATCCACCACAGGTTGTTAATTGTTTAATGAACAGTGTTTCTACACACGACACAGTACGAGCAATCACATATCTTGGTGTAAACCACAATGTACCGGATGAAGAAAAAGGCAATTACAAATTAACTCCTGAGGAATATGAAACCGGAAAAAGATTATTTATGTTAGCTACGTTTTTGCAATATACTTTGCCGGGTATTCCAAGTATATATTACGGAGATGAGGCAGGCTTATACGGTTATAGAGACCCTTATTGCAGAATGACATATCCTTTTGGAAGAGAAGATTTTGAACTAATTGATTTTTTTAAATCGCTTGGTGAAATTAGGGCAAAACACAAAGATGATTTTATATCTCAATTTTCCTTGCTATATATGGAAAATGGATTGTATGCTTTTTTAAGAGGTGATTTGTTATGTATAATCAATGTAAGCGATGAAGAAAAACATTTAGAAAACAATTCATATAGAATTGTTTGGTCGGTTAGCGATAATTATACAATAAATGAGTGTATTAAAATCGGTTCAAAAAACTGTTTAATATTAGAAGGTTGTGAAAATAATGAATCCTAAAAAATTATATACACATCTATACAAATTGTTAGATGATGTAACACCTTTAAATGTTGACTGTGGTAAACTGTGCAACCATATTTGTTGCAAGGGTGATAAAGATAGTGGAATGTATTTATTTCCTTTTGAGGAAGTTATGTATAATAAAAATGATAATTGGATAAAAATATACGACAGCGATTTTATTGTAAACAATAAGCCTGTTAAAATTGCAATTTGTAATAACAGTTGTATCAGGAACAAAAGACCTCTTTCTTGTAGAATTTTTCCTTTGTTTTATAACAACGCTGTGGTTACAGACAAAAGAGCAAAGGCAATATGTCCACTTGCAAAAGCAATTCCATTAGATGAATATAATCAAAAATTTGTAAGAAATGTAAAAAAAGTATTTAATGTTTTAAATAAATTTAAGCTAACAAGAGAATATGTTATGGAAACTCAAAAGTTAATAGATGATTTTGACTTTCTAAAAAATTAAGGACTGTAAATTTAATTACAGTCCTTTAAAATTATTCGGTTATTACTTCTTCTTTTGGTTTAATACCATGTTTATCTGCATAGGCTGATAATATAAGGGTTAATGCACCATCGCCGGTTACATTACATGCTGTTCCAAAGCTATCTTGCAATGCAAATATTGCTAAAATAAGCGCTGTACCTGTTGCATCAAAACCCAAAACCGATGTTACAATACCAAGAGAAGCCATTACAGTACCTCCGGGAACACCGGGAGCACCAACTGCAAATACACCAAGTAAAACACAGAATAAAACCATCGTTCCAACTGATGGTAATGTACCATAAAGCATTAAGCTAATACCCATACAGAAGAACACCTCTGTTAAAACAGAGCCACAAAGATGAATATTTGCAAATAACGGAATACCAAAGTCTACCATATCCGAACGTAAAACCTTTGATTTATGAGCACACTCTAACGCAACTGAAAGTGTAGCTGCTGATGACATTGTTCCTACTGCCGTTAAGTATGCAGGGCCATAGTGTTTAAATACTTCCACAGGATTTTTACGCGAATAGATACCTGCAACTGCATATAGTACAGCCATCCAAATGAAATGTCCAACTAAAACTATAGCAATAATTTGTAAAAATGCAGGGAACTGATGTGTAACTGTTCCATCATAGCTCAATCCGATAAATGTGCAACAAATATAGAATGGCAATAAAGGAATTAAGATTTTTTTAACAATTGCCAAAACAATATTTTGAAACTCATCCAACAAAGTAGTCATTGTATTAGATTTTGTCCATGTGCAAGCAAGTCCAAGCATTAAGCTAAGTGCCAAAGCAGACATCACAGGCATAATTTGAGGTATTTGCAAATTAAAAATGTCTGTCGGAAGTTCTTTGACTGTTGCATCTGTTGCAATTGACAAATGTGGAATAATGGCAAAGCCTGCTGTTGAACTTAACAAAGCAACAAGTAATGATGACAAATATGCAATGGATACAGCCAATACTAATAGTTTAGATGCATTTTTGCCAAGTGAAGTAATTGAAGGTGCTATAAAACCAATTACTATAAGTGGTACGCAGAACATAATTACTTGACCTAATACGTTTTTGACAGAAACAACTACCTTCATAGGTCCATCACCTAAAAATCTCCCAAGAACAATGCCCAAAATTATTCCAACCAATAATTTAAAAGGTAAACTTGTAAAAAACTTTTTCATAATATGTACTCCTTTATATAATTATTAAGCCGATCTTGAAACAAAACCGGCTAACAAACATAATTATTCAATTGTAAGAACTTCGTTAAAACCGGTAATTTCAAAAACTTCTGCTATTGTTTCGTTAACATTTTTAATAACCATTTTACCTTGCTTATTCATAATTTTTTGAGCAACAAGCAAAGCACGTAAACCTGCTGATGATATGTATTCAAGCTTTAAAAAATCAAAGATTAACATATCAACGCCTTGTGTTGAAGCTTGAACTTCTTTATCAAGGTCAGGTGCTGTTGTGGTATCAAGTCTGCCCTCTAAACTCATTGTTAATGTTGTGCCTTGTAAATTCTTTTCAATGTTCATAATAATTACTCCTCTTTATATTATATATTTTTTGTTATTGTTAAGATGTTTTTTCCGTCTTGGTAAGCATAGTCTATACTGTCCATTTGCTTTTTTACCATAAATATTCCAAGTCCACCAATATCACGTTCCTCAGCTGATAACGTAATATCAGGGTCATCCTTTAAAAGTGGATTATATGGCACGCCCTCATCTTTAAAAATCATTTTAAATGTTCTTGAAGCTTCATCAAAGTCGGTATAAACCGTTACCTTACCTACCTTGCCTTCATAAGCGTAGTATGCAATATTACCAAATATTTCGTCTATTGAAATATCTATTTGCATTTGTGCTTTCATATTACAATCATATTGTTCTAAAATTTCATCAACAAATGATGTAATTATAGGTCCGTTATCTATTACAGCATCAACGGTAATTTCTTGCATCATAATCCACCTCCTACGTTATTTTAGAATACTAATGAATTAACATCTTTTAGCAATTGCGATAATTTATTTTTGCAATTTTCAATAACTGCAATATTATCAGGTTCTCTCTTTAATGTTCTTCTTAAAAGTCTTGTATAAGAAATAACCTTCGCCATATTTTCATACTCTTCTAACTTGTTTTGGTCATCTATACCAAAATATTTTTTAAGTGTTTCTTTCCAAATATATGTTGCAGTATCATAATCAAATCCGTGAAATTTTTGAACAATAGTATGGTCAAGTTCAGAAAAACCCTGATATGCCAAAAATACTGAACCAAGTTCAAAAACAGGATGTCCTGTGCATAGTGTATCCATATCAATCAATAACACTTCACCATTTTGAACCATTAAATTATTTAAATGAAAATCCCCATGAATAAGAGTATTTTTATTAGGTACTTCATCAATCAATTTGATTAGCTTTTCGTATTGTTCATCAGGAATATGTCCCTTTAAATAGTTTGCCCAATCTATTGCAATTGGCTTCATTTCAGGAATTTCACCGGGAGCAAGTTCTGTTGAATGAAGTTGTTTTAATACAGAAACGTATTCATCAATTGCATAATCTATTTTAGATTTATCCTGTGCAATTACATAAGATAGCGATGATGCGTCTAACAATTCAAAAACAGAACCATAGCTATCTCCAACTTTAACAACATCATAAGGAATTGCCGTTGGAATACCCAAAACAAATGCCTTTCTTGCAAGCTCTCTCTCTTTATGAATATCAGGTAAGCTATCAGGATTTCTGTATACTTTTATAATAGTATCGGAATCCAAACGATAAACAACGCCATTTGAACCACTGCCGATAACCTCACAGCCTTCAACAGATAGCTTTCGATAAGCTTTTTGAATTTCCATCATTTCGGTAAACCCTGTAATACTGAAAATATCGTAAACTTCGTTTGAAACATTTATAATTTTAAGTTCTTTATGTAACTTTTTAAGACGTAAAACTACACGTAAACCAACGCTTGATAAATATTCAAGCTTATCAGCATCAAGAACAAGAATATAATCTGTATATTTTGCCAAAATTGCATCAATTTCTTCTTCAACATTTTTTGCATTTGTTGTATCTATTCTACCATCAAGACATAGTGTTAATACACCATTCTGAAACTTTTCCGTAATCTCCATTATTCTGTTACCTTTCCAAATATTTTATTCTTTAAATCAACATATTCCTCGTATGCAGCAGTGCCTTTGAAAATTGATAAAGCCTCCTCAATTTCAGTATAATACCATAGTTGTTTGCTTATATCTTTTTGGTGAAATTGGTCCCACATACTATCGCCGTGTTTTTTATACAAACGATAAAATGACCTCATATTTGAAAGCTTATCTCCCATCCACATACACTTTAATTCATAGCTGTCTATTTTCTTTAATTTTTCAATGGACGCTTTTTTTCTAATTTCCCAGCTTTGGTCTGCCGGTATATCTTCCATTTTATCCTCTGTTTCAGACAGAACTAATTTTTTAATATGACTACCGAACATTTCTTCAATCTGTTCACCTGTAACTGCAGTATCTTCAACGGTGTCATGCAATAACGCAGCTGCCATAACGTCCATATCCTCTGTTAGTGTTGATACAATTGAAGCTGCCTCCATAGCATGAACTATTGCAGGAACCTTAGAACCCTTTCTAATTTGCCCACTATGAGCAACAACAGCAAACATTATTGCCTTACTGACTATATCTTCAGCATAATCAAAAGAAATTTTATTCATTATTCGTACCTCTTATTATTCTTTAAGTAAATTATATCATAACAACATTTTAATGTCAATAAATCTTATAAATATCTAATACAATTGAAATTGATGAAATTAAACATAAAACAACAATAACAATATCTTTTAAAAACGGACATAATATAAATAATAATATTCCTGTAATTTTATTTAAAAAATGATGAGATATGCCTTTATTTTTTATCATACAGAATGTTTTTACAACAAAAATAATTGATATCCAGATTATTTGATATGGTTTAAATAAAACTGTTGGAATTATTTTTATAGCACAGGCAATAACAAAAATATAATCTGCAATTGTATCAAACTTGTTTCCAAATTTAGTTGACAAATTGTATTTTCTTGCAATATATCCATCTGCAACATCAGACAAGCCACACAAAATATACAAAATATAAAATGATATTGAAAATACTTCTGTAAACAACATTGATATTGCCATAACAATTCTTAATAATGTAATTATGTTTGGAATATTTTTAACATTCATATTTATCCTCAAACGAAAAGGCCCTTTTGCATAAAAGGACCTTTATGATTTTAATAGTTAAATTCTCTGTCTTTTCCGGCACCGACTCTGATTGCTTTAAGTTTTTTATTGTCTTTATCGATTACAAAAACATCAAATAGCTCTTCGTCTACTGTACCTACAACTCTTTTCCATACATCGTCTTGCAAAGGTGCTGAGCTACTTGTTGAGATAAATAATGTATTATCTTTAACAGCATCATTATCAACATGGTTATGTCCACAAATGTATGCTACAAAATCCGATTTTTCATTTGTAAAATCACCATATTTACCATTTCTCTTATTTTTAAAATCAGTAAATATTTCTGCAATACAGTCAAGGAACGATTCATAAGATTGTACCTCAGGAATACATGAAACATGACCAAATGCAACGATGTCCCAACCTTCACCTCCGTTTTCAATACGAAGTGCATCGTTTACAAGCCATTTAATTTCTTCTTTTTCCATACCGAATTTTGTACCCCATAATGCGTCTTCTTCAAGGCTTGGTGAAAACCAAGTGTCTAAAACTATGTATCTAACTTTATTTTCTTTGTCGTCAACATAATAATACATTGTGCCATCAGGTCCAACCGTGCCTTTTGAATTATATCCCATAATTGTTTTGCAAAGTTCGTCATAAGGCATAACATAGCCCTCTCTTGTACCGGGAGCGTGTCTTGTTTTAATGTCGTGATTACCACGTGCATAATATAAATTAACACTTTCCTTCATATTTTCACAAAGTTCAAAGAACATTATTGAATCGTCTAAACATTCTTGATCTTCGCCAAAAGCCCACGGAATATCTCCACCAAAAAATACCTTGTCAAGTGGTGTTGTTTTTCCAAGCTCTTTAAACAAGCTTACACAGGTTAGCCTGCTTGGTGCAACGTGGGAATCTGTAAAAAACCCAAACAAAGCACCGTTTTTAATACTTTTTAATGTTTCATTGCATTGCTCTGCCTTTGATTTAATATGCTCTTTATAATATTCCGGAACAGTTTTTGAATACTTTACTTTATCGTAAAAATATACCGGCATATCGTTATTAGATGAAACTAACTTTCTCATTTTATTTTCTCCTAACAAAATAATAATTTAAACAATAAAATTTTAACATAAAAACACATAGGTGTCAACAAATTTTAACGTTTTAAGCTATTTAAACATTCAGACTACACTTCAAAAAATAAAGGTTACAAATTTATTGTAACCTTTAAAAACTTAAAACAAGCCTGTAATTTTTCCGTTTTCATCAACGTCTATCTTTTCAGCAGCAGGAACCTTTGGTAAACCGGGCATAGTCATAATATCACCTGTTAAAACAACAACAAAACCTGCACCAGCAGATACCTTTACATTTTTAACTGTAACCTTAAAGTTTTCAGGTGCCCCTAATTTTGTAGGGTCGTCTGAAAAACTATACTGTGTCTTTGCAATACATACAGGAACTTTATCAAAGCCGAGTTTTGTAAGTGTTTCAATCTGCTTTTTAGCGTTTGGCATTATGATGATGCCATCCCCACCATATACTTTTTTAACAACTGAGTCAATTTTTTCCTCTATACTCATATCTAAATCGTATGAGAAAGTGAAGTTACCTTGTTCCTCTTCACATAGACGAACAACTTCCTTAGCAAGGTCTTCTCCACCTTTGCCCCCCTCTGCCCATACGTTTGACAAAACAGTGTTAACACCTAATTCTCTGCATTTTTTAATAATAAAATCTATTTCATTATCTGTGTCTGTTGGAAATCTGTTTACAGCAACAACACAAGGTAATTTATATACATTTTTGATATTTGAAACGTGTCTTAATAGGTTTGGCACACCCTTTTCAAGTGCAGTTAAATCCTCGTTATTTAGGTCTGTTTTTGGCAATCCTCCGTGCATTTTAAGGGCACGAACTGTTGCAACAACAACAACTGCATCAGGAGTTAAGCCGGCTGCTCTGCATTTAATATCAAGAAATTTTTCAGCACCTAAGTCAGCACCGAAGCCTGCCTCTGTAATTGTATAATCACCCATTTTTAGTGCCATTTTTGTAGCAATAACAGAATTGCAACCATGTGCAATATTTGCAAAAGGTCCACCATGAACAAATGCAGGAGTTCCTTCTAGGGTTTGAACAAGGTTTGGCTTCAAAGCATCTTTTAATAAAGCTGTCATTGCACCAACTGCATTTAAATCGCCTGCTGTAACCGGCTTGTCGTCATAAGTATATGCTACAATAATATTTGACAATCTCTTTTTTAAATCTGTAATGGAATTAGACAAACAGAAAACAGCCATAATTTCAGAAGCAACGGTAATATCAAAGCCATCTTCTCTCGGTACTCCGTTTGGTTTACCTCCAAGACCATCAATAACGTTTCTAAGTTGACGGTCATTCATATCAACACATCGTTTCCAAGTAACTTTCTTAACGTCAATATTAAGAGCATTGCCTTGTTGAATGTGGTTATCAAGCATTGCTGCAAGCAAGTTGTTTGCAGCGCCAATTGCGTGAAAATCGCCTGTAAAGTGAAGGTTAATATCCTCCATTGGTACAACTTGTGCATAACCGCCGCCTGCTGCGCCACCCTTTACGCCAAACACAGGACCAAGTGATGGTTCACGTAATGCAACAGTTACATTTTTACCAATGTTTTTAAGACCATCTGCAAGGCCAATTGTTGTAGTTGTTTTACCTTCACCGGCAGGTGTTGGTGTAATAGCTGTAACCAATACTAATTTTCCATTTTTTTTGCTTTCATCATTAAGTAGTGCAAGGTCAATTTTTGCCTTATAATTGCCATATTGTTCAATATACTTTTCATCAATTTTTGCTTTTTTGGCAATTTCTTTAATGTTTTCCATTTTGCATTGCTGTGCAATTTCAATGTCTGACAAATATGCCATAATTAACACTTCCTTTTATTTAAAATATTCTACTGCTGATTTAAACATATCAATATTATACATTCCCGGAACATTTTTGTAAAGACCATTTCCAATTCTTTCGCTGTGTCCCATTTTACCAAATACTCTACCATCAGGTGATGTAATACCTTCAATTGCATAAGCTGAACCGTTTGGATTAAAACGAATATCATTTGTTGCATTTCCGTCAAAGTCAACATATTGCGTTGCAATTTGACCGTTTTCAGCAAGTTTTTTAATCCATTCTTCACTTGCCATAAATCTACCTTCTCCGTGTGAAATAGGCACGTTATATACTTCACCAACTTTTGTATTTGAAAGCCATGGTGATTTATTTGAAGAAACCATTGTTCTGACAATTTTAGATTGATGTCTTGCTATTGTATTAAAAGTTAGAGTTGGACATTCTTCATCTATATCTGTAATTTTACCGAACGGAACAAGCCCGAGCTTTATAAGAGCTTGAAATCCGTTACAAATACCACACATTAAGCCGTCTCTTTTTTCTAATAAATCTGTAACAGCTTCCTTAACTTCACCATTTCTAAAAAATGACGAAATAAACTTACCGCTTCCGTCAGGTTCGTCTCCACCTGAAAATCCACCGGGTATAAAAATAATTTGTGAATCTTTAACTTGCTTTGCAAAGTATTCAACACTATTTGAAATGCCTTTTACTGACATATTATTTATTACAAATATTTCTGCTTTTGCTCCTGCATCCTCTACTGCCTTAGCACTGTCAAATTCACAGTTTGTACCCGGAAACGCCGGAATTAGCACCTTTGGTTTTGCAATCTTAATATTGGCTGTACTCCATTTATCGGCACTATACGAGAAGTTCTTGACAGGAGTATTATCGTTTTTAATATTACACGAAAATACACTTTCAAGTTTGTTTTCGTAAATGCTAAGCAGTTCCTTTATGCAAACCTTTTCGTCCTTGTACGAGATACAATCTTTATCTGTAACAAATCCTATTTGCGTTCCTAAAACCACATCATTTGGAACTTCAACGATAAAGGAGCCATAGTTATATTCAAAAATTTGTTTAACATTAAGTTCATCTGTAAAGTCAAATCCAAAGCCATTGCCAAAGCACATTTTCATAACTGCCTCTGCTATACCACCCATACCTAATGTATAACATGAGTATATTTTACCATCTTTTACAAGCTTGTTAATTGTTTTAAAAATCAATAACAAAGACTCGGTTTTAGGCAAATTATTCTCATCCTTTTCGACAGATAGCAAAACAACTTTATTTCCGGATTTTTTAAACTCAGGCGAAACAATATTTTTAACTTTGTCCGTTGTAACTGCAAAGGATACAAGTGTTGGAGGAACATCTAAATCTTCAAAAGTACCACTCATTGAGTCCTTGCCACCGATTGAGCCGATTTTAAGTTCCATTTGTGCTTTAAACGCACCTAAAAGTGCTGAAAGTGGCTTGCCCCAACGTTTTGCATCTTTACCGGGGTGTTCAAAATATTCTTGAAATGTTAAATATACGTCTTTAAATTCAGCACCTGTGGCAACCAATTTACATACCGATTCTACAACTGCTAAATAAGCACCGTGATAGGGACTTTTTTCGGTAATAAAGGGATTATAGCCATAAGCCATTAGCGAACAGTCGTCTGTATGCTTTTTTTCAACTGATATTTTTTGTACCATTGCTTGAATTGGTGTAAGCTGATTTTTGCCACCAAAGGGCATTAGAACTGTTCCTGCACCAATAGTTGAATCAAAACGTTCTGAAAGACCACGCTTTGAACAGATATTTAAATCATCTGCTAATGATTTAATATTTTCAGTAAATGAACCGTCAATTTGTTTAGAAATGTTTTTTGATTTGATGGTATCTACATCAATATGCTTTTCAGCTCCATTTGAATTTAGAAAATCACGACTAATATTAACGATTTCTTTACCATTCCATTCCATAATCAAACGATTTGTATCTGTTACGTCTGCAACCTTACAAGCATTTAAGTTTTCCTTTTCGGAAAGTTTAATAAATGCTTCAAGATTTTCTTTTTCAATGACTACTGCCATTCTCTCTTGCGATTCACTGATTGCAAGTTCTGTACCATCTAAGCCCTCGTATTTTTTAGGAACAGCATTAAGGTCAATTTTTAGACCGTCAGCAAGCTCACCAATGGCAACAGATACACCACCTGCACCAAAGTCATTACATCTTTTAATCATTAAGCAAGCTTCTTTATTTCTAAACAAGCGTTGTAGCTTTCTCTCTTCCGGTGCATTACCCTTTTGAACTTCTGCTCCGCAGGTTTCTAAGGACTGTGTCGTATGTGATTTTGACGAGCCTGTTGCACCACCACAACCATCGCGTCCGGTTTTACCCCCTAACAAAACAACTACATCTCCCGGAAGAGGAGTTTCTCTTCTTACATTTTCAGCAGGAGTTGCTGCAATTACTGCACCAATTTCCATTCTCTTTGCAGCATAGCCATCGTGATATATTTCATCTACAATGCCGGTTGCAAGCCCAATTTGATTACCATAGGACGAATACCCCGCTGCCGCAGTTGTAACAATCTTTCTTTGAGGCAACTTACCCTTAATTGTTTCTGCTACAGATTTTAAAGGATTTGCTGCTCCGGTAACACGCATTGCTCCATAAACATAAGAACGACCTGATAGCGGATCACGAATAGCGCCACCAATACACGTTGCAGCACCACCAAATGGTTCAATTTCTGTTGGGTGATTATGTGTTTCATTTTTAAACAGTAAAAGCCATGGTTCTATTTTGCCATCAACCTCTACATCAATTTTAACAGTACAAGCGTTAATCTCTTCGGATTCATCAAGTTTATCTAAATATCCGTTTTTCTTTAAATATCTAACTGCAACTGTTGCTAAATCCATTAGACACACAGGCTTGTTTTCTCTGCCTAGTTCTTTTCTTACAGCAATATATTGATTATATGTTTCTTGTAATAATTCATCTTCAAACTTAACGTTATCAATATTTGTTAAGAACGTAGTATGTCTACAATGGTCCGACCAGTATGTATCAATCATTCTGATTTCCGTGATAGTTGGGTTTCTGCCCTCTTCAACAAAATACTTTTGACAAAAAATAATATCATCAATGTCCATAGCCAAACCGTATTCTCTAACAAAATCCTCAAGTTGAGGCTTGGATAGGTTAATAAACTCATCTATTATTTTAACCTCTGTGGGAATGTCGTAATTTATGTCAAGTGTATTTGGAAGTTCAAATGATGCCTCTCTTGCTTCAACAGGGTTAATTACATATTTTTTAATTTCATCAATTTGACTTTCTGCCAAATTACCATACAAAACATAAACCTTTGCAGTTTTAATGTTTGGACGTTCCCCTTTTGACATAATTTGAATACATTGCGAGGCAGAGTCAGCCCTTTGGTCGAATTGACCGGGTAAGTATTCTACTGCAAATGCACAGGCATTTTCTGTATCAATTTCAGCTGTAACAATATCAAGCTGTGGTTCGGAAAGTACAGTTTTTTTTGCCTTTTCAAATAATTCCTCGGAAATATTTTCAACATCATATCTATTTATAACACGAACCTTTGTAAGTTCCTTAATTCCAAGTATGTTTCTTGCTTCATCACACAAATATTTTGCCTCATGAGCAAGGTTTTCTTTCTTTTCTACAAATGCTCTATATACCAATTACCGCACCTCCTTTATAGCTTTTAGTGCCTTTGCTCCTATATCCCTTCTACAATACTTATTATCAAAATCAATTAAATCAACATAGCTATATGATTTTTTAATTGCATCTTCTAAACTATCTGCAACTGCAGTAACGCCTAATACTCTGCCACCGTTTGTATATAGCTTATTATTTTCTATTTTAGCACCGGCTACAAAAACATTTTGAAAAACATTATTCTTGAATGTAATCTCGTAACTCTTTTCATAGTTTTCAGGATAACCATTTGATGCTAAGACAACACAACAAGAATATTTGTTATAAAACTCAATATTTATTTCCGATAATTTCTCATCAGTAACTGCTTGCATAATAGTAAGTAAATCAGTTTTAAGAAGTGGCAATACAACTTGTGTTTCAGGGTCTCCAAAACGACAATTATACTCAATTACTTTGGGTCCGTTTTTAGTAATCATTAAGCCAAAATACAAACAGCCTTTAAATGTTCTGCCCTCTTTATTCATAGCATTGACTGTTGGAATAAAAATCTTTTCCATACACTCTTTTGCTATGGTTTCCGTATAATATGGATTTGGAGCAACCGTACCCATACCACCTGTGTTAAGACCTGTGTCGTTATCTCCCACTCTTTTGTGGTCCATAGATGAAACCATCGGAACAACAACCTTACCATCTGTAAATGATAAAACAGAAACCTCAGGGCCTTCCAAAAATTCTTCAATAACAATTTGGTTGCCGCTTGCACCAAATTTTTTATCCTTCATAATATCTATTATTGCTTGTTTAGCCTCATCCCTTGTCATAGCAATAATTACACCCTTACCAAGTGCAAGTCCATCAGCCTTAATAACAGTTGGAATAGGTGCATCATTTATGTATTCAAGTGCTTTATCTGCATCATCAAACACTTCATACTTTGCAGTGGGAATATTATATTTTTTCATTAAATCCTTTGAAAAGACCTTACTGCCCTCAATTATAGCAGCATTTTTATTTGGTCCAAAGCATTTAATCCCCTTGGCATTTAGTGCATCAACACAACCTAAAACAAGTGGGTCGTCAGGTGCAACTACCGCATAATCAATTTTATTTTCAACTGCAAATTCAACTATTTTATCTATTTCCTTTGCACCGATATTTACACACTTTGCATCAAGTGATATTCCTCCGTTGCCGGGAAGAGCATATACTTCGGTACAGTTTTTGTTTTCTTTTAGTTTCTTTATAATGGTGTGTTCTCTTCCTCCGCCACCAACTACAAGAATTTTCATAAGATTACCACCTTATTCGTATATTGGGAATTTATTACTAAGTTCAATAACTTCTTTTTTAATTCTATCTTTTGAATTTTCAAAATCTTCAACTACATCGTTAATCCACTTTGCTATTTTTTTCATTTCTGCTTCTTTAAATCCTCTTGAAGTAACTGCCGGTGTTCCGATACGCAATCCACTTGTTACAAACGGACTTTGAGGGTCGTTTGGAATTGTATTTTTATTAACAGTAATATGTACTTCGTCAAGATAAGCTTCAAGCTGTTTACCTGTAATATTTTTATTTCGTAAATCAAGTAACATTAAATGATTATCTGTTCCGTTAGAAACAATTTTAAAACCATAAGATTTAAGTTCATCACATAAAACCTGTGCATTTTTAAGTATTTGCTTTTGATATTCCTTAAATTCATCTGTCATTGCTTCACCTAATGCAACTGCTTTGGCAGCAATAATGTGCATCAACGGGCCACCTTGTGTACCCGGGAAAACGCCTTTATCAATTTTTTTACCAAGCTCTTCCTTACACAAAATCAAGCCACCTCTTGGGCCTCTTAGTGTTTTGTGAGTTGTGGTTGTAACAACATCAGCATAAGGAACAGGGCTTGGTATAATTCCGGCACCAACCATACCTGCAATATGTGCCATATCTACAAGCAAATATGCACCAACCTTATCACAAATTTCACGACATCTTTTATAATCAATTAGTCTTGAATATGCGCTTGCGCCTACAACAATTAGTTTAGGCTTGTTTGCAACTGCCATTTCTTCTAATTTGTCATAATCAATAGTTTCAGTGTCCTTATCTACACCATATTGAATAACATTAAAGTATTTTCCTGAAATATTAACACTTGAACCATGCGATAAATGTCCGCCTTCCTGCAAATTCATACCCATAACTGTGTCCCCTTGCTCTAAAAGACCATAGAATACAGCAAGGTTTGCGTTTGCGCCACTGTGAGGCTGAACATTGGCATACTCTGCACCAAATAACTTTTTAGCACGTTCTATTGCCAAATTTTCAACAATATCAACGCATTGGCATCCACCATAATATCTTTTTCCCGGATAACCCTCGGCGTATTTATTTGTCAATATGCTTCCCATTGCATATAAAACTGCTTTTGAAACAACATTTTCAGATGCAATAAGTTCTATATTTGCCTGTTGTCTTTTAAGTTCCAAATTGCAAGCATCTGCAATTTGCAAATCATATTTAGATAATTCATCAATTAGTTTCATAATTTCTCCTTTTTTAGTGGTGGAACAACCTCATTTTTGTAAATGCCATAACCATTCCATACTTATCACAACATTCTATAACTAAATCATCACGGATTGAGCCACCGGGCTCTGCAATATATTTAACACCACTCTTTTTAGCTCTTTCAATGTTATCGCCAAACGGGAAGAAAGCATCTGAGCCAAGTGATACTCCATCAATTGTGTCAAGATATTCTCTAATTTCTTTGTCTGTAAGTGGTTTTGGTTGCTCTGTAAAATATTTTTGCCAATTACCGTCAGCGCAAACATCCTCTTCATTTTTATTGATGTAACCGTCAATTACGTTATCTCTTTCAGGTCTGCCTAAATCTTCTTTAAACGGTAAATTTAAAACCTTATCATATTGGCGCATAAACCAAGTGTCTGCCTTTGAACCTGCAAGCCTTGTGCAATGTATTCTTGACTGTTGTCCTGCACCTACGCCGATTGCTTGTCCGTCAACTGCATAGCAAACTGAATTTGACTGGGTATATTTTAGTGTAATTAGGGCAATTATTAGGTCCCTAACTGCACTATCGGGCATATCCTTATTTTTAGAAACAATATCTGAAATAAGTTCTTTGTCTATTCTAAAATTATTTCTGCCTTGTTCAAAAGTAATTCCGTAAACTTGTTTTGTTTCAATTTCCTCCGGAACATAATTTGGGTCTATTTTAACTATGTTATAGTTGCCTTTACGTTTTGATTTTAAAATTTCTAACGCCTCAGGCTCATAACCTGGAGCAATAACACCATCTGAAACCTCACGTTTAATTAGGTTTGCAGTTGTAACATCACAAACATCTGAAAGTGCTACCCAATCACCAAATGAGCACATTCTGTCTGTACCTCTTGCCCTTGCATAAGCAATTGCAAGTGGTGATTTGTCTAAATCTTTGATATCATCTACAAAGCAAGCTTTTTTAAGCTTATCTGACATTGGTACTGCAACGGCTGCAGATGTTGGGCTAACGTGTTTAAATGATGTAACCGCAGGCATTCCTAAAATATCTTTTAGTTCCTTTACTAATTGCCAACTGTTAAAAGCATCTAAAAAGTTAATATAACCCGGTCTTCCATTTAAAATTTCGATTGGAAGTTCCTTGCCGTTTGCCATATATATTTTTGATGGTTTTTGATTTGGATTACACCCATATTTTAATTCAAATTCTTTCATAATCAATTCTCCTTATTTTTGTTAATAAGTCTTGTTTCTTCTTTGCCTGTTTCTAAATTTGTATATGTAACATATAATGAAATTTTATTGTCAGCATCTAATGCGCTCCACAATTTATTAGTAAATTCATCAATATTGTTGTCAATTTCAACCCTTTCAGGCTCTCCTTGGAATGTTGGAATAGGGTTACCATCACATACATAAGTATGGATAAAATGCCCAAGTCCTGCAATAGAATTGTATGAGAATGTATATCTGTTACATGATGTTCCTACTGCATCTGCACTTTTTAAAATACTCATTTCGTATGTAAAATCATTATTTTCGAAGGTTAACATACCACTAATTCTTGGTGTTAGGTTTGGTGCATCAGGTTCAAATTCTCTTGATTTTAAAGATTCTGAAAATGACATACCTTTTTCTAAACCCTCGTAAATTGTATCTGTTTGATTGCCATTTGTAACGATTAAATTATTTTTGTACTTTCTGATTGCTGCATAAATAATAAGACTTGGGTCTTCAACCTTTGAAGCATCAAATGGTTCTGTATAAACCGAGCCGTCCTTTTCTGTAAATATACGGTTACGGCTGTTATTACTTCTACCCATAATAAAATATGCTGAGCAAGCATTTTTACCGTCAGCTGATTTACCAATAACAATACCTCTGCCAACGTAAGAATTACCTTTAATTAGTTCATCAATTTTGTTAATTTTATAAATATCCATTTATTTACCCTCACTTTCTATTTCCTTTGATACCTTTTCCACAGACATTGGAAGTATCTTCCATTCTGCTAAACGCATAACTCTTTTTTGCAATGTTTTTGGTGTATCATTATCAAGAATTTTAACTGCCTTTTGCATAATAATTTCCCCACCATCAGGAATTTCATTTACAAAATGAACAGTTGCCCCCGTAACCTTAACGCCCTTTTGCAACGCACATTCATGAACTTTAAGCCCATAATAGCCCTCCCCACAAAATGACGGAATTAGCGACGGATGAACATTTATTATTCTATGGTCATATATTTTAGTAAAGTTTTCACTTAAAATGCACATAAATCCTGCCAAAACTATTAAATCAATTTTATTGTTTTTAAGTTCCTCAATAATTTTACTTTCAAATTGATTTTGGTCCACGCATTCCTTTTTTGAAATAATTGAAGTTTTAATTTTGTTATTTTTAGCTCGTTCAAGAGCATAAGCGTCATAATTATTTGATATTACAAGCTTAATCTTGCCGCTTTTAATTATTCTGCTTTTTTCAGCATCAATTAACGCTTGAAGATTAGTTCCTCCACCCGAAACCAAAACAGCAATATTTACCATATAATCACCCCCGATTATATTATTTCAATCTTCTTTTCTGACTTTACAATGTTACCAATAATATATGGATTTTCACCATTATCTTTAAGTATTTTAATTGCCTCATCACAATCTTTTTTGGAAACAACAATGCTCATACCAACACCCATATTAAAAGTGTTAAACATATCTCTTTCGCTAATGTTGCCCATTTTTGCAATATATTTAAAGATTGGCAAAATCTTAACTGACTCCTTATTTATAACAGCTCCTAAACCATCAGGAATACTCCTTGGAATGTTTTCATAGAAACCACCACCGGTAATATGGGAAATACCCTTTACTTTGATTTTATCAACCAAGGCAAGCACAGGCTTAACGTAGATTTTTGTGGGTGTAAGCAATATTTCACCTATTGATTTACCGTCAAGGTCAGCGATTGGACATTTAAGGTCAACATTTTCAACATCTAAAACCTTTCTAACTAATGAAAAACCATTTGAGTGAACGCCTGATGAAGGTAAAGCGATAATAACATCGCCTTCAACCATTGAAGTATTGTCAATAATTTTATCTTTGTCTACAACACCTGTCGAGTAACCTGCAAGGTCATATTCATCTAATGGATAAAAGCCCGGCATTTCGGCAGTTTCTCCACCAATTAAAGCAGCGCCTGATTGAACACAGCCATCGCAAACTCCTTTTACAATTTGTTCTATTTTTTCAGGATAATTTTTACCACATGCAATATAATCCAAAAAATATAGTGGCTTTGCACCACAACATATAATATCATTAACGCACATTGCTACACAGTCAATACCTACTGTGTCGTGCTTGTCCATTAAAAATGCTAATTTTAATTTAGTACCAACACCATCTGTCCCGCTTACTAAAACAGGCTTTTTAATACCTTCTAAATCTAATTCAAAAAGTCCACCAAAGCCACCAACACCGGAGCAAACACCGGGTGTAATTGTAGTGTTGATATGCTTTTTCATAAGTTCAACTGCCCTATAACCTGCTGTAATATCAACCCCTGCTGAAGCATAACTTTCAGAAACAGAAAAATCGTTCATAATAATCCTCCTCTTATTCTTTGCCGTCCCAACAATATGTACATAGTTTACATTTATCAATTCCAATAGACTTAACTAATTCATCAATCGATTGAAATTCTAATGATTCAATGTGCAACTTTTCACAAATTTTCTTACGCATATTTTTGCCTCTTTCAGTATTTGCATCGGAATATTCATCAATATGCTTAAATCCCTCTTCTCCTTCAAGCTCTAAAATTGTTGCTCTTGTAATTAGGTCGTTATCACTTGTTGAACGAGAAAAATTCAAAAACTTGCATCCATACATTATGGGAGGACACGCAGACCTCATATGTACCTTTGCAGCACCACTTTCATATAAGAAGTCAATGGTTTCTCTGATTTGTGTTCCTCTAACTATTGAATCATCAACAAAAAGTAGATTTTTATCTTTAATAAGTTCGTTAACAGGAATTTGCTTCATTTTGGCAACTCTGTTACGTTCTGCTTGATTTATAGGAGTAAAGCTTCTTGGCCATGTTGGTGTGTATTTAATAAATGGCCTTGCAAAAGGTAGATGACTGGCATTTGCATAACCAATAGCGTGTGGAGTGCCTGAATCAGGAACACCTGCTACACAATCAACCTGTGGCAATGTTCCGTTTTTCTTCTCCATTTCTGCCATATTTTCACCGTTTTTACATCTCATTACTTCAACGTTTACTCCTTCGTAAGTTGATGTTGGAAAACCGTAATATGACCACAAGAAAGAACAGATTTTCATTTTTTCTTGACGTTTTTTTAATATTGTCATTTTATCACAAGAAAGCTCAACAATCTCCCCTGAACCTAATGAATAATATTCATCGTAGCCAACCTTTTGACAAGCAAATGATTCAAAGGATACACAAAATCCATCATCATTTTTACCAATTAAAACAGGTAATCTGCCAACTTTATCCCTTGCAACGATAATATGTCCATCGTCCTTTAAAACCATAATTGACGCTGTGCCGTCAATCTTTTCCTGTGCATATTCTATGCCCTCTGCAAAGGTCGACTTATGGTTAATTAACAAGGCTATAATTTCTGCCGAATTTATCTTACCATAAGACATTGATGTAATAAATCCGGAATTTTCAATATACTCATCAGCTAATTCCTTAATATTGTTTATTACACCTATAAAGCAAATTGCATAAACACCAAACTTTGATTTTATTGTTAAAGGCTGGGGTTCAGAATCGTTAATACAACCAATAAACGATGTACCTTTCATTGTATCAAAAGCATCTGCAAATTTTGTTCTAAATGGTGAATTAGAAATGCTGTGAATTTCTCTATTGATTCCTTTGCCATTTTCGTATGACGCCAACCCTGCACTTACTGTACCTAAATGCGAATGATAATCTGTACCAAAATACACATCAGAAAGTGCATCACATCTTTTTACTGCTCCAAAAAAACCACCCATGGTTATTATCTCCCCGTTATTTTATTTGAAAAATAGTTTTGAAAGTGTCATTGGGTCAATATACTTGCCGTTTTGATATACACGCATATTTCCTGATGCAATTTCATCAATAAGCATTACCTTACCATCTTTGTCATATCCAAATTCAAATTTAATATCGTATAGGTCTAATCCTTTTGCTTTTAAGTCATCAGCAACAATTTTTGTGATTTGTTGTGTCATAACCTTAACATCATCATATTGAGAAGCACTCATAACACCAAGGTCTACAAGCCCATCCTTTGTAACTAATGGGTCGCCTTTTGCATCATCCTTAAATGTTGTTTCAACGTATGCCGGAAGGTCTGCGCCTTCTTCAACATAATCCGAATATCTACGGAAGAAACTGCCTACTGCCTTATATCTGCAAATAACTTCTAAGCCTTTACCAAATACCTTTGCAGGTAGTACCTCCATAGTTGTATCATCTAAATTAGCACTTACATAGTGTGTTCTAATTCCTGCTTCGTTGATTTTTTCGAAAAAATAAATTGACATTCTTAAATTTACATCACCAACACCATCAATTGTTAAACCAACTGAATTTTCGCCCGGATCAAATACACCATCTTTACCTGTGCAATCATCTTTAAATTTTAATAAGAAATTGCCATTTTCTAATTCAAATACGTCTTTTGTTTTACCAGTGTAAACCTTTTTCATCTTTAATTTCTCCCTTTATTATAAAATTAAATTTTTATCTTTGTTAAGCACTTTTTCTGCTTCTTGCTTTCTGTTTTCATCTAATTTGTTTGAAAGCTCTTCATCGTTAACAGCAAGAATTTGTATTGCAAGCAACCCTGCATTTTTGCCACCATTAACAGCTACTGTTGCAACAGGAATACCTGATGGCATTTGTACTGTTGATAAAAGCGCATCTAAGCCATCGCTAATAGTTGACTTACATGGAATACCGATAACCGGCAAGGTTGTATTTGCAGCCATTGCACCTGCAAGATGTGCTGCCATACCTGCTGATGCAATAATAACACCAATACCATTATTCTTTGCATTTAATGCAAAATCTCTCGCTTGAACAGGTGTTCTGTGTGCAGAATAAATATGTACCTCATAAGGAACGTTAAACTCTTTTAATACTTCTACAGCTTTTTCTACGATTGGTAGGTCGAAATCGCTACCCATAACTATGCCAACTTTTTTCATAGAAATCTCTCCTTTACAAATAATAAAAAAAGAGCATACAATGACCTATAAATCAATGTATGCCCAGACGGTCGGCTATTTATTGAAATTTGTTTCCTTGCGGTTATCCGCAAAATCCGTCAGTTACAAATTTCCTCGCTTTACTAAATTATATCACATTTTAAAAATAATGTCAATCAAAAACAGAAAAAGTTGTATTACAAATTTTACTATTCTTCGTCATCATTGTCGGAGTCATTTTCATCAACTTTCTTAGTTAATTGGTCTAAGAACATAAATTCCATTGCCTTTTCTCCGGCATCAAGCTGTCCATCTTTGTTAAAATCAAACATATCACCAAAAATACCTTTTGTCATAGTTAACCCCCCTATATATCCAATTACTTGCCTTGAACTGATAAAAATTTCTTATATGCTTCTTCAACTTCCTCGTTGTTATTTGGATTATAAATTGCCATATCTGTACTATCAAAAGAAACCTTTCTTGCCTCTTTAAAGTCTTTGATTTCACCAAGTGTAATAAATTGAACCAAAGCATTACCGGCAGCAGTAGCTTCAATAGGGCCTGCATTAACTTCAACATTACAGAAATCTGCAGCAAATTGGCAAAGCAATTTATTGTTTATGCCACCACCAACCATATGAATTCTATCATATTTTTTCCCTGTAATTTTTTCAAGTTCTTCAAGGCTTTGTCTATATTTGAATGCCAAGCTCTCATAAATACATCTGCAAATTTCACCATCTGTTTCAGGAACAGGCTGGTTAGTCTTTTTACAATATTCTTTAATTCTTTTTGGCATATTACCGTAAGGATTAAATTCCGGTGCTGCAGGGTCGATAAAGCAATAGAATTTTTTAGAATCAAAAGAATCTTTATCTAATACCTTATATGAAATTTCCTTACCTTCTCGCTTCCATTGACGACAAGTTTCTTGGAATATCCACATACCCATAATATTTTTCAAGAATATGATTTTATCGTCATATCCACCTTCGTTTGTAAAGCCTATATCCATAGCTTCCTTTGTAAGTATTGGTTTTTCAAGCTCTGTGCCAAACAAAGACCATGTACCACAACTTATATATACAAAATCTTCTTTATTTGATGGTACTGCTGCAATTGCTGACGCAGTATCATGTGCAGCAACCGAAATAACCGGTACAACATCACAACCAAGTTCTTCTGCAATATCTTTTTTTAACATTCCGTAAACATTACCTGCCTTGATAATTGGTGCAAATATGTTTCTTGGGAATCCTAATCTGTCAATAATTTCCCAATCCCAATCATCAGTAATTGGGTTAAATAAATTTGTTGACATTGCAAATGTTTGCTCAGTTTTCTTTTCGCCTGTTAGGAAATAGTTTAGCAAATCCGTAACAAACATTATCTTATCACATTCATCTATTTTACGCTTTTTGTTTTTAAGAGTATAAAATAATCTGTAAATACTGTTAAATGGTTGATATTGAACGCCTGTTTTTAAATATAGTTCATCCTTAGAAACAATCTTATGAACTTCATCCTCAATGCCGTATGCGTTAGAATCTCTATAATGAACGGGGTTTTCCATCAAAATCCCATCTTTATCAATAAGTCCATAGTCAACTGCCCAAGTATCTATACCTATTGCCTCAAAGCCACCATCTAATTTAGCTGCAATAATACCTTGCTTGATTTCGTGAAACAATCTTAAAATATCCCAATATAAATATCCGTTAATCATAACAGGGTCATTAGAAAAACGATGAACTTCTTTTAGTGTCATTTTTTTATTTTCATAAGTTGCAATAATCGCTCTGCCACTTGACGCGCCAAAGTCAAAAGTTAAAATTCTTTTCATTTTAATCCTCCGTTTATATGTCATTAAAATACGAAACGAAATCTATTCCCTTTTCGTCAGGAAATAAATATTTATATAATTCAAGCATATAATTATCCGTCATACTTGCTATATAATCTACAACAATGTCATTAACATCTTCGTTTTCATAGTCGGATTTTTTATAATATTTGTTGTATTCCTTTACATAACTAATATGGTGCTTATAAATTGGTGAATTAGTATTTTTATTATTTAAATCAAAAATACATTTATCATATATTTTATTAAATATAGGCTCTATAATACTCTTAGTTTTTTTAATAAAATCAGTTTGGTAAATAAGCTGATAATTTTGCTTCTTTCCTTGTTTTAAAGCTATGTAATATTCCTTGTCCATACAAATATAATCTTTACCATAACTATTTTCTACTATATTTACAATAAGATTATTGATAATTTTTGCGTTAAAACTACCAATTGCATTATCGTCAAATTCAGCCTCGCTTGTAATTAACCTTGCACGTTGAGCATCTTGCCTGTCCTTACCTAAATAAGCAATAATATCACTTATTCTGACAACGCAGCCCTCCAATGTAGATGGAATAAGTTTTACCGAAACATTATTTGTATAACATCCTTCAAGAAGATTGTCAAAATCATCAAAATTATCCATTTTGGAAGGAACATATTTATCAAGTTCCAATTCTCCGTTATGACAAAGAATGCCATTTAATGTTTGCAAACTTAAATTGTAATGAAATATACCATCTAAAACCCTTACACTGTGAACATTATGGTTAAAATATTTTCCGGTATACTTATTATAAATATCTGAAAGGACGCTTTCGCCGGCATGACCAAATGGCGTATGACCAATATCATGGCCCAACGCTATTGCCTCGATTAAATCAACATTCAATCCTAACAGTCTTCCAATATTTCTAGAAATTCTTGAAACCAATTGAACATGCAATGCTCGTCTTGACAAATCATCATTTTTATACATTGAAAAAACCTGAGTTTTATCTGTATATCTGTTGTAATACGGGCAATTCATTATTTTTTCAATGTCTCTGACAAATGCCGGCCTTTGAACTGTTGCAACATCTCTTGTCATATCTCGTCTAATCGCTTGCATATCAAGGATTTTTTTGTCAGCAAAATTTTCTTTGATTTTATTTTCAACTTCTTGGGAAAGTTTATCATACTTTATAATTGCCAATTTTACTTCCTCCATTACTACATATAAATTATATCTTATTTATTGATTAAAGTCAAGTTAATAATAAAAAATTTAAAAAAGTCCTTGACAAAAGCAGGTGTTTTATGGTAATATAGTCAAGTACGAAAGAGATATGCTCGAGTGGCGGAACTGGCAGACGCCCGGGACTTAAAATCCCGTGGGTAGTGATACCCGTACCGGTTCGATTCCGGTCTCGAGCACCAAGAGAGACGATTTTTAAATCGTCTCTTTTTTTATACAAACAAACCACCTCAATTGAGATGGTTTATTTTTCTATAATACACCCCTAAAACCTCTTCCTACTATTTCACTTGTAGAGGTTATTATTGTAAAGGCGTGTGGATCGATTTCGTAAATTTTTCTGCGTAATTTTATAGCTTCTATACGTTTACATACGGTATGAATCATAGTTTTCTTCTCGCCACTAAATCCACCGATTGCCTCGTTAATTGTTACACCGTGATGCAAATCAACAAGAACATATTTTAAAACCTCGTCAGGCTTTGAAGTTATAACAATAAAATATTTACAAGTGCGTATATTTTCTATAATTGAGTCTACTAAAAACGCCTTCATAAACAAGCCAAGTAATGAAAATAAGCCTATTTTAATGCCGAATACAAAGATTGAACTAAACGCCACTACAAAATCTGCATAAAGCAATGCTCTGCCTTCGTTGACACTCGTATATTTTTTTAACAATAAGGCAACTATATCCGTACCACCGGAAGAACTGTTATTTTCAAAGATTATTGCAGAGCCAAGAGCTGTAATGAATATTGCATAAACAAGTTCTAAAAACGGTTGGTCTGTAAGTGGTGATTGTAATGGAATATATTTTTCAAAAAACATTGTTAATCCTGAAAAAAGCAGGCTGCAATATACTGTTTTTATTCCATTTTCCTTGCCTAAAAAAATAAAGCCAACAACTAACAAAAATATGTTTATTATCATCAACCATTTTGCAGTTGTTAAAAATGGTAATATTTTGCCAAAAATAGTCGATATACCACTAACTCCTCCTGTTGAAAATCCGTTTGGTATTTTAAAAAAGTATACGCCAATCGACATTAAAAGTGAGCCTAATGTTATCATAAAGTATTCTGTTATTGATTTTTTAATATTCTTTTTCATTTTTTCTCCTTATAGCATTAGTTTTACTATGTGAATTAAATAATGTACGGATTATGGGATTTTGCCTTTAAAAATTCCTCTTCGGAAAGGTTGGAATTTTTACGATATTCTGTTGGGGTTACTCCGCAAGTTTTTTTAAATTCTCTCATAAAGTGGACAGGATTTTTGTATCCACACATATATGCTGTTTTATCAACAGAAGTTGTTGATGATGAAAGTATATATTTCGCATACTCCATTCTACTTTTTTTAACATCTTCAAATATACTTGAATCAAAATATTTTTTATAAAGGTGTTGAAGATACGACCTACTGACAAACAATTTATTTGAAATATTGTCAATGGAAACTGCTTCCTCGGGATTATTATAAATATTAGAACGAATTTCTAACAGTTCTCTGTAATATTTTCCACTAATATTTGAAGATTTATCATTGATAAAATCACTAAGCTTCATAAAAATAATTTTCATATACATTTCGGATATTTTTTCATTATGCACTGTATTGGAGTACTTTTCCATAAACATATTTTTTATAAGTTCTGAAAATTGATTTAAGGAATCAAGCTTAATAATGGTGTCAAAGGGCAATTTTAAATATTGAAAAAATTGAATATCCTCTTCGTCCATTTCAAAATGAACCCAATCGTCTACATATTTATTGCCTTTTACTGCTTTATATATTTGTGGCGTCCCCTTTTTAAATATAATTGCAGAATTAGGTTTGGTATAAACTTCCTTATTATTCAGCACAAAAATACCATTTGTTCTAACAAACAGTAATATATAATCTCCCGAGCCATTTTGCCTTGAAACAAGGAATTTATCGTCGTGTTCTGTTTTGTATCCAATATTTATTACTTTCAAAGCATCACCTCAAAAAAACATAAAACATCAGTTTTATGACAGTATAACATATTGAAAAGTTATCGTCAAGTTATATAATAAAATCATATCATTTTTATGGAGGAAAAGCTATGAAAGCAAAAATTACTGTTAATAAAAAATACAGAATATCGGAAATTGACAAAAGAATTTATGGGTCGTTTATCGAGCATATCGGCAGAGCTGTTTACACAGGAATATATGAACCTGAACACAAAAATGCAGACGATGAAGGATTTAGAAAAGACGTTATTGATTTAGTTAAAAAAATTGGTGTACCTATTGTTCGTTACCCGGGTGGTAACTTTGTTTCGGGTTACAACTGGGAAGATGGCATCGGAGATAAATCAAAACGACCACGGAGAACGGATTTAGCTTGGAAAACTATTGAAACAAATCAAGTTGGTATTGATGAATTTTCAAAGTGGGCTAAAAACGCCAACACAGATATTTTAATGACTGTAAATTTAGGAACAGGAACTCCTCTTGATGCTAAAAATTGCATTGAATATTGCAACGGTACAACAGATTCATATTATGCTAATTTACGCAGAAAAAACGGATTTGAAGAACCTTTTGCCATTAAAACTTGGTGTTTGGGTAACGAAATGGACGGATATTGGCAAATTGGTCATAAAACTGCGCAAGAATATGGCAGAATAGCCATTGAAACTGCAAAGTTATTGAAAGGTATGGACCCGTCCATTGAATTAGTGTTGTGTGGCAGTTCAAATTACAATATGCCTACCTTTGGAGGTTGGGAATTAGAAACACTAAACGAAGCATACGACAAAATTGACTATATTTCACTTCATCAATACTATGAAAATAAATTTGATAACTTGCCTGAATTTCTTGCAAAGTCAACACACATGGACAAATTTATTAAATCTGTTGCATCGATTTGCGATGCTGTTAAAGCAAAGAAGCATTCTGAAAAAACCGTTAACCTTTCGTTTGATGAGTGGAATGTTTGGTATATGAGTGCTAAACCGAATTATAAAGAATGGTCTGTTGCTCCTCATTTACTTGAAGATGTATATAAATTTGACGATGCTTTATTGGTAGGTTGTATGCTTATTACCCTACAAAACAACAGTGATAGAGTAAAAATCGCTTGTTTGGCTCAGCTTGTCAATGTAATTGCACCAATTATGACAGAGCCTAACGGAAGGGCTTGGGTGCAGACAATATTCTATCCATATATGTATGCGTCAGTTTATGGCAGAGGCACTACAATGAACATTATAACCGAATGTGATACATACGATACTGACGAATATAAGGATATTCCATACATCAAGGCATCAGTAATTGAAAACAATAAAAATAAGGAATTGATATTATTTGCTGTAAATGGCTCTGAAACCGACAATGCAGAGTTAACTATTGATTTTGAAAACTATAAAAATGTAAAAATAAAGGAACACATTGAACTTTATGCAGATGATATTAAGGTTTCTAATTCTGCAAACAAAGAAAATGTTAAACCGAATAGTGTCGAAATAAAAGAGATACCTACATTAAAGAAACATTCTTGGAATATGATAAAGTATTCCTACGAAGAATAAAACATAATGGTTGGTTGAAAATGTACAGACCATATAAAGCAAAGGGGGATTGTAGAATTTTTCTACAATCCCTAATATTATTCGCCTAATTCAATTCCGCGTTTCATTGCAGCTTCGATGTTTTTACAGAAGTTATCCTTACCAACAAGTTTTGTAAGCCCTGCCTTTTGCATTGCTTTAATAGGCTGACTGTTTACATGTGATAGAACAACTGTTATTCCCTTCTTCTTACACTTTTTAATGAAACTTGTCAGACATTTTATTGCATCTGTATCAATGGACGGTACAGAGCGCATACGAAGTATTACAACCTTTGTAAACTTCTTTGTTTTAATCATTTCTATATTTCCTGCAACTGCAAAAAACAACGGACCACTTAATTCATAAACACTAATGTGCTTTGGTACGTCCATTAGTTCTCCACCTGTTTCATCGTAGGTCCAACTTTCTATTTTTGACTCTTCACTCATTCTCTTTAAGAACATTACACAAGCGATTGCAATTCCGATTTCTATTGCAACCACAAGGTCAAATATAACTGTTAATAAGAAAGTTACCACTAAGACTATAATATCACTTTTTGGGGACGTTTTAACTAAATATACAAATTGTCTCCATTGGCACATATTATAGGCTACTTGTATTAAAATTGCAGCAATTACAGGCATTGGAATAAATGCTGCATATTTCATAAGTGCTACTAAAACTGCAAGCAAAACCACAGAGTGTACTATACCTGATACAGGTGTTTTACCGCCGTTTTTAATATTTGCAGCAGTTCTTGCAATAGCTCCTGTTGCCGGAATTCCACCAAGTAGTGCAGAGCCAATATTAGCACACCCTTGTGCAATAAGTTCTGTGTTAGACCTATGATGTTTCTTAATCATTCCATCTGCTACAACACAAGATAACAGAGATTCAATACCTGCCAAAATTGCGATTGTTACTGCGTCAGGCAAAACCTTTTTTGCAAGAGCAAAATTTGGAATATGTAGCTTTGGCAATGTTGAACCTACCGTATATAAATCGCCTATTGTATTTACCTTCATATTAAAACCCTTTACCATTGCAATACCTACAAGCACTGCTATAAGTGATGCAGGAATTTTTTCCGTAACCTTAGGCCATAATATTAGTACTGCAAGGCAAACTACACCAACAATGATGGCTTGATAGTTTATAGTACCTATATTAGTTATAAACGCCTTTGCCTTTTCCAATGTTTCAATAGGTGATTCACCATTTTGATAAGTTATGCCAAAGAAATCCTTTAACTGACCGATTACAAGAGTTAATGCAATACCTGCCGTAAAACCCGTAGTAATCGTAAAAGGAATAAACCTAATTAAATTACCAAATTTTAAAATCCCCATTATTATTAACAGTATACCTGCAATAACAGTTGCAACAGCAAGTCCTTCAAGACCGTTTTTAGCAACTACACCTGCAACAATTGTGGCAAATGCAGCCGTTGGCCCGGTGATTTGAACATTGCTACCACCTAAAAGTGATACTATGAAGCCTGCTATAATAGCTGTATATATACCCATTTCAGGTGTTACGCCTGAGGCTATTGCCAAGGCAATAGAAAGTGGCAATGCAATAATTGCAACAATTATGCCTGATACAACATCTTTTAAAAACTGTTCTTTACTGTAATTTTTCAAATCAGTAAAAAGCATTGGAGAAAAAATTTTCAAAATAACACCCCTTATACGTTTTTCAACTATAACATTATACTATAATATAAGTGGCATTTCAATTATCGTACTACACAAAATTTTACGTTTTTTCAACATTTTTTTGGCAACCAAATACAAATACATATATTATTTTATATTTTCATAAAAATAGAGGTTGTATTTAAAATACAGCCTCTAATTGTATACAGAAAACATCATTACGCTAATGCGTAATGATGTTTTTGGTGATCCATCGGGGATACAGATGCTTCGCATCTATCCTGCTCATCGACCACACATAATGTGTGGTACCCGATTTCGCACCTACTTCGCTAAAAACGATTATCAATCGTTTTCTTCACGCTCGTAGCCCTCTCAGGGTTCGAATCCCCACTAATTATAAAAAAACATCATTATGCTAATGCATAATGATGTTTTTGGTGATCCATCG
>DCGP01000027.1:14922-27803 GCA_002314595.1 Clostridiales bacterium UBA1775 | reverse complement strand
TTTCATATGCTATTTTACACTACCTAAGTAAAATTAAAAATAATTATATCATAATTGTTATTCAAAGTCAAATAATATTATGCTTTTTATGGTTTGTTATAAATAAGGGAGGGCGACACCTATATGTTATTATTGTTGTGTTATAAAAATATAAAATTGAAAAAAAGGAGAAAATTTGTGAAAACTAAAAGAATTTTAAGCGTCATATTATCACTTGCAATGGTAATTGGCATAACATCAGGATTAACTATCACGGCAAGCGCGTCGTCGACTAATTGTCCGGTATGCGGTCAGGAATTTGAATGGTGTTCCGGCTGGTGGAATACTACAGAAACAACGCATCAAAGGTACTGCGAAAATGAAATGGAAACAGGCGATTGGGAAAACCACGACTTTGACGAAAATGACAAATGTAAAGTATGCGGTTTTACGCTTTCGGCTTTGTATCAGGGAACTAAATATGGAATCAAAAGTGTATTTGACGTTGCAGAGGACGGTGGAACAATCAAGTTAGTTCATAGTGTTACTGAGGGATTTTTCACTGTTACAGGAAAGAAAGTAACTTTAGACGAGAACGGTTACGGTGTAGTAAAAATTAATGTTGATAATGGTACATCAATTGCTTTGACGAACAGTGCAGAATCATCTGTAGTACAAGGTGTAAGGCTTAATCTTAAAAGCGGAGGCAAGGTAACAATTGCCGATGGTGTACATTCGTGCATCTTAAGTAATAACAATAATATTGGAACTCTTGAAATTACAGGCGGTACATTTAAAAACAATTATAGTATTCAAGGTGCAACTATCAGTGGTGGTGTTTTTAATTCCAGCAGTAACAATATTGTATCTTGTACCATCAGTGGTGGTTCATTTAAGTGTAATGTTTACAAATCCACTATTAGCGGTGGTAAATTTGTAAATGACCCGACTGCTACCACCGGCACAGATGCAAATACAATTCCTGCTAATTGTGAGTTGGTTGCTATTGAAAACGGAACAGATGATTATATAGCAGGTTATCGCTATAAGGTTGTAGAAAATGAAACCTTCAGTTTTCTCTATCCTACATATAAAAACGGAGAAGCTTCCGATGGTATTGACCAATGGAAAACAGAAAGCTGTGAGGATTATACAATAGTTGAGTCATCAACTACAACATGTGGTGAGAGTGGCAAAACAAAATGGTATGTAGTAGATGCAGATACTACTATTGAACAAACTCTTTATATAGAGGGTGATGTTAATCTAATATTAAAGGATGGTAAAACACTTACTGTTAATGCAAACCAAAATAACGGAGAATCCTATGGTATTTGTATTACCAACGGAAGCAGTCTTACAATATATGGACAGTCTAAAAGTACCGGTAAAATAATTTCAAGAGGAAATGCAACAAATCCTGAGGGACTTGGAATCGGTATATATAATTTAGGTAAACTAATAATAAATGGTGGCGTTATAGAAGCATACGGAGACAATTATGAAGGCGACGGAATTTGTATTGAAGGCGACGCAGAATCAGCAATATTTAACGGTGGTACTGTAACAGCCGTAGGCGGAGATTGTAATGACACCTGTGGTGGATTCGGATTATCATGCTTCTCGTCATTTGCAGATATTATTGTAAATGGTGGAGATTTAAAGCTTATAGGAGGTAATTCTGCTTATGAAGGCAATGATCCATGGGCAGAATTTGGATTATATTCCGGTTCTGGTGGAAATGTATTTATAAACATTTGTATGGACATCTTTGCAGGAGATAGCGCAAATCCAACTACAAAGGTATGTGAAACAAGAACAAATGCAACTGATGTTAGTGGCGAAAGTTCGTTAAATAAACAGTATGTTTATATTACACCTACAATACCTGTACTTTCAAACTCATATGATTCCGGCTACTACGCAATTGAAAAAGACGCATTAGAAAAAGAAGGTATTATTGCATTTACATCATTATTTAGCAATATTGACAAGTTTATATTCGGAACAGAAGATAAATTCGGAATGTATATTTATAAGTCCGGAAACGAAGCAAATAAGGTTGAATTAAATGCAACAGATTTTGCAGAATTAAAAGATGAAGACGGATATTTATATTCATTTGTAACCAATATTTCAAGTGAAGACTTTGGTAAAACGGTAATTGCTAAACCTTTTGTTGTAATTAACAGCAACGTTTATTATGGAAGTGAAATAGAAGCAACTGTAAATTCAAACAAATGGCTTGGAAATGTTTCAAACAAACAGGAATAAATAAAATAAACATAATAAGGAGACTAATAAAATGAAAAAATACGAAATGCCAAAAATTGAAGTAATAAAAATTTCTTGTGAGGATATTATTAAGACAAGTGGAGAAAATCAGTTAAAATATGGCTCAACAACACATAAAGGTGTAGATTTGGGTTCAAAAACTATGACATCTATTTTATCAAATACTAACTAATTTGTTAGATAACTACGAAATAACAATTTTTAAAAAGAGTTTTAATTAAATATTTAATACATTAGACAACACTAAGTATTTGTATGGAGGTTTAAAATGAAAATGAAAAAAATAATGTGTATAATTCTTGCATTGGCAATTGCAATTTCACTAATGACATCTGCAATGGTAACTGTAAGTGCAGATGTTGATAAAACACCACTTACCTTTACAGGCACAGAAAACTTTATAATCAATCTTACAAAATATGGTTCTGCATCATTAAGTGTACCGACCTTGGAGTATTCATTTGACAACAATAGTTGGAATACTTATACACCTGAAAATCAGATTGAAGTTAACAATGCTTCAAAAACCGTATATTTCAGAGGGTCTGACAACAACGCATTTTCTGACGGTGGTAGTTCCTATCAATGGAAAATTACAAACGCAGAAGGAAATGAAGTAACAACCGGCATTGTGGAGGCATCCGGTAATATAAATACATTGCTTGATTACAACAATCCACCGACAGAATTTACAAGCAATAATAATTATTGCTTTTATAATATGTTTGGTGGTTGTAAGGCGTTAAAGAAAGCCCCTGAGCTTCCGGCAACTAAACTTGCTGATTATTGTTATGACCAAATGTTCAGATATTGTACATCGTTGACAGCAACACCAAACCTTCCTGCAACAACCCTTGCTAAGTATTGCTATACTGCAATGTTTGGTGGTTGTACGGCAATAAAGACAGCACCTGAACTTAAAGCAACAACTCTTGCTGAATATTGTTATAATAGTATGTTTTCCGATTGTACATCATTAAAGAAAGCAATGGCAGAACTTCCTGCAAGTACCCTTGAAATTTCTTGCTATAATGGAATGTTTAGTGGTTGCACAGCATTAAAAACAGCGCCTAAACTTAAAGCAACAACTCTTGCGAATACGTGTTATTACAATATGTTTAGTATGTGTTCTAATATTAAGATTTCTGAGGTCAATAGTGCTGAATTAGCAGATTGGATTATGCCTTCATCAACTTCGGCTCAAAATTGGAGTTATCGAATGTTAGCAACAGGCAGATTTAACAATGGAACCAGCATTGAATTAGGCAAGATGTATAGATACGAAAGGCCAACTGTGCCTGAACTTTCAAACTCGTATGATTCCGGCTATTATGCAAATACAAATAACGCTCAAGAAAAAGAAGGTATTATTGCATTTACGTCGTTATTTGCTAATATTAGTACGTTTGCATTTGGAACAGAAGATAAATTCGGAATGTATATTTATAAGTCCGGAAACGAAGCAAATAAGGTTGAATTAAATGCAACAGATTTTGCAGAATTAAAAGATGAAGACGGATATTTATATTCATTTGTAACCAATATTTCAAGTGATGACTTTGGCAAAACAGTAATTGCTAAACCTTTTGTTGTAATAGATGATGAAGTTTATTATGGCGATGAAATAGAAGCAACGGTAAATTCAAATAAATGGCTTGGAAATGTTTCAAATAAACCTGTACAAGATTAGTTAAGAATATTAAAAAACTGACTTTGACAATTTGTCAAAGTCAGTTTTTTAATCTACAATGAAAATAATTATTTGTTTATTTATATATTCCACTGTATAGCAAATATGCCATCTGTGAGGTGTAGAAGTCAGAATTGTTAAATACAAAGAATTTTAGACCTAATGCAAGGTCGTTTGATTCAACAAATACTTCATCACCGTAAGCAATAGCTTTTAAATCTTTGAATGTATCAGTACCATTTTTAATATTTAATACAATGTCTTTAATTTCAAATTCCTTTGTAGTATATGCCTTAACAGATGCTTTTGAGTTTGATTTACTTGCTTTAATAACAGAGTCATCCGGAACGTTAACTGTTAAAGTTGCAGTTTCACTGTCCCAAGAATACCCAATTCCTAAACAATCAGCAAATGCTTGGAAAGGAATATAAGTATATTTGTCTAATGATGTTTCAATCATACAATCGTGAGAAGTAATGGGATAAGTTCCGTTGAATGACGGAGCATTAGTTCTTACTAATATATCACCATGGTATATTTGGTTTTCCTTATATGTAAGGTTATCAATTTTTGTTGAACCTATCGCAGTTGAAGAATCTGTATCAATTAAAACACGACGATTTGTTTCGTCCCATTCAACCGTATAACCAAAATCTCTTAATAATGTGGCAGGGAAAACTGTGTAACCACCAATGTTGTAGCTTTCAATTTCTTTGCCTGCAAAGAATGTCTTTATATCTGTGAAATAGTATTCACCGGCAATATCTCCCAAAGCTCCTTTGACTGTTTCAACGGTAGGATTTCCTGTTACCTTACCCTTATTGTCTTCGATAGATAATTTCCTGTTAGCACTATCCCAAGCAACAATAAAACCAAAACGGTCAAGGTTTTCACACACAATAACAGTTTTACCACCAACATTAAATGAATCAATCAACTGACCTCTTACATAAGTTTTAATGTCGGTATAGTAATAGTTTCCTGCAACATCTCCTGACTTTGCAAAGCATACCGTAGATGCTACCATTACAAATACAAGAAGAATACATAACATTTTCTTAATCATAAAAACACTTCCTTTTATTTAATTAAATACATTATACCATATTCATGATTAAAAAACAATTACAAATAATTAACAAATTTATATTCTAAAAAGTGTGAAAAACAATATAATATACAGAGGTGAGCTTATGAAAAAGATATTGTTAATTTACATTTCATCTATGATATTGATTCTTATTGTATCGTATATTTTAACATTTAAGGACAAAAACATGACAACTATAAAATTACCCAAAAGTATTAAAGTATATTATAATGAAGAAAATATAATTAAAGAAACTGATTTTGAAGAATATTTAAAATGCGTAGTTAGTGCAGAAGTACCGGCGGAATTTAACAAAGAGGCAATTAAAGCTCAGGCTGTTGCAGCGAGAACTTACATATACAATAAATACTTAAAATTTAATGAAGACCCAAACACTGCCCCAATTGAGCATAAGGATGCAATTGTGTGCACAAACTCTAAACATTGTTGTGCATATTACAGCAAAGAGAAGTTGGAAAAAATACACGGCAAGGAATGGATGGACAAGTATTACAGCAAAATATGTAAATGTGTAGAAGAGACAAAAGGAGAAATAGTAACTTATGAAAATCAACCAATTATAGCAGTGTTCCACGCATCAAGCGGAGGTTGCAGAACAGAAAACAGCGAAGATGTTTGGAGCTCTAATTTGCCATATCTTACATCGGTAGAAAGCCCGGAGGAAGATAAAAGAACAGGATATTATACAGAAGTTTTAGTTACTTGTAATGAATTTAAAAATAAAATAAACGAAAAATATCCCGATGCCAATTTAGGCGATGACAGAAATACTTGGATAAACGGAATTAAATATACAACAGGTAAATCCGTTCAATATATAATGATAGGAAATGCAGAAATAAAGGGTACTGAAATCAGAGCGCTGTTTGGTCTTAAATCAGCTTGCTTTGAAGTAAGTATATTAAATGATAATGTTTTATTTAAAGTGTCAGGAAGTGGACACGGAGTGGGACTTAGTCAACACGGCGCAAACATAATGGCTAATAAGGGAAAAGATTATAAAGAAATTCTAAAATGGTATTATAAAGGAACAGAAATTGTTAAATAGGTATAAATTTATCCTCCTTGGTAATAATAGCAAAAGGAGGTGTTCTATATGAACGATAAAAAGGAAACATCAAATCAACCGGTAATTAAACTAATTACAAATAAAGGGTTTTTAACATTGTTATTACTTGCAATAGGAATTACAGCATTTTCAATTATCTGGAACTATAATATGACTAAGGTTGCAGTAACTGATACAAAAAACAGTAATATAACAGATTATACCCAAAATATTCCTGTAACTGAAAAACAAGATGTTTCAGAACCAACAGTAAAAATAGAGCAAGAGGAAGAGATGACATATAATAAAACTTTGGTATATGTCTTTCCGACAAACGGACAAATACAAAAAGAATTTTCTGTGGAAGAATTATCTTGGGACGAAACAATGGAGGATTGGAGAACACACTGTGGTTTGGATATTGAAGGAGAAATAGGAACGGAGGTTGATACATCAGCAGAGGGAGATGTTATAGAGTCCTTCTTTGATGAAATGTATGGTTATGTTGTTAAGGTTAAACATTTGGACGGAATTGAAACAGTTTATAAAAATCTTGATAAGGTTGTTGTAAAACAAGGGGACCATTTAGACCAAGGTCAAATGATTGGTACCGTGGGCAACTGTGGTAATTTTGAAAAAAATCAAAAGCCACATCTTCATTTTGAAATGATAAATGATGAAGAATATATCAATCCTTTGGATTTTATAAAATAAATATGGCTTTTTGTTCACCTTTGTGGTATAATATCACAGAGGTGATTTTTTTGAAACCGGAATTTCAAAGATATATGGAACTTTTACTGGAATGGAACGAAAAAATAAATTTGACAGCAATTACAGAACCGGAAGAAATTAAAACAAAGCATTTTATTGACAGCTTAACTTGTCTTAAAACAGGTTACATAAAGGACGGAGATAAAATAGCCGATGTAGGAACCGGCGCCGGCTTTCCCGGTATACCCATTAAAATTGAGAATAGAAATATAGACTTGACTTTGATGGATAGTTTAAATAAAAGAATAAATTTCTTGAAAACGGTATCGGATGAGCTTGGTTTAAATGCAAAATGTATTCATATAAGGGCAGAAGATGCAGGAAATGATGCAAATTACAGAGAAAATTTTGATATAGTTGTAAGTCGTGCAGTTGCAGGTTTGAATGTATTGGCAGAATATTGTTTACCACTTGTAAAGACAGGTGGATATATGCTTGCAATGAAAGGTAAGGATATGGACGAAGAACTTGAAAATGCCAAACCTGTTATTAAGGCTTTAGGTGGAAAAGTCAAAGAGGTTCAAATGCACGATATTGACGGAACAGACATTACTCACAGCATTATTATAATAGAAAAATTAAACAAGACAGATAAAAGATTTCCACGCAGGGGAAAGAAAATAGGAACAATATAAAAATTATGGTCTTTTTTGCAAAAAAGTATTGACTTATCAATTCATTTGTGATATAGTAGTATAGACCTCGGAAATTAGGTCTTTTTTTAGTGTGCCTTTTTTTCGATGTTATAATTGTTAATTATTTATGGAGGTTTCTGATATGAGAACAAAGATTACATTAGAATGTACAGAATGCAAACAAAGGAATTATGATACAATGAAAGAAAAGAAGAACGATCCTGATCGTTTGGAAATGAACAAGTATTGCAGATTTTGCAGAAAACACACACTTCACAAAGAAACAAAATAATATCATTCACAACTGAAGGAGTGACTTAATAATGGCTAAAAAGTCAAGTAAAATTATAAATTATTTTAAAGAAGTTAAAAGTGAACTTAAAAAGGTTGTATGGCCTTCATTTAAGCAAGTTAAAAATAATACACTTATCGTTTTAGCATGCGTGCTATTTATCGGTATCGTTATTTGGGTGGCAGACCTTGTATTTGATATTTCATTAGGCAAAATCGTTAAGAATGCTCAAAACGAAAATGCTCAAGTTACAGAACAAACAACCGACACTGATGCTAATTCAAATGAAGAATCAATGTCAGAGGAAGATACACTTAAACTATTACAACAATACTATGCTCAAGCAGGTATTAACTTTGACGGCACAAAGTATACAGATTCAAAAACCGGTGCTGAATTGACACAAGAACAAGTTGATGAAAAAATGAAGCCGTTTAACGAAGCTGCTGAACAAGGTGCAGAAACAACTGATGATGCACAAAAAACAGAATCAACTGACAAAAACTAATACGAATAGGGAGTGATGGCGCATGGCAAAGGCAAAGTGGTATGTAGTCCATACCTATTCAGGTTATGAGAACAAGGTTAAAGTTAACATAGAAAAGACTATTGAAAACCGTGGCATGCAAGATGCTATATTAGACATTCAAATCCCAATGGAAGATGTTGTTGAAATGAAGGACGATGAAAAGAGAGTAGTTTCAAGAAAAAAATTCCCGGGGTATGTTATCATTAAAATGGTAATGTCTGATGAAGCGTGGTATGTTGTTAGAAACACACGTGGTGTTACAGGTTTCGTTGGACCTGGTTCAAAACCTGTACCTCTTACAGACGAAGAGGTTGAAAATATGGGCATTGAACAACAAACTATTGTGCTTAATTATGCAGTGGGCGACAGTGTAAGAATTAAATTTGGTCCACTTTCTGATTTCGTAGGCATTGTTGAAGAAATCAGTATGGAAAAGAAAAAGGTACGTGTTGTCGTATCAATGTTTGGTAGAGAAACACCTGTTGAACTTGAATTCAATCAGGTAGAAAATGTATAATCTCGCGGTAGCGATGTTATAGTGGGAGGGAATTTAGTCCCGTTTGTACCACATCAAGTACGTTAGGAGGTGTAAACTATGGCTCAAAAGGTAGCTGGTTACATTAAATTACAAATCGGAGCTGGTAAAGCTACTCCGGCACCACCGGTTGGTCCTGCTTTAGGTCAACATGGTGTTAACATTATGGAATTTTGCAAACAGTTTAATGAAAAAACTGCTAAGGATGCAGGTCTTATTATTCCTGTAGTTATTACAGTTTTTGCAGACAGATCATTTACTTTCATTACAAAGACTCCGCCTGCAGCAGTTCTTATTAAAAAAGCATGCAAAATTGAGAAGGCATCAGGCGTTCCAAACAAGACTAAGGTTGCTCAACTTTCAAAAGCTGACTTAAAGGCAATCGCAGAACAAAAAATGCCGGATCTTAACGCTGCATCAATTGAATCTGCTATGTCAATGATTGCAGGTACAGCTCGCAGTATGGGTGTTACTGTAGAAGAATAATATCACATTAGTGGTAAATTAAGTGGGAGGGGAATTTGATTTCCTGTTTGACCACAAGGAGGTAAAAAGATGAAAAGAGGAAAGAAATATCAAGATAGCGCAAAGCTTTTTGATAAACAAAACCTTTATGATGTTTCTGAAGCTATGGATTTAGTTGTTAAAACAGCCAAGGCAAAGTTTGATGAAACAGTAGAGGCTCATATCCGTTTGGGTGTTGACTCACGTCATGCTGACCAACAGGTTAGAGGCGCTGTAGTTCTTCCACACGGTACAGGTAAAACAGCACGTGTATTAGTATTTGCTAAGGGCGATAAAGCTACTGAAGCTGAACAAGCCGGTGCAGATTACGTAGGTGCTGAGGAATTGATTCCAAAAATCCAAAATGAAAACTGGTTTGAATATGACGTTATCGTTGCTACACCTGATATGATGGGTGTTGTAGGTCGTTTAGGTAAGGTTCTTGGTCCTAAGGGCTTAATGCCAAACCCAAAAGCCGGCACAGTTACAATGGACGTTGCAAAAGCAATTAGTGAAATTAAATCAGGTAAGATTGAATATCGTCTTGATAAGACAAATATTATTCATTGCCCTGTTGGTAAAGCATCATTTGGCGCAGATAAGCTTAATGAAAATTTCAGCACACTAATGAAGGCTGTTATCAAAGCAAAACCATCAGCTGCAAAAGGTCAATATATCAAGAGTGTCGTTGTTACAAGTACAATGGGCCCCGGTATTAAAATTAACTCAGCAAAATTTGTTGACTAATTTACTTGACAAAGTAATATTTTTATGATATTATAATAAAGGTTTCCATAGACTCAGGCAATCATAAGTCCTGCCGAGGAAGACAATCCAAACGATTATTATGGGTTCTTCGTGTCTATGGACGAAGAACCTTTTTATTTACTTAATGCTTGAAAGGAGGACATTCAAATGCCAAGCGCAAAAATTTTAGAAGGTAAAAAACAAGCCGTTATTGCACTTACAGAAGAACTTAAATCAGCTGCAGCAGGCGTTATTGTTGATTACCGTGGTCTTACAGTTGAAGAAGATACAGAACTTAGATGCAAATTCCGTGAAGCAGGCGTTAAATATGCCGTAATCAAGAATTCAATTTTAGGTTTTGCCGCAAAAGAAGTTGGTCTTGAAGGACTTGAAGAAGTTTTACATGGTCCAACAGCATTAGCATACCATACAGATGATATGGTTGCTCCTGCAAAAATTTTCTCAGATTTTGCTAAAGAACATGAAGTTATTTCATTAAAGTCAGGCTTTGCTGACGGTGCTGTTATGACACTTGATGAAGTTAAGCAACTTGCTGCTACTCCATCTAAGGAAGTTCTTATCGCCAAGATTATGGGAAGCTTACAATCACCTATTTCAGGTCTTGTTAGATTACTTGACACAATCGTTAATAACGGTGTGGAAATTGCAGATTTAGTTGCAAACAAGGGCGCAGATGCACCTGCAACTGAGGAAGCACCTGTTGTTGAAGAAGCAGCTCCGGTAGCTGAAGAAGCACCTGCTGTTGAAGAAGCACCTGCTGAAGAAACACCGGCTGAATAATATCAACAATATATTAAATTATTTATTATTTTTAAATTTATTTAGGAGGTAAATTAAAATGACAGTTACAGAAATTTTAGACGCAATAAAAGAACTTAAATTATTAGAAGTTGCAGAACTTGTTAAAGCTATGGAGGAAGAATTTGGTGTTAGCGCTGCTGCTCCTGTTGCAGTTATGGCTGCTGGTGATGGTGCTGCTGCTGGTGCTGAAAAGACAGATTTCAACGTTGAACTTACAAACGCTGGTGCTGAAAAGATTAAAGTTATCAAAGTTGTTCGTGAAATCACAGGTCTTGGTCTTAAAGAAGCAAAGGAACTTGTTGACGGTGCTCCTTCAATGATCAAGGAAGGCGTAGAAAAAGCTGCTGCTGAAGAAATGAAAGCTAAGTTCGAAGAAGTTGGCGCTCAAATCACATTGAAATAGTTTAAAACTATTGATAATTAAGACCAAGCTAATTGCTTGGTCTTTTTTAATTTTATGTTGAAATAAATTTTATATTATTATATAATAATATAAAAGGAGTGGTGTTATGAAAAAATTAGGTTTTGGCTTAATGCGGTTACCTATGCTTAATGAAAAAGAAATAGATGTTGAACAAACTAAAAAAATGGTAGATATATTTTTAGAGCGTGGATTTACTTATTTTGATACAGCTTATATGTATCTTGATTATAAAAGCGAGATTGTTGCACGAGAAGCACTTGTAAACAGATATCCTCGTGATAAATTCACTCTTACAACAAAATTACCCATTTCAATGTTAAAATGCAAAGAGGATATGGAGCGTATTTTTAATGAACAACTCCAAAAGTGCGGAGTAGATTTTTTTGATTATTATTTATTGCATAATTTGGGTACTAAAAATTACGAAACTGCACAAAAGTATAATGCATTTGAATTTGCAATGAATAAGAAAAAAGAAGGCAAAATCAAAACACTTGGATTTTCATTCCATGACAAAGCAGATGTATTAGATAGGATTTTAACAGAGCATCCGGAGGTTGAATTTGTGCAATTACAAATAAATTATTTAGATTGGGAAGATGAAATAATCCAATCCAAAAAATGCTGTGAAGTTGCACGCAAACATAATAAACCAATTATAGTTATGGAGCCTGTAAAGGGAGGAACTTTGGCAAATATTCCAAATGAGGCAGAAAGTTTGTTTAAAAAATATAACAGCACAGCATCTGCACCATCGTGGGCAGTAAGATATACTGCAAGTTTAGATGGTGTATTTATGGTGCTAAGTGGTATGTCAAACATTGCTCAGCTTAAAGATAATACAGATTATATGATTGATTTTAAACCATTAAATGAAACTGAAAAAGAAATCATTTTAAAAGCAACAGAGGTTATTATGGACAGTAAAAAAATACCTTGCACAACTTGCAGATATTGCACACAGAATTGTCCCAAAGATATTGCAATTCCTGACTATTTCATGCTTTATAACAGCTCTGTTGAAGAAAGAAACGAAAATATAGATGTTCAAAAAGGAAAATACTCGAAAATTTGTAAAACACATGGTAAAGGGTCTGATTGCATTGAATGTCATAATTGTGAGGGTCTATGTCCTCAACATATAAAAATCACAGAAATGCTAAAAGAAATAACTAAATCATTTGAATAAAATAAAAAGGTGTAAAGATTGGCTTTACACCTTTTATCATTCCAATGTACTGCTTATACAATCTAAAAAATCTTTTTCGGTACAAATGTTTTTGTTTTCTTGGTCTAACATTTGTTGAACCTCGTATGGCAAATCGTTGTAATATTTATAAATATCAGGGTTTTTGTGCATCAGTTCATACATATTTTTGCATTTTTTCATAAAAATCTCCATTCCGCCGCTGTGCGTCGGCACAAATAGTATTTAAAAATTTCTCTTATCTGCACAGCAAGGAATGATAAGAGATTTTTTGCACATGTGCGTTTCA
>DCGP01000027.1:0-14915 GCA_002314595.1 Clostridiales bacterium UBA1775 | reverse complement strand
ACCAAAGGTCTGAAAATTTCGCAGGTGCAATTAAATCCGTCGGAGGCATAACGGGAAAGGAACTTTCACGTTATCAGCCTCCAATATTAGTATTGATATAATATTGATTTTTATACTTATATGTGATATACTTAATACATATTATGCTAAATGTTAGTGTAGAGATTTTGGAGGATAAAAATGAAATTTAAATATTATGGAACTGCATCGGCAATTGGTGTACCAGGGCTATTTTGTGATTGCGAAAATTGTAAAAAAATAAAGAAAATTAAAGGAAAAAACATTCGAACCCGTTCACAGGCGTGTATTGATAATAAAATTTTAATGGATTTTCCAACAGATACTTATTTGCATGTTGTAAATTATGATTTGCCATTAACAAAAATTCACAGTTGTTTAGTAACACATTCTCACGCAGACCATTTGTATGAAAAGGATTTGCTAATGCGTGATGAAAGATGGACATTCTTAGAGGATACAACACCTCTTACAATGTATGTAACAAATGTTGCAGAAGGTAAAATAAATGCTATCAATTGTCCACAAAGCAGAATAGTAACAAAGGCAATTAAACCATACGAAACAATTGATGTTGAAGGATATAAGGTTACACCACTTAAAGCAAATCACGATAGTGGAACAGACCCTGTTATTTTCATTATAGAGAAAGACGGAAAGTCAGTATTTTATGGAAACGATACCGGTAGATTAGAAGATGAAGTATGGGAGTATTTAGCAAGGACAAAACCATATTTTAATTTTGTAAATCTTGATTGCACAATGGGACTAAATGAAAAGCCCGATGTTGCAGGTGGGCATATGTGCTTAGAAGAATGTGTTGAATTAAAAGACGAATTTGTAAAAAAAGGCTATGCAAATGATAACACATTGTTTTATTTAACCCATTTAACTCATGATTGTCCATTGTATGATGAGTTTCAAAAGGAAGCAGAAAAATACGGAATGAACGTAGCTTATGACAATTTAGAAATTGAATTTTAAAAACAAGGGATTGTAATAATAATTTACAATCCCTTTGTCTAATTATGATTCCATTTGCTTTGCTAAAAAACCTGCTGCTGAAATTGCTAATTTTTCCTCAACATCTCCATAACTTTCATTACCTTTTTCAGATAGGAACACAACAGAACCAATGGTATCCCCTTCAGCAATTATTGGGCATGCAATACCTGCTGAATACTTTTCATCACCTTCAATAACTGACACCTTTTTAGAACTATCTTTTTTTATTGTATACATAATTTTGTCTTCAATAATATTTTCAATATCTGTTGATATTTTCTTGTCCATAAGTTCTTTTTTAGATGCTCCTGATACTGCAATGATATTATCCTTGTCTGTAATGCAAACACCATAGCCTGATGTTTTGGATAAGATTTCTGCATATTGTGTTGCAAATATTCCAAGCTCACCGATTGGGGAATATTTTTTAAAAATAACTTCACCTTCTCGGTCTGTGAATATTTCTAATGGGTCGCCCTCTCTAATACGCATAGTTCTGCGTATTTCCTTGGGAATAACAACTCTGCCTAAGTCATCAATTCTTCTTACAATACCTGTTGCTTTCATATATTTAAACTCCTTTTTCTTTATTTACAAAGTTATTATTTGCACAGAAATGAAGTTTTATGTAAAAATATAAAAAATCCTCCTACAAAATTGTAAGAGGATTAAACACTACTTGTTTTTGCGTTTTTTAATTATAAATATAACCACCAATAATAATACTACACCAATTAGTATATAAAGCCATAAATAACTTTTTTCTACCTCATAAAGCTCAAATGATTCAACAGGTGATTCAAATTCCAAATAACTGCCACAATCAGTTGTGCTGACTTTTGTAATTTGATTATTATACTTTAAATAAATATCAACACTGCTATCGGAAAGAGGAAGATATCTAACCTTATAATTTTCGCCATGTGTTCCGATTATTTCAACTTTATAACTATCATAGGCATTTTGAAATTCGTCAGGATTTTTGTTTATCTTAGATGCGCTAACCTCAGCAGTATCATCAAAGGGCCCGCATACAAGAATAACTGATTTTGAATTTCTCTTTGTTTTGGATTGTATTAGTTCAATATCTCTGCTGTATTCAGCAGTAATTGTAGCATTGTAGGTTGGTTTGTTAAAGTTATAATCACTCCACTTGCCGTAATAACCTGATTTGCTTGGAACCTTTGGTATAGAACTTGATTGAATAGGTTTCATATATTCAAATGGCAACTCTGCAACAACCTTGTCATCTGCAACAAATTTTAATGTAAAAGTAACCGATGTACCAAATATTTCTTTGACAGATTGTGTAAATTTATCAATGCCTATTGTTGAAGCAATACCCGTATAATTTATGTCGTCTATTCCACCAACATTATTGTATACAAAGTAATTACTATTTACTTTGTCATTTTCTGCATATCCGGCAATAGAGCCTGCACATTCTTCGTATTTTGACACATTTATACAGGATAAACAACCGGTTATAGTTTCTCCCTCACCAACAATACCGCCTATGTAATTATTACCTGATAAATCGCATTTTGATGCGCAGTTACGAATAATTGTTTCCGATTTCCCGGCAATACCACCGATATAATCACCGTCGTTTGAAGTAATATCACCATAGTTTTCACAGGATAATACACTACCCAAATCCATTCTGCCAACAATACCACCACAGTAATCACTGCTTGATGAAATTACGCCGTTATTTTTGCATCTTCTTGCAACAGCTTTTGTTCTATATGTAAATTTTAAGGACTTGCTTGCTTCTTTTTTAATATCATCTTCCGGGTCAAAGTCATATTCAATAGCCATAGAACCAAGTATTCCACCAACATTTATATCTCCGTAAACTTCACCATTATTTGTTGATTTATCAACCTTGCCCCTTGTATCTGCAATGTTGTCGCTGTCTGAAACATCTTCATAGTAGTCCTCTTTTTCAGCCTGAACAGTATCCTTGTAAGCATCATTTAAAGCATCAACAAGCAGGTCAATTTCCCCGGTTAACTTGTCAACATCATTAGAAACTTTACTTTTTTTATCTTTGATTTTATCTTTTAGAGTCTTAAATTCGTCCTTCATTGATTTGACTGATGAACTTAAATTATCAAAGTCATTACCAAAATAATCAGATGCAGAAGGAACACTAAATGTATTGTTTTTAATAAATGTATCCAAAATATTAGATATTTTATTATGAATATCGTTAATTGAGTCTAATGACTGTGTAAGTAGACTAATTGCACTGTTTGTATTTGATACAGCATTTGATGCACTTGAAAGGGCACTTTTAAGACCCGGTAAAACATCGTTTGCTTCGTCAATTGCCTCGGTTATATTTGATTTTGCTTTTTTAATGTATGTTTCTGCTTTGTCAATGGCATCAAGGAAGGTTGATGCAGTTGTAAAGTCAAGCCCCTCTTTAATTAGTGAAATAGCATCACTAATTTCGTCCTTTGCATTTTGAAGTGATTTAACTGCTTCATTGGCTTTTTTAATAGAGCTTTTTAAGGATAATCCACCATCGTTCAAATGTGCAGAAGCATCAATAAGTTTTTCAAGAATATCCGATATATCAACAGAAATGTCATTTAAATCATCTAATGAGTTGTTGATGTTTTTGGTTAATGTATTTAATTGTTTTGTAATTTCATCAGCATAGTCCTCGGCATCGTCCGAAATAATGTCAGCAGTATCAGTAACCTCTGTTAATTTGTCGTTGATGTTGTCTAATGTTTCATCAAATTCATTACCGGAAAGCAAAGCGTTATTTTTTAGTACATTGTTCATTCTGGATAATATACTGTTAATTTCTTTAATAACATCATTACTATATTGCAGTAAAATATAAGGCTCAGCCTGACCTACAATACCACCTATATCTTTTCTGCCATTTATTGTTCCGTAGTTTTGACAGTTAAAAATATATCCTGCCTGCCTGCCACAAATACCACCTGTGTTATAGCCAAGTGATTTGTAACCTACATTTCCTTTGTTTATGCAATTAGAAATTGTACCCTTTGTAAATCCGCAAATTCCACCGGTATCTGTTGTAGTATTAACTGTTTCTGTTGAATTTATGTTGTCAATATCAATGTTAATATCTTCAAAATTCTTCTTTTTCTCAGTGTTTGTTGTATTAACACTACCGGTGTTGGTGCAACCTGATACAGTACCGTAATTTTGACCACAAATACCGCCGGTATAATGTATTCCCGTTACGCTACCATCAAATTTACAATTTTCTATTTTTCCTGTTTCTGAAACATATCCGCAAATTCCACCGATGTTTGTTTCACCAACAACATTTCCGTTAAAAGTGCAATTTTTTAAAGTACCTTTGTTGTTGCCAACAATACCACCAATGTTTTTCTGTGAACCTGAGGGAGTGATATTTCCTCTAAAAATTGTATCAGCTACAACACCACCACTTTGTATATACCTAAACACACCAACGTATGAGCCTTTTTTTATAATTTCATTAAAGTTAATAGTGTGATTGTTTCCGTTAAATATACCGCTGAATGTAGGAACACAGTCAAATTCCTTGCTGATTTCAATATCAGAGCATAAGTTTATTATTTTATCCTTTGACCATGTATCGGTTTTGCATTTTTTAGCAAAGGAAATAAAGTCATCTTCGTTATATATAAATATCTCATTTCCATTAGCAAATGAACATAAAACAGGCAACATTACACTTAATACAATAGAAAAGGATAAAATAATTGAAATAAATTTATTGGTTTTCATTTTAATCATTCTCCTTTTCATTTTTAATTGTATTGATGCTGACAATAGCATCCATATCACCACGAACAAAGCCGTGAATTTCTGCATCTACAAATCCGTTAATTTGCCCTCTTACACGTCCGTTAACAATAAATCTACCGGTTTCTTTTCTGACTATGTCAGGCTTTTTAATTTTAACCCTTGTTTTTTCAACAATAGAATCACCTAATAACAGTATTTCAGGTAAAACCAATAATACTAAAATCATTGAAATAATTGTACCTCTGCACAAGGTTAATCCCAAGGAAGAAATAGAAGGTTCTGTTGTAATGCAACCAATAATTAACCCGGCAGATGCCAATATTGTTCCTGATGTGAAAATTGTTGGAAATGCAAAACCAAGTGCGTCTTTTATTGCTCCACGAGGGCCATATTGTTCTTTTAAATTCATATATCTGCTTGTAATTACAATTGCATAGTCTATGTTTGCACCCATCTGTATGGCGCATACAATCAAGTAGCTTAAAAAGAACATATTTGCTCCTTGTATGTATGAACAAGAGAAATTTATCCATATACTACCTTGAATTACAAGTATTAGCAGAGCAGGTAACCCGGCATTTTTAAATGTAAAGAACAAAATTATTAACACAAACAGTATTGATAAAACGGATACTATAATGTTATCATTTGTAAACGAAGAAGATAAGTCATAACAACTTGTTGAATTACCAACTAAATAATATTTGTCATAGTATTTATCTGTAACATTATGTATTGTATCCAAAAAGTCAAAGGTTTCTTTGCCTTCCAAAGGTAGATTTAGCTCAATTAAAAGTCTTGTATATTTTTCACTTGTAAGCTGTTCTTTTGCACTGTCGAGCTTGTCGTATAAATCGTCAAGGTCTTTGGCTGTGTCAGCATCAAAGTCAATGTATCCATCTTCTTTGATGTCGTGAACGTACATAAACATATCTATAATAGGCACTTTATATTCTGCCATATTAGTAATAAGCTTGCCATAGTCTTCGTTTGTTGCAGCATAAGAAGCGTATAAGATTTTAGCCTCGTTGATATCTATGTCCATAAGCTCAGAAAATTGCCTTGGGGTAAGCGCATCGGTTAATACATATTCATCTTTTGCTTCAACACTTGAAAGGGCTGTTATGTTTTTAACCTGCTTATATTTTTTAAGTTCTTTTATTAAAGCTTTTTCCTTGTTATAATTACCCGATGGAAGCACCAATGCCGATTGGTTTTTAGTTCCAAATATCTTTTCGATTTCCTCTAATGCAATTTGGGAACTGTTTTTTGTAATTGTTTTAGTAGAGCTTGAATCAAATGTGTACGAACAATTATTTGAAAGTATGCAACCAACAATAATGATAACAGCAAACAGAGGAGGAACAATATTTTTTAATTTGTTAAGCACGTATCCAATTCTTGAAATATCAGGTAAAAGGCATCTGTGCTTGGTTTTGTCAATATATTTGCCAAATAGTATTAAAAGCCCGGGCATAAATGTAAATACGCTAAGCAAGCTAAAAATAATAGCTTTTATTAAGCAAATACCCATATCAAAGCCAATACCAAATTGCATAAACATTAAGGCTGCAAGACCTGAAATAGTAGTTAACGAGCTTGATGCAATTTCCGGAATTGACTTTGCAAGAGATTTTATTACGGAATTACGAATATCGTAAAATTCTCTTTGCTCAGTGTAGTGATTTATTAAAATAATGGCATAGTCGATAGAAAGGGCAAGCTGTAAAATTGATGTTACGGAATTTGAAACAAATGAAATTGTTCCAAACCAATAGTTAGTTCCTTTGTTTAGTATTATTCCGGCTAAAAATGTTACTAATAGTACAGGAACTTCCATATATGATTTAGATGTTAAAAGCAATACTGCGATAATTATTATTGCAACAATTACAATAATTAAGGGCATTTCACTTTCTAAAATATCAGATTTTTCAAGGTTTGCCTCATAAAGGTATGAATCATAGTTTTTAAGGAAATCCTTGATTTTGTTATATGAGGGAACAATCTCAGAAGACCCCTTTTTACAAGTTAGTGAAATATCAAACAAGGCACTTGCATCTTTATAATGGTCTTTTGAGCCGTCAAAGGTAACCATATTAACCTCCGGCAATTCTTCTAACTTTTCACTTAACTTTTCTGCGTTGTCATAAGTTATATTTATCACCAATGCCTTGCAGGTTGCATGGGTAATAAAATTTTCGTCCATAATTGTTAAACCTTGTTTTGTTTCTGTTTTTTTAGGTAAATAGTCTGTTAATTCGTTACACACTTTCACCCAACTTTGAGAAATAAAGCAAAAAGCCATGGCAACACAGTATAATATTATAATAATAGATTTTTTATCTACAATGAATTTGGCAAACTTTTCAAAAAATGATGTTTCACTTTTTTTCATACAATATCCTACTTTCTATTTAATATATATATTATACTTTTTACAACATAAATTTACAACTGACAAAAAATTAACTATGCACAAAATTTGTGCATAGTTTAAAATGTGTCTGTATTTATTTTAGCTTTTAAGCATATCTATTGCTTGAGCTATGTTGTTTTTAAATAAAAAACCTGTTCTTTTAATAATATATTTATAGTCCTCTGCCATATAATTATCTATCCAAGTGTCCAATAATCCTAACAATGCACTTGAATAAAATTCAGCAATAAATTCAATATCCTTTACATCTACCTTGGTATCTTTGGCTTCGTTTTTAGCAAAATCAATAATTACATTATATACGATTTTGTGTAAATACTTTTGCAAAAGCAGATGCTTTGATGAATTATGTAGGTTAATAATTGCTTTCTTGTTTTGTAATGCAAATTCAGAAGCATATAAAAACCCATCAGTCCATAAATCATAAGTTTTGTGCTTTTCAACAACCTTGTCAGCCTCTATTTGAAGTATTTCATCTATTAGACCGTAAATGTCTTTGTAATAATAATAAAATGTGTTTCTGTTTATGCCACAATCGTTAACAATATCTTTAACGGTAATGTTATCAAAGGACGTTTCGCTTAATAACTTCATAAAAGATTCAATAATGGCTTTTTTAGTAAAATTAGGCATAATCCACCTCTAATAATTTTTTATATATTATAACATATTATGATAAATTTTGCAAACTTATATTGACAATAATTTTGTATTATAATATTATATTATTATTAAAAGTAAGGGAAGATAATAAATGATTGAAAAGGCTATAAAAATAATTGAAAATAACAATGCAACTTGTGTTGTAATTAAAGATAACAAAATAATTAAAACAGATAACGGAAGAGGAATAGGCTCGCTAATTAAAATGTATGAGGAAGGCTTGTTAAGGGACACGGTAGTTGTTGATAAAATTATCGGTAAGGCTGCTGCTACAATTTTTGCGTTGGCAAGGATAAAAAAATGCTTTGGGTTCACAATGAGTAAATCTGCAAAAAGTTTATTGGAAAGCAATAATATTAAGTGTGAGTATAAAACACTTACTGATTACATTGTTAACCGAAAAGGTGATGGAATGTGCCCAATGGAAAGTTCAATTATAAATTCAAATGACTTAGACGAAAGTATAAAATTACTTAAAAACAAAATAGAAGAATTAAAGAAGGTGTTGTAGCAAAATGCTGCAACACCTTTGTGGTGAATATCAAATATATTTTTAAAAATTTTATGCTTTGCGTATTTTGGACATTTTGCTAAACACTTTTACTATTGTTTCATTGGTGCATTTATTACTATCGGCCCATCATCATTAGCATCAACAGTTAATGTGTTACCCTCTGCAACTGCACCTGTGATAATTAGTTCTGCAATCTTATTTTCTACTTCCTTAAAGATTACTCTCTTCATAGGCCTTGCACCATATTGTTCATCATAACCTTTGTCAATAATGTAGTTAACAAGCTTGTCTGTGTAAGAGATTGCAATTTTCTTTTCTTCCAATGCCTTTGTAATATCTGCAAGCATTAGTCTGCAAATTCCGTCAAGTTCTTTTTTTGTTAATGAATCAAAAACAGCAATTTCATCAATTCTGTTTAAAAATTCAGGACGGAATATTTGTTTTAATGCACCTTCTGCCTTGGCTCTTAAACTTTCAGCCTTTGAAGCACCAAAGCCAAGTGCAGATGACTTCATATCAGACCCTGCATTAGATGTCATAATTATAATACAGTTTTCGAAATTAACTACCTTACCATGGCTGTCTGTAATTCTGCCTTCATCAAGTATTTGTAATAAAATATTGAATATATCCGGGTGTGCCTTTTCGATTTCATCAAGCAAAACCACACTGTAAGGTCTGCGTCTAATCTTTTCGGTTAACTGTCCGGCTTCGTCATAACCAACATATCCCGGAGGAGAACCAATAATTTTGGCAACTGAATGCTTTTCCATATACTCACTCATATCAAGCCTTATTAGTGCTTGCTCATCGTCAAATAATTCTTTTGCAAGTTGACGAACCAATTCGGTTTTACCAACACCGGTAGGACCTACAAAGATAAAGGATACAGGTCTTTTCTTAATTGATAAACCTGCTCTGCTGACACGAATAGCTCTTGAAACTGCTTCAACTGCATTTTCTTGACCAATCAACCTTTCGTGTAATCTTTCTTCAAGCTTCATTAGCTTGTTGGATTCAAATTCACTAATTCTTTGAACAGGTATTTTTGTCCACATTTCAATAACCCTTGCAACGTCATCAGTTGTAATTATAACATTTCCACATTCACGTTCCAGGTTTTTAATGTTGTTTTCAAGCTGACATTCCTTGATTTTCAAATCAGCAGCCTTTTGATATTCTTCAATAGAGTCTGCCTCAACACAATTATCTTTTTCGGATTGAACAACTTTAAGCTCTTGCTTCAATTTTTCAAGCTCTACCAATTTGTAGTTATTAAGGTTGGCTCTTGCACCTGCTTCGTCAATAACATCAATTGCCTTGTCGGGCAAAAATCTATCTGTAATGTACCTTTCGGAGAGGACAGTTGCAACCTTAATTACTTCGTCGGAAATAACAACCTTGTGGTGCTTTTCATAATAGTCCTTTATACCTTTGATTATTTCAATAGTTTGTTCAACAGATGGCTCTTCAACAATAACAGGTTGGAAACGTCTTTCTAATGCTGAATCCTTTTCAATATGCTTTCTGTATTCATCTAATGTTGTAGCACCGATAACCTGAATTTCTCCTTTTGCAAGTGCAGGCTTTAATATATTTGCGGCACCCATAGCACCGTCAGCGTCTCCTGTTGCAACAATGTTGTGTATTTCATCAATAACAAATATTACGTTACCACGTTCTATTGCCTCATCAATAATACCCTTAATTCTTGCTTCAAATTGACCTCTGAATTGAGTTCCTGCAACAAGTGAAGTAAGGTCTAAAAGATAAATTTCCTTGTTCAATAATTTGTGTGGAACTTCGCCATTTACAATTTTAACAGCCAAGCCCTCAGCAATAGCAGTTTTACCGACACCGGGCTCACCGATTAGAACAGGATTGTTTTTCTTTCTTCTGTTAAGAATTTGAATAACTCTTTCAATCTCAACATCTCTGCCGATAACTCTGTCTATTTTATTTTCCTTCGCTTTGCCGTTTAAATTAGTAGCATATTGCTCAATCAAACTTTTCCTTTTTTGCTTAGTTGCAGTTTTTGTCTTTGTGTTTTTATTTGAATTTTTTTCTTCTTCGTTGCTTGAAGTACCGTTGCCGGAAAACATATTTTGCATCATTGGCATCATTTCGTTAATCATTTCAGGAGTGATTTCAGGAGGATTTTCCATAAGTTCTTCACTCATTTCTTCAAACATTTCAGGTGTCATGCCCATTTGCTCAATAATATTGTCAAATTGTCCTTGAGGCATACCAAGTTCTTTGGCACAAGATAAGCACAAGCCTTCGTTTTTCTTTTCATTATTTTCCAATTTTGTAACAAAAACAATTGCAGGTCTTTTATTACATCTACTGCATAGCATCATTGTAAATTACCTCCTTTGATACTTTTCAATGTATTATATCATTGATTTAAGGTAATTTCAAGCACTATAATGTTAAATAAATGTGAATTTTATTTTTCTTTTGGTTTTCCGATTAAAGCAAATAAAAACCCAAAGGCCATTGCAGCTGCAATTCCTGCAGATGTAGCAGTTATTCCGCCGGTAAATATTCCAATTACACCTTGCTTTTGCACTGCCTCAATTACACCTTTTGACAAGGAGTACCCAAATCCTGAAATCGGCACAGTCGCACCTGCACCGGCATATTTTACTATTGGCTCATATAACCCCAATGCTCCAAACAAAGCACCGGCACAAACAAATCCAACCATAATCCTTGCAGGTGTTAAGCTTGTTTTATCAATAAATATTTGACCTATTGCACATAATAGACCACCAACCCAAAATGCGTTTATAAAGCTCATATTATCACCTATCTTTCATTAGAAATTACAACAGCATGTGCGATAGTTGGGATTGACTCCCCTTGTTGCACACTTGTTGGGCTCATCAATGCTCCTGTACCGATAAATAATACCCTGTTTATCTTTTGACTTTTAATTTCAGGTATTATATGTCCACACATTACTGAGGCGCTGCAACCACAACCACTTGCACCTGAATGTGCGTCTTGCTTAATAAGGTCATAAAGCATCATGCCACAGTCCTTATAATTTGATAATTTGTATCCACTTTTGCCCATTAAATCCATAACTATTTGATAACCTGTTTTGCCTAAATCACCTGTTATTATTAAGTCATAGGAGGAGGGGGAAGTATCTGTATCCTCAAAATGAGTAAGCATAGTGTCAACTGCCCCGGGTGCCATAGCAGCTCCCATATTTAGAATATCTTTTACACCTTTGTCTATAACTTTTCCAATGGTTACTTGGGTAATATATGGCTTGTCGTCGGATTTTGCAAGCACAACCATACCTGATGCAGTTGCTGTAAGCTGTGCTGAAAATGGTCTTTGACCACCATATTCCAAAGGAGAGCGAAACTGCCTTTCGGAACTGCAAAAATGACTGCTTGTACCGCAAACTATATTATTAGCATAGTTTCCGTCAATTAGCATAGAACCTATAACCATTGATTCTGCCATAGTTGAACAAGCACCATACAACCCTAAAAACGGAATACCCAAATCCCTAACTGCATAGTTAGAGCCAATACATTGATTTAAAAGGTCTCCTGATAATATTATATCTATATCGGAAAGGGATTTTCTCGCCTTTGAAACGGCATAGAGTATTGCTTCCTTTTGCATTTTTGTTTCTGCCTTTTCCCATGTTTTTTCACCAAAGTATCCATCATCTATAACAAAGTCAAATTTTTTGCCTAAGGGCCCGTTCCCTTCTTTTTTACCAACAACTGCCCCATAGCCTATAATTGAAACACCTTGTTCAATGTTATATGTTTGTTTACCAATTTTTTTACTTTGTTGCAAATATATCACCTCTTAACATTATTATCTTTTTTATTAGAATTTTTATACAGGTTATTGACTAATTATAGTATTAAGTTTAAAATATAAGTAGGTGATATAATGTTTGTGTATAAAGAAAATAATAATGTAAAATATTTAGTAATAGAAGAATTTGAAAAAACAAACCTTGTAAATCATTGCTTTTCCACAAGAATAGGTGGGGTAAGTGTAGGAGAAGTTGCATCTTTAAACTTTGGCTTTAAACGTAAGGATACAAAGGAAAATGTACTTGAAAATTTTAAAATCATATCCAAAACAATTGGTGTGGATTATTCCAAACTAACACTTACAGACCAAGTTCATAAAGCAGATGTTTATGTTGTAACAGAAGCTGACGCCGGCAAGGGCATAACTGTTGCAAGTGATATAAAGGAGATAGACGCACTTGTTACAAATGTTCCAAATATTCCTCTTGTTACATTCCATGCAGATTGTATTCCGGTTTTCTTTTTAGATACTGCCACAAAGTCGATAGGCTTGGCTCATAGTGGTTGGAAGGGTACTTATGAAAATATTTCAAAAAATGTTATTGATAAAATGAAGGTAGAATTTGGCTCAAATCCAAATGATATAATTTGCGGTATAGGTCCATCAATTTTAACTTGTCATTTTGAAGTAGGGGAAGATGTAGCAAATGACTTTGAAGAAAGGTATGGCAAAGAATATATTAAAATGTATAATAAACCACATATAGATTTAACATCTATTGTTGAAGCACAGCTTCGTAACTGTGGTGTTAAAACTGTAATTCAATCAAATATTTGCACATATTGTAATAAAAATATTTTTTACTCGTACAGAGGGGATAATCATAAAACAGGGAGCCTAATTTCAATTATGGCATTAAAGGGGTGAATTTGTTGAAAAAATATAGATTTGTTGTATTGATGGTTTTAATATGTACTATCTTTACTGCTTGTGGTAAAACAACTACAAAAAATAGCAGTGCCTTGCAAGATAGTACTAATTCATTGCACCTTTATTGTTGCGACTATCAATCATTAAATCCACTATTTTGTAAAACAGAAGCCAACTCTCAAGTTTTAAGGTTGATTTTTGACAGCCTAATCATTTGCGACCAATCCCAAAATCCAACAATGTGCCTTGCTCAAGCGTATTCTTTATCGAATGACGGCACGATATTGTCAATTAAGTTAAAAAATAACGTAGAATGGCATGACGGAACACCATTCACATCAAAAGATGTTAAACTATCTTTTGAGGATGTTTTGGCAGTGGGTGTGGAATCACCATATTATTCAAATCTGCAAAATATAGATTATATAAATACACCAAATGATTTAAGCCTAAATATTAAACTAAAAAGCCCACAAGTAAATTTTATAAATTTACTTGATGTTCCCATAGTTAAATATCATAACGGGGAAGAATTTAAAGCAATAGGCACAGGCGCATATATTTTGAAAGATGAACAAAAGAAGTCTTTGTATTTAACATCAAATGAAAATTGGTATAATAGTGTCCCTAAAATAAAGAATATAGAGGTTAAAATATTACCGGACAACGAAACGTCTGTTTATTCCTATGACTCAAAGGAAGTAGATTTTGTATCAATTTCAGATAGCTTGGAATTTGGCAAGTATACATCTAATTCAAACAGTAATATCGTGGACTATCCTTCGAGAGATTTAACATTTTTAGCTTTTAATATTGAAAATGATACAATAAAAAACAAGAAGATTAGAAAAGCGATAGCCTATTCAATAAATAAAGATAAAATAGCGTCAGAAGTTCTGCTATCTCATGGTAGCGTTGCAAATACTTGTATGAACTCAAAATGGTGGGTATATAATGAAGGCGCAAATCTTTATCCGTATAACATAAATAAATCAATCACTTTATTTGAGGAACTAAATGAAAGTGGTGAAATGCCAACAATTGAAATTTTAGTTAATGATGATAATAAAAATAAAATAGAAACTGCAGAAATTATTAAGAACACCTTAACAGAATGTGGAGTAATTGCATACGTTCAACAAGTGGATTGGGAAACATACAGTAAACGAATTGCTGATGGTGAATATCAAATTTATATTGGAAGACTAAACTATTCTGCAGATATTAACCCTAAATATTTAATTAACAATCCATCAAATAAAATGGCTGACTTATTGTCTAAATTGAATTATCAAACTAAAAATAATGAAATCAAGAACACATATTTTGAAATCCAAAAACAAATGGCAGAGGAATTACAAATAGTGCCGATTTATTTTAACGTAAATACAATTATGTATAGCAAAAGAGTAAAGGGAATTGTCGCTCCCACAATAGGAAATATATATAACAATTTATATGATATTGAACTTTCAAACTAAAAATAATGAGCATATAACAAAAAAATAGAAAGTTTTTACAAAAAAATTTAAAAAAGTCTTGACAAATGACTTGAAAATGTATATAATAGTAAAGGTCCGCTGATGAGAAACATCAAGATAATGCTCATGCGGGTGTAGTTCAATGGTAGAATGTCAGCCTTCCAAGCTGAACGTGTGGGTTCGATTCCCATCACCCGCTCCATTAACCTGCAGCAGTTTCCCAGCCATAAGGTTGGTAGTTTGCGCCTGTAGCTCAGTCGGATAGAGCAACTGCCTTCTAAGCAGT
>DCGP01000009.1 GCA_002314595.1 Clostridiales bacterium UBA1775 | reverse complement strand
GCGTGGTTTTCTGTATACAAAAATAATCCTTAACGAAAATTCGCTAAGGATTATAAGCTATTTTGTATTTCTTGAAGCCTTGTCTACATACTTTGCAACAGACATAATGCAATAGATTACAACAACGACAATTTGTGCAACAAAAACAAACGGGTCGCCGACTTTCGCCTCAGGAACAGAGCTTAAAATAATATCAACAATGCTTGATGCCAAAATAACAGCGCATAAAAGATATGTTTTAACCTTACCTAAATCCATACCAAGTACAAGGGCAGTAATTGCACCAAACCACAAAATATGTGATGCTATTAAGATATTGCCTGATAAAATATCCTTTGGATAAGCAAAGCCTGTAAAATTTACTGCAAAGCCTAATGCAACTAATGCAACGCCAAAAAATTTGTACCAAATAGATGCCTCTTTGCTGCAACCACGGAAACAATATACACAACCAAAAAATGCACACAAACCGATTATGCCGTATGTTACGCCTGCCAAGAAGCTGCCACAGTCATAAATACCCCAAGCAGCATAAAAGGCAACTGCCAAGCATAAAAATGCCATAACAATACTAAGCTTCATAGGAATTATTTTTTTCTCTTCCATATAATTCTCCCCTTCTCTTTATTTTATTTAATTATACCACAATTTTGAAAATATGCAAGTTATTTTAATGTTTTTCGCAAAAAACACTATACTTACATTCAGAACATAAGTATAGCGTTTAAAATCCTATATTTTCTCTCTAATTCCTTTTGCACTCCATAAATACATTTCGCAACATTATTTCGAGCCACGAGATGCCTTATCTATGAATTTTGCAATTGACATAGTACAATAGATAACAGTAATTACCAATTGAGAAATTAACATTCCAATTACAATCGGATCACTTGAACCAAAAATAACATCAATGATACTTGACGCCAAAATAACTACACATAGGCCAAATGTTTTAACCTTGCCTAAATCTAAACCAATTACAAGCCCTGAAATAGCGCCAAACCACAAAATGTGAGCAATTGTTGCAAGGTTTCCCTCGGATGCAAAACCGTTAAAGATAATTACCAATCCCAAGAAAATCATTGCCTCGCCAAACATTCTGTACCAGGCAGATGCCTTTTTAGTACAACCGCAGAAGCAATATACACCTCCAAAAATACCACATAAACCTGTTAGGCCGTATACAAAACCTTCACCTATACCATTACAACTTATACTTGCCCAACCTACATAGCAAATAACTGCTAAGCATAAAAATGCCATAATAATACTACTGCCGTAGGGATAATTCTTTTTTCTTCCATAATAACTCTCCTTCTCCAATTTTTTATTTTATTATATCAATAAATATTAAAATAAGCAATAGTTTACATTAAGTCTATAAAAGATGTAATAAATTTGTAATTTTCTCTTTCAATATCTTCCTTGAAATCCTCTGAACACTTGTCATAAACACCAACGGTTATACAGCCTGCATTCCTACCTCCACGAAGGGATAAAAGATTATCGTCAAAAAACATAATTTCCTCTACACTTACACCAATTTTTTCTGCAAGCTTTTTATAAATTTCAGGGTTGTCATTTGTGTCCTCAAAGTCTTCGCAACACCAAGCATCGTCAAAAAATTCGTACATTCCAAGCCTTTTTAAGCAGGGTTCAAAAACCTTTTTAGGGCTTGCTGTTAAAAGATAAATCTTTGCATTTTCTGCCTTTAATTTTTCCAAAAATTCCTTTGCACCTTCCTTAGCAGGAATTTCGTTTAGATATTTTGGATAAGCAAGCTCTAATATTTTTTCAATAAATTCCTTTTTATCAAAATCAATTTTTAATTCGTCTGCAAAATATTCTGCTGTGCCTGCGTAACCAAGTGGAGTGATTATCTTAACAAAATCCTCAGGTGGCTGTACCCCGTGTTCAATGGCAAATTCTTTAAATACATCTACAAAATAAGGCATAGAATCAACCAATGTTCCATCAAAATCAAACACAAACGCCTTTGCCTTGTCGTCTTTGCCAAGTATTCTCTTTTTAGTTTGAGCAAGCCTTATACCAACTGCAGAAAGGAACATTACTGCTGCAATTAGGATAATTGCACGCTGTGCCCCACATAGCAACAACACAACTGCTGAAAGTGATAAAAGACCACTTGTAATAAGCAAAATAACAACTGTTTGCTTTTGGTCAAAGCCTAAATCAATAAGCCTATGATGAATATGGCCTCTGTCAGGCGCCATTGGGGACTTGCCTTGCAAAATTCTGCGAATAATTGCAAATGCCGTATCAAACAAGGGCAAGCCTAAAATCAAGAAAGGCACTGCCATAGATATAACAGTATAGCTTTTAAACAAGCCCATTACACTGACACAACCTAAAATAAAGCCTAAAAACGTAGAGCCTGTATCCCCCATAAATATCTTTGCAGGGTGGATGTTGTAAGGTAAAAAGCCAAAGCCTGCACCTGCAATAGCAGCAGTTACAATTGCCACATTAGTTTCACGGGTAATCAGCGAAATTGCAAAAACCGAAACTGTGGAAATTGTTGCAACACCTGCTGCAAGACCGTCAAGACCGTCAATTAAATTAACGGCGTTAGTAACGCCTACAATCCAAAAAATAGTTATGGGAATTGCCCAAATACCAAAGGAAATGTAAGGTGTTGATGCAAGGCCGAAGCTTGAAATATGGTCTATGCGTACACCGTGCAGCACTACAATTAACGCTGCACCAATTTGCACTATAAATTTAATCAGTGCATTAAGTGCATAAATATCGTCAAATATGCCAAGAACTACGATAATAATACTGCCAATCAATATACCTTGCATACCTGTTGTGATTTCCCCAAAGCAAAGCATTGAAATAATAAATCCAAAAAATATTGCTATACCCCCAAGCCTTGCAATAGGCTTTTTGTGCATACGTCTGCTATCCTTTGGAATATCCACAGCACCTATTTTAAACGCTAACATCTTTGCTATTGGTGTGCCTGCATACGAAAGCAAAAATGCAACAATTATTGTAAATAACAATCTTAAAAAGTCGTAATTCATAAACCTTCACCTTTTCTTTTGAATAAACTACCATATTCTTCTACATTATATAATAACATATTTAGTCTGCACTTGACAAGTGATAAATAAAAATATATTATATATATAGGAAATATATTTTGAAAGGAACAACACTAATGAAGATAAGAACAAGATTTGCCCCAAGCCCAACAGGATTTATGCACGTTGGTAATTTGCGTACAGCACTATATGCATACTTGCTTACAAAGTCTAAGGGTGGGGACTTTATTTTAAGAATAGAGGACACAGACCAAGAAAGATATGTTGACGGTGCAGTTGACATAATATATAACACATTAAGGGAAACAGGTCTGCTTTGGGACGAAGGCCCGGATATTGGTGGAGACTACGGCCCGTATATTCAGTCCGAAAGACGTGGTATGTATAAGGAATATGCCGAAGAATTAGTTAAAAAAGGCAAGGCTTACTATTGCTTCTGCGACGAAGAAAGACTTGACAAAGTTCGTAAAATGTGCGAAGTTCAAAAAATTCCACCAAAATACGACAGACATTGCCTAAATCTTTCAAAGGAAGAAATTCAAGCTAAACTTGATGCAGGCGAACCTTATGTTATCCGTCAACTAATGCCGGATAGTGGCACAACATCCTTTGACGATGCTGTATTTGGCACAATTACTGTTGAAAATTCTACACTTGATGATATGGTGCTTTTAAAGTCAGACGGCTTACCAACATATAACTTTGCAAATGTTATTGACGACCATCTAATGGGAATTACTCATGTTATAAGAGGTAACGAATACCTTTCATCAACACCGAAATACAATCTTTTGTATGAAGCATTTGGTTGGGAAATTCCTACCTATATTCATTGTTCCCCTGTTATGAGAGACCATACTCACAAGCTTTCAAAGCGTGATGGTGATGCTTCCTACGAGGACTTTATTAAAAAGGGTTACCTAAAAGATGCAGTTATTAACTACATTGCATTATTAGGTTGGAGCCCTGCCGGTGAACAGGAGAAGTTTACATTGGAGGAATTAGTTGAAAAATTTGATGTTTCGGGTATCAGTAAATCACCTGCTATATTTGACGAAGCAAAGCTTGCTTGGTTAAATGGCGAATACATCAGAGAGCTTACTCCGGAAGAATTTCACCAAAAGGCGTTGCCATACTATGAGGGAGTTGTTACAAGCCCTAACATTGACAAGGCTAAAATCAGCGAGCTTCTACAAAAGAGGTGTGAAAAGCTTTCCGATATTCCGGAACAAGTTGACTTTTTTGACAAGCTACCTGATTATGACATCGAGCTTTTCAACCACAAAAAGATGAAAACAAATGCTGAAAATTCAAAGACTTCATTAGAAGCAATTAAAGAAACAATTTTGGCTATTGATAATTTTGACTTCCAAACACTACACGACAACCTAATGGCATTAGTTGAAAAATTAGGTCTTAAAAACGGACAAGTTTTGTATCCCTTGCGTGTTGCAGTTTCAGGCAAGTCATTTACCCCCGGTGGTGGCGTTGAGCTTGCTGCAATACTTGGCAAGGACGAAACAATAAAGAGAATTGACGTTGCACTTAACAAGCTTTCATAAAAACATAAAAAGGAATTCGTTTTTTAACGAATTCCTTTATTTACAAACAAAATTTGAAACCTGTTAGATATGCCCCGTATATTTAATTAACATTAAACACCCTTTTGGAATAGTATGTATTAAAGGAGGGAGTGTTATGTGTAATAACAGCTGTAACAATGGTATTTTTGGAGGTAATTCCGACTGGATATGGATAATAATTGCCATAATTATCGTAGTTTCATTGATTGGGGATAATAACTGTTGCTGTGATAATCAAAATTGTTGCGACAACAACTGTTGCTAATACATTAACAACCGAACAAAAACAACACTTGTTATAATTCCTGTAAGGTCTGCCAAAAGTGCAGACCTTATTGCATATCTTGACTTATTAACCCCAACACTGCCAAGGTATACGGTTAAGGTGTAAAATGTAGTTTCCGTAGAGCCCATCATAACAGAGGCACATCTGCCTACAAAGGAATCTGCTCCGTTGGTTGACATAATATCCTTAACAACTGCAAGGGAGGCACTGCCTGAAACAGGTCTTATTAAAGCCAAAGGTACAAGTGATGAGGGAAAGCCTACTCTGTCTAAAAAAGGTGCTATTAGGCTGCTAAACCAATCTATTACACCTGATGCACGTAGCACGGAAATGCCTACTATCAAGCCAATTAGCGAGGGCAAAATCCTTATAGAAACTTCAATCCCTTCCTTTGCTCCAACAGTAAAGCAATCAAAAACATTCACCTTTTTCCGTAACCCTATTATTAAAATTATTGCCACTATAACAGGCACAAAGGCAGTTGACATAATATTTATCATTTTTCAAGTCTCCCAAAAATTTTAGCAGAAATAACCCCAACCGTTACAGCACACAAGCTACATAGCCAAACCGGTAGCATTATCTCACTTGAATTTGCCGAGCCTAAGCTTTGACGAATTGCCATAACAGTTGAGGGTATCAGCTGAATTGATGCAGTATTTATAACAGTAAACATACACATTTCGTCTGTTGCAGTATCTGTTTTGCTTATTTCTTTCAGCCTTTTTACAGCCTTTATGCCCAATGGAGTAGCACAGTTGGACATACCAAGCATATTGGCAGACATATTCATAACTATATAGTTTTTTGCCCTTTCGTCCCTTAATTTTGGAAAAATAAGCCTTATTAACGGGCTTAACAGCTTGGCAATTAGGTTGGTAATTCCCGAATTTTTTGCGATTTCCATCATTCCTGTCCAAAAGCACATTATGCCCATTAGGGATATTGTCATACTGACCCCTTCCCCTGCACCTGACATTATTGCATTTGAAACCTCCGTAATTTTGCCGTTTATTATACCAAAAATCACTCCTAAAACTATCATACCCACCCAAATATAATTTATCAAAAAATCACCCTATATATTTATACTTTAAAACATTAAAAAATATGCTTTTTTGTTGACAAAATAAGGACTGAGTTATATAATAAAAATGAGGTGTTTTTATGAATTTTGAAATACTAAAAAATTGTATAGACAGCCAAGTTGGTGTAGATTACCCGGGTATGGGCATATCTGTTTGGCATAAAAACAAGGAAATATACAGATATGATGCAGGCTTTTGCGATGATGAAAGCAAAATACCTTTCCCAAAGGATGCACGCTTTTACATATTTTCTTGCACAAAGCCCATAACCTGCACAGCAGTAATGCAGCTTTATGAAAAGGGCTGTTTCTATTTAAACCAAGAAATATCCGACTTTTTGCCTGAATTTACAACTATGATGGTTGAAAAGACCGACAACAAAGGCAACAAATACATAGAAGAAGCAAAGAACAAAATAACAATAAAACACTTACTTTCTATGACGTCAGGCCTATCATATAAACTTGATTCGCCGGAAACAAGGAAAGTAATAAACGATACAAATGGCAAATGTCCAACAGGGGAAATGGTAAAAGCCTTTGCAAAGAGGCCTCTGCTGTTTGAACCGGGTACAAATTGGGAATACGGTTTAAGCCACGATGTATTAGGCAGATTGGTTGAAGTACTTTCGGGTATGTCATTTGGTGAATATTTGCAAAAGAACATATTTGAGCCTTGTGGTATGGAGCATACAAGCTTTAAATATGGTGGAAATATGATACCTATGTATAGGGATTATAACACTCCTTCCCAAAGGAAATGTCCCTTCCCTGAAAACGAATATATATACGGCAAGGATTCAGAATATGAAAGTGGAGGGGCAGGGCTTGTTTCTACAATTGATGACTATATTAAGTTTGCCTCTGCAATGGCTTGCAAGGGAGTTTCATACTTAAAAAATCGAATTTTGTCCCCACTAACCATTGATGTTATGCGTACAGATGTTTTAGATGACTCTTACAGAAGCAACTTTTTCTGTAACGATATGGGCTTTGGCTACGGCCTTGGTGTAAGGATGGTTTTAAAGGACAACAAATGTGGTATTCTTGCTAACCCGGGCGCATTTGGTTGGGACGGTGCAGCAGGTTGCTACACACTAATTGACCCAAGTGAAGAGCTTGCCATATTTATAGGCAAAAATTTGCGTCCACCTAAAAACTATGACAGTAATTACCGAATTATATCGGCGGCAATGACCTCATTTTATTGTTAAAAATAAGACAATATTGACTTATTTTTAAATAAATGATAAACTAATTGTATTAAAATATAGATAGGAGAAGAAAGATGGATAAGTTTATACCCGTAGTGGTAATCAAACAATTGGACGAAGTTGAAAAGATACTTTCGGCACTAATTAAAAACGATATTAACTGTGCAGAGATTACTTTTAGAACTGCTTGTGCAAAGGAAGCAATAGAATTGGCAGTTAAAAAGTTCCCTAATATGAACGTTGGGGCAGGTACAGTAATAAATGCAACTCAATGCAACGACGCATTAAAAGCAGGTGCTAAATTTATTGTTTCACCGGGCCTTTCCCCGGAGGTTGCAAAGGTATGTAAGGAACAAAACATTCCGTATTACCCCGGCTGTGTAACTCCTACGGAAATTATGCAAGCCTTAGATTTGGGAATTACAACTGTTAAGTTCTTTCCTGCAAATGTATATGGTGGCTTAAAGGCATTAAAGGCACTTTCTGCACCATTCCCACAGGTTAAATTCATTCCAACAGGTGGGGTTGACAGAAGTAATATTGATGAATTTTTAGAATTTGACAAAATAGCAGCAATAGGTGGAAGCTTCTTTGTAAAAGAAGCATTAGAAAAACAGGGGGAATAATAAAATGTCTAAAATAGTTACAATGGGCGAAATTATGCTTCGCCTTTCTACTCCAAATAATGAAAGATTTATCCAAGCAGACGAATTTGATGTATGCTATGGTGGTGGCGAAGCAAATGTTGCAGTTTCACTTGCAAACTATGGCCATCAAACAGAATTTGTTACAAAGGTACCAAAAAATCCAATCGGCGAATGTGCAGTTGCTTCACTTCGTAAGCTAAATGTTGGCACTAAATATATTGCCCGTGGGGGAGAAAGACTTGGTATTTATTACTTAGAATCAGGCTCTGCAATGCGTCCTTCAAATGTAGTTTATGACAGAGCCCACTCCTCAATTTCAACAGCAACAGCAGAGGACTTTGACTTTGACGCAATTTTCAAGGATGCAGATTGGTTCCATTTTACAGGCATTACTCCTGCTGTTTCTGACCAAGCAGCAGAGCTAACAGAAATTGCACTTAAAGCTGCAAAGGCACATGGTGTTAAGGTGTCTTGCGACCTTAACTTTCGCAAGAAATTATGGTCAAGTGAAAAGGCTCAAAAGGTTATGTCCAACCTTATGCAATATGTTGACGTGTGCATTGGCAATGAGGAAGATGCAGAAAAGGTTTTGGGCTTTAAACCGGGCAAAACAGACGTTACAAGTGGCGAATTAGAGCTTGCAGGCTACAAGAGTATATTTGAACAAATGGTTGAAAAATTTAATTTTGAATATGTGATTTCTTCACTTCGTGTTTCACATTCTGCCTCGGACAATGGTTGGTCTGCTTGCATTTACAAAAGGGATACAAAGGAATTTTATCATTCAAAGGAATATAGAATACACCCAATCGTAGACCGTGTAGGTGGTGGCGACAGCTTTGCAGGTGGTGTAATCTGTGGCTTCTGCGACGGCAAGGACTTTAAGTCAGCCTTAGAATTTGGTGTGGCAGCATCTGCACTTAAACACACTATCCCCGGGGACGCTAACTTGGTTACTCGTGAAGAGGTTGACGCATTAGCAGGTGGAGACGGCTCCGGCAGAGTTCAAAGATAATTATGAAACAAACTACTCTTTGTTACATTAAAAAAGACAACCAATACCTTATGTTACATCGTATAAAAAAGGAAAATGATATAAATAAGGACAAGTGGATTGGCATAGGTGGTAAGCTTGAAGAAGGGGAAACGCCGGAACAATGCTTGCTTCGTGAGGTTAAGGAGGAAACAGGGCTTACCTTAAATTCATACGAATATAGGGGTGTTGTACGCTTTTTGTCCGATATTTACGAGGCAGAGGATATGCATCTTTACACCTCCAAAGACTACGAAGGGGACCTTATAGAATGTAACGAAGGGGTTTTAGAGTGGATTGACAAGGATAAACTTTATGACCTAACCTTGTGGGAGGGTGATAAAATATTTTTGGGGCTTATCGGCACAGATGCAGACTTTTTCCACCTAACTGTGGAATATAAAGGAGATAAGCTGAAATCTGCTACAATAAATAACAAAAAATTGTTTTAAATCAGGTGATTTACAAATGAAAATGCTTTTAATTATAAACCCGTGCTCAGGTAAAATAAAGGCAAAGGATAGTCTGTTTGACATTTTAAAAATATTTTGCAAGCAAGGCTACACCGTAACCACTCATATTACCACTAAACGAGGCAACGGCACAGAGGTTGTGGAAAATACAGGTAAGGAATACGACATAATCGTATGCTGTGGTGGGGACGGCACTTTAAACGAAGTCATAACAGGTATGATTAAAGGTGATGTGAAAGTACCCCTTGGATATATTCCTGCCGGAAGTACCAACGACTTTGCCAAAACATTAGGCTTGGAAACTGACCTTGTTAAAGCAACCAAGGCAATAGTTGCACATAAGGAAGAGGTTAGCGTAGATATTGGTAAATTTGGCTCTTCCAAATACTTTACCTACATTGCATCCTTTGGCTTGTTTACATCAGTTTCCTATAAAACTCAGCAATCGGCAAAAAATGCACTTGGGCATATGGCATATATTTTAGAAGGAATTTCAGACCTTGCAAATGTAAACACCTACCACGTTTCCTTTGAGGCAGACGGCAAAAAATACCAAGGAGACTATATATATGGTGGGATTTCAAATTCCACTTCAATAGGTGGAGTGGTGAAATTTGACCCAAAATTGATTGATTTAAACGATAATTTATTTGAAATTATTATGTTAAAACGCCCACAAAACCCTAACGATATGATGAAAATTGTTGCAGGGGTTACAACCTCCGACTATTCGGATACATCGGTATTTGAATTTGTGAAAGCATCTAATATTAAAATAAATATGCCTAATGAAACATCGTGGGCATTAGATGGAGAGGAAGCAAAGGGCAAAAAAACTATGGAAATCCAGAATATACATTCTGCTATTAAGATTATTAGGTGATAACGTGAAAGTTCCTTTCCTGTTATGCCTCCGTCGGATTGGAGATTTTTATGTGGTTATTATTTGCAATTTTGTCTGCAATATTTGCAGCACTAACATCAATACTTGCAAAAATCGGCATAGACGGGGTTAATTCTAATTTAGCAACGGCTGTTCGTACTGCTGTTGTGCTTGTTATGTCTTGGGCAATGGTGTTTATAACCAACACCCAAGGAGGCATTACCCAAATTGGCCGTAAAAGTTGGATTTTTCTTATACTTTCAGGGCTTGCAACAGGTGCCTCTTGGTTGTGCTATTACAAGGCATTGCAAATGGGCGAAGCCTCAAAGGTTGTGCCTGTGGATAAATTAAGCGTTGTTATTACGCTAATTTTAGCATTTGTATTTTTGCATGAGCAATTTACAATTAAGTCAATTATCGGTTGCTTGCTAATTGGTGCAGGCACACTATTTATGGTAATTTAAAAATTATTATGAAAGTAGGTTATGTTATGCCAAAAACAGGAGGAGCAATTTATAACACCCAAGCATCTGCCAACATAGTGGGATACACAATTTCATCTATATTTGGCAAGTATTCGCTTCCAATCATAATTGGTGGCGTAATTGTAATTGCATTGGCAATTATTTTAATTATAAAACACAAAAAGGACGGCAAATAATATGAAAAAACTTATTCCGTTAATTATTACGTTGGCACTTACATTTAATTTTATGATTGATTATGTATACGCAATACCCCGTGGTTCAGCACCTTATCTTACAAGTCCTATACTGGTTTCATCTTTATTTGGCAAATATTCTTTGCCAATTATTATTGGCAGTGTAGTAATAATTGCATTGGTAATTTTCTTGATTGTAAAGCATAAGAAGAAATAAAATAACTCCCACAGAATAATCTGTGGGAGTTTTAATTTATTAGTTTTCTTCTTTTTCCTTTAACATTTCAGCTACATCAAGCTTCCACATAATGTTTTCGGACATACTGTAAAACAAAATTAGGAAAATAACGCCTGCTAAAAGTGAGCCAAACATTATACCACAAACTTGGAAAATATTGATATTCATTGAAAAAGCTGAAATACAAACACCTGTAACAATTGAAAGCACCAAAAGAACCCAAGCAACTACCTTAAAGAAGCCAACCAAGAATGAAAGGATAGGGTATCTTTCAAGCTCTTCGTCCTCGTCATCATCTTCGTCATCATCTGCATAGATTTCGTCAAATGTAGGTTTTTCCTCTGCCTTTTCCTTTTTTTCTCTCCTTTTTCTTTCCTTTGGAGTTTCCTCTTCTTCAATATCCAAAATAGGCTCAACAACAACGGTATCTTCTACAACCTGTTGTTCAATTTCAGCTTCCATTTCAGCCTTTCTTTCAGCCACTACATCTTCTGCGTCCTTGTTCATAGCCTCTCTGTCATTGATTGACTTGATTTTGTCAGCAATAACATTGATATATTTAGGCTCTAACTTTCTTGCTGATACTTCGGAAAGTAACTTTTTAAGGTCTGCAATGTCTACATCCAAATCATCTGTAAAAATAGTGTTAATTACGTTAATGATTTGGTCATCTGTTAATTTTTCGATGTTTTCTGTTGTCATTTTAATCAATTCCTTTCAATATATAATTACTCAACCTCAGGAGCATTATCATTTGTTACATTCTCTGGATTTTCTGTTGCTTCTTCCTCGTCGTTGGAAGGCTCTTCGTGTTCAGTAAGTGCAACACCTACAATCTTAACACCGTCTTCCATACGCATCATTGTAACACCCTTTGTAACCCTGCCAAATGTGTTAATATCCTTGGCAGCCATACGAATAATTACACCTTCACTTGTGATAAGCATAATATCTTCGGTGTCATCAACAACGTGAATACCTGCAACTTCACCGGTTTTGTCGGAAATCTTGTAAGCAGTAACACCCTTACCACCTCTGGTTTGAACCTTAAATTCGTCAAGGTGAGTTCTCTTACCAAAGCCATATTCCGAAACTACCAAAAGTTCACCGTCATCACGGCAAACACTTATACCAACAACATAGTCGTCCTCACGAAGCCTAATACCACGTACACCACGTGCAACACGTCCCATAGGTCTAACATCGGCTTCATCAAACCTAATTGCATTACCGCTGTGAGTACCGATAATAACACTTTGCTTACCGTCTGTTAATATAACGTTAATAAGCTCGTTGCCCTCTTCAAGCTCAATTGCTCTGATACCACCTTTACGAGCAGTATCATATTCAGTAAGAGCAGTCTTTTTAATAGTACCGTTTTTGGTCATCATAATAAGGTACTTGTCCTCTTCAAAGGCACTAATTGGAATAGTTGCTGTAACCTTTTCCTCCGGTTCAAGCTCTAACAAATTAACAATAGCAGTACCCTTTGCAGTGCGTCCTGCCTCAGGAATACGATAAGTTTTAAGCTTTAACATTCTGCCCTTGTTTGTAAAGAATAGCAAAAAGTCGTGTGTTGAACAAGTAAGGATTTTTTCAACAAAGTCCTCTTCACGAGTTTGCAAGCCTACAATACCCTTACCACCACGTCTTTGTGCCTTGTAGGTATCGGCAGGAAGCCTCTTAACATAGCCAAAATGTGTTAATGTAACAACATTTTCTTCAACCTCAATTAAGTCCTCATCGTCAATATCGTCAATGGCTGCCTCAATTGAAGTTTCTCTGTCATCACCGTAGTTATCACGAATTTCCAAAAGTTCGTCCTTGATTTTTTCCATTAACTTGTCGTGATTTGATAATAGTTCGTTGTATTCCTTTGTAATCTCAACCAAACTGTTGTATTCTTCCTCGATTTTTTCTCCATTTAATCGTTGCAACTGTGCAAGACGCATATCCAATACGCTTTGAGCTTGGATTTCGGACAAATTAAAGTTTTCAATCAACCTTTCCTTTGCGTCATCGTAGGAATTTCTGATAACTGCAATAATTGCGTCAATGTTTGCAAGGGCAATTTTTAAGCCTTCTAAAATGTGCATTCTTGCAATAGCCTTTTCAAGGTCAAACTGTGTCCTACGGGTAACAATTTCCTCTTGGAACTTAATAAATTCAGCCAAGATTTCCTTTAATCCCATAGTTTTTGGTCTGCCGTCTTTAATTGCAAGCATATTTATTGAAAAACTGTCCTGCAACCTTGTATATTTATACAATTGGTTTAACACAACCTGTGGGTTGGCGTCCCTTTTTAAGAATATTTCTATTCTGATACCAACACGGTCGGAAGAATGGTCGTCAATGTCCGAAAGACCTTCAATTTTCTTATCCTTAACAAGGTCTGCAATAGATTCAACAAGCATCTTTTTATTAACCTGATAGGGCAATTCTGTAACAATAATCGAAGATGTGCCGTCCCTGTGTTCTTCAATTTCCGTCTTTGCCCTAATAATAACCTTACCTTTACCTGTATTATAAGCACTACGGATACCACTTCTGCCCATAATTGAAGCCTTTGTTGGGAAGTCAGGGCCTTTAATATATTCCATAAGCTCTTCAACTGTAATTTCAGGGTCATCAATTTGAGCAATTACACCGTCTAAAACCTCTGTTAAGTTGTGAGGTGGAATATTTGTAGCCATACCTACTGCAATACCGGAGCTTCCGTTTACCAAAAGTGTAGGAATTCTTGTAGGTAGTATAGCAGGCTCTACCCTCTTTTCATCAAAGTTAGGTAGGAAGTCTACTGTATTTTTTTCAATATTTTCAAGCATCAAATTAGCAAGCTTGCTCATTCGTGCCTCTGTGTAACGATAGGCAGCAGGTGGGTCTCCGTCTACCGAGCCAAAGTTACCATGTCCGTCAATAAGTGGATATCTCATTGAGAAATCCTGTGCCAAACGTACCATAGCATCATAAACAGACGCATCACCATGTGGATGGTATCTACCGATAACGTTACCTACTGTTGTAGCAGATTTAAAGAATGCCTTGTCATATGTAAGATGTTCTTCGTGCATTGAATATAAAATTCTTCTGTGAACAGGCTTTAAACCGTCCCTAACATCAGGCAAAGCACGGGCAACGATTACACTCATAGCATAGTCGATAAATGCCTCTTTCATACGCTTTTCTATATCTACATCAACAATGGTTTGTGAATCAAAATATTCTTCAAAATGGGATTCTTCATATTTTTTCTTCTTTGCCATTTTATTTTTCCTCCATTTAACCCTTATACGTCAAGGTTTGTAACATATTGGGCATTTTCTTCAATAAATTGACGACGTGGTTCAACTTCATCACCCATTAAAATGCTGAAAATATTATCTGCCTTTTCTGCATCCTCCAATGTTACCTTTAACAAAATTCTGTTTTTAGGGTCCATAGTTGTTTCCCAAAGCTCTTCCGGGTCCATTTCACCAAGACCTTTGTAACGGCTGATGTCAACCTTTGCATTTTTATCTTCGCCCTTTAATTCTTCACTAATTTGGTCTCTTTCTTCATCACTAAACGCAACGTGAGACTTTTTACCTCTTGATAATTTATATAGAGGAGGCTTTGCAAGATAAACGTGCCCTGCCTCAATTAAAGGCCTCATAAATCTAAAGAAGAATGTTAAAAGCAAGGTTTGGATATGAGCACCGTCAACATCGGCATCTGCCATAATAATTACTTTGTCATATCTTAGCCTTTCTATATTAAATTCTTCACCAATACCTGTGCCTAAGGCTTGAATAACAGGTGTTAGCTTTTCGTTGCCATAAACCTTGTCAATCCTTGCCTTTTCAACGTTTAGCATCTTACCCCAAAGTGGTAAAATTGCTTGGTACTTGCTATCTCTGCCATTTTTAGCAGAACCACCGGCTGAATCACCCTCCACAATATAAACCTCAGTCATTGTAGGGTCTTTAACAATACAATCTGTTAGCTTGCCCGGTAATGAGCTTGAACCAAGAGGCGATTTACGAGCAGATTCTCTTGCCTTTCTTGCTGCTTCCCTTGCCCTTGATGATAGCAAAATCTTATCTATTATACTTCTTGCAACAGTAGGATTTTCTTCCAAAAACTCTTCAAGCTTTTCGCTGACAATACCGTCAACCAAGCCTCTGATTTCACTGTTACCAAGCTTTGTTTTAGTTTGTCCTTCAAACTGTGCTTCCTCAATTTTAACACTGATAACAGCAGTTAAGCCTTCTAATGTATCTTCACCGGTAAGGTTTTTGTCATTATCCTTAATAAGCTTGTACTTTCTTGCATAATTGTTAATTACCCTTGTTAAAGCCGTTTTAAAGCCTGTTTCGTGAGTACCACCCTCGGTAGTATGAATGTTATTACAAAATGAAATAATGTTAGGACTGTATGAAGTAGTGTATTGCATAGCAATTTCTGCAAAGGATGTGTCCTTTTGTCCACTTACATAAATAACATTTTCGTTGATATATTCTTTATTTTCATTTTTAAAGGTAACAAATTCCTTGATACCACCTTCGTAATGCAAGGTTTCAACACGCTGTTGTTCAGCACGCTTGTCCTCAAAAACAATTTTGACGCCTGCATTTAGGAAGGCCTGTTCTCTTAACCTTGTAAGCAAAATATCGTAGTCAAATTCCAAAGTTTCAAAAACCTTGTAATCAGGCTTAAATGTAACCTTTGTACCTCTGTTTGAGGTATCGCCAATGACTTTAAGCTCTGTTACTGCAGGGCCTCTTTCATACCTTTGGTGATATATATGCTTTCCGTCGCTGACTTCAACCTCTAAATATTCCGAAAGGGCGTTTACAACAGATGAACCAACACCGTGCAAACCACCTGATACCTTGTATCCGCCGCCACCAAACTTACCTCCTGCATGAAGTACGGTAAATACAACCTCAACTGCCGGTTTGCCTGTTTGCTTTTGGATACCTACCGGAATACCACGTCCGTTATCTGTAACGGTGATGCTGTTATCTCCGTTAATGTCAACGTGGATTTCATCACAATAGCCTGCCAATGCCTCATCAATAGCATTATCTACAATTTCATATACAAGATGATGCAAACCTCTTTCGTCTGTTGAGCCTATATACATACCTGGACGTTTTCTAACTGCTTCAAGCCCTTCTAAAACCTGAATTTGACCGGCTCCGTATGTGTTTTCTGCCAAATCAATCATTCCTTTCTGCCATTTGATTTATATTAACTCTTTTTTTACGTTTCTGCCCTGAATAGTTACAGGGGATATTTGAGAAATATATACTTTATTTTCCTTACCATATTTACAAATTACTGCAGATTTCGGCAAATCCTCTGCAATATTTATAACTTGACCGTTTTTTTGTGCATAAGCTAAAAAATCTCTTGTAATTTTAGATGTTGTAGTTTTATCAATATCAATTACTGCAATAATATCTTTTTCATTTACAACAGTATTGTTACCAATGTGAATATACAAATATATCACCCCTCTTGCTTGATTTCATCAACATTTATAAGGTTAACATGGGGTATTTGACCAAACAAATCCTTGTCGGTACAAGTAATAATTACCTGAATATTTTTAATGTTTTTAAGCACATATTCCCTACGCTTTTCATCTAATTCACTTAGCACATCGTCAAGCAACAGTACCGGCATTTCACCCTTGTCCTCCTCAATCAGCTTCACTTCTGCCATTTTCAGAGCAAGTGCAATTGTTCTTTGCTGACCTTGTGAGGCATACTGCTTTGCATCTGTGCCGTTTAAAATAATCCTAAAATCATCTCTGTGAGGGCCTAAAAGAGACATTCCAAAGCGAATTTCCCTTTCCTTACACTTTTTTAATTCTTCTAAAAAAGAGTTTTTAATTCCCTCTTTATCATTAAAATCATTTACTTCAAAGCCACAGTCATATTCAATCTGTAAATTTTCATTGCAAATTTCTTTTACAATGCTTTTTGCATGAATTGCAAGCTTATTCATATAACTGTGCCTAAACCATATAATATCTGCACCACTTATACACAGCTTTTCGCTCCAAACCCACAGCATTTCACTTTGTGGGTTATCCTTTAACAATCTGTTTCTTTGTTCTAAAATTTTATAATATTCCGAAAGTGCCGTAAAATATTTTTGCCGTAACTGACATATTCCTAAATCTATCATTCGTCTGCGTTCCTTAGGTGAGCCTTTAATTAACTTTAAATCCTCCGGACAAAAGATTACGGAATTTAAGTACCCCATAAGCCTGCTTGTTTTTTCAATTGGAACATTATTTATTTTAATTCTTCGTTTTTTATTTCTGTTAAATTCTATTACACCGCGGTTTTCTCTGCCCTGTGAATAGAACTCTACACCTATTTTAGAGCTTACGCTTTCTATGTTTATAAGCTCTTCTTCCTTTGCTCCTCTGTGAGAACGAGCAGTTGACATAATACATATAGCCTCTAAAATATTTGTTTTTCCCTTAGCATTTGCGCCGTAAATTACATTTGTTTCCTTACTGAATTTAACTAATCCTTTTTTATAATTTCTAAAATTTGACAAATATATTTGATTAACGTACATTTATAACTGTGTCCCCTACTGTAACAACATCATTTTTATAAATTTTGCGTCCCCTTCGGGGCTCTGTAACACCGTTAACCTTAACTATCTGTTCCTCTGCAATTAAAATTTTTGCATCGGAACCATTTCCTACAATTCCGGCAAATTTTAGTAGTTGGTCAAGTTTAATAAATTCAGTCTTTATAGTAATATCCATTGTAATTTCCGTCCTTTTTTTCGTTGGCGCTTCCAATATGCGCCAACCTTGGAAGCTATAATTTCTTGCCGTGCTTCCTATATGCACGGCAATAGGGTATAATTAGTCATTTTTAAGTCTTACCGGCAACACAATATATTTAAAATCTTCACTTGTAACCGGCGAAATTAGGCAAGGGCTTGTTGCACCTATAAAGCTAAGCTTTATTTGCTCTGTACTAACTGCCTTTAAAGCATCTAATAAATATCTGTTATTAAAGCCTATTTCAAGCCCACTTCCTGACATTTCAACAGGAATAAAGTCCTCAACCTTACCAACCTGAGTTTCGCAATCTATTTTAAGCTCACTATCAACTACATTTATTATAATAGGAGATTTTGTAACTTCACTTGTAATAATAAGAGAAGCTCTTTCAACAGAGTCAATTAAAGCCTTTGTTTCTGTATTAACAGTTGTTTTATAATCCGAAGGAATAATTTTTTTGTAATCAATATAATCTCCCTCCAATAGCCTTGAAGTAAAGATTACATTATCAAATTCAAATCTAACATTCTTTTCAGAACAATAAATTTTAATTATTTCATCATTATCTTCAATAATTTTTATTAAATCATTTAAGGATTTTGAAGGAATAACGATTGAAGCCCTTCCAACATCACCGGAAACTGTATCATTTTCACATAAAATTTCCTTGTAAGCTAAACGGAAGCCGTCTACTGCAACCATATTTATAATTTTGCCGGCTGCTTCCAACAGGCAGCCGGTCAAAATCATTTTAGATTCGTTAGTACCAACTGCAAATATTGTTCTTCTAACAAGCTCCTTTAACTGCCCTTGTGTAATTGTTATTTCATATTCTACATCAAACTTTTGAATTTCAGGAAACTCTGTTGCATCAATGCTGGTAATATTAAATTTAGAATTACCACTTTTAATATTGGTAACATTATTATTGTTTACATCAATAATAACAGATTCACCATTCATTTTTCTGATAATTTCACCAAATAAATGAGAATTAACAACAATACTGCCTTCGGATTCTACCTCTGCTTCTAAAATAGTTTCAATACCGATTTCAAGGTTATTTCCCGTAACAATAACTTTATTATCCTTTGCTTTAATAAGTAAACCTTCCAATACAGGCAATGCCGAACGTGTTGCAACTGCCTTTTGAGATATATTTACTGCATCTGTAAGTAAATTTCTATCGCAAATAAATTTCATTTTTTTATCTCCTTTTAAAAAGAATATATATATAATATTTAGTAGTTATAATAGAACCTGTTAATTCTGTTAATAATCCTAATTTTATTGATTATATCAAGGGTTTAGATATGTTACTAATTATGTTAAAAACTTGGTAATTTATACAATTTTATACACTTAAATTCTTGAAAATTATTCACATATATTTATCAAGAAATTTTCCACATAGAAATTAACATATTTTTTGTGAACAAATAAATTTTAAAATTTTAGATATTCAAACAAAATTGTTTATAAATAAAATTTAAAACTGAAAATTTACAAATAAAATAAAGAAAAACTCTGTTTATATATTTTATGTGGATAAGTTGGATAACTTTGTGTATAATTAGTCCTCATTTTTAATATTTTTTATCAAATCATTAACAGTATTGTAGATTTTTAAGTCATCTTGCATAGCCTGAGCCACTTTTTTAATATTGTGCATTACAGTTGTATGGTCTTTTTTAAAATCCTGTGCAAGCTTTAAATAGGAAGCGTTTGTAAGCTCCTTTGCAATATACATAGCATATTGACGAGGAACAGCATAAGATTTATCCCTTCTTGTTCCAATAATGGTATCCTCGGAAAGATTAAAATACTTTTCAACTGCTTTAATAATATATTCTGCAGTAATTTTTCTCTTTTGAGTATCTACAAAATATCTCTTTAAAATATCATTTGCAGTTTCATAATCAATTTCCTTTTTAGAAACATCACTGTAAGCAATAATTGTTTTAATTGCTCCTTCAAGCTCACGAATATTTGTTTTGATTTGTTGAGCAATCAAATTAAATATTTCATCTGATATTTCGCCGGAATAATCATCAGTAACCTTAGAATGTAGGATTGCAAGCCTTGTTTCAAAGTCCGGTGGCTGAATATCAATCATAAATCTGCTTGAAAAACGTGTTCTTAAACGGTCATCAAGCTGTGCAATATCCTTTGGAGGACGGTCGCTGGCAATAACAATTTGCTTATTTTTATTGATAAGCTCGTTAAAAGTGTGGAAAAATTCTACCTGTGTACCTTCCTTACCTGCTAAAAATTGAATATCGTCAATTAACAAAACATCTACATTACGAAATTTATTTCTAAATTCTGTATTTGTTTCATTTTTAATTGAATTAACAAATTCATTCATAAATGTTTCGGCTGAAACATATAAAATCGTACGGTCCTTGTCATTTTTAACTATTTCATTACCAATAGCATGTAAAAGATGAGTTTTACCAAGACCACTGCCACCATATAAAAATAGTGGATTGTAATCGTCTCTAACAGAACCCTGCGTAATGCTGTATGCAGCAGCAAATGCAAACTCACTGTTAGAGCCTACTATAAAGTTTTCAAATGTGAATTTTGGATTTAGTGAAATACTGCCTTCAAATTCAACTGTTTTATATTGTGTTTGTTGTTTTGGCTTGTCCACAACTCCACCAATTGTAACTTCAATATCGTATGTATTACCTGTAACCTCTAAAATTGCCATTTTTGCAATATCGTCATAGATACCTACAAACATATCTTTGTATAATTTGTTGGTTGTACTTAAATAAAAAATATCGTCCTCTATGTATTCCGGCTTTAATTTTTCAAATACTGTATTAAAACCTGTTTCAGAAACTTTTTCTTTTATATAAGGTATGGACAGCTCCCAAATTTCGGATGCGTTTTTCATCCTGATACCTCCAATTTTTTATTAAAATTTTGCCTATATTTTTAAATGAGTTTTTACAAAAATTTATATATATTATTATACCAAAAATCCTTTAAAATTTCAAGTGTTTTTTAAATAAATTTTGTTAAAAAAACCCTGTGTGAATCAAAATTTTTAAATGCCTTTAATGCACTGATTTTATCGTCAAAAATTCCGAAAATTGCGCTACCGCTTCCGGTCATCATAGAACAGATTGCACCTAAGCTTTTCATCTTGTTTTTTATGTCTAAAACCTCTTTTGATTTGTCCCCTAAAACAGCTTCAAAATCATTGTAAATTAACTTGGAAAATTCTTTTAAATCACCTGACTGTATTGCATCAATGATTTTTTTAATTTCATAGCACTTATTATCTATGTTAATTTTAGAATAAGCCTCTTTTGTAGATATTGAAAATTTAGGTTTGTAAATTAAAACATAAGGGTTTAATTTACTTTTTATTGAAGTTAAAATTTCTCCAATTCCCTCTGCCTTACAACAGCCCTTTTTAATAAAGAAAGCCACGTCAGCCCCTATTTTTGTTGACATTTCAATCAATTTATCTTCACTTAAATTTGCACCGTAGATTTCATTTAAGGCAAGCAATGTCTCTGCGGCATCTGATGAACCTCCACCTAACCCGGAGCCGTCAGGAATGTTTTTGGTGATATGTATTTTGCACCCACCTTTTACATTAGTTTCTTCAAAAAATAATTGACAAGCCTTGTAAACGATATTTTCTTCGTTACAAGGAATATAAGACTTGTTGCAAGTCAATTGTATACCCTCTGCCTTTTCTATATCTATGACGTCAAAAATAGACACAGATTGCATAATCATAGACAGGTTATGATATCCGTCAGGTCTTTCGTTTAAAACCTTTAAAAACAAATTTATTTTTCCGGGAGCAAAATACTTCATAAGTTCACCTCATTTATATTATACTTATATTATAATGAAAATATTGGCAAAATTCAATAGATTTTTAAAATGTTTCACGTGAAACAATGTAAATTTTATAAAAAAATGAAAAAATGTTCCACGTGAAACAAATTTGCTATTGATATTTATAAATTATGTGTTATAATAGTAAATGAACTATATTATCAATGAGACTTTTTAATAAAGAGGTGAAGTAATGAAGATAATATCTATTGCAAATCAAAAGGGTGGGGTTGGTAAAACTACTACTGCTGTTAATTTAAGTGCTTGCCTTGCAGAGGCTAAAAAACGCACTCTTATCATAGATACAGACCCTCAGGGCAATACAACAAGTGGTTTCGGAATTGATAAAGATGCCGTAGAATATTCGATTTATGACGTTTTAATTAACGACACTGATATGAAGACGGCAATTATAAATACAAAATATAAAAATTTGGATATTTGTGCCTCAAATATTCAACTTTCAGGTGCAGAAATAGAGCTTGTTTCTATAAATAACAGAGAATTTAAGCTAAAAGAAGCATTAAAGACAGTAGAAGATAAGTACGATTATGTAATTATTGACTGTCCACCGTCTTTAAGCTTGTTAACAGTAAACGCATTTGCAGCGTCAAACAGCGTGTTAATTCCTATCCAATGCGAATATTACGCATTAGAGGGACTTTCACAGTTGACACAAACTATCAAACTTGTTCGTAAGGGAATTAACCCGGAGCTTGACATTGAAGGGGTAGTTTTAACAATGTTTGATTCCAGAACAAACCTTTCAATAGAGGTTGTTGAAGAGGTTAAAAGGGCAATGCCTCATAAGGTTTGCAAGACCATAATACCAAGGAATGTAAGGCTTTCGGAAGCTCCAAGCTTTGGTGTACCGGTCATTGAACACGATACATACAGCAAGGGCGCAATATGTTACAGAGCATTGGCAAAAGAGATAATCAGTAATAATAAAGGGAAGTGATACAGATGCAAAAAAAGAGTGGCTTAGGCAAAGGTTTAAGTGCAATAATTTCCGATAAATACGATATGCAAGGTTTTACGGATACCGAAAAGGATAATGTAAAAAACCTTAAAATTATAGATGTAGAGCCTAATAAGGACCAACCAAGAAAGGCTTTTAACAAGGAAAAATTAGAAGAGCTTGCAGACTCTATTAAGCAACATGGAGTAATTCAACCAATTATAGTTGTAAGCAAGGGCAAGACCTATCAAATTGTTGCAGGTGAACGCAGATGGCGTGCTGCAAAGGAAGTAGGGCTTAAAGAAATTCCGGCAATTATCCGTAATTATGATGAAACAAAGGTTATGGAGGTTGCTTTAATTGAAAACCTGCAAAGGGAAGATTTAAACCCTGTGGAAGAGGCGTTAGGATATAAAAACTTAATGGAATCCTTTTCAATGACACAGGAAAAAATCAGCGACAGAGTAGGCAAAAGCCGTAGCGCAATTGCAAATTCTTTAAGGCTTTTAAACCTTCCAAAGGAAGTAATAAAAATGCTTGAAGAGGGCAAAATTACAAGTGGACATGCTAAGGCAATCCTTTCCGTAACCGGCACAAATGCACAAATTGAGCTTGCAAAATTGATTTATGAAAAACAACTTTCAGTTAGGGAAGCAGAAAATATTTCCAAAAATAGTGGCAAAACAAAGAAACCAAAAACTCCTCTTTCATCAGAGGTGAAACTTGCAGTTAAAGAAAGTGAAAACAACCTTTCAAAATATTTAGGAACAAAAGTAAAAATTCACGAAAGCAACGGAAAAGGAAAAATTGAAATTTCCTATTATTCATATGAAGAATTTGAACGAATTGCCGAAATGATAAAAAATTGCCGTTAATTGGTAAAATATTGACCTTTAAAATTAACTTGTATTAAACGAAAATAAAAAATATGAGTTGCCTTACCAAAAATGGCAAAAATTGAATACAAGCAAATTTTGAGGGCAAAATAGAGATATGCCAAAAAAGAGGTGGGTTTATGGAGAAAAATTTTAAATTTATGGGCATATACATTGGGATTTTATGTTTTTGTGCAATTTTGTTAATTTTGGTTACATCGCTTTCCAACACATCACTTGACCCGTCATACGATGACGTGGACGGTGGAAAGAAGCCTGAAAGTGCAATGAACAGCACAATGGAACAAAGTGTGCTTACACTAACCAAAACAAATGAGGAGCTTACAGATAAAGTAAATTCCCTAACAGACGAAATTAAAGCCAAGGACAAAGCCATTGCCGAATATAAGGCACAAACAGATGAAAATTCGGTAAAATTATATTCCGTTGCCAAATTATACATCAGTGGCGACGAAAAAGATGCACGTGAATTGCTAAAAACAGTTGATACAAAAGGGTTAAACAGTGATGACCTTGCATTTTACAATAGTTTACAAAATAAATTGAAATAGTTTTAGGAGGAAACACAATGTTAGACATTAAATTATTAAGAAGCGAGCCTCAAAAGGTTCAAGAGGCTATAAAAAGCAGAGGTGGAGAGCTTGATTTAACAGAATTTGCTGAAATTGATAAGAAAAGACGCGAGGCTTTACAAGAGGTTGAAGCGTTAAAAAATAAACAAAATACAGTTTCAAAGCAAATCCCCCAGCTTAAAAAGGAAGGCAAGGACGTTGCACCGATTTTTGCTGAAATGAATGAAATTAAGGAAAAGGTTAAGGATTTAGATGCCTTGGTTGCTGACCTTGACGAAAAACTTAAAAATATTGTTATGACAATTCCTAACATTCCTAATGAAAGAGTTGCAAAGGGCTTGTCAGATGCTGACAACGTGGAAATCAGAAAGTGGGGAGAACCAACAAAATTTGATTTTGAACCAAAGGCTCATTGGGATATTGGTGAAGATTTAGACATTTTAGATGTTGACACAGCCGGCAAGGTAACAGGCTCTCGTTTCACATTTTACAAGGGTTTAGGTGCAAGATTAGAGCGTGCAGTTTACAATTTTTACTTAGATTATCACACCTCAAACAGTGGTTATACAGAAATTTTCCCACCTTATATGGTACACAGAAATTCAATGGTTGGTACAGGTCAATTGCCAAAATTTGAGGAAGATGCTTACAAGGTTGCAGGTACAGATTATTTCTTAATTCCAACTGCTGAGGTTCCTGTTACAAATATGTACAGAGGGGACATCTTAAAGGCTGAGGATTTACCTATTAAATATTGTGCATATTCTGCTTGTTTCCGTGCAGAAGCAGGTTCAGCAGGACGTGATACAAGAGGTCTTATCCGTCAGCACCAATTTAACAAGGTTGAATTAGTTAAATTTGCAAACCCGGACACATCTTATGACGAATTAGAATCACTTACAAATGATGCTGAAAAGGTTATCCAAGCACTTGGTATTCCATACCGTGTAGTAAGACTTTGCACAGGTGATTTGGGATTTAGTTCAGCAATGACTTATGATATCGAGGTTTGGATGCCAAGCTACGGCAGATATGTTGAAATCAGCTCTTGTTCAAACTTTGAGGACTTCCAAGCAAGACGTGCAAACATTAAGTTTAAGAGAACTCCTGATGCTAAGGCAGAGTTTGTTCATACTCTAAACGGTAGTGGTGTTGCAGTAGGCAGAACAGTAGCTTGTATTTTGGAAAACTTCCAAAATGCTGACGGAAGTGTTACAATTCCGGAAGTATTAAGACCGTTTATGGGCACAGATATTATAAAATAAATAGATAAAATAAAGACAGTTACTTCTCGTAACTGTCTTTTCTAATGACCAATTTTAAGTCCGGGTTATGATTTTGAGAAATAAACATTTCCTCGGTTTTTTGCTGAACTTCCTTGATTTCGTTAATAATATCCGTCATTTTGTTAAATAGAGTGTAGTACATTTCCTTGTAGTCGTCCATAAAACGTTCCTCCAAAATAAAAAAGTGCATAGCCAAAGCCATGCACAAAAAACGCATGTCCCGACTATTGTTGCTACACAATAACAAACCCCACAAAGAAAGTTACAGTCAAAGACAGCATTTTTATAAAATGCTGCTTTGTGGAGATGAACCCTCATTATTTATTTGTTATCATGTAGCATAATAATTATAACATAGGAAATGTAATATTTCAAGATTTATTTAAAAATAAAGAGATGTTGCTTTTCGCAACATCTCCTTTTGTTTTTTTGGGTGGCTTGTGCATTTCCCCAAACCTTCTATTTTTCTTCAATTAGTACTGTTTGACTTCCTTCGTCCCAATCAACATTCATACCAAAATTTTCTGCAATTACACGAAGTGGAACCATTGTACGGTCATTGTAGGTAGTCGGTGCAACATCAATTTCAATAATTCTACCATTTACAGTAATAATGTTGCTGCCAAGTTGCATTTTAATAACATTTGAACCCTTTGTAATTGTGATTGACTGTGTTTCCTCGTCCCAATCTACCGTAGCGCCGAACTTTTCCATAATTGCACGAACAGGAACAATTGTCCTATCCTCTTTAATTATTGGGAAAACGTCGTCATATTTTGAAAAATCTACGTCAAATCCGTTAATGAACACGTTAATTGTTGAAATGTTTAACTGCTTTTTAACCTTACCAATTTCCGATAAAATCAAGGTTTTTAACTTTTCCGATGCAGTTGCATACAAGGTTTTTAGCTTTGTCAAAAATGCCGAAGGGTCCTTAAAAAGTGCCTTTATTTTATCAAATACTGTTGATGAATTTTCTTCATTAAAAAGAATTACCTCATCTTCGGAATTAGTTTCCTCGTTGTATTCTTCGTAATTTTCTTCCTCAATTTCCTCAATTTCAACTTCTCCGTCTTGGTTTTCGTTGCTTGTTCTTAATAGTAAAATCGGAGGTTGAGTGTCATTACCCTTAGAGTCATCTTCATTATCATTAACAGCTTCACTGCCTGTTGTGATAATTATGACGCTGTCCGGGTCGGTATTGTATATTGCCCCACCATTAGAGGAGCTTTCGCCGGTAGTGATACCTCCGTCCTCAATAGAAGTATTGCCGTCGTTATAGATAGCACCACCATTATCTAAAACGGAACTATCTTCGGTTGCAAATGCACATAAAGATGTGCAAAGCATTGTTGTTGAAATAATAATTGAAATAATTTTCTTCATTTTGTTCACCTCTTACATAATTATAGAACTTGCCACAGGTAATGTCAATATGTAGTAAAAAAGTTAATGAAATATTTACATACAAAAATACTATACTTATATTAAAAACATAAGTATAGTATCTGAAAACTCATTATTTAATTTAAAATTTATTTTTGCGTTCTGCGAAATTTTTACAACCATAAGGGAAATAGGAAAAATTATGTAGAATAAACAAACTGAAAGCCTGCGACCCGAAGGCGTACAAAGGTACGCCGAGAGGTGAAGTTTGTTTATAGCAAAAATGCCTTAAAAACTTGAAAAAATACTATACTTACGCCAAAAAGCATAAGTATAGTATCTGAAAACTCATTATTTAATTTAGAATTTATTTTTGCAGTCTACTTAATTTTTCCATTTCCCTATTTAACTTCTAATACTACTTTGCCAACACTTTTGTTATCATAAAGTAACGAATGCGCCTTTTCAGCATCAGTAATAGGCATATGTGCAAAAATTGTAGGCTTTACAAGGCCTGCCTCAACCTTTGGGAACACCTCTTCAACAAGCTTTGCAAGAATTTGTGCCTTTACCTCAGGTGTTCTTGAACGCAATGTGCTACCAATAATACGAACGTTGCGAACAAAAATGTTTTTAAGGTCGATTTCTGTCTTTTGTCCGGCAAGAGAAGCAATCATAATCCATCTTGCACCGTGTGTTAGGTAATGGATACATTTACCCATTATTTCACCACCCAAGCAGTCAATGGCAACATCTACGCCGTGGCCTGCTTCAAGCTCTTCTTTTAATACCATTGATATGTCCTCTTTGGTTGTAACAACAATTCTGTCTGCATTTAGGTGCTTAATAGATTCAGCCTTTTCATCATCTAAAACGGTAGTAATAACCCTTACGCCAAAAGCCTTTGCCATTGGGATAATTACACTTGCAAGGCCTGACGCACCGGCATTCATCAAAAGTGTGTTGCCTTCCTTGATTTTACCTTCCCAAAATAGATTTAGGTATGCAGTTGCAAATGCCTCAGGAATTGCTGCAGCTTCAATCATAGAGCAGTTTTTTGGTACAGGCATCAACATATCGTATTTAACTGCAACATACTGTGCATAACCTCCACCACCTAACAAAGCACAAACCTTGTCGCCAATTTTGTAGTTAGATAGCTTCTTTGCTTCATCGCCAAGTTCAACAATTTCACCTGAAACTTCAAGCCCCATCCAATCAGGACAGCCCGGAGGAGGTGGATAATCTCCCTCACGTTGCATTAAATCAGCACGATTTACTGCAGCACATTCAACCTTTACCAAAACTTGGTCATCCTTTATAATTGGGTTTTCAACATCGCTCCAACTTAAACTTTGGTCTTTTTCCACTAATATAGCTTTCATAAAACCACTCCTTATTTTTATTTTATAAATATATTTTACCACATTGACAAAAGAAAATAAATATCCTATAATATTATAAAAGGGCACAATCCTATTAAAAATCAAAATTTTGGCAGGTGAAAACTATGAATATTACTGTATTTGACGGACTTTCCTTTTTTATGGTGGAAAAGTATGAATATGAGCATAAAAATACTTGCGACTTTTCAAATTGTCCAAGACCTCACTTTTGTATGGGCTATATTTTAGAAGGTGAAGGGGCTTTTAATGAAATAGGCGAAAACAATACCATTATTGTAAAAAAAGGGGATATTATTTTTGTTCCAATCACTTCCAGATATGTTTCAAGCTGGAAGGGGGACAGCAAAATTTCGTACATTAGTTTTCATTTTTCATTTGAAGGGGTTAATAATCTAAATGACGGAAGCACTATGAAGGTTCAAAAAATTCACCTTGAAGATACCGAAAATATAAAGAGTATGTTTGTTGAAGCTTTTGAAAATACAAATGGTGGAGTTTCACAGAGGCTTAAAACCCTTGCAAATTTCTACAATATTTTAAGTATGGCAGAGCAAAAAATTGTAAAAACTAAAAACGATAACTCATTTAAAAAGATTGTTAATGCTGTAAAATATATAAATATGAATTCCGAAAAGCCTGTTAACGTTAAGGAATTAGCTGATATGTGCAATATGAGTGAGTCCAATTTTTACCCTTGTTTTAGGAATTGTATGAAGATGTCCCCTATTGAGTACAAAAATTTGATTTCTATTAACCGTGCTATGAAGCTGATGATTGCAGAACCTGATATGTCTGTGGAGGAAATCAGTACAGTTGTAGGCTTTTGCACCTCTGCATATTTTAGACGACAGTTTAAAAAAATAACCGGCAAAACTCCAAAAGAATACAAGAAAAATGCTCTTGAAATATAAAAACAGACGGTAACTTTTTTGGTTACCGTCTATTTTTAGGAGTTGTTCTAAAATAAAGAGTTGATTTTGTTAAAAAAAGGGGTAGGGAAAAGCCAAAAGGTAAAGATAGTAATTTTAAGAAAGAGGTCTACTGTTTGGAAGTCTCTTTGCCTACCCCCCCGTATTATTTAGTTGTCATCTTCTGTAAACATTCTACATTCCCACGCTCGTTGATTTAATTGCCTTTTTATTTCTTCCTTTGTCATTTTTGGAGGGCTTTTAAAGGCGTCTAAAATTGCCTCTGCCTCTTCTTTTGAAACCTCTTTTAATCTGTCCATACAGCCTTTGCCTAAAAATATGGCTTGGTAATATTCGCCCTTTGGTTCAATATCCTTCCATATAAAATCCGGGACGCCAATTTGTTGAGGAGTTTTTTCACCCTCAACCTTAATAATGGCTTTCTTTTCATAATCATATAAATAGTATATTTTATTCATAGCATTACCTCCCTTTTGTAATTACATTATAATAGGTTAAGTGTCCAAAAAGAAGTACAGTTGAAATAATTTTTAAATTTTTTATGTTATTTACTGAAAAATAGGCAGAAAAAAACAACCTAAAAATTTTTAGGTTGTTTTCTATACTTGTTTTAATTTATAAAGTTTATTTTATTCTAAAATATAAACTTTTGCAGTTCTTCGACCAAAGTTAATTGCTTCACTGTAACTGTTAACATATAAGTCAACAATATTACCCTTGATTGCACCACCTGTGTCGCCTGCAACTGCTGTTCCGTAAACCCATGAACCGTCTGCGCTTTCAATATAAAGCCTTGAACCCATTGGAATAACCCTTGGGTCAACTGCAACTATACCATAGCGTGGTACCATACCTGCTGCGGTACGATAACCACCTGTGTAGGCAGTACAAGAAACTGTAAGGCACTGTTTGTATCTGTAATCACTACCACGGGATATAACCCCACCGTATTGAATACCACTTCTTGCCTTTGTGCCGTATTCTACAACATCGTCAACGGCTGCAATTTTTACATCTTCTTTTACAAGCTCACGACCTACCAAGTCGCCATTTTCGTAATATTCTTTATAAACTCTGTCTGCAAGACCGTCGGAGCCTTCCTTTGAAACCTTAGATTGACCGGAATACATACTTGCATTGGCTACTCTTTTAGTTCCCCTTATAACAGTTTCTTCAACTGTAACAGTCTTTTCAGATAAATATGTTACTGCAACTACCATATCTTTAACGATTTTGTCAGTTAAAGCAACATTTGTACGAATGTCAGAGTCGACATTCACGCCTTTTGATTTCAAAAATTCTTCAACAGTTTGTTTAGGTGTAATAACTGTTGAGCTTTCCTTACCGTCAACAAATGTAACGGCCTTTCCGCGATACACATAAATAGTATCTCCGTCCTTGACACTACCGTCAAGTGGAATTGATGCCTCGTCATATTTACCCAATGTAACATTTTGTTCTGACAAAACATCAGCAGTGTTATTAGCGTAAGTGATAAAACTTATTTTTTCTCCTGTGTCGTCCACAATGCTAACCTGCTTTGACATTGCGCAAGTTGTACCCCATACCAAACATATAGATGAAATAATCGAAATTGAAATTTTAGCAATCAATTTCGTACGAGGGGACAAGTTTGCGACTTTGTCTATCAGTCGCATATATACCTCCTTATTGTTCGGAACCTTGCTAAACTACTGCTTAGTTCCTTTTCTGAAATGATTTTACGGATATGTGCCAAAACCACTTCATTAACATTATATCCATTTTTTGGGCAAATATTACCCACGAATACAATGTTTTGCTGGATATTAAAACAAGTGTGGTTATTATACAATAGATAGGTGATTTTGTCAAATTTTTGTTACAAAACTGTTACAAAAAAGGAGCAACACTTTGGTTGCTCCCACATTGGATAGTATTTTTTAAATTTTAAAACCCACATATCTTGTGGTTGATTAAAAAGTGTATTTTAGTCATTTTTATGCACATTCAACAAAGCAATTGCATTTTTTAATTCATCTTTTGTGCAAATTAGATTTAGCGCAGTTAGCATCTCATTAGTTGACATTTTCCTTGGTAAATCAAGGTTTTTTAACAGTTTTTTACGCAAAATCCCACTGTTTTTGCCACCACTAAGACCAACCTCATACAAGAATATCTTTGTGATTTTGTCCTCATTTTTAACAGAAACAGAGGTTGTAACATCACAAATCGCTTTGATTAAAAGGTCCTTTTTTATACCCTCTACACCTAAAAGACCTTCCTTTGAGGGTGAGTCTTTTCGCTTTTCCTTGCCTTCAATTTCAGGAATATAGGCGTGATTAATATTTACATTTCCAAAGCATTGGCTAATGTAGGTACGGATACGAAAGCCTGCGCTGTCGCTGTCTGTAAGCACAATTATGCCATTTTTTTCGGCAATAGCCTTTAACATTGCAATTTTCTTTTTGTCCCCATATATTCCAAAGCCGTCTGTTATGAATATGGCAGTGTCAAAAATCTGTGAGAGGGTGATTTTGTCGTATTTTCCCTCAACTAATATGGCTTCTTTTATTTTAATTTTGTCGGTACTGTTCATAAAAACCTCTAAAACATATCAAAAAATGTTGTTTGGTCGCTTTCGGGCAAATCCTTTAAAATGCCCATATCCCTCATTTTGTCTATAACAGATGTTGAAACCTTGCCTCTAACGTGCAAATCGTCAATAGAGCTAAAAGCTTCGGTATTTCTGGCATTTACTATTGCCTCTGCGGCATTTTTACCAAGGCCGGGGATAGAGTTTAGTGGAGGCAATAAGCCCTCTTCTGTAACCTTAAAGGCAGTAGCCTTTGAATTTTCAAGGTCAATAGGCAGGAATTTAATGCCTCTTGCAAACATTTCGCATACTATTTCCAAAATAGTAAGCATATCCTTGTCCTTAACCTTGGCTTCGTTGCCAAGTGCCTCAATTGCACGCTTGTTGGATATTGCTATTGCCTGTGTAGACATTTTTTCAATATCAAAGTCATCTGCACGAACTGAAAGGTATGTGGCATAGTATTCAGCCGGTCTGTTTACCTTAAACCAAGCAATTCTAAATGCCATTGTTACGTATGCAACAGCGTGTGCCTTTGGGAACATATACTTGATTTTTTTGCAGGAATCAATATACCATTCAGGCACATTTTGCTCACGCATTGCGTTTTCAAAGTCCGGAGTCAAGCCTTTGCCCTTACGGACACTTTCCATTATTTTAAAGGATAATGACTTTTCAACACCACAATATATTAGGTAAGTCATAATATCATCACGTGTGCAAATGGCTTCGGAAAGAGTGCATTGACCCTCTTCAATTAAGGTTTGTGCATTGTTTATCCAAACGTCTGTACCATGGGACAAGCCTGAAATACGGACCAATTCCGAAAATGTGGTGGGCTTGGTATCCACAAGCATTTGACGAACAAATTTTGTACCAAATTCAGGCACACCGTAAGTACCTACCGGGCTATCGATTTCCTCAGGAGTAACACCTAAGGCATCTGTGTTTAAAAATAGGCTCATTGTTGCCTTGTCGTCAAGGGGGATTTCCTTTGCATTTATGCCGGTTAAATCCTCCAACATTCTGATTGCCGTAGGGTCATCGTGGCCAAGAATATCAAGCTTTAACAAGTTTTTGTCAATAGAGTGATAGTCAAAATGCAATGTTATAATATCTGTGTTCATATCGTCAGCAGGGTGCTGAATTGGTGAAAATTCGTGCACATCGTTCTTTTTAGGCACAACTATAATGCCACCCGGGTGCTGTCCTGTGGTTCGTTTTACACCTGTGCAGCCTGCAACAAGTCTGTCTATTTGGGCATTTGATACTATCTTGCCCTTTTCGTCATAGTATTTTTTAACAAATCCGTAGGCTGTTTTTTCAGCAACCGTACCTATTGTACCTGCTCTGAAAACGTGGCCTGTTCCAAATAATTCTTCAATATATTTGTGAGCAGTTGGCTGATAATCGCCTGAAAAATTAAGGTCAATATCAGGCTCCTTGTCCCCTTTAAAGCCAAGAAATGTTTGGAATGGTATGTCGTGGCCGTCCTTAATCATCTTTGTTCCACACTGTGGGCAGTCCTTGTCAGGCAAGTCAATACCACAACCAATAGACCCGTCTGTGAAAAATTCGTTGTGTTTACATTTTGGGCAAACATAGTGTGGCGGCAAGGAATTAACCTCTGTAATATCACTCATAAATGCAACTAAGGAAGAGCCAACAGAACCTCGGCTACCAACCAAGTATCCGTCGCTGTTAGACTTCCAAACAAGCTTTTGTGCAATAATGTATAGCACAGAATATCCGTTGCTGATAATTGAGTTAAGCTCAATGTCAATACGGTCTTTTACTATGTCAGGCAAGTTATCACCATAAATGCTCTTTGCCTTGTCATAGGTTAATTTGCGTAATTCTTCGTCCGAACCGGGAATTTCCGGTGGTGCTTTTTCGTCAGGAACAGGCTTTAAATCACCTATCATATCAGCAATTTTATTTGTGTTTTCAACTACAACCTCATAGGCTATGTCCTCACCTAAATAGGTAAACTCATCAAGCATTTCCTCTGTTGTGCGTAAGTACAAGGGTGCTTGGTTGTCTGCATCTGCAAAGCCTTGCCCTGCTTGTAAAATAGCTCTAAAAATATAGTCTTCGGGGTTCATAAAGTGAACGTCGCAGGTTGCAACTGTTAACTTATTTTGTTTTTTACCGATTTCGTAAATAATTTTATTTATATTTTTAAGGTCAGCCTCGCTACCTACAATGTTATCACGTAGCATAAAGCCGTTGTTTCCAAGAGGTTGGATTTCCATATAGTCATAGAACGAAGCAATTTCCATAACCTCGTTACACATTGGGTCGCTTAAATTATGCAAAACTGCTTGATATAACTGACCTGCCTCACAGGCAGAGCCAACCAACAGACCCTTACGATATTTTTGGATTAGGCTCTTTGGCACTCTCGGCCGTCTGTAAAAATAGTCAAGATGTGATTTAGACACAATATTATAAAGGTTTTGCATTCCCTCTTGACTTTGAACAAGTAAGATTGTGTGGTATGTTTTAAGTGATTTAAAATCTGCTTGTCCGGCAAGTCCGGAATTGATGTCCGAAATATTATTTATTGATTTTTCCTTTAAAACCTCCAATAATTTCAAGAAAATTTTGCCTGTTGCCTCTGCGTCATCGCAGGCACGGTGATGATTTTCCAAAACTATGTTAAAATGCTTGGTTAAAGTGTCAAGTTTGTAGTTTTTAACTCCACTTACCAAGGCACGAGCCAATGCCACAGTGTCAAGGTAGCAAAAATCAAATTCAATGCCAAGCTTTTGAGCATCCTTTTTTATAAATGATGTGTCAAAGGAAGCATTGTGTGCTACCAAACAGCTACCCTTTGCAAATTCTAAAAATTCAGGTAAAATAGCAGAAATATCAGGCTCATTTTCTACCATTTGGTCTGTAATTTTTGTTAATTCAACAATTCTTTCGGGAATTGGCTTTTTAGGGTTAACCAACCTGTTAAAGGTATCAACAATCTGCCCGTCCTTAATTTTTACAGCACCGATTTCAGTAATTTCCTCCGATGCAGGGGAAAGACCGGTTGTTTCTATATCAAATACTACAAATTCCGAATTCAAATCTGCGTTTTTAGGGTTTACAACAATGTTAGAGCTGTCGTCTACAAGGTAACATTCTACGCCATATAAAATTTTAATGTCCTTGCCCCAATTTGACGCATGGTATGCTTCCGGAAAGGCTTGAACATCGCCGTGGTCGGTAATTGCAATTGCCTTGTGTCCCCATTTTATAGCTTGTTTTACAAGGTCCTCTGCTGTGGTCATTGCGTCCATTGTGGACATCTTTGTATGTAAATGTAGTTCTACACGCTTGCTTTCTGCATTGTCCATTCTTGGAGGGTGGTCAATTATGTTTACGTCCTTAATGGAAACCTGTAACTCCTTGGCGTATTTATCCACTTGTGCAAAGCCCTTTATTTTAAGCCAAGTTCCTTTTTTAAGATGTGAAGCTAATGTTTCAAACTCAACATCGTCCTCAATAAAAGCCTTGCAGTTAACTGCATCAACATCGTCTGTAATACCAAAGGTTACAATGTGAGCACCGTTTCTTGTTTCCCTAATATCTGCATCCTTTTTAAACAGATGACCTTCAATGATTACATTTCCGGAAAGCTCATTTAAGTCCTTTAAATCAATGTTTTTTTCACCTTTAATCTGTTTGCCGTATATTATTGGAGAGTTCTTTTTTTCCTGCTCACGCTCAATTCGTTCCTCTTCAATTTTTTGGTTAATTTGTTCCTTTTCCTGTTCAAATTGCTCAATAGCTTCCTTGGTAGTCATTGTACTTTCAACTTGAATTTTAATATCTAAACCAAACATTTTTGTGATTTCTTCACACAATCTTTGGATAATTTCGTCTGTAATAAGCTGTCCGTTAAGGCAACGAATAGTTAAAATATCCCCATCTAATGTGCAATCTGCATTTGCTAAAAGAGGATTTATCTGGGGATAATCTGTTAAATACCCTGCAACTGTTTTTATAGATTGTTGGTTAAAAACACTTTTGTCATATACAAAGTCAAGAGTGATGCTGTTTAAGGAGTAGGCTTCTTTGATTTGCTCTGCAAGTGCCCTTGCAGACTCATATCTTACCATTTTGCAACACTTTGCAACAACGTTCATAACCCTTTGTTGCTTGTTAACCTCAATCTTTTTTGGTATTGAATTATTTAAAATAGGATTTTTAATCCTAAAAAATACATCAGAAAGTAGTTTTTCCATTACATTTCCTCAATTTCTTTTAATAGTGTGTTTAATATTTCGCTTTCAGGGATTTTACGGATAATTTCACCCTTTTTAAACAAAATTGCGCAACCGTCCCCACCTGCAACGCCAATATCTGCGTCCTTTGCTTCCCCCGGGCCGTTTACTGCACAGCCCATAACTGCAACCTTAATAGGCTTGTTGATGTTTGAAAGTGCCTTTTCTACTGTGTTTGCAATTTCAACCTGATTGATTTTACATCTGCCACATGATGGACAAGATACAAATTCTATGCCACCTTCTTTTAAGCCGGCACTTTTAAGTATGTACTTTGCTGCTGTAACCTCTTCCACAGGAGGAGCAGTTAGCGAAACACGAATTGTATCACCAATGCCGTCCAAAAGCAAGCTTCCTATACCCATAGCAGACTTAATTAGTCCTGAATATGCCGTCCCTGCCTCTGTAACACCAATATGTAAAGGATAATTGCAACGTTCACTCATTAGCCTGTACGCCTCAATAGTCTTTGGCACGTCCGATGCTTTAAGTGAAATTACAATATCGTCAAAGTCAAATTTATTAAGCAATTTAATGTGCATAAATGCACTTTCTACCATTGCCCTTGGAGTTCTGCCAAACTGTTTTTCCATTTCCTTGTCAATAGAGCCCATATTTACACCAATTCTAATAGGCACATTGTTTTGTAAACAGGACTTGGCAACTGCCTCAACTCTGTCCATACTACCGATATTTCCGGGATTTATACGGATTTTAGACGCTCCGTTTGCCACGCATTCAAGGGCAAGACGATAGTCAAAGTGTATATCTGCCACCACAGGCACGGAAACTGAGGAGCAAATCCTGTCAAATGCCTTGGCTGCATTCATATCAGGTACTGCAAGTCGTACAATTTCACAACCTTCGTCCACCATACCTTTGATTTGCTCTAATGTAGCATTAACATCAGCAGTTTTGGTGTTGCACATACTTTGTATAACAACTCCGCCACCACCGATTTTTACGTTTTTAGCATATACGGGCTTTGTATTTTCTCTTGGTGTAAGCATCTGTATCAATCCTTTTATTTGAATATTCGTAAAATATCGTTCCACGTTGCATACAAGGACAGCAAAATAAGTAGCAAAAAGCCTATTGCGTGTATTATGCCTTCCTTGTCGGCAGGAATTTTCCGTCTTATAATAAGTTCCACTATTGCAAACAACATTCTGCCACCGTCAAGGGCAGGTAGTGGCAACAGATTAAACAAGCCTAAATTTATTGTAATCAGCGCCCCAAGGTTTAGTATGGCAAGTATACCATAGCTTGTAGCAGTGTTAATTTCGTTAACAATTCCCACAGGGCCTGACATAAGCTTGGGGCTGACAGCACCTGTTACCAAGTCCCAAAGGGAAACTAAAATCAGTTTACCGTAAAATAATGTCATTCGGTAGGCTTGGTATATTCTGCCACCAAATGTAAGCTCTTCTACCTTGGCTCTAAACCCAATGTAGTATGCTCCGTCCTTTTCAAATGGAGTTAATTTAACTGTGTTTTCAATGTCGTTACGCTGATAAGTAACCTCAATTTCCTTGTCCTTAGCCCTTGAAATCTCGAACCTAAGCTCCATTTGAGTTTTAATTGTTGCTCCGTTAATTTCAAGTATTTTATCACCGCTTTTAAGCCCTGCCATCTCTGCCGGTGAGGACACTGCAACTGTGTCAATTGTTGGGATAGCAACCTTGTCTGTTCCTTGTGCAAACATTAAAATGCAAATAAGCACAAACCCAAGGAGGATGTTCATAAATGCCCCTGCCACCAACACCAAAATCTTTTTAATTGGGTGTTGATTGCAAAAAGCCCTGTTGTCATCTGTATTTTCGTTTTCTCCAAGTAATGAGCAGTATCCACCAATGGGAATTGCCCTTAAAGAGTAAATGGTTTCACCCTTTTTTCGTTTAAATATTGCAGGGCCCATACCTATTGCAAATTCCAAAACCCTTACGCCACATAGCTTTGCCACTGCAAAATGTCCGAATTCGTGTATAAAAACTAAAATTACAAAAATAAGTATAGATGTTATTGCTGTTTCCATTTGGCATATACCTCTTTTCTTGTTTCTTGGTCTGTTTCTATTATATCCGAAAGATTTGGATTTAGTATATTTTTATGGTTTAAAAGGGCATCGCTGACAATTTCAGCAATGTTATTAAACTTAATTTTGCCCTTTAAAAACAGTTCAACTGCAACCTCGTTTGCTCCGTTTAGCACAGTTGGTGCAGTACCACCTGTTTTCCCTGCCTCGATTGCAAGTTTAAGGCACTTAAAGGTATCATAGTCAGGCTTTGCAAAGGTAAGCTTTCCAATGTCTGCAAGGTTAAGCTGCTTAATTGCAGATGGCACTCTGTCAGGATAGCATAGGGCATAGTGTATAGGTAGCTTCATATCAGGCAATCCCATTTGAGCCAATATACTCTTGTCCTTAAACTCAACTAAGGAATGGACAATACTTTCACGATGCACAACTACATCAATATTTTCATAGTCCATATTAAATAACCAATGTGCCTCAATAACTTCAAGCCCTTTGTTCATAAGGGTAGCAGAATCAATGGTTATTTTTTGCCCCATACTCCAATTTGGATGATTTAAGGCATCATTAACCGTAGCATTTTTAAGCTCGTCATGGGTTTTACCGTAAAAAGAGCCACCTGACGCAGTAATAATCAACCTGTTTATTTGTGAATTTGTGTGGTTGCCAATACATTGAAAAATGGCAGAATGTTCGCTGTCAACAGGCAAAATGCTCACATTATGCTCCTTGGCACTGTCTGTAACAATGTTACCTGCCGTAACTAAGGTTTCCTTGTTGGCAAGGGCAATATTAACGCCGTTTTTTATTGCGTCCATTGTTGGCACAAGGCCTGCAATACCTACAATCGATGTTACAACTGTATCAATTTCAGCCATTGTGGAAACTTGACTTACGGACTCCTTGCCACAGACTATTTTTGTGTCCGTATCTGCAACAGCAACTTTTAACAATTTTCCACATTCTTCGTCTGCAACAGACACAAGCTTTGGCTTGTATTTTCTAATTTGCTCCTCTGCCAATTTTATGTTTTTATTCACAGAAAGGCCCATAACCTGCACGTTTGGAAGGTTTTCACAAACCTCCAATGTCTGCGTACCGATTGAGCCTGTACTTCCTAATATAGCTATTTTTTTCATTTCGTACTCCTATGCCAAAATAGGCAACACCATTGTAATATAATATATAAATGGTGCAACAAACAAGACGCTGTCAAATCTGTCTAACACACCACCGTGCCCCGGGAAGAATTTGCCAAAGTCCTTAACTTCATATTGACGCTTAATGCAGGAAGCACAAAGGTCGCCGATTTGTGAAATTACTGATGCAACAGTTGAAATGATAATAACATTTCCATATTGAGGTGTAGCACCAAAGAATTTTTCGCACACACAACAGTATGCAAAAACCGTAAATATACATCCAAATACACCAAATATTGCACCTTCAATAGTCTTTTTAGGGCTTAACATAGGGCAAAGCTTACGTTTGCCAAGTATTTTACCACCAAGCATAGCAAATGTATCTGTTGCAAATGCACATATAAACACAACCCAAATCATCAAAACCCCGTTTGAGCCTGCTAAAATCATGTTTAGGTGTGAAAAGAAAAACACAATATAAAAAGTACCAAAAACAGACTTTGAAACATCTTTTAAATTTGCCATTTGTCTGTTTGCTAAGTACATAAGAAATAGCAAAGCCACATAAACATACATGGCAAGTGGTATATATTTTGGTTGCCATACAAAAAGCACATACATTGCAAGGGAACCTGTCATTGCAACATTGTAAATTGCAGAAACTTCACGAACCCTGCTTACACTGTAAAATTCTCTCACTCCAAAAAGAACAAGTATACCCACTGCAATTTCAAAATAAGGGTAACCTACAAAAACTAACCCAATAAGCAGTGCAATTCCAACAATTCCGGTTAAAACTCTTGCCAACATTTTTTAAACTCCTCCGTATCTTCTGTTTCGCTTTTGAAAGTCCAATATAGCACGATTAAGGTCGTCTGTTGTAAAGTCAGGCCACAAAACCTCATCGTACCAAAGCTCTGCATAGGCAGATTGCCATAGCAAAAAGTTGGAAATTCTCTTTTCACCACTTGGTCTGATAATTAAGTCAACAGGAGGTAATTCCTTGGTGTATAAATGATTTTCAATAGAACCTTCTGTAATCTCTTCCCCGTTTTTTATTGCATCATTTACAGCCATCACAATTTCGGACTGTCCACCGTAATTTATGGCAAGGTTTAAAATAACACCTGTATTTTTAGATGTAAAATCTTCTGTTTCCAATATCAAATCTTGTATATCTTGGTCAAGGGCAGAACGGTCGCCGATTACTCTAATAACAGCATTTTTGTCGCCCAAATTCTTTTTGTAGTCTTTTAAATACTCACGAAGCAGCGCCATTATTCCGTCAACCTCTGCTTTTGGACGCTTCCAATTTTCAGTAGAAAAGGCATAGGCAGTAATTGCCTTTATGCCTATTTCGTCTGCATAGGTAGTAATTTTTTTAAGTGTTTCTGCGCCTGAACGATGGCCTACATTTCGTGGCATTCCACGCTTTTTAGCCCATCTTCCGTTTCCATCCATAATTATGCCAATGTGCAATGGCAAGTTGTCCTTGTCAATTTCAGTAACATCAACATTTTTGACAGATTTGTGAAATAATTTTCCAAACATATTTTCACCCTTAATCAGATTTTCATAATTTCCTTTTCTTTAGCATCACAGATTGAATCAATTTCCTTAATGTTCTTATCTGTAATCTTTTGGATTTCATCTTCAATGCCTTTTAAATCGTCCTCTGTAATGTCGCCGTTCTTTTGAGATTTTTTGAAAAAGTCCATAGCATCACGACGAACACCTCTTACATTAACCTTTGTTTCTTCTGCTTTTTTGTGGATAGTCTTTGCGATTTCCTTACGTCTTTCCTCTGTAAGTGGTGGGAAGTTAAGGCGAATAACCGTACCGTCATTCATAGGAGCAATTCCAAGGTCAGACATATTGATTGCCTTTTCAATATCACCTAAAATAGTTTTGTCCCATGGTTGAATAACAATCATTTGAGGCTCCGGAACAGAAACTGTACCAACTTGGTTTAATGGAGTCGGTGAACCGTAGTATTCAACTTGGATTTTGTCCAAAACTGCCGGATTTGCCCTGCCTGCACGAAGTGAGTTAATGTCAGTTGAATAAAAGTTAACTGCCTTTTCCATTTTGTCGTTAAATTGTTTTAATTCTTCTCTCATAATCTTAATTCCTTTCTGTGTAGGTTATTATTTAACTGTTGTGCCTAATTTTTCGCCATTTAATACTCTTATTATATTTTTAGGGTCATCAAGACCAAATACCAATAGAGGAATGTTGTTGTCCATACAAAGTGATGTTGCTGTGGAGTCCATAACCTTTAAGCCTCTGCTTAATACTTCCATATATGTAAGCTCGTCAAATTTAACTGCATCTTTGTTAATGTTAGGGTCTGAATCGTATACACCATCAACGTTTTTAGCAAGCAAGATTGCGTCTGCATCAATTTCTGCTGCACGTAATGCTGCTGCTGTGTCGGTTGAGAAAAACGGATTTCCTGAACCACAGGCAAATATAACAACTCTGCCTTTTTCAAGGTGTCTTACAGCCTTGTTTCTAATGTATGACTCTGCAATTTGACGCATTTCAATAGCAGTTTGTACCCTTGTATATACGCCCTTTTGCTCTAACGAGTCCTGCAATGCAAGTGCGTTAATTGTTGTAGCAAGCATACCCATATGGTCTGCCCTTACTCTGTCCATTTTTTCACTTGTTCTGCCTCTCCAAAAGTTGCCTCCACCACATACAATTGCAACCTGTACTCCCATTTTTACAGCCTCTTTTATTTGGTCTGTAATTTTGTCGATTGTTTCGTCATTTAACCCTGTTTTCTTCTCTCCGGCAAGGGCTTCACCACTTACCTTTAACATTACTCTTTTGTATTTCGGCATGATTTTCCTCCATAAAACTCCATTATATTTTTCTACCTTATATTATAATATCAAAAATTAGTTAAAATGTAAAGGGCTTTAAAAGGATTTTTTCAAATAAAATACGGAAAATTTTCGAAAATTGTTTTTGAGTATATTTAAGTAAAATTGAGAAAAACGGCGAAAAAACGAGATTGCAAAATACAAATTAAATTATTTCAAAAAAAGTATTGACATATTTTAAAATGTGTTGTATTATATATTAGTCTTAATTTTGACAAGGAGGTAAATTTTATGAGCACATATATGGCAAAAGCTAAAGAGCTTGAAAAAGAATGGTACATCATTGATGCAGCAGATAAGCCACTTGGCCGTGTTGCAGCAGTTGCAGCTACTATACTTCGTGGTAAGCATAAGCCTACTTATACTCCTCATTCAGATTGTGGTGATTTCGTTATCATCATCAATTCGGACAAGGCTGTTCTTACAGGTAACAAGGCTGAACAAAAAATGTGGTACCGTCATACAGGTTATGTTGGTGGTTTAAAGGCAGTTAAATATGCAGACCTTATGGCTAATCGTTCAGAAAAGGCTATGGAACTTGCAGTTTGGGGTATGCTTCCTCACAATACATTAGGTAGAAGCGCACTTACAAGATGCCACATTTACAAAGATGCTGAACACAAGCACAGCGCACAAAAACCTATCCTTTGGGATAGAGAAATTAAATAGGAGGGTGAATTAAATGGCTTACGGTACAGGTAGAAGAAAAAAATCAATCGCCAGAGTACGTCTTGTTCCAGGCAAAGGCGCTATTACAATCAATAAGCGTGATATCGAAGATTACTTCGGTTTAGATACACTTAAATTGATAGTTCGTCAACCATTGGAGGCTACAGGTCTTACAGGTAAATTTGACGTTATCGCAACAGTTGTAGGCGGCGGCGTAACAGGTCAAGCCGGTGCAATTCGCCACGGTATTGCTCGTGCTTTGTTGCAGGTTGATGCAGAAAACAGAGCTGTTCTTAAAAAGAACGGTTACTTAACTCGTGACCCACGTATGAAAGAGCGTAAGAAGTACGGTCTTAAAGCTGCTCGTCGTGCACCACAGTTCTCAAAGAGATAATTTCATTATTTCAAATCAAAAGACTTCGGATTTTTCCGAGGTCTTTTTTGTGTTTAAATGCTTTATGTTATAATCAATTTTTCTGACTATTACAAATTTTGCAATTATATATTGAACAGAAAAATATAATATGATATAATATTTATATAGTTTATAGGAGGGGATATTATGAATAAACTATTTAAAGGTATTGGGGCTTTAATGTTGGCATTTGCTATGACTATGAGCTTTGCATCATGTGGGAATGACATTAAAGAGCCGTCAATCAAATGGCGTGCAGACACCACACAAAAATATCTTGAAAACAACGATGTTACACACCTTATTACTGTTCAGGCAAGCCAGCAACATGATGCAGTTGTTACATTATTTGAAAAGACAAAACTAAACGGCAAAACAATTTGGACTGAAATCTTAAATTGTGAGGCATATATCGGCAAAAACGGACTTGGCAAAACCAAGGAAGGGGACTATATGACACCAATCGGTGATTTTGGCATTGTTACTGCCTTTGGCATTAAGTCAAACCCGGGCACAAAACTGCCATATATTGACGTAACAGACGATATTTACGCTTGTTGTGATGAAAAGGCGTACAACAAAATCATTAACATAAATGATGTTCCTCACAAAAATGAAGAGGACGAACATATGATAGAATATACTCCGGAATATAATTACGGCTTCCAAATCGACTATAACAAAGACCGTGAAGTTGGTGTTGGCAACAGCATTTTCTTCCATTGTAAAGGTACAGTTAATTCAACAGGTGGTTGCATTGCACTTGCTGAGGCTGATTTGGTTGAAATTATGAAGAAAATTGACAAAAACACAAGGGTAATTATAGACTATATGCCACAATAATTTAAAAAATAAAAATCGCAAGATTATTCTTGCGATTTTTTCAATTATTTAATAATTTTTTCATATTGACAAATAATGGCGTTAGTTTTATTATTAGTTATGGAGGGGATAATATGAAAAAAAGCAGAATTTTAATATCAACATTGTTAATTATCAGCATAGTTTTTGCCAATGTGTCTGTTTTGGGCTTTCGTGATGTTTCAGATGTTGTTGTAGGAATGCAAATCGGCAACCCAATGATGACTGTCAACGAAAACAACGTTGAAATTGACACAGGCAGAGGCACAGCCCCAATGGTCATAAATAACCGAACATTAGTGCCTATCAGGGCAATAATTGAGGCATTTGGTGGGACGGTTGAGTGGAACGACAGCACCAACCAAGTTACTCTTGAATTAGAGGGCAATACAATCAAGCTTGTAATTGACAGTAACACCGGCTATATTAACGGCACACCATATAGTTTAGATGTTGCACCAACTACAATAAACGACCGTACAATGCTACCCATTAGGTTTGTTGCAGAGGGCTTTAACCTTGGCGTTGCATGGGACGAGGGTAGGCAACTTGTTTCCGTAGTAAGGGAATATTTTGACCAAAGCGAGTACGATTATTTAATGGCAAATGTTCCATATTACAGTGGTAGCCCTTATGCTGTACTTAATAATAATGTACCGTTTTTCAAGGGCTTTGAAAAGATTTACGGCTCATTTGAATATTACGCCTACCAAGACGGATATGACCGTTGCGATGTGTGCTTTGCATCGGTTGCACCTGACATAATGCCTACGGAGGAGCGTGGCAGCATTAGCTCCGTAACCCCAACAGGCTGGCTAAACAAAAAATACGACACTGTTTCAGGTGGATATTTATACAACAGATGCCATTTAATCGGCTTCCAATTAACCGGAGAAAATGCAAATACTCGCAACCTGATAACCGGTACAAGGTACTTAAACATTGACGGAATGTTGCCCTTTGAAAACCAAGTTGCAAATTATGTTAAATCCACCGGAAACCACGTTTTGTATAGGGTAACACCATTCTTTAAATGGAGCAACCTTGTAGCAGACGGGGTGCTTATGGAGGCATTGTCCCTTGAGGATAACGGCAAAGGAATATCCTATTGTGTATTTTGTTACAATGTGCAACCAACAATCGGTATTGACTATGCAACCGGCAACAGTTGGCAAGAAGCTGCAACGGTAGCAGAGCCAACAACCACAGGGGCTCAATATACCGAAAGTTCAAATAACCAAACAGTTTATACAACCAAAACGGGAAAGAAATATCACAATAGTTGGTGTAATTATTTAAGCAAAAGCAAAATTCCCATTTCACTAAGCGATGCAAAAAATTCAGGGTTAACACCTTGCTCAAAGTGTAATCCGCCACAATAAAAAAATCCTCGGATTATTCCGAGGATTTTCTTATAATTATTCTTTTTATTATTTGTCGTTTGAATGTCTGACTGCCTTGTCATAGTATTTTGCACATACCATAAATACCGAAATTACTGCAAGCAATAAGCCTGTTGAAAGTGGTACGGAAACATTGCCTTTACCAATGAAATAATCTGTAAAAATAAATATTTTAGCAGCAAGCCCAACCAATGAAAATACGCAAGATTTAACAAATCCCAAATCCTTTGCAAAGCACAAAACCGTGTAAACTGCAATGGAAACAGCAAATGCTATTGTACCTGAAACAGGGAAAGAGCCGGAGCGAGCAATTGCTGCAAAATCACACGCAACTATAAGGCCCATAAACCAAACATATAGGTGGCTTCCAATTTGCTTTTTGCAACCAAACAATATGTAATAAAGACCAAAAAATGCAGTTGAAAACAGTAAAAATGCTGAGGTAAACTTCACGGCATCTCCTGTGTGGTTCACAATGTAGCCCCTTGTTTCAATTGCAAGGCAAACCATTGCAACAATTTCTAATGCGCCGAAAACCAATGATAATAACTTTATAATCCCTTTGCTCATAATTTTTCCTCCTAAATTAGATATACATATATTATAGACTAATAAAATTAAAAAATCAATAGTTTATCATCATTGCACAAAAAACATTAAGGTATTTTGTGAAAATCCACATTGACAATTTTTAAAATAAAGTGGTAAAATAAAGAAAAAAGGGGTTTTAATTTTGCTACATAATGCAGAACTAAAACAATTTAATAAAAATTTTAAGAGAACCTTGTAAGGGGTTCTCTTGTTTTTTGGTGAAAAAATTAACAAACCCCGTCTATTAAATATGTAGAAAAATATAAAATGTTACAAAAATTGTTACAAATGTATATTATTTAGGTTATTTTGTTGCAATTTATTTTCCGTTGTGATAATATATATTGGTTCGTAAAATTAAGTAAAATCAATATATAACGGAGGGATTGCTATGGCAGCACAAATTGCAGCTATAATAATTTTTGTAGCAATGTTTATTATGATTGTATTTGACGTTGTAGAACGCCACATTGTTACACTTGCAAGTGGACTTTTGGTTTTGACAGTTGTATTTGGCATATTTATGCACAGCTGGACAGCTATTTGGGACACTTTAAATTTCAGTCCGATTTTCAAATTGCCTTTTTGGTATGGTGAAGCAGAGGAATCAACATCGGGTGTCAACTGGTCAACAATTATCTTTATACTTGGTATGATGGTAATGGTTGAAGGTATGGGACTTTCAGGATTTTTTAGATGGCTTTGTTTAAAAATTGCAGGTGCTGTTAAGTATAAGACAGTTCCCATTTTAGTATGCTTTATGATTATGGCAGGTGTGCTTTCAATGTTTATTGACAGTATCACAGTTATTTTGTTCTTGGCAGCAGTTACAGCCGAGCTTGCCAGACTTTTAAAGTTTAACCCGGTACCAATGATTATTGCAGAAATTTTCTGTGCTAACCTTGGTGGCTCTGCAACAATGTGTGGGGACCCACCAAACATTATTATAGGTACATCATTTGGTTTTTCTTTCTTTGACTTTTTAACAAATACAGGTGTAATTGCCGCAATTTGTTTTGTTGTAATCCTATTCTACTTCTTCCTATGTTTTAGAAAGGATTTAAAAAAGAGCGAGCTTGAACGTGGGGACGATATTCAAGTTATGGATGCCAAGGACGCCATTACAAACAAGACGGCTTTTGTATTTCCAATTATTGTATTTGCAATCAGCGTTGTTTTGCTTATTACCCATGCACAAACAACACTTTCAGTTGCAACAATCGGCGTAATTGCAGCAATACTTACAGTTATTACAACATTTATTGCATCAGGCAGGGACGGAATTGTTCATATTATTAAACATATTGACTACAAGACAATATTGTTCTTTGTGGGCTTGTTTATTTCCGTAGGAGGATTAGAGCAAACAGGCGCATTAGAGGCAGTTGCAGGATTTATTGAAAAGGTTAGTGGTGGCAACATCATTGCAGTTTCAGCAATTATCCTATGGCTTTCTGCTATTGCAAGTGCATTTATTGACAACATTCCTTTTGCAGCTACAATGGTGCCGGTTGTTAAGCTTATGAATCAAGCAGGTATGCCACTTGACGTTTTGGCATATTCATTGTCAATCGGTACGGATATTGGTGGTAACGGTACTCCAATCGGTGCATCTGCAAATGTTGTGGGTACATCTGTTGCAGCCAAAGAAGGACACCCAATCAGTTGGGGAACTTACTGCAAATACTGTGTACCGGCTACAATTATCGTGCTTGCAATGTCCACAGTTTGTATTTTATTTAAGTATAACTTAATATAAATAATTTGGGGAGGTAGTAAAATGAAAAATCAAGTCATTATTACAATCGGCAGAGAATATGGTAGCGCAGGTCATTTTATTGCAAAGCAAGTTGCAAAAAATATGGGGCTTCCACTTTATAACAAGGACTACTTCTTGGATATGTGCAGTAAGTTCGGCTACACTCGTGAGGATATGGATAAGTATGACGAACGTCCAATTAACATATTTATGTCTAAAAGACGTGGCAATCACACTAATTCCGTAGAGCAAATTATTTATGACAAAATTAAAGATTTTATTCGTGAAAGAGCAGATTCAGGGGAATCGTTTGTTGTAGTGGGCAGATGTTCAGACTATATTTTAAGAAATTGCCCTAACGCAGTTCACATCTTTGTAACAGGGGATAAGGAAGAAAAGATTAAGAGAATTATGGAGCTTCACAACCTTTCCTACGAGGACGCAAAGGACAAGGTAAAGTTTAAGGACAGACAACGCAGAAACTTCCATAACAGACACTCCGACAAAAAATGGGGAGACTCTCGTGTGTATAATATGTGTATCAATGCAACAAGCATAGGCATTGACAGCACAGCAGACATTATCGAAAGATATGCAAAAGACTTTAAAAATGCTTAAATTTCAGAAATTTAAAAAGATATTTTTAGACCATAGCAAAGATAATTTTGCTATGGTTATTTTTTTGTTTGCATTATGTCAGCACAATGGAGGTTGTAGAAAAACGAAGTAGACCACATAATGCATTCGAGACAAACTTAAAAGCAGAAGTTTTAAAAATTATAACTAAATTTGATAAAAAAGACCAATTTATCTTATATTTTTACTACTTTATGTGGTCTAAGCCGGCACAATGGAGGTTGTAGAAAAATGAAGTAGAATGGACAAACTGAAAGCCAGCGTCCCGAAGGCGTATGTTTATACGCCGAGAGGTGAAGTTTGTTCATAACATAAAGTATTTAAGACAAACTTAAAAACAGAAGTTTTAAAAATTATAACCAAATTTGATAAAAAAGACCAATTTATCTTATATTTTTACTACTTTATGTGGTCTACACATTTTTCTAAACCGTTCTAATTTTATCTATGAAATAAAATTTTAATACAATAGGTATTGATATTTTAAAAAAGGTGTGATACAATATATTGTATAAAAGTATAAAAAAACAAACGGAGGGATCCAAAATGAGTAAAAAAAGTATTTTATCATTATTAGTAGTTTTAACACTAATCGTAAGTTCGCTTACTATGGTTAGTGCAGCGGTATTCCCTGATATTACTTCAAACCATAATTGGGCTGACGAAGCTATTACAAGTATGGTAAACAGAGGCATTTTAAAAGGTTACACAGACGGCACATTTAAGCCGGACAAATCTGTAACACGTCTTGAAACACTAATTATCGCATCACGTATTATGGGTGTTGACGACGAAGCAAACTCTGAATACAGAAATGCAGCAAACAAAAAATACGCAAGTGTTTTGGAACCATACAATATAGACTTTAAAGATGAAGTAGCATACCTATTATATTGGGACGTTATTACAACAGATGAATTAACTTCATTTATTTCAGATACTTCAAAGGACCAATCATTAAAAAGACACGAAGCAGCAGTTATTTTAACAAAGCTTGTAGGTGGTGCCGAAAAGGCATTGGAAGACGCAGTAATCGTTTTGGATTTTGCAGACGCATCATCAATTCCGTCATCATCAAAGGCATATGTTAAATATGTTTATGATATGGGGCTTATGAAGGGCGTTGACAACAACAATTTTAATCCTAACGGAGAGCTTACACGTGCAATGATTTCAACAATTATGTATCGTGGCGAAAACCTTATGAACGCTTCTTATAAAGAAGGTACAGTTCAAGGTGTAACAGATTCATCAGTTATAGTTTCAATTAAGGGTGAGGAACAAGTTATCCCTGTGGCAGATGGTGTTACAGTAAAGGTTGATGGCACTAACGTTAAGGTTTCAAGCCTACAAAAGAGCCAAACTGTAAGAATTCACTATCAAGGCACAGTTGTTAGAATGATAGATGCAGTTTCTTCAAACACATATACAACTGATACCGGTATGATTTATACATTGGCAGACAATGCTGGCGTTAAAAAGATTACAATTAAAAATGCATCAGGCACAAAAACATACACAGTTGATTCTACAAATTGCAAATATATTGTAAATAACCAAATTACAACATTCTCTGCACTTGCAAAAAGCCAATATGCAAAGCTTACAATACAAGGCGGAATTGTTACAGAAGTAAATGTTGAAACAGGAAATAAGACCTATTCGGGTAAAATCGTTTCAATCAAGCTTGATGAAAATATAACAGCATTGGTTGTTTCAACAAGTGAAAATGGTGAAATGGAGTTTGTATTTAATGAAGATGCAACCGTTTCAAGAAACAGCTCTAAAACAGATGTTCGTGGTTTGTCTGTTGGCGATACAGTTAGCTTAACAATCACAGATGGTGGTATTTCAAAGGTTGTTGCTAAAAGTGCAAGCAAAACTGTAAATGGTACAATCACAAAGATTTTAATTTCTTCAATTCCTGAAATTACAATTAAAACAAGTACAGATGAAGTAACATATATGGTTACAAATGACACAGTATTTGAAGTAACAGGAAACACAGATGCAACAATTTACGACCTTCGTTTAGGTGCAACTGCTGAAGTTAGACTTGATAGTGCAAATATTGAAAGAATTAAGACAGAAACCTTGGTGGTTTCACCAACACTTACAGGTATTGTTACTTATGTTCACCCAACAAGCTATGTAATGGGTATCCAAGTAACAGATGCTGCAACAGGTGCAGTAAGCGAGGTTCAAACAGTTGTTAAGTCAAATGCAAAGATTACAGACACAACATCTTCAAACATCTCTTCATTAAAGGGTATTACAGCCGGTATGACTGTTGTTGCAGTTGGTACAGCAAACTATGGCGTTTACGAAATATCACAAATTATTGTAACTGCTAAATAACTTTAAAATTTATACTTTATACAGTTTCATAATTAAAATTACCGAGGAAATCCCCCTTTTTCCTCGGTAATTTTTTTTGGAGGACACAATATTGATATTCAGTAAAAATATAAAGAGAATACTTGAAATATAGCATATTTTAAAGGGTTTTTTGACAATTTGTCTAAAAATCCTTTTTTTACGATTATTTTATTATAATATTTTGTTCTTGACATAAATTTATATTTAAACTATAATATATGCGATATAATGAAGTATTATGGGCTTTTATGCCATTATAGATTTGGAGGCAAATAAATGGAAGAAAACAGAATGGGCACACAACCGGTTAACAAATTGTTGTTGTCAATGTCCTTGCCAATGATTGCATCAATGTTGGTTCAGGCACTTTATAATATAGTTGACAGTATTTTTGTAGGTTGGTACGATATTAACGCCTTAACGGCAGTATCACTTGCATTTCCGTACCAAAACTTAATGATTTCCGTAGCAGCAGGAACCTGTGTAGGTATGAATGCACTTTTGTCAAAAAGCCTGGGGGAAAGAAATTTTAAAAAGGCAAACCAAACAGCAGGCAATGGCTTTATACTAACAATTATCAGCACACTTGTATTTGTTGTTTTGGGATTAACAGTAACAGAGTGGTTTTTTAAGGTACAAAATTCAAACCCTGAAATTGTAAGATACGGCAAAGAATATCTTACAATTTGCAGTTGCTTTTCCTTTGGTATTTTTGGACAGTTTTTGTTTGAAAGAATGTTGCAATCCACAGGCAAAACAATTTTTACAATGTTTAGCCAACTAATCGGTGCAATAACAAACTTAATTTTAGACCCTATTCTAATTTTTGGTTATTTCGGTATGCCAAAAATGGGAGTTACAGGTGCGGCAATTGCAACTGTAATAGGTCAAGTTATCGCTATGATTGTAGCATATATTTTTAATTATAAGCACAACCTATATATTACATTAAAACTTGAAAATATGAAGCCTAACAAAGAAATTATCAGTAAAATTTACTCAGTAGGTGTCCCTTCAATTTTAATGATGGCAATCGGCTCTGTAATGACTTTTTGTATGAACAAAATTTTGGTAGTGTTTGATACTGTAAAAACAGTATACGGCAACGGAGCAGGCACACTTGCAACAACAGTTTTCGGTATTTATTTTAAATTGCAAAGCTTTATATTTATGCCGGTGTTTGGCTTAAACAACGGTATGATTCCTATTGTTGCATACAATTTTGGTGCTAAAAAGAAGGAACGCATTACAACTACTGTTATGTTAAGTGTAATGTACGCCACAATCCTAATGGTTATCGGCGTATTGACATTCCAACTAATGCCGGAACAACTAATCGGTATGTTTAACGACAACCAAACATTAAAGGCAATCGGTATTCCTGCACTTAGGATTATAAGCATCAGCTTTTTATTTGCAGGCTTTTGTATTGTTTCTTCCTCTGTGTTCCAAGCCTTAGGCAGAGGCCATTACAGCTTGATAGTATCAGTTGCAAGGCAGTTAATAGTGCTTGTTCCGGTAGCGTACTTGCTATCAAAAACAGGAAATATTGATATTGTATGGTTGTCATATCCTATTGCAGAAATTGCATCATTAACCCTTTGTATTGTTTTCTTAAAGAAGGTTTTTAGAAGATTAGATGGCTAAAAACAAGGAATTTTAAGATTTTTGCAGTATATAATATTATGGAATAAAATTTTGGAGGCTTAAAAATGTATATTGTAGCATTAAACGGAAGTCCTAACAAAAGTGGAAACTGTCAATTTTTAATAGACACAATTTTAGAGGATTGTAAGGCAAATGGTGCAGTTACCGAAACTATAAATGCTCACTCTGTGATAATGACTGCAAAATGGCCATATTGTGCAGATTGCAAGCCTAAATGTGAGGGAAAATGTTACGCAGGCACAGCCCTTGAAACAGCATTTGAAAAGCTTGCCAAGGCAGATGCAATTATTATTGCAAGCCCTGTTTATTTTGGCAATGTAACATCGCAGTTAAAGGCATTTTGGGACAAAATGAGGCTATACAGAGGCAAAAAGACCTTTATAGGCAAGCCTGTTGGCTTTATTTCCTGTGGGGCGTCAAGGTTTGGTGGACAGGAAGAAACAATTAGGGCAATGCAAACAATGGCACTTATTCAAGGTATGACAGTTGTAAATAGTGGGGACTCTGAATTTGACTGTGGTCATTTAGGAGTATCTGCCCAAAGTCCGTCAATTGACGACCAATTTGCAATTACAAGATGTCATTCTATGGCAAACAGACTTTTAACAGAAATAAAAGATAGATAAACTGACCTTTTTGGAGGCGTATGCTTATGATGATAAGGCGAATGTTGGAAAAACAGGAAGAAGAATATTTGTGCGAATATGCAGCCCTTGCTAAAAATACCAAGGGTAGAAAGGTTAAGGTCAAAAAGTGCGACCTTCGTACAGAGTTCCAAAGGGATAGGGATAAAATAATTCACTGTAAGGCATTTAGAAGATTAAAGCACAAAACTCAGGTTTTCCTAACTCCCGAAGGGGACCATTACAGAACAAGACTTACTCATACCTTGGAGGTTGCTCAAATTGCAAGGACTATTGCAAGGTGTTTAAGGCTAAATGAGGACTTAACAGAGGCAATAGCGTTAGGGCATGACCTTGGGCATACTCCCTTTGGCCATTCAGGTGAAAGAGGCTTAGATAAAATATGCCCTTACGGCTTTAAGCACAATGAACAGAGCCTTCGTGTTGTGGATTACATTGAAAATAACGGAAATGGTATGAACCTGACGGCAGAGGTTAGGGAGGGTATACTTTGCCATACCGGTGAAAAGAAGTCTAAAACCTTGGAAGGACAAATCATTAGGGTGGCAGACAAAATAGCATATATAAATCACGATATTGACGATTCTGTCCGTGCAGGAGTAATCAGCGAAGAAGATATTCCTGTTGAATTTAGGGAATACTATGGAACAGATACATCGGGCAGAATCAGTAAAATGATACATTCTGTTGTTGAAAACAGTAAGGACTATACCAAAATCCATATGGACGACCAAGGCTATGAAATGCTTATGAACCTGCGCAAGTTTATGTTTGAAAGAGTATATATGAATGAATTTGTTCGTGCAGAGGAACAGAGGGCTCACAATATTATTTCCGAGCTTTATTACTATTTTTTGCGAAATCCGGAAGCATTTCCTTGGCAGGATAACGGAGAAGATATTCACAGGCAGGTTTGCGACTACATTGCAGGTATGACAGACACATATTGTGTAAGAAGATATACAGAACTTTTTGTGCCAAAATCATTTACTATTATTTAATTTAAAATAAATTTTAAAAAAATAAAGGATTTTTTGAATTTTTGTCGAATAAATATATTGTGCGAAAAAATAATTAAAATTTACGAAAGGGTTTAAAAGTAGTATGGCATTGTATTTTTCGGAAGATTTTCTGCAAGAACTAATGGACAGAAATGACATAGTTGAATACATTTCCCACAGTGTACACCTTAAAAAAGCGGGGAGTACATATAAAGGCTTATGCCCTTTTCACAAGGAAAAGACACCGTCCTTTTCGGTTTCGGCAGACAAACAACTGTTTTACTGCTTTGGTTGTGGCAAGGGTGGTACACTAATAAATTATGTAATGCAAATGGATAATTTGGACTTTGTAGAGGCAGTTAAGTTACTTGCAGACCGTTGTGGTATGGAACTGCCGGAGGAAAATTCCAATTCAAATGATGCCAACACTAAATTAAGGCAGACCATTTACAAAATCAATTCTGTATCAGGCAGATTTTTTTATGATAAATTAGCAGAGCCTTGTGGGGCGAATGCTATGGAATATGTTAGCAAGCGAGCATTGTCAAAGCAAACAGTTAACAGGTTTGGTTTAGGCTATGCCCCTGATGGGAACGTGCTTTTAAAATATCTTCGTGAGCAAGGCTTTACCGATGATGAAATTGTGGCAAGTGGAGTTGTTGGCAGGTCCGAAAACGGCGATATATACGATAGGTTCAGAAACAGGCTTATGTTTCCCATTATTGATGTTAGGAAAAATATAATAGGCTTTGGTGGCAGAGTTTTAGATGACTCCAAGCCTAAATATTTAAATTCACCTGAAACGGTGGCATTTAACAAAAGCTATAATTTGTTTGGGTTAAATATTGCAAAAAACTCAACAGAGGACTATCTTGTGCTGGTTGAGGGATATATGGACGTAATCCAGTTGCATCAACATGGTGTAAATACTGTTGTTGCAACCTTGGGTACGGCGCTTACTCCCGAACAGGCAAGGATAATTAAAAGGTGTAAGCCACAGGTTGTTATTTCCTACGATAGCGATGAGGCAGGGCAAAAGGCTACCCAAAGGGCAATTGAGCTTTTAGACGCAGAGGGATTAAAGGTTAAGGTCTTAACTATGGTAGGCAGCAAGGACCCTGACGAATACATAAAGGCAAACGGAGTTGGGGCGTATATTAAGCTTATTGAAGAGTCCCAAGAACAAATTGAGTATAAATTAAGAAAATTACGCAAAAACTATGATATTACCAATATTCAACAAAAGGCAGACTATGTAAACTCTGCCGCCAAGGAATTTGTTAATATAAAAAGTCCTGTGGAGTGTGAGCTTTATGTTAAAAAGGTTTCGGCTGAAACAGGAGTTTCCGAACAGAGTATCTTTTCGGAAATTACAAGGCTTAAAAAGATAAATGAAAAGGACGAGGAGTTTAAGGCATTTAGAAAGGCTCAGGTTCAAACCACCAAGCCTGCTGATATGCAAAAACGAAGATATGACCATGCACAAAAGCTGATTATTAACATTTTTAGTAATCATAAAAGTGTGTCAAATTATATCTTGTCCACCCTAAATGAAGAGGATTTTGACGACCAAATGAGGGAATTGTTTGTGGTTGTAAAGTCCATTAGGGAAAGTGGTGGAGAGCCTGACGCAGGATTGATTGTGTCAAAGATGTCGGACACTGCGCTGGCGGCAGAAATCCTACACGATGACAAAAACATTGACGACCCGGTGCTTGCGGCAAAGCAATCGGCAGAAATTATCTTAAATTACAAAAAGGCAGAAAGGATAAAGGCTGCCTTGGCAAATGACGAACTTACATCAACAGACAAATTAGGAAAAATCAGTGAAGAAATTAGTTACGAAAGAAAGGGTGTTGAAGATGGCGACAACTAATAACCAACCAAAAACATCAACAGAATCAAAGAAAAATGCCATAAAGGAATTACTTGAAAAGGGCAAGAAAAAGGGTATGCTTACTTATAAGGAGGTAACAGATGTTGTCGAAGAATTAGAAATTGACGCAACACAGCTTGACACTCTTTATGAAAATATCGAAAGTATGGGCATCGAGCTTATGGGGGATATTGACGAGGAATTAGAGGCGATTAAGGACGAGGAAACAGAAATTGACCTTACAATCCCTGATAGCATTGCCATTGATGACCCTGTTAGAATGTATTTAAAGGAAATCGGTAAAGTTCCGTTACTTTCAGCAGAAGAGGAATTTGAGCTTGCTAAATTGATGGCAGACGGGGACGAAGATGCTAAAAAGCAACTATCCGAGGCAAACTTGCGACTTGTTGTAAGTATTGCAAAGCGTTATGTGGGCAGGGGAATGTTGTTCCTTGACCTTATTCAAGAGGGTAACTTGGGGCTTATTAAGGCAGTAGAAAAGTTTGACTACAAAAAAGGCTATAAGTTCAGTACCTATGCAACCTGGTGGATTAGACAAGCCATTACAAGAGCTATTGCCGACCAAGCAAGAACAATTCGTATTCCGGTTCATATGGTAGAAACCATTAACAAGCTAATTCGTGTTTCAAGACAGCTGTTGCAAGAATTAGGCAGAGACCCGTATCCGGAAGAAATTGCAAAGGAAATGAACCTGCCACTTGATAAGGTTCGTGAAATTCAAAAAATTGCCCAAGAGCCTGTTTCTTTGGAAACACCTATTGGCGAGGAAGAAGATAGCCATTTAGGAGATTTTATTCCTGATGACGATGCTCCGGCTCCTGCAGAGGCAGCATCATTTGCATTGTTAAAAGAACAGCTTTCAGATGTATTATCAACATTAACATTAAGGGAAGAAAAGGTGTTAAGATTACGCTTTGGACTTGATGACGGCAGACAGAGAACTCTTGAAGAGGTTGGTAAGGAATTTGAAGTTACTCGTGAAAGAATAAGACAGATTGAAGCAAAGGCACTTCGTAAATTGCGTCATCCAAGCAGAAGTAAAAAGCTAAAGGATTATCTTGACTAATGAATAGTATTAAATTACCTAACAGGCTTTTGTGCGTGGCAAATTGTGTGGAAAGTTGCCGTTTACTTGCAGACATCGGCACAGACCACGCCTATATTCCTATGTACCTTGTGGAAAAGGGAATTGCCAATAACGCAATAGCAAGTGATGTAGTAAAGGGGCCTGTTAATATTGCAAGGGAAAATATTAAGGCAAGGAATTTGCAAGATAAAATTAAAGTTGTTATGGCAGACGGTCTTGCAGGTGCTGTGGGTGCAGATACTGCAGTTATTGCAGGTATGGGAGGCACTTTGATTTGCAAAATATTAGAGGATAACAGTCAAATCGCCCATAGCATAGACAGGCTTGTTTTACAGCCTATGACCTGCAACTATGAGCTTAGAAAATATTTACACCAAAATGGCTATGAAATTATTTCCGAACACTTGGCACAGGAGGAACGGAAAATTTATAATATTATGGTTGTCAGGTCAGGCAGTCAGCATTACGAGGACGAATTTCACTATTACATAGGCAAGTGCTTGTTTGACCAAAATGATACTTTGTTACCAAAGTATTTAAAGCATAAGGCAACAGTTTTAAAACGACGAATTGACGGAATGTCCAATTCTCAAAGCCTTGATACGTCAAAGGAATGTGAGGTTTTGCGACCTTTGTACGAAAGGTATGTTAAGGAGATTAAAAAGTATGACCACAGTAAATGATGTTGTAAATATAATTGAACAGCTTGCCCCACCGTCCTTGGCAGAGGAATGGGATAATGTAGGTCTGCTTATTGGGGACAGAAAAAAAGAGGTTACTAAAATTTTAGTTACCTTGGATTTAGACAAAAGGACATTAGACGAGGCGATAAACTGTGGTGCAAATATGATTGTTACACACCACCCGGTTATAATGTCAGGTATTAAAAGCATTACAGATGAGCTTTACATAAGGGCTATTGAAAACAAGGTTAGCATATATTCTGCACACACCAGCCTTGACTGTGCTGAAAACGGTGTAAACTATGTGCTTGCCAACGGCTTGTGCCTTACAGATATTGAAGATGTAGACCTTGAAGGATTTACGACCAAAGGTGGCAAGGCAAATAATACGTTAAAAGGCTTTATTGCAGATGTAAAAAAGGCTCTTAACATTGATTACCTGCGTTATGTAGGGGATTTAGAAAATAAAGTTAATAAGGTTTGTGTTGTAGGTGGCAGTGGTGGGGACTTTATTCCTATGATAAAGGAGCTTGGCTTTGATACGTTGGTTACTGCCGATGTTAAGTACCATCAGGCACAAATTGCAGATAAAATAGGCTTAAATGTTATTGATGCAGGGCATTTTGAAACAGAAAACCCTGTTATATATAAGGTTGCAGACTATATAAAAGAAAATTTAAGCGGGGCAGAGGTTATAACATCGCTTCGCAGAAGCAGTTATATTAAATATGAGTAGGCCGGACAGTCGCGGTGGGCAATAAGCCCAACGAGGAAAGTCCGAGCTCCACAGGGCAAGGGTGCCGGTTAACTGCCGGTAAAGGCGACTTTAAGGATAGTGCAACAGAAATAAACTACCATTTATGGTACAGGTGGAAAGGTGAGGTAAAAGCTCACCGGCAATTAGGAGACTAATTGGCCGTGTAAACCCCACTCGGAGCAACATCGACCGGGAATGACTGCCCGTCATATATTCCCAACGGATGGCTTGAGCAGTATAGCAATATATTGCCTAGAAAGATGGCTGTCTAATACAGAACTCGGCTTACAGACCTACTCATATTTTTATTATTTATACAGAAAAGAGCAGATACAAAAATGGGTTTTTACAAAGGATTTGTAAAGGTAATTAACAAAATCAAAATATTTGTGGCAGTTTCAATTGTCGTAGGCTTTATTACAGCGCTTGTTTCAAGGATAATTCCGGGAACTGTTATAGCTAACAGAGATTACGTAAGCCTGCACGACTTAAATAAGGTTATTTTAATAATCGTGCTTATATTTATGGTGTCGGGTGTAGCTACTTCAATAATAGTTGGTATTGTAGAACATCAAAGGATTAACAAATTAGCCGAGGAAATTGAGAAAAAGACAAATACCGAAAACAGAGATTCAAACGATTATAAATATATTCAATCAACATTTACAAAGCTTTACGGTGAAATGGAAAATGCAAAAAGAGAGCTTGAGGAAACCTTGTATGTCAAGCTTTTATCCATCGGATTAACCGAAACAGAGTGGGACATTATTTCCGAAGATGTTAAAACCCCTTGCTATATGCTTTATTTGCACAACCATTCTCTTCGTAAGGGCTCTATTTTGCAGTCAATAGAATTTTATCTTAAAAAGAATAATGTTAATATTTATAACATTACTGAGGTTAGCGAAAAAACCTTGGTACTATTTTTAGAATACAAAAACGGACTTGCAGAAATTGTTAACAACATTCCTACAAGCCTTAACAAAGACCACAACCTTGACTTGCGAGGGCTGATTGCAGAATTAAGCAACATTGAGGATGCAACAGAGGTTTATTCTAAAATGAAGGGTGCAATTCGATACATAGAGTACGGAACGGTTAAATCCATTGATGAAATTGACACGGCATCAGATGAAAAGGAACTTGAAAAATTAGTTGCAAATTGTGTAGATTTAGCACAGCTTTTACGTGATAACAATATGTTTGAAGCCAAGAGGTTTGTTTACGAGCAATGGTATAAAATCAGCGACGGAGCCTATGGGGCAAATGGTATCGAAAGGCTTTTCTATTCGCAAATTTCAGTAATATCACAGGTTTGCGCAGAAAAGGGAATTAAATGTAAAATTCCTGAATTTAACACAAACAAGGACGTAGTTTCCGTAGCATTTGAAATAACCGAATGTATCGGTAAGCTATGTGGAGAAAACAAAGATGATTAAAGCAGTTGTTTTTGATTTAGACCATACTTTATTTGACAGATATGCAACAATTAAAGAGGCTGTGCCCTTAATCAAGGACAAGTTTGAGTTTGCAATTAACGGTAAAATAACCAATGAGCAGTTGGCAGAATATATTATTGAGGCAGACAAAGCTTGTAATCACTACGGCTTTGGTGCAGTTGCAAAATACCTTTACGACAAAGGCTATTTTAAGCTTTTATTAACCAAAGAGGAATACAGGGATATTGTTTACAGTGGTTTTTCACAGGTTGCAGTTCCTTATGATTTTACAAAAACTGTTCTTTTAAAAATTAGAGAAATGGGCTATAAGGTTGCACTAATTACCAACGGACGCCACTACTTGCAATATAGCAAGCTTGAAAATATGGGCATTACCCATATGTTTGACGAAATTATTGTGTGTGGAGATGTTGGTATAAGTAAGCCGGAGGCAAAGCCCTTTGAAGTAATGGCAGAAAAGTTAGGGTTTAAGCCTTGCGAAATGCTATATGTAGGCGACCACCCTAAAAACGATGTAATGGGTTCAAGGCAGGCAGGATACATACCTGTTTGGGTAAAAACTGTGGATTTATGGGACTTCCCTGAGATTGAAAAATGTGAATTACAGGTTGATTCGGTTAAAGAAATTCCTGACTTATTAAATAAAATTCAAAAGACGGGCTTATAATAAGTCCGTCTTTTTTATACAAAATCAGCAGTGTCAGAT
>DCGP01000041.1 GCA_002314595.1 Clostridiales bacterium UBA1775 | reverse complement strand
TGACTATAACATTATTATACTAGGAATGGCAAAAACACTTGACTTTTTGGCAAAAAAATATTAAAATATATAAGGATATTGTTAAAAATACAACAAATTATGTATTTTTATCACCACACTTTACTGAAATGTTACACAAATAGGCTGTTTGTTACTTCAATATTACAAGTTTTACAGTTCTATTACAACTGCAAATAACCTATTGACGACATAATTGTATCGTGTTATAATCTAAACATAATCAGAATAATGTTCTGTTATGGTGTAGGGAAACCTGCATTTCTCAAAAGAGAAAAAATAAAAAAATTTTATAAGGAGGATTTTCACATGAAAAATCTAAACAAGGTTTTGGCTATGCTTGTTGTATTCATGATGGTTGTTTCAACTGTTGCATTTGCATCTTTCACAGATGTTGCAGATTCATCAAGCTATAGCACAGCAGTAAAAGTGGATACAGATCTTGGCCTAATCAAAGGTTACGAAGATGGAACTTTCAAACCAGAAGGTGAAATCACAAGAGCTGAATTCGCAGCAATCGTAGTAAGAATGCTTGGACAAGAAGCTCAAGCAAACGGTGCTAAGACAACAACTCAATTCGCTGACGTTAATGCAATGGCAGACGATTGGGCAAAAGGTTACATCAACATTGCTACACAAGCAGGTGTAATCAATGGTTATGGCGATGGCAACTTTGGTCCAAACGATCAAGTTAAGTACGAAGAAGCTATCACAATGGTAGTTCGTGCTCTTGGTTATGAACCTGCAATCGGTTCAGCTGGTTACCCAACAGGTTACCTAACAAAAGCCGGTGAACTTGGTCTTACAGACAACGTAACAGGTGTTAATGGTCAAGCAATCAACAGAGGCGCTGTTGCTCAAATCGCTTTCAACGCTTTGGATGTTGCTATGATGACACAATCAGGTTACGGTACATTCACACAATATGTAATTAACGATGGTTATTCATCAACAAACGGTACAACAAACGTTAAGAAGACAATCCTTTCAGAAAACCACAAGGTTGTTAAGGTAATGGGTACTGTTACAGATTCAAGTGAAGTTTCAAAGACTTCATCAACAGGCGACGAAACAGTTACAATTAACGTAACAAACGCTTTATACAATAAGTTTAGCATTTATGGTACAAAGGTAGCTAAGGTTGGTACATCAGATGCTGCTAAGTTTGTTGGTAAGAAAGTTATTGCTTTCATCTACTATGATGAATTCAACAACGAATGCACAGTTAAGTCTATCTATGAAACAAACATTTCAGATAAGTTAACAATTGACCTTGCTGACTATAACGGTTATGATGCAGGCGATGTAACATACTTCAATGATGCTGATTCTAAGAAGACAATCACAGTTAGCGTTAACTCTCCTGTATACTACAACGGTGTATACGTTGGCTCAGCTAAGAATTGCCTTGCTGGAACAAAAGTTAACGGAACTGATATCAAAGAATTAAGCGGTTCAATCGAATTTGCTCTTTTAGATTCATCTTCAACAACAGATTATGATACAATTTATATCAACGCTTCAAGCGTATTTGTAGTTGACGAAGTTAAAGCTTCAACATCAAAGGTTAAATCTAAGAATGGTGCAGCTACAATCGTATTTGATGAAGAAGACGATACAGTTAAATCTACATTAGTAGATGCTAACGGTGTTGCAATGGATTGGACAGAACTTAACGAATTTGATGTTCTTTTAGTTAAGACAGCTAAAACTGGCAGCAAGACAATCGTTGAAGCAAGAGTAATCGACAACAAAGTTACAGGTACAGTTGATGAAACATCAGGTGACGAAGATGACTATGTTGTAGTAATTGGCGACAAAGAATATGAAATTACAAATGACGCTTTTGGCGATGTTGAAGTTGGCGACGAAGGTACATTCTATTTAGATGACAAAGACAAGATTGTTTACGTTGATACAACATCAACAGTTTCAGACAACTATGCATTTGTTATTGGTACAGACAGAGGCACAGGCTTCTCATCTGATACATTCCAATTACAATTATTAACAAAAGACAACTCAATTTATATTTACAATATTGCTAAGACAGTTAAAGTTACAGCATATTTTGATGGTGAAGAACCAACATTTGATACTACAAAAGCTTATGGTTCTAAATCAATCAAAGCAGTAGATGCTGAACAATTCATCAATGATTTAGAAGGCAAGCTTATCACATTCAAAGCTAATTCTTCAGATTCAATTACAGCAATTGAAACAGCATTACAAGGCAAAGATACAACAGACAAGAAATTCGCTTTAGAATATGAAGCTAAAGACCGTGATACAACAAACTTGTATTCATATGACCCTGATGATAAGTCATTCAAGGTAGACGGTAAGAGTGGTAGAATTTATCTTGATGCTTCTACAGTAATCTTCAGCATTAAGTATGATACAAAACTTCATCCAACAGATGATTCAGAAGTTGTTGCTCTTTCAAATCTTGCAGAAGATGATAACCTAAAGGGTGCTGATATCTACAACGTTGACGCTGATGATGATGTAGTAGGTTGCATCGTTCTTAGAGGCGATAACGAATTCTTCGGTTCAACAGACAATGCTACATTTGTAACAAAGGTTTCAGAATCTAAGAATGCTGATGGCGACGATATCGTTTACATCTATGGTTATAAAGATGGCGAAGCTGTAACATATACAAGTGAAGATTTAACTAAAGACGATGTTGAAGTTGGTTCTTTAATTATTCCTGTATATACAACAAGTGGTGAACTTAACGCTGTTAAAGTTTGTGAAACTGGTGCTAACTTAGGTACAGATAAAGCAGCTCTTGACGGTAAATTAACAAAGATTGATTCAAAACACAACACAATTTTTGTTGATGGTAAAGAAATCAAAGTTAAGTCAGCTAACGTATATGTATACAATGACAGACTATCAAGATCTAAGGCTTTAGTTGACCAAGATATCGATTACATCGATTATGATGAAGATACAGGTGCTCTAACAGTTGACAAAGAATCTGTAAAAGGCAAAGTAAATGTTTCATTATTCTATGTTGACGATGAAGTTGTAGACGTAGTATTCTACATCTCAAAATAATAAACTGAGTTTAGATTAACTAAACCTTAATAAAATTCAACCCTCGGGTTTCCCGGGGGTTGTTTTTTGTTTATATTTAATATTTCATTTATAAAATATAATTTGGTTTCTATTGATTTTTTAATGTAAATATGCAATAATATATATAGTAAATTTTGGAGGTAAATGTATGTCAAAAGTAACAGTAGAAATGAAAGATTATAAAACCTTTGGCAAGTGCGTTAGGGTATCAAATGGGGAAATTGAATTTTATGCTACCACAGAGCTTGGCCCACGCATAATTCACTTGGGCAAGGTTGGTGGAGAAAACGAATTTTATGCAGATGTAAACCGTAAATCTGTAATGCGTCTAAATGAGTTTGACTACTTTAAAAAAGACGAAGTGTGGATGAACTACGGTGGCCATAGGCTATGGCATGCGCCGGAGCTTGTTCCAAGGTCATATTTGCCTGAAAATTATCCCATAAAATATGAACTGCTTGAAAATGGAGTAATTCTCACACCCCCAGAACAAGTAAAACTTGGTATGCAAAATCAAATAGAAATCACAATGGCTGAAAATGGTGAAATTAAGGTAATTCACAGGGTTACAAACACAAGCCTTTGGGAAAAGAAGTTTGCCCCTTGGGCTTTGACAGTTTTAGCACTTGGTGGTTTGGAAATATTGCCACTTTCACAAAAACAACCACGAAAATTAAGCAACAGAAACATAATTTTGTGGCCCTATGCTAAAATTAACGACAAGCGTGTTACTTGGGACGATAAATATGTTCGAATTACAACATCTGATGACCCAAATCCGTTTAAGGTTGGTACAAATAACGACGAAGGCTATATGATGTATTTTAACCACAACAATTTGTTTATCAAAACCTTTGATTTTGAAGAAGACGCTGAATATCCGGACTATGGCTGCAACAGCGAATCTTATACAAATGATGATATTATTGAATGTGAATCAATAGGCAAATTGCAGACCGTCGGCATTGGTGAAACTGTGGAATATGTGGAAAATTGGAAGCTTATTTTAGGTGTAGATGTTCCAAAAACCAACGAAGAAATTGACGCCGTCGTAAATAAGTACGTTAAATAGCAATCAATTTGTTTAAAGTATTGGTAAAAAACAATTTTATTCTACATAATTTGGTTAAAAAGCAATTGATTTTATTTTAACAATATGGTATTATATTTATATAATAAAAAATGGAGGAATTTAATATGTCAACATTAAAAGGCGCATGTATTATAGGACAGTCAGGTGGCCCAACATCTGTAATCAACGCAAGTGCTTACGGTGCAATTAAGGCTGCTTTGGACAGTGAAGAAATTACAACAGTTTACGGTGCATTAAACGGTATCAAGGGTGTTTTGGACGATAATCTAATTGATATGGGCAAGGAAGACCCAAAGGAATTAGAACTTATGAAGTACACACCTTCATCAGCATTAGGCTCATGCCGTTACAAATTAAAAGACCCTGATGTAGATGATACAGATTACAAGAGAATTCTTGAAATCTTCAAAAAGTATGATGTTCGTTACTTCTTCTACAACGGTGGTAACGACTCAATGGATACTTGCAACAAAATTTCTAAATTTATGCTTAAAAATGGTTATGAATGTCGTGTAATGGGTATTCCAAAGACTATTGATAATGACCTTGCCGGCACAGATCATTGCCCGGGTTACGCATCAGCTGCAAAATATATTGCAACATCAGTTATGGAAATTTATCACGATGCAAGAGTTTATGACACAGGTATGATTACAGTTATCGAAGCAATGGGCAGAAATGCAGGTTGGCTTACAGCTTCTGCTGCTCTTGCCGGTATTCACGGTAACGGTGCAGACCTTATCTATCTTCCTGAAATCGACTTTGATATGGATTCATTTATTGCAAAGGTTAAAAAGATTTATGCAGAAAACGGTAAATGTATCGTTGTTGTTTCAGAAGGCATTAAGGACAAGGAAGGCAAGTATATTTCTGAATATGGTGCAGACCTTGCTCAATCAAAGGATAGCTTTGGACACGCTCAATTAGGTGGACTTGCTTCATACCTTGCAAATGTATTAAAGAGCGAAACAGGTGCAAAGGTTCGTGGTATCGAGCTTTCGCTTTTACAAAGATGTGCTGCTCACTGTGCATCACAAACAGATATTGACGAATCATTCTCAGCCGGTCAAGCTGCTGTTACAAATGCAATCGCAGGTGTTACAGATAAAATGGTTGGTTTCGAAAGAGAAATGGTTGACGGCAAATATAAATGCAATATTAAACTTTTCGACCTTAGCATTGTTGCTAATACAGAAAAGAAGGTTCCTACTGAATGGTTAAATGAAACAAAGGACGGCCTTAACGACAAGTTTATCGAATATGCTTTACCGCTTATTCAAGGTGAAACAAAGTTAGTTAAAGAAGATAGTTTGCCAAGGTTTGTACATCTTAAAAAACTAAAATAATAATTAAAACCCACTGATTATTCAGTGGGTTTTGTTTTAATCTTTAATTATTCTGTTGTCAAACAGTACTTCTATGCCCAGCGTTCCGTCTTTAACTGCATTTACAAAGTCCTCAACAGAATTTAGAGGAGCTTCTGAGGTCATAGCAACCAACATTGGTGCGTTTTCTGCCCTGTGGTTGTCGCTTCCGGCAGTAATGTACTTGCCGTAGGCTTCGGCATAAGCTTTGCCCATTTTATTTACAAAGTTACGTTGGCAACCGTTTAAAATTTCAACTGCTTGAATATTTTTAGGGTAAAGCCTAATATGGTCTATGTAGTCCGAATCTCTGTAAGGGTGAGCCTGTGAAACAAAGCCACCACATTCAGCAACATAGTCTAAAAGCTCCTTCATACCCATCTTTGTAATTTCAAAGTGGTCATAATACCATTGCTTGTCAAGACCATATATTAAAAAATCCGTACCCCAATGGGATATTTCAACACCCAAAAATACTTTTATGCCTATTTCCTTGCCATATTCCAAAGCCTTTTTATAGTCAGAAAAATAAAAGTCTAAATTTTCTTTATATTCTTCCTCTGTATAGTTCTGTTCACAGTGGTCTGCACCATATAGTTTCATAAAGTGGTTAGTTACAAACATACCGTCAAAGCCGTGATTTTTGTAAAAGTCCACCTGTTGATAAATGTCAACTATTGCACATTTACTAACAGGGCCGGAATGGCAATGGGTTTCGTATAAATACATTATACAGTCAACTCCTCTGCATCGCCTAAAATTTCTTTGTTTGCGTCCAAAACAGGCTTCACATTTTCTGCAATAAATTCTTCAACCTGCTTGTCTGCCCTGCCAATAAAGTTTTCCGGCTTTAATGTTTTTTCAATTTCTGCCTTTGTTAAGCCAAATTGTTTGTCGTTTACAATACGGTCAACAAGGTCGTTTGCCTTGCCCTCTTCCTTAACAACCTTTGCAGCTGCAATTGAATGAACACGAATAAGCTCGTGTAGTTGTTGCCTGTCTCCGCCTTTTTTAACTGCATCCATCATAATGTTTTCAGTTGCCATAAACGGAAGCTCTGCCATAATGTGCTGGTTAATAACCTTTGGATATACAACCAGTCCGTCAGTAACGTTCATATAAATATTTAATATAGCATCAACTGCTAAAAATGCCTCAGGAATACTAATTCTCTTGTTTGCAGAATCGTCCAAGGTTCTTTCAAACCACTGAGTAGATGATGTAATTGCCGGGTTTAGGGCATCAACAATAACGTACCTTGCAAGTGATGAAATTCTTTCACTTCTCATAGGATTACGCTTGTAAGCCATTGCAGACGAGCCAATTTGTTTCTTTTCAAATGGTTCTTCAATTTCCTTTAAATGTTGTAGCAACCTAATGTCGTTGCTAAATTTGTAAGCACTTTGTGCAATACTGCTTAAAATGTTTAGCATTTGACTGTCAAGCTTACGAGTATATGTTTGACCGCTTACGGCAAAAACCTTGTTAAATCCCATTTTTTCAGCAATTTTATTATCTAAAAGCCTGCACTTTTCGTGGTCTCCGTCAAATAATTCTAAAAAGCTTGCCTGTGTGCCTGTTGTACCCTTTGAGCCTAATAGCTTTGCCTTTGAAAGTTGATGCTCAACGTCTTCCAAATCCATCAGCAAATCTTGAATCCAAAGGGTAGCACGCTTGCCGACTGTTGTAAGCTGTGCCGCTTGAAAGTGTGTAAAGCCAAGTGTTGGCAATGCCTTATATTCTTCTGCAAACTTTGTTAGGCGAGCAATGGTGTTGATAAGTTTCCTTCTAACAAGCTCCAAACCCTTGTGCATTATAATAATATCTGTGTTGTCCCCAACATAGCAAGATGTAGCACCTAAATGTATAATACCCTTGGCATTTGGGCATTGCACTCCGTATGCGTAAACGTGGGACATTACGTCATGACGAACTTCCTTTTCCCTTGCTTTTGCAACGTCGTAATTTATGTCATCGGCATACTTTTTTAGCTCATCAACTTGTTCCTTTGTAATAGGTAAGCCAAGCTCCATTTCGCTTTCTGCAAGTGCAATCCATAGCCTTCTCCATGTTTTAAACTTTGTGTCAGGGGAGAAAATCTCCTTCATTTCTGCACTGGCATATCTTGAATTCAACGGACTTTCGTATACATTATTCATAATTGCAGCATCCTTTCTGATTTTGAATAAAAAAGGGACGTAAATCAAATACATCCCGTCTGTGGGAACAGGAAAAATTGTGCATAAGTTTATTTTTAGTATAAATTGCTATGCCCTTTTTAACTTTCCCAAATTATTTAAGATAAAAATTGTTCCAATCTGTCAAGACCTTTTTTAATGTTCTCTGTACTTGTAGCATAAGACCATCTAACATATCCCTCAGCACCAAAGCCGGAGCCGGGAACTAATGCAACAAGGCTCTTTTCTAAAAGCAAAGAGCAAAAATCCTCGGAATTTTTAATAACCTTCCCTTGAATTTCCTTACCAATAAGCTCTTTAATGTTCATCATTACATAGAAAGCACCGTCAGGCATTGTGCAAGAGACACCTTTAATAGAGTTAATTCTATTAACCATAAATTCGCGTCTTTGCTCAAATTTCTTACGCATTTCTTCAACTGCTGATTGGTCTCCTTGGTATGCTTCAAGTGCAGCAACCTGTGAAACAGAGCTTGGGTTAGATGCTGCATGGCTTTGCATATTTGCCATAACTTTTGTAATTTTCGGTGTTGCAGCAGAAAAACCAATTCTCCAACCTGTCATAGCGTAGCTTTTTGAAACACCATTTATAATAATAGTACGCTTTTTAATTTCTTCGTTAAATGAAGCTATACTGTAATGCTTGTAATCACCGTAAATAAGCTTTTCGTATATTTCGTCAGCTATAACGTAAAGGTCGTGCTTTACGATTACATCAGCAATTTCTTTAAGCTCTTCCTTACTGTAAACCATACCGGTTGGATTACTTGGACTGTTTAATACTATTGCCTTAGTCTTTGGAGTAATTGCATCTTCCAATTCCTTGGCAGTGATTTTAAACTTGTCCTCTTCCTTTGTTTGAATGATTACAGGTGTGCCGTCTGCCATTTTAATCATTTCCGTATAGCTAACCCAGTATGGAGCAGGTACAATAACCTCGTCCCCGGGGTTTATTACAGCATTAAATGCGTTTAGAAGTGCGTGCTTTGCACCGTTTGAAACTACAATACAATCAGGTGTGTATGTAAGGCCGTTATCCCTTAACAACTTTGCGCAAATTGCCTTTTTAAGAGCCAAAGTACCTGATGCAGGTGTGTATTTTGTTTGACCGTCAACAATAGCTTTAATTGCTGCGTCCTTGATGTTTTGAGGTGTATCAAAGTCAGGTTCCCCACAACCAAAGCCGATTACATCAATACCCTCTGCTTTCATTTCCTTATATTTAGAGTCAATCGCCAATGTAGGCGATGCACTTATTCCCATAGCTTTTTGCGATAATTCCATTTTCCAAACTCCTTATTTTACGAATATCTTCTCTACTATATATAATATACTATTTTCAAGAAAAATGCAATATCTATTTGTAAATTTTTCAAAAATCTACAAATAATTTTAGAAATTAGGGATTTTGATGTATATTTTAACATAATTTTTGCAAAATTTATATTAACAAAATGCATTTTCGATATGTTCTAAGTTCTCAAAGATAAATTTTTCACCCTTTAAATATCCGTCTATAACAATAACGTCAAACCTTGCAGAGTAGTTTTCCTTGCCAAGCATATACACCTGTGCAGTTTTTAATATTCGCTGTTGCTTTGTGTATGTAACAGCCTCTGCACCACTTCCGTATTCCTTGTCGCTACGAGTTTTAACTTCAATAAATACAATATATTCGCCTTTTTGGGCAATTATATCAATTTCTCCCCCACGAATATTGTACTGTCGTTCTAATATTGCATAGCCGTGCTTTTTTAAGTATTTTGTAGCCTTTTCTTCACCAAAATTTCCAATTACTTTGTTATATTTGTTCATATTATTCACCTAATTTAAGGTTAAAGGATTTTCTGTGCACCTCCGAAGCACCATATTTTTTAAGTGCTTCATAGTGGTCCTTTGTAGGATATCCCTTGTGCTTTTTAAAGTTATATTGTGGATATTTTTCGTCAAGCTCCATCATATATCTGTCCCTTGTAACCTTGGCAAGTATAGACGCAGCAGCAATGGAAATGCTTTTGCTGTCGCCCTTTACCACACATTCATGAGGAATTTGCATACCCTTAATTCTGTTGCCGTCTATTAGGACATAGTCAGGCTTAACGGATAGGGTATTTACTGCATCACACATTCCTTTAAATGTTGCATTTAATATGTTTAACCGGTCAATTTCTGTATGGGAAACCAAAATAATGCTGTACGCTATTGCAATTTCTTTTATTTCATCAAATAGTTTATCCTTAATCTTGTCGCTTAATTTTTTGGAGTCGTTAATCTTTTCCAAATAAGCATTTTCAGGCAAAATTACAGATGCAACACACACCGGGCCTGCCAACGGGCCTCTGCCTGCCTCATCAACTCCGGCAATTAGATTGTAGCCTTCTGCCTTTTTAGAATTTTCTATTTCCCACATTTGCTTAACACGTTCAATGTCTGTCATACTATTCACCCTTAATATCATCAGGAGTTTCCAAAACGATTGTGCCTAATTTGTTGGCTCTAAATTCGTCAAGTAAAATTCTTGATGTTCTGTCATAATCAATGTCCCCACCTGCAATTAAGCAACCACGTTTTTTGCCTATTTCAAACAGTATTTCGTGGCCCATAAGTCCCTCTACGGAATCAAGCTTGTATACCTCACAAAGCTTTTGTGGAGATTTTTTGGCAATTAAACTGCATAGTTCACAAGCAATTTCTGCAATGTCATAAACTTCATCACGGATTGCACCTGTAAATGCAAGGTTTTTGCCTACAAATTCATCTTCAAATTTAGGCCATAAAATACCGGGGGTGTCCAAAAGCTCGTAACCTCCGTTTATGCGTATCCATTGCTTTGCAGTGGTTACACCGGGTCTGTCCCCTGTTTTTGCACTTGCTCTGCCGCATAATTTGTTGATAAACGAGGACTTGCCAACATTTGGAATGCCTACAACCATCATTCTTGCAGGGCGATTTTTCATTCCTTTTTCTTGGTCTCTTTTGATTTTATCTGCTAAAACATTGTTGATTTCTGCCTTTAATGTTCCAAAGCCTGTGCCTTTTATACTGTCAATAGGAACAGCCACAATGCCTTGGGATTTGTAGTATTCTATCCAGGTTTTAAGTGCGTCCTTGTCAGCCATATCGCATTTGCTAAGTGCAATTACTCTTGGCTTGTTACCGATTATTTCGTCCAAAAGAGGATTAGATGAGGAATAAGGAATTCTTGAATCCTTTAATTCAACCACAACGTCAACAAGCTTGATATTTTCGGTAATCAATCGTCTTGTTTTTGCCATGTGTCCGGGGAACCAATTTATAGTAGCCCCTCTTTGAGTGGTATCGGTATTTTCAATATTTTTATTTTTCTTCTTCTTTTGCATAGCCTTCACCTATCTGCTCTTATATAGTATTAACTGTGGATTACTGCCGTTTACACCATATTCTGCAACAATAATCATATTCATATCTGCCACAATGCCAAAGCATCTGTCAGCCTCTCCGTCGCTAAATTCACACTCGATTTGAGTTCCCAAATATATTGCCTTGTCGTCTAAAAACTTGACAGTTTTACCATTAGGCATAGGATATTCCAAATTAACAAACGCTCCGTTTAATGGCACAAGCTCCTTGATTTTTGGCAATCCTGCAACATTTAGCGAGTTTATTTCTGCAACTAATGTCCTTAAAAATTGGTTATATAGCTCTGTTCCGCCATTTTGAATATACTTTGCAATAAAGCACTGCTTGCCAAAAGGGCAACCCTTGGAACTAACACAGCCCTTACACCCTGTGTTTTTTCCATAGCCACAGTTATTACAATCTGCATCACAGTATGAAATCATAGTTTTTCCCCTTTATGTATTTATTGTATTCATTCAAAAAATGGGGCGTTTAAGGACGCCCCAAAACTACCTATGGAATAGGAATTTTTATACCAAATTATTACTTGTATAATGAGCCAAATTTATTAAATGGCCACAATCTAAATTGCGCTTTACCCATAAGGTCATCGTTGTCAACGCAACCATAATATATAGGCTCTGTCCTAAGTTCCCCTGTCTTTTCGTCAACAAATGAGAACCTATAATCATCGTCTGTAACGTTTTCAGTCTTAAAGCTTGAAACATCAAGGCTTCTGCCATCGTGGCTTTGCATACGATTGTCGCCCATTACAAATACGCACCCCTCAGGAACTACAATAGGAAATTGAACATCGTTTTGCCTTGTAGTTGGGTTTTTAATGTAGTCCTCCTGTTGCAATTCGCCATCAACATAAACCTTGCCTGTTGTAAAGTCAATATCAACTGATTGCCCTGCAACAGCAATTACACGCTTGATATATGGTTCGCTTTGATGCTGGTCAGGACGGAACACAACAATGTCGCCCTTTTGAGGCTCGTAGCCTAATTTAGTAACAACTAATCTGTCCCCGGTGTGTAGAGTGTCCTCCATAGAAGGGCCACTTACTTGAACCAATGTAAAAATGTAAGTTCTAATTAAAAATGCTACAATTACTGCAATTACAATAGACACTACCCACTCACGAACTTCCTTTTTCCAATTATATTTTTTGTTTTTTTCAGGTGGTATAACTTCACCTGCTTGTTCTAATATTATATTTTCATTATTTTCCATAAATAACACCTCATATACATTGTATCACAAAGAAATTAAAAATACCATAGTATTTAAAAATTTTTAACAATTTTTTGCACTTAAAAAGGCGTTGGATTTACACAAAGTAAACCACAACGCCAATTTAATTTCGTATTAAAGTCTTTCTTTAACCTTTGCAGCCTTACCAACTCTATCACGTAGATAGTATAGTTTAGCACGACGAACTTTACCTTTACGAACGATTTCAATACGGTCAATGTTAGGAGAATTAACTAAGAAAGTTTTTTCTACACCTACGCCGTATGAAACTCTGCGTACTGTGAAAGTTTCAGCAATACCACCGTGCTTTTTAGCGATGATTGTTCCTTCGAACATCTGAATTCTTTCTCTTGTACCTTCTTTAACTTTGATAAATACATGAACAGTATCACCAATGTTAAGCTGTGGCAAATCTGAACGCAATTGTTCCTTGCCGATTTCGTCTAAGATATTCATTGTCATATCTTCCTTTCTTCATAGACATTCGTGCATACTTTCTGTATACAGAGGACTATCCGTTTTCAAAGCTATAATATTTTATCACACTTTTTGCAAAAAATCAAGTGTTTTTTTAATTTTTTATTAAAATTTCTGCCAAAAGCATTTCAATGGCTGTAAAACCGTCAATTTTTCCTGACTTAATATCAATGTCATATTTAGCACAAAGCTTCATTGCCAAGCGTAATTTTTCCTTTGAATATCGTCTGCATGATTGCATTAGCTTTTTGGCAAGCCACCTTCTGTTTGGGGCTAAAAAGCTTTCGGCATTTGCATTTTCTTCACCTAAATTTTTAAACATTAAAAGGTCTGCAAATTGTTTATACATTATTATAAGTATGGCAATAGGCTCTTGCTTTGAGGATTTTAAACCTTTTAAAATATTATAAGCATTTTTTGAATTGCCGTTTAATATTTCGTCAGACATTGAAAAGATATTTACCTCCAAAGGCACATTTACCATTTCGTCAATTAGTTTTTTGGTAACTGTATTACCCTCTGCCGAGCCTAATTTTTCACATTCTATATTTAATTTTTCCATAGAAAGCTGACAAAGATTTATTAAATATTCTGCGTCTGCCGGCATAATATTTTTGCCAAATCTGCCTAAATTCATTGCAACCCAAGCCCTTAGGTCGTATATGGTTTGCTTTTGAAACTCAACAATTTCACCTTTTTCTTCAATTTCATCTGCAAGTGCTTTTTTTATTTTTTTAATTTCAGGCTCAACAATAATTACAACAACGTAGTCAGGAAGGGAAGAAACTAATTGGCATAAAGGCTTTTGATAGTCTTTTAGCTTTGTAAAGCCTACATTTTTTAAAACAACAACCTTTTTTTCAGACATTGTAGGGTATGAGTTTACATCGTCAAAAAAGCTATCATAGCTTTCGTTATCTTCGTTGTAAAAGCTGTAATTAAACTCTTTAAAGGCTTCGTCAACACACATATCAGTAATTTCCTTGGTGTATTTGTCTACAAGGAATGTTTCCTCACCACCGAAGAGATATATGCTTTTAATAGTCTTTTCTTTTAATTGACTTTTTAACTGTTTTACGTTTATCAATGCTGACGCCTCCTTTACTTATAGAGTATATATGGATTTTTGTATCTGAAAAAATATATTGTCAAACCACCTGTTTTTGATGTAATGTACTTGTTTGGACTATCATAGTATTTGTAATAGTATGATGGGTGCAAGTAAATATCGCAATTTAGTCTGCTAAAATATTTTTCGCAATCCGTACAACCATTTGGAACACACATTAACGAAAATGAATGCTTTGTATCAATCTTTTTAGTGTTAATCGGTATACATATACGGTTGTTATACAGACTGACAATTAAACTTTTGTATCCTATTCTGTGGTCTGCCCAAATATTAAAGTCCTTGTGTTCAATTATTGGACATAATTGATTATAATATAAAATCTTTAAACTTTCAATATCCTTTTTCTTTTCTTTTAGGGATAGAGGCAAAATAACTGTTTTTACCTTAACAGCCTTGCAAACTTCCTCGGTAGGTTTTAACATATTATATTCCGTGGCAATTATTATATCAAGTTCCTTTATGCCTGACTTTTCCAAGTAAGCGACAGTATCATATCCACAGTTTATTATTACATTGTTTTGGTCCTCGGTTGTAATATGCAGAGTGTTATATGTGCCTGAATTTAAAACCTTAACCTTATGAAATTCAGTTTCTGTCAGGTGTGGAATACACACTACACAAAAGCAAACAAACAGTATAAAGTTAAATGCAATGAACAGCGTTTCTTTAATCCTTTTGTATGTTAAAAAGTTATAGACCATAAGGATTATGAAAATCCACTCTGCAAACTGCATAATACCCGGTGACGGAAGCTCAAATTTTAAGAGGTTTGCCCGTGCCATAAATGATGACATCAATGTTATAACCTTGGCAAGTATGTTTACAATAACACACAAAGGTGGTATCAAACAGCTTAAATATCCAAATAGTATAATTGCCGGAACAAAAATCAATATTGTTAGGTTTGCAATTATGCAGGTTGGCGAAATCATATTGTAGTAATAAATTGTAAGTGGCAGCAAAAACAACGTTGCAATAATAGGCACTGCAATATATTGATGCTTAAACTTGTTTGCAAAAATCGTAAGACCTAAGGTTGCACAAAATGAAAGCATAAACCCTGCATCTGTAATGTATAGTGGGTTTAGCAAGCATATTAAAGCACCTGCTACGGATAGGCTTACAAGAGGGGTTGTGCTTATTGCTCTGCGCCGTAGCATTATGCTTACAAATACCATTATTGCAGACCTGAAAAATGACGATTTTTCACCTATTATCAGTGCATAAAGTAGCATAATCAGTATGGTTAATAAGGTTTTAAGCCACTTTTTTCGAGATGCACTTACAGTTAGCAATGCAAAAAATGACAAAAATATTCCAAGGTGCAATCCTGACACGGCAACTAAGTGAGAAATACCGATATTTGCAAAATTATCCTTTATTTCGTCCTCTAAATATACGGTACTTCCCGTAACCAATGCCTTTACAAGACCTTTGTTGTTATCGTCTACATATCTGTCTATTCTGCTGTTAATCAAATTTCGGAAATCTGTGCTTATTCTTCTTAAACTTAGGCTATTATCATACCCTATTTTCGTAACCTTTGAGCTTTTGAAAATGCCTAAATTGTTGTGAAGTCCCTCTTGGAAATATTCGTCATTATCACCGTTAAATTGGCTTTTAGGGTGCGCCTCTAAAATTCCCACAACATTTATTATTTCGTTATCAAAGTATGGCTCTTCCATAGGTTGTGTAACAAATACAGTATATTTTTTGCCTTCACTTTCTACAACAAGCTTGCTTCCTTTATGCTCTGTAATTGTTCCGTTAATTTCTGTTTTAGTTCCGTATAGCTTACTAACATCTTTAAAAAGATGCAGGGAATATCCTTTACCAACTACTATTCCTAATATAAAAAAGCATATAACCATACAGGTATATACGTGTTCTAATTTTCTGTCTTTAATACGAAACAGTAAAAGTTTCATTATAACTGCAAGGGATAAATAAACAAGGGCATATAATATGTCATTTATGTCATAATATACACCTATCATTGTTCCTGACATAAGACCCAAGCATAAAATTACTACTAAGCTCAAATATTTTACCTCTGTTTTAAAAATCTTTTTAAGGTGTCTGTCTCCCTCTTTAACAAAGAGACATCATCATTTGGTACAAATTCCAAGGAATATTTTATATCCTTTTTAGACTCTAATATTTTAACATAGTCAAGCCATTGCCCTTCGCCTTCTGCTAATGGGAACCTGTTTCGCTCATTGTCCCAGTAAAATGTGTGAATAATAATAACATTATCCAAAATTGCCTTTAAATAATCGATATTTTCCTTGTGGCTTCTGCGAACAAAGTCAGGCTGCCAATACATTTTAAGGTTTGGGCAATCTGCCATAGAAAGTATTTTAAGGCAACTGTCCTTGGTTTCCGTTAGGCAGTTACCGTGGCATTCAAGTCCGATTGTAATGCCCTTTTCCTCTGCCATTTTACATACAATTTTTAATTGACTTGCAACTTTGTTGTAGTATTCCTCGTCTGCTATTGTGGGAGATTTCCTACCTGCCCACATTCGTATTACAGGCACATTCAAAGCACAGGCACAGTTTAAATACGGTTTAAATTCTTCCTCCGGGCTTTCGTATTCTCCTGCATAAAAATACGTACTGTACGAAGATATTTTTATGCCGTTTTCACAGGTTAAATTTTTAACTGACTTGGCATTTTCAATATCCATAGGAGGTATATGAATATCACTACCCCATTCAATATAATCAATTTTGGCATTTATACACGCCTCAACTATTTCCTTTGGTGATAACCTTCTAAATGTAACGGAAACAAGACCAATATTCATATTAAAGCTCCTTAATCTGTAATTGATTGAAAGGTTAGGGGAACAATAGCTTCTAAATCCTTTGGATTTATTTCAACCTGTGTTCCGATTTTGCCCCCACTAAATGTGATGGTTTCGCAATTTAGTGCAGTTACGTCTACAACGGTTACATATTGTTTTTTCATACCGATTGGGGAACAACCTCCCCTAATATACCCTGTTGCCTTGTTAATGTCTGCAACGTGTATCATTTCCACAGACTTTTGACCAACTGCCTTGGCGCATTTTTTAAGGTTTAATTCCTTGTGAACAGGCACTACAAATACGAAAAAATCTCTGCCGTTTTTGGTAACCAAGGTTTTAAAAACGCAGTTTACATCTTTGCCGATTTTCTCTGCTACTGTTACTCCGTCAATTTTTCCGTCATCATTGTTGTAAAAATGGGGAGTATAATTGATTTTAGCTTTGTCTAATATTCTCATTACGTTTGTTTTTATTTCCATATTTGTTACCTTCTTTACAGTGAATGTTTATTTAATTTTACCACAGATTTTAAGTTATTTCAAGTTGACTATTTTAAGTTTTTGTATTAAAATTATACTATATAATATATGGGAGTTGATATGATGAATATTTTAGTAACAGGTGGAGCAGGTTACATAGGTAGCCATACTTGTGTTCAATTATTAGAGGCAGGACATAGCATTGTGGTTTTAGACAATTTGGATAACAGCTGTGAGGAGTCTTTAAACAGAGTTAAAAAAATCACAGGCAAGGACTTTAAATTTTACAAAGTCGACTTGTTAAATTATGAGGAAACAAACAGAGTATTTGAAGAAAATAAAATAGATGCAGTTATTCATTTTGCCGGTTTAAAGGCAGTAGGCGAAAGTGTGGCAATGCCTTTAAGGTATTACCATAATAACATTACAGGCACACTTAATTTATGTGATATTATGTCCAAACACAATGTTAAGAAAATTGTGTTTAGTTCGTCTGCAACTGTATATGGGGACCCGGAAATTATTCCGATTACCGAAAATTCACCATTACACGCAACTAACCCTTATGGCAGAACAAAACTGTTTATTGAAGAAATTTTTAGGGATTTATATGTTTCCGACAATCAATGGGATATTGCTTTGTTAAGGTATTTTAATCCAATCGGTGCTCATTCAAGTGGTGAAATCGGCGAAGACCCTAACGGTATTCCGAATAATTTATTACCATATATTTCAAAGGTTGCAATCGGCAAGCTTGAATGTTTGTCTGTGTTCGGAAACGACTATGACACACCTGACGGCACAGGTGTTAGGGACTATATTCACGTAGTTGACCTTGCAAATGCTCACGTTAAGGCAGTTGAAAAGATTACAAACAACGTAGGTGTAGTTACATATAATGTTGGAACAGGCAAGGGATACAGCGTTATGGATATTGTAAAGGCGTTTTCAAAGGCTTGTGGGCACGATATTAACTACAAAATTGCTCCAAGGCGCCCGGGAGATATTTCAACCTGCTATGCAGACCCAACAAAGGCAAGGGAAGAGCTTGGCTTTGTAGCAGAAAAAACCCTTGATGATATGTGCAGAGATACTTGGAATTGGCAAAGTAAAAATCCAAACGGATACAGATAGAGGATAGCTTTATGAATAAGGTTTTAGGTCATTTTAAAACAATAACTAAACACAGACATATGGTTATTAAGCATTGCTCCAAAGCTGGGATACTTTTTCAAGGGCTTTTTCACGATTTGTCTAAATATTCATTAACAGAATTTTTAAAGGGTGCAAAATATTATACAGGCAAACGCAGTCCCAATGAAGGGGAAAGGGCAGATTACGGCTTTTCTTATGCTTGGATGCACCACAAGGGCAGAAACAAGCATCATTTTGAATATTGGACAGACTATAACCCTCAAACTAAAAAGATGAGTCCGGTTAAGATGCCGCCAAGGTACTTGGCAGAAATGTTTTGCGACCGAGTGGCTGCAAGTAAAATTTACCAAGGTGAAAACTATACCGATGCTCACCCATTGCTATATTATGAAAGAGGTATGGCACAGTATGCCATGCACATTGAAACTTCAATAAAGTTAAAGCAGTTTTTAACAACCTTAAAGGACTGTGGAGAGGACGAGGCATTTAGGGAAGTTCGCAATATGCTGAAAGACAAAAAGTATTGATTTGAAGGTGCTTTATGAAAACAGATAAAAACATTTTAATAGCATTTGTTTTAAATATATGTTTTTCAATATTTGAATTTGTAGGTGGTGCATTTATTGGAAGTGTTGCCATTATGTCAGATGCCGTTCACGATTTAGGGGACGCAGTAAGCATAGGCATATCCTATGGATTAGAACGAAAAAGCAAAAACAAGCCTAACGAAGTTTACACCTATGGGTATGGTCGTTACTCTGTTTTGGGCAGTGTAGTTACCACAACTGTGCTTTTGGCAGGCTCTGTAATAGTAATATACAATTCTGTTTTAAGGCTTTTAAACCCGGTTAAAATAAATTACAACGGTATGATAATTTTTGCAGTATTTGGTTTGATTATAAACTTCATAGCTGCAAAAATAACTCACAAAGGGGACTCATTAAACCAAAAGGCAGTTAATCTTCATATGCTTGAAGACGTGTTAGGCTGGGCAGTTGTGCTAATCGGTGCAATAATTATGAGGTTTACCGACATTTCTGTTATTGACCCTATAATGTCCATTTGTGTATCAGTATTTATTTTGGTTAATGCAGTTAAAAATCTTAAAGAGGTGTTGGATATTTTCCTTGAAAAAACACCAAGCAGTATTGATATTAACCAATTAAAAGAGCATATTTTAAAAATAAGCGATGTAAAAGATGTGCATCATATCCACATTTGGAGTATGGATGGTTTTAATAATTATGCAACTATGCACATTGTTACCGACGGCGACCAACAAAAGGTTAAAAAAGAAGTTAAGGAAGAGCTTTCCGAACACGGTATATGCCATACAACAGTTGAATTTGAAGGTGTAGACGAAAAGTGTAACGAGGAAGAATGTAAGATTCATAAAAGTCCGAAGCATCACCACCATCATCATCATTAAAAAGGAGCTGTAGCAAAATGCTACAACTCCTTTTGTATTTTATGAAATAGTGCAGATTGGACAAACCAAGGCAAAATATGCTATTTCTTTGCCCTTATGCCAAAGTTGTTTACTAACAATACTGCAAATAATATAAAGGCTATACCAAGTATGGAAGCCTTTTGACCATATACAAAAAAGCCTGTTATTGTTGCAACCATTGGGTCAACACAAGCCATAATTGCAGCCTTGCCCGGCTCTGTACCCTTTAATCCCATAGTATAAACTAAAAATGGCAAAAATGCAGTTTCGATACCGGTTGCCACCATAATACCTATGGTATACCAAACATTTGACGATGCACTGACTACTTGCACAATTCCGGCAGGAGGTGTTGCAATAAGTGCCGTTATTGATGCAAATAAAAATGAATAAAATGTTAAAGTATATGGGTGATACTTTTTAAGTGCAATGCTTCCGAATATACTATATAGTCCGTAGGATATTCCTCCACCTATGCCTGTTAGAATGAAAAATAGCCCTGCATTTGACGAATTGCCCATGCCTGAAACTATAACACAGCCTATAAATGCAGATACAACGGCAACTGCCTTTTGCCATGTGATTTTCTCATGCAAAAATATTGTAGATATTAAAATCACCCAAATAGGTGAGGTATATAGCAAAATTGATGCAGTGGAAAGTGATGTATGTACTATTGTGTATAGGTAAAGGGTACTCATTCCATAGACGGAAATTACACCATTTAAAATAAATATGTATATATTTTTAATCTCAAATTTAAACATTGACTTATCTTTAAAAAATATTAAAATACCCATTGCAATAGTGGTAACACAAAGTCGTACACAGGAGGTTTGAGGGCTTGAAAACCCAATACCTTCCATTATTTTTGTAAATATACCCATTATGCCCCACAAAAATCCGGATAATATAATAAGTAAAGCAGAAATTTTTTTCACAATATTGCTCCTTTTAGTAAATTCAATTACAATTATAGTACAAATAAAAAATTTTTTCAAGTTTTTTTAAAAAACTCTTGCAATTTAAAAAAATATGTGATATTATAATAATAGGAACTATTACTGAATATGAGGTGATTGAAATGTCAAGCAGTGTCAAGTTTAGCAGACAACGTGAGGCAATAAAGGAAATGATTAAAAACCGAAAAGACCACCCCACAGCAGAACAGTTATATGCAGACTTAAAACGGGAATACCCACATATTAGTTTGGGTACTGTATATCGCAACCTTGGTATGTTGGCAGATATAGGGGAAATCTCCAAAATATCCGGCGATGGCGAATCTGTTAGGTACGACGGTATTATGGAACAGCACTCTCATTTTATTTGCAAAAACTGTGGCAAGCTAATAGACCTTGAAATAGAGCTTGATACAGATATTTACGCAGATGTTGAGGAGGAATCAGGGGGCAAGGTTGATACACACAGCCTAATGTTCTATGGACTTTGCAACAAGTGTAAAAGCTAATCAATAATAAATAGTAATAAAAACTATTATTAAAATAAAAATTTTAAGGAGGATTTAATTATGAAAAAATTTGTATGTCCGGTTTGTGGATATGTTCACGAGGGAGATTCAGCTCCGGAAAAATGCCCACAATGTGGTGTTCCCGGTGCTAAATTTACAGTTATGGAAGAAGGCTCATTAAACTTTGTGTGCGAACACGTTATAGGTGTTGGCGCAAAGGATAAGGTTGACCCTGAAGTATATATGGGCTTAAAGGCTAACTTTGAAGGCGAATGCACAGAGGTTGGTATGTATATTGCTATGAGCCGTCAAGCTATTAGGGAAGGTTATCCTGAAGTTGGTGCTTTCTACCTACAAGCAGCTTTGGAAGAGGCAGAACACGCAGCTAAATTTGCAGAGCTTTTAGGTGAAGTTGTTACTCCATCAACAAAGAAAAATCTTGAACTTCGTTCAGAGGCTGAATGTGGCGCAACAGCAGGTAAATTAGAGCTTGCAAAGAAAGCTAAGGAGCTTGGCTACGATGCAATCCATGACACAGTTCACGAAATGGCAAAAGACGAAGCTCGTCATGGTAAGGGCTTTGAGGGTATGCTAAAAAGATATTTCAAATAAGCTTTGGTGTGTAAAAATAGTGCAGACCACATAAAATTAACATTTTATGTTACGGACAAACCACACCCTCGGCGTATCGCATACGCCTTCGGGACGTAAACTTTGAGGTTTGTCCATTCTGCAACAATTTTTCCTACCCCAAGGTGTGTAAAAATAGTGCAGACCATATAAAAGTTTGTTAAGTTAATAATTAAGTTAGTAATTTTTGAGAAAACGCAAGTAAACCTTGCGTTTTTCTTTTTTAACATTTTATGTTATGGACAAACCACACCCTCGGCGTATCGCATACGCCTTCGGGACGTAAACTTTGAGGTTTGTCCATTCTGCAACAATTTTTCCTGCCCCAAGGTGTGTAAAAATAGTGCAGACCACATAAAAGTATGTTAAGTTAATAGTTTTTAAATACAATATTGATTTTAAAATAAATAAATAGTATAATATAAGAAGAGGTAAAACACTCTAATTAGTATGATATGCCAAAATACAAAGACTTTGGACACATAAAAATAGATGATGCAAGGATAGATGAGACTTGCAATGCTTATTTTAAATGGAAAGACTTGAATACATATATTTCTAACAACAGCCACAGAGGGATTAATATGCCAGATGCTATTAGCGAGCCAATGGGATGTTATTGTTTAGGATATTTGTGGAATAGGGGAGACGAGACAGGAGATGCAACAGATCCAAAAACAAACAAGAAAATTGAGTTTAAAGCAACTTCAAGATTTGAAGGAGATTTATCCTCTTTTGGACCAAAGTGTGTTTTTGATAATCTAGTATTTTTAAGATTTAATCTTGAAGAAAACAAATTATACATTTATGATTTGAAAATAGATTCAAAAAAATTTGGAAAATATCCTGCAAATAAAAAAGAAACTATTCAACAACAAAAGGACCAAGGAAGAAGACCGCACGTAAGTCTTCAAGAACTTTTTGTAAATGCAAAAAATCTGACTCCGGATATAATCTTTGATATAAGGAAATGTAAAATTATAGAGGATAATAGAAAATAATATGAAAGGTAGAGTGTTTTATCTCTACTTTTTAAAAAATTATATTGCAGCACGCCGCGATTTATGGTATGATATATTTGTAAGGAGGGAAGACGCTATGAAAGAATTAAAATGTGCATCTTTTTTTGCAGGTGTAGGGGGAATTGATAAGGGGTTTGAAAATACAGGTTTTTTTAAAACAATTTATGCTAATGAATTTGATCAATATCCAGTAAAAACATTTGAGTTAAATTTTGATATTAATGTGGATTGTAGAGATATAAAGAATGTTGAAACGGAAGAAATACCTGATTTTGATGTTATGCTTGCAGGATTTCCTTGTCAAGCTTTCAGTATTGCTGGTAACAGAGAGGGGTTTAACGACAAAAAAGGAAGAGGGATTTTATTTTTTGAACTTATGAGAATTATAAAAAAAAAGCAACCCCAAATTATATTTTTAGAAAATGTAAAAAATCTTGTTGGGCACGATAACGGCAATACTTTTAGAACAATAGTTGAAGAGTTAGAAAAAGAAAACTATTATATTAAGTTTTCTGTTTTAAATGCAATGGAGTATGGTAATATTCCACAAAATAGGGAAAGAATATACATAGTTGCCTTTAAGAACGAAGAAGTTTATCATAGATTTTGCTTTCCTATGCCAATAGAACTTACAACAAAGCTCAGCGACATAATTGATTTTGAAGAAAAAGTAAATGATAAATATTATTATACTAAGGGAAAGTATAAGGGCGATATATATGAACAATTAGTTAAGGCTATGGACGATCCAAATGCTATTTATCAGTGGAGAAGGAAATATGTGCGAAAAAATAAAAGTGGGGTTGTTCCTACTTTGACTGCAAATCAAGGTGAAGGGGGACACAATGTTTGCATAATAAAATCGAATAATGGTATAAGGAAAATGACACCCAAAGAGTGTTTTAATACTCAAGGATTTCCAAAAAATTATAAACTTCCTGACGATGTGAGTGATGCAAGATTATATAAACAAGCAGGAAATTCTGTATGTGTATCTGTTATTAAAAGAATTGCAGAGAATATAGAAAAGGCGTACAAAAGTACATATAATAATCAAGAATATGTGATATAGGTAATTAAAATAAATAATTTTGTTATAAGAAATAGAGTATCTTTCATAAAAAACAGAGCAGAAAGTTTCTGCTCTGTTATATTTTTAACATTTGAAGTTAAAACTACTCCATTTTATTGGTTTCTGAAACGAAATTGCTCTTAAATTTTGAAGGCATCATATTTGTACGCTTTTTAAATACCTTTGTAAAGTAGGATATGTCATTAAAGCCACATTTTGATGCAGCCTCATTTACAGAGCAACCGTTATTTACAAGCATTGCACTTGCCTTTTGGATACGCACGTTGTTAATGTATGCGTTAACCGTAACCCCTGTCATTTTTTTAAATGTTCTGCAAAAGTAGAATTTGTTGTAGCCAATATGTTCAACAATATCTTCAAGTGTAATTTTTTCACTATAATGCTTTTTGATATATTCAATAGACCGTTTAATCATTTCCACACCTGCAACGGTGCTGTTATATTCGGAAATATTGCTAACGTGGTTCCTGAACAAATTAGCCAAAATCTTTTGAGCGTTTCCGGTAACGATAGACTCAAAATAAAGCTCTTTATTGTTAACCTCGTAGGCAATTTCAGCAATAATATCAAATAGCTTATCGTCATTAAACTTTTCGTCAATATTTATAAGGTCTAAATTAAAGCCCAAGGAATCACAGTAGTCCTTGTCAATAATCAAGCAATAGTACTCAAGCCTGTCAGTAAGAGAGCGGACGTGATGAATGCGATTAGAATTTACTACAATGATATCTCCTTCTTTAACAGAGTGCTCGGTATCTTCAATTGTAACAGTCCCATGACCGTTTAGCATAAACAAAATTTCGATATTTTCGTGCCAATGAACTGAAAATTTATGCCCCAAATGTAATTCATCATAATGAAATAATACAGGGAAAGATAAATTTACAAGTTCATGCTTTTCGTAAACGTAACCTTTCATTTTATTCCTCCCAAAAGTCAATATATTACCAAAACAAGGCAATTTTAAGACTTTACATTATGAGTATAACACGATATAATCAATTTGTAAATACTAATTTTTGGAGGTTGACGAAATATGTATAATTTTCCTATTGGTGTAATGGTAGAATCATTTAGAACAGACACTAAAACTGCAATTGAAACTGCCGCGAAAATCGGGGCACAAGGCTTGCAAATGTACGGTACAAGGCCGGGAAAAACACCGGAGGATTTAGTTGGCGAAAAAAGAAAGGAACTTTTGGATATAGTTAAGTCTAACGGACTTTGTTTTTCTGCAATCTGTGGGGATTTCGGTGAAGGCTTTTGGAGACCGGAAAGAAATCCAATCTTAATTGAAAAGTCTAAAAAGGTTGTAGAAATGGCACTTGACCTTGGAACAAATATTGTTACAACACATATTGGTGTTGTGCCGGAGGATAAAAATCACGAAAGATATAAGATTATGCAAGAAGCTTGTTTTGAGCTTTCAAGATTTGCAGATTCTATGGGTGCACATTTTGCAATAGAAACAGGTCCTGAAAAGTCAATTACATTAAAAGGATTTTTGGATTCCTTAGGTTCAAAGGGTGTTGCAGTTAATATGGACCCTGCAAATCTTGCAATGGTAGTTGGGGACGATTCAGCAGAGGCTGTATATAACTTAAAGGACTATATTGTGCATACTCACGCCAAGGACGGCAAGATGATATATTACAAAAACCCTGAGGTTTTGTATGGCGTAACAACCGAAGAGGAACTTTTAGAGGACGATTCTTGCATAGAAGTACCATTAGGACAAGGCTCGGTAGATTTTGATAAGTACCTAAAAGCATTGGAAGAAATAGGCTACAAGGGTTATTTAACAATTGAAAGAGAAGTTGGCGAAACACCATTAAAAGATATTACAGAAGCCTTAGACTTCTTGAAAAAGAAAATTAACGGTTAGGAGATAGTATTATGAAAAAATTAAGAGTTGGTGTTATCGGTGTAGGTAACATTTCAAAGCATCATATAAACGGATATATTAAAAATCCTAATGTAGAATTATGTGCATTTTGTGATATTAACAAGGAACAGCTTGAAAAGATGGGCAAAACCTACAATGTTGACCATCTTTACACAGATGTTGACGAAATGTTGGCAAAGGAAAACCTTGACGGAGTAAGTGTTTGCACTTGGAATATTGCTCATTCAACATCTGCAATTAAGGCGCTAAATGCCGGTGTTCACGTATTCACAGAAAAGCCTATGGCGATAAATTTAGAGGAAGCCAAGAAAATGAAGGAAGCGGCAGACAAAAACGGCAAGCTTTTGATGGTAGGCTTTGTTTGCAGACACGACAGAGATTCAAAGGTTGTAAAGGAATTTGCAGATAAAAATTACTTTGGTGATTTTTACTATGTTCGTACAGAATATTTACGCAGAAACGGAAACCCGGGTGGCTGGTTTGCAAATAAAGAACTTTCAGGTGGTGGCCCTGTTATTGACTTAGGTGTTCACTTTATCGACTTGGCACGCTACATAATGGGCAATCCAAAGCCTGTTTCAGTTTATGCAGTTACCTATGAAAAACTAAAAGACCGTAGCAACATTAAAGGCAGTAGGTCATATACATCTGTTGGCAAAACTGAAAAGGACGTATGCACAGTTGAAGACTTGGCATCTGCACTTATTAAATTTGACAATGGTGCAACATTAAAGGTTGAGGTAAGCTTTGCACTAAATATCAAGCAAGACTCATGCACATTAGACCTATACGGAACAAAGGGTGGCGTAAAAATGTACCCCGAGCTTGAAATGTATACAGAGGTTAACGACTACCTTGCAGACGTTAAATTACCTGACGTAAAGCCTTATGAATTTAGTGAAGCCTTTGAAGCAGAGATTGACCATTTTGTAGATTGTATCCTTAACGGAACAAAGTGTATGGCACCTGCAGAGGACGGCATTGAAATTATGAAAATATTAGACGGAATATATAAATCAGCAGAAATTGGAAAAGAAGTATTGATTTAATTAAAATTATGTGATACAATACAAATATATTTTAATTATGGAGGTAAAAACTATGGAAAAGTATATTTGTATGTGTGGTTACATTTATGATCCGGAATTGGGGGACCCTGATAATGGCGTAGAGCCCGGAACACCTTGGGAAGAAGTACCGGATTCTTGGGTTTGTCCAATCTGTGGATTAGGTAAGGAATCTTTTTCAGAAGAATAAATTTATATAAAAAATACCGTAGCTTAGGCTACGGTATTTTTTATTTGTTTAAACCATATATTATTTCATCAACATCGTCAACGTTACATAGGTTATATGGGTACTTTTGCCCTATTTTGTTATTAGTACAAAGCATTATTTTCTTTTTAGATTGTTTCATCATAATTTTTCTAATCAATGTTTCGTCTAATGATGAATCTGTTATTTCTCCATCTTCGGTAATTCCTCTGCTTGAAAGAAAGAATACATCTGCGTTAAAGTTAGTAATAAAGCTTTCTGCAAGTCTGCCTACATAAGCAATGGAATTTTCAAGCATTAGTCCACCTGTACAAAAGGATTTTATGTGCAATTCGGCAAGTTTAAGACTGTTTTTAGGACTGTTTGTAATAACTGTTAAATTTGAAAATTTTGGAAGATATTTAATAATTCTTGATACAGTAGAGGACGCATCAAGAAAAAGCACACTTTCATCAGATATGTATTTTAGAGCCATTTGCGCTAAGATGTCCTTTTCCTTGTTCTGCTCACTTTCACGTACCAAAAGAGATATTTCCGAGGTTTTAGTATCGCTAATTACTGCACCACCAAAGGTTCTTTTTATTATTCCGTCCCGTTCTAAAAGTGTTAAATCACGCCTTATTGTAGGCTGACTAACGTGCAAATGATTTGCTAAATATAAGACAGTTGCGCCATTTCTTTCTTTCAAAATCTTTATAATTTGATCATATCGTTCATTAAAAAACAACATATATCCCTCTTTTCGTGATTGAATATGAGTAAATATGATTGAATTGTATCATAAATATGATTGTTTGTCAATAATAAAGCCACATATTGCAAATACAAAGTACAGAATATATAATTTAGGAAAAGGGGAAAATGCTATGGAATTAAAAATGAAAGTTTCAAATCTATATGGTATCGGGGACTTGCGATACGAGGAAAAAGATATTCCAAAATGTTGTGATGATGAGGTTTTGGTAAAGGTCAAAATTTGTGGAATATGTGGAAGCGACATAGGCAGAATTTTAAGGACAGGAACCTATCATTTTCCAACTGTTCCTGGACATGAATTTGCCGGCCGTGTAGTATATGATAAAGAAGATAAATTAACAGGAAAAAGAGTTGCAGTTTTTCCTCTAATACCATGTAATGAATGTGAAATGTGCAAGGTTGAAAAATATGCACAATGTAGTAATTATAATTATTATGGTTCAAGATGTGATGGTGGATATGCCGAATATGTTGCAGTTAAAAAGTGGAATTTGGTTAATATTCCTGACAATGTAAGCTATGAAGAAGCTGCTATGTGTGAGCCGACATCTGTGGCATTACACGCCATCCAAAAGCTTGAAATTAAGGGTGGCGAAAACATTTTAATTACAGGGGCAGGGCCTATTGGAATAATTGCCGGTATGTGGGCAAAAAGCTATGGAGCTAAGGAAGTTTATTATATCGATATTGATGTTAGAAAAATTGAATTTTGCAAAAACTTTGGCTTTAAAGAATATAATAAAAATGCTGATGAAATTGATGTAGTATTAGAAGGTACAGGGGCGTCAAGTGCTGTAGCAAATGCAATTAGTGCCGTAAAGCCTTCCGGTAGATTGGTGTTTATGGGCAATCCGTCGGGAGATGTTACCTTAGCACCAAAGGACTATCAAAACATTTTACGCAAGGAATTAAAAATATCAGGAACGTGGAATTCCTCTTATGCAAGTTATGAGAATAATTGGAAGGAAAGCCTGGTGGCAATTTCAAAAAAGAAGATTGACATTAAAAGGTTAATTACTCACAAAATTCCTTTAAAGGATTGTTTAAAGGCAGTTAAAATGATGGGAGAGGGAAAAGATTTTTATTGCAAGGTGGTAATAGATAATGAAGGATAAAATATCTCCATCAATGATGTGTGTTGATTTTTTTAAGCTTGAAGAAGCCTTAGATGTTTTTGAAGAACAAGGAATAGAGCTTTTACATATCGATATAATGGATGGTAATTTTGTACCTAATATCACATTGGGAACAGATTTTTGTAAAAGTTTAAAGGAACGATGCAACATTCCTTTGGATATTCATTTAATGGTAGAAAAGCCGGAGGAAAAAATAGATTGGTTCAATGTGGGCTGTGGAGATTATATCTCCGTTCATTTAGAAACAACAAAGCATCTGCAAAGAACACTTAATTTAATTAAGCAAAAGGGTTGCAAGGCGATGGTAGCTATTAACCCTGCTACACCAATTTATATGTTAGAAAATGTGTTAGATGATATAGATGGTGTGTTAATAATGTCTGTAAATCCGGGATTTTCAGGGCAAAAACTAATTCCTCAATCCATTAAAAAGATTGAGGAAGTTAGAAGGTACCTTGATGATAAAGGGTATAACAATATTGAAATTGAAGTTGACGGAAATGTTAGCTTTGAAAATGTTAAACTAATGAAATTTGCCGGGGCAAACATTTTCGTTGCAGGCACTTCAAGTATTTTTAATAAGAATATGTCTATTAACGAGGGCATTCGTTTTATGAGAGAATGCTTAGTTAAATATAACACTTAGCATAATTCCGCCAATCATAAATATTGCACAGGATAAACGAAATATAAAGCGTTTTTCATTAAACATTATTTTACCTAAAACAATGGTAACAAGTGTTGAACACTGCTTTACCAATGTAATGATTGTAAGCTTGCTTTGGGGCATTTCGTTTGCAATAAACAAACACCTGTCCCCTAATATTAAAAGTACGCTTAAAAGTACAATCCATAAGTTTTTATATGATGAAGAAAGGTTCGGCTTTTCTTTTTTGCAGAAAAGAAATACCAAATACATTGCAGCCATAAAAAACATAAACCAAAATTGTAATTGACCACTTGTTATTAAACTGCTTTTTAAAAGCAACTTGTCCAAGAGTGCTGAAACAGAATTTAACAAGCAGGAAATCACGGCAACTAAAATGTATAGGGGTCGCACCTTTTCTTCATTATTATTTTTGTTTGTATTAACTAACAAAAGACCTATTATAACTATCGAAAGACCGATAATTTGTGGAATGTTTAATACTTCCCCTAAAACTGTAATCCCCAAAAATGTAGAAAACAGGACTCTTGACATATCCAGGACACCATACAAGCTAATGGGCATTTTCTTAATGACCGAAAAGGAAAGTATCCAAGATAAAAATATTACAAAGGATTTAATAAATATGTATAAATAAAAAATCCCCGGAATATCAAATGGGTTTCCGGCAAATGGAACGGAAAACAAAAATCCGATTAAGGTGTATAAAAACAGCACATTCATCATACTGTCCTTTTCCATTGCCTTCTTTTTGACACCTTCTCTTGAGCCTTTGCAAATACCGTATATTGCAACCAAAGGTATCCAAATATATTCAGTTATAAAGTTCAATTTTATAAATCTCCTTTTACTTTTGTTCTTTCAAAAATGTTGTTAATATCTTTAAATATAGGTGGGCTTGTACCATCAGTTAAGCAGGCAGATGTGCCAAATGCAACTGCATATTTTACAGTGTCGGTTACAGACCTGCCATTTACAAATCCATATATAAAACCGGCTATAAGGCTGTCCCCTGCACCGATTGACGATACAACATTAACAGTGGGAGGAACAACAGAAATTGTGCCTTTTCCGTTGGAGAATACAACCCCCTTTTCCTCTAAACTGACTATTACATTTTCAATTCCCATTTCACATAATTGATGGACTTTTGAAATATCGCCACCAAAAATGCTTTCAAATTCGTATGAATTTGGCTTTATTAGCCAAGGTTTAATTAAAAATATTTCATCTTTTGTAAGTGAGTTACTGTCAATGACTGTTTTAACACCCTGTTCCTTTAATTTTATCAGTAAATTAACAATCTTTTCTTTTTCAATTCCCTTTGGAATTCTGCCTGTAAAGGTTAAAATTGTATTTTTGTCGCACTCTGTAAGCAGGCATTTTGAAACTTGGGCAAACACCTTGTCAGACAAGGCAAAATTATCCATACTAAAACGAGTTTCAGGCTGGTTATCACTGTGAATAGTGATATTCCTGCGAATGTTGACAGCCTCGTAAAAGTATTTTGCATTTAGGTCTATACCCGATAAAAATTCTTCCTTATCCTTTTCACCTACTACAATGTATGCAGTGTTTTCAACCCTTGCAATATTTAAAGCCCTGGAAATATTAACACCCTTTCCGCCACTTTGGGCAAGTATATCGGCAATATAGTTTTCCGTATAGGGCTTAAAATTTTCAATTTTGTAATGAATGTCAAAAGCGGGGTTAAGTGTTAAAGTAATAACCTTCATAACAATCTTCCTTTAAAATTACATAAAAAAGTGCTGTAAAAAATATTTACAGCACAAATTTTTAATTTACCCCAAGGTGCCGTGTGATTCCTAATTTACAACCTGCTTCAGCAGGTGGGTACGTCCCAAAGGGTTATGGGTTTCTCAAATAAATTTGAGCATACACGCAGCCTTCGGAGATTAAGTTCCCTTTTATAAATCTGTTGGTTATAAATACGTGAAAATAATCACGAACACATCAGGGATTTGACTTGTTAATAATATTATATGCTATAATTATTAAAAAATCAATATTTTTAAAAAATTATTCTACAAAATCAAATTCGCCGTCGCAACGAGTTTTAAATTCTTCAAAAACCTTCATAACTGTTGCTTGGTCCTCAACGATTTCCAATGTTTCGCTACCGTCATCATTTGTAACGATAGTCATAATGTAGATGTCGCTTTCCTCTGTTTCTTCCTCAAAAAATTCTGTTAAAACAAAGTATGTGTGGCCGTCCATTTCAACTGTGTCAAGATGTTCAAAAGGAACTGTTTCCCCTGTTTCTTCATCTGTTAGTTCAATAATGTTGTCCAATTCTTCGTTGTTTTCTTCATTAAATTTATCTGCCATAATAAATCATCCTTTCTTTATTTTAAAATCCATATAATTTTGTAAAATAATGGTTGCTGCAACTGTATCAACAACAGCCTTACGCTTTTTGCCACGAGTGTTTGTTTCGTTTAAAAAGCCGTGGGCACTAACTGTGGAAAGCCTTTCGTCCCACATAACAACCTGACAATTTGTCATTTCTTTTAGTAAATCGCCAAATTCTATGCAAGCCCGGCCACGTTCACCAACAGAGTTATCCATATTTTTAGGCAAGCCAACAACTATTGTATCTGCATCATATTCCTTAACATAGTCGCATATTTGCTGTGCCACCTTATCAATTTTTCCTGAATGGATTGTGCCTACTCCCTGAGCCATCATTCCAAGTGGGTCGGACACGGCAATGCCTGTTCTTGCAACGCCGAAATCAATTCCCAACATTCTTTTCATTTGCAAACCCCATTTCCTAATTACAGTATAACATATATTAGTGCTGTATGGCAATAGTTTTATTTATTTGTAAGCTAAATTTTATTAAATTCTAAAATAAAAATGCAAATATGCAAATTTTCAACTTTATAATATATTGAATATGTAGAAAAATTGTGGTACAATAATAAAGATTGGGGTTGATAAAATGGAATTAACTAATCCGGAAACAATTAAAGCCATTATGAATGGCTTGGGCGTTAAATTTAATAAATCATTAGGGCAAAATTTCTTGATAGATAAATCTGTTGTAGACTGTGCCGTGGATGCTTCCGGCATAGACGAAAGGTACGGAGTTATTGAGGTAGGTCCCGGTATCGGAACACTTACGGCAGAGCTTTCAAGGGTTGCAGGCAAGGTGGTTGCAATCGAGCTTGACCGTAGCATAGCTTCATATTTGCACGATGCCTTTATTGCTTATGACAACGTAACAATTATCCAAGGTGATGCTTTAAAGATAGACCTAAAACAGATTATAGAGGAACACCTTAAAGGTATGCCTGTTGTAGTTGTGGCAAACTTGCCCTATTACATTACAACACCACTAATTATGAAATTTTTAGAAGAGGATTTACCATTAGAGTCTATAACTGTAATGATTCAAAAGGAGGTTGCAGACCGTCTGTGTGCAGAGGCAGGAACCAAGGAATATGGTGCAATTTCCCTTGCAGTTCAGTATTATTCCGACCCTGAAATTATCAGAATAGTTGCTCCCGAATGCTTTATGCCACCTCCAAGGGTAACCTCTGCAATTATTCGTATGGATATTAAAAACCACGTAAAACCAAAGGTTTTAAACGAAAAAATGTTGTTTAAAGTTATTAAGGCAGCCTTTGGACAAAGACGTAAAACCTTGGTAAATGCACTTTCCACATTAGGCAAGGACAAAGAATTTATTAAAAACACAGTTTTGTCTGTAACAGGTAGTGAAAAAATACGTGGAGAACAGTTGGATTTATGTCAATTTATACAAATTTCTGAAAAATTTGAATAAAGTATTTGCAAAATCTAAAATTTGTAGTATAATGGTATATGTCGTAAGTTGGATTTTTACGAAATAATAAATTAAAGTTTTTATATAAGGAGGAAAATGAAATGACAGATAACAAAAAGGCATTAGCATGGATTGAAGAAATGAAAGCTATGCTAAACCCTGACAAAGTAGTCTGGATTGATGGTTCTGATGAACAAATCAATGCTCTTAAAAAGCAAGGTATTGAAGAAGGAACAATGATACCTCTTGACCAAGAAAAGCTTCCTGGTTGCTTACTTCACCGTACAGCTGCAAACGACGTTGCACGTGTTGAAGACAGAACTTTCATTTGTGCAAAAACTAAAGAAGAGGCAGGCCCAACAAATAACTGGATGGACCCAAAAGAAATGTATGCAAAGCTTACTAAACTCTTCACAAACTCTATGAAAGGCAGAACAATGTATATTATCCCATTTATTATGGGTCCTGCAAAGTCTCCTTTCTCAAAGGTAGGTATTGAAATTACAGATAGTATCTACGTGGTTCTTAATATGAACATTATGACTCGTATGGGTAACATCGCTTGGGAAGAATTAAGTGAAAAAGGCGACTTCACAAAGTGCCTACACTGTACAGCAGATGTTAATCCGGAAGAAAGATACATCGTTCAATTCCCGGAAGATAACACAATCTGGTCAATCAACTCAGCATACGGTGGTAACGTACTACTTGGTAAAAAGTGCTTTGCTCTACGTATCGCAAGCTTCTTAGGTAAGAACGAAGGCTGGATGGCTGAACATATGCTTATCTTAGGTCTTCAAAATCCTAAGGGTGATATTAAGTACGTATCTGCTGCATTCCCAAGTGCTTGTGGTAAGACAAACCTTGCTATGCTTATTCCACCAAAAGAATTGGAAGGCTACAAAGTTTGGACAGTCGGCGACGATATCGCTTGGTTAAGAGTAGGTCCTGACGGACGTCTATGGGCAATTAACCCTGAGGCAGGCTTCTTTGGTGTTGCTCCGGGTACAAGTTCAAAAACAAACAAGAATGCTCTATTAACAACAATGAGCAATACAATCTTTACAAACGTTGCACTTCGTGATGACAACACAGTATGGTGGGAAGGTCACGATGACGAAACTCCTGCACATTGCTTGGATTGGCAAGGCAGAGAATGGACATCAGACTCAGCAGAAAAGGCTGCACATCCTAATTCAAGATTTACAGCTCCTGCAAAGCAATGCCCATGCATCTCTTCAGAATTTGAAAACCCTGCAGGTGTTCCTATCAGCGCTATTATCTTCGGTGGCAGACGTGCTAAGACTGCTCCCCTTGTATATCAATCATTTGATTGGAACCACGGTGTATTCATCGGTTCAACAATGGCTTCCGAAACAACAGCAGCTGCAGCAGGTGCTGTAGGTGTTGTAAGACGTGACCCAATGGCTATGAAACCATTTATCGGTTACAACGTTGGTGATTACTTCGCTCATTGGATTGAAATGGGTAAGAAGATTTCTAACCCACCTAAAATCTTCAACACAAACTGGTTTAGAAAGAGCGACGATGGCAAGTTCTTATGGCCTGGTTTCGGTGATAATATGCGTGTTCTACTTTGGATTTTAGACCGTTGCGAAGGCAAGGCTGATGCTGTTGAATCACCAATCGGTTACCTTCCAAAGAGAGAAGACCTTATCACAGACGGTCTTGACATCAGCGATGCTGATTGGGAAGAACTATTAAAGGTTGACAAAGAAGTATGGCTTGACGAAGTTAGACAAATTAAGGAATTATATGCCGGCTTTGACAGACTTCCTGCTGAACTTGCAGAACAACTAAAAGCATTAGAAGCAAGACTTAATAAATAATTAGTATTGCAAAATAAAATTAAGGGATTCGTTTTTAACGAATCCCTTTTTGTGTTTAGACTAATTTCCAATTTATCAAGTCAGCAAGGTCGCTTTTTATTATATTTTGAGCAAAAAATAAGACGATTAACTGTCGTCAATCGCCTTATTCCATAAAGATAGAAATACTAATTGTTTGATACTGTTCCCCAAAATGTGTATTTTTCCTGTTCTGATAAATCATTATATCCAAAAATCAAGATTTTTGTTTTTATTTCGTTATAGCTCTTTCTACCTAAATTTCTAATTTTCAATAATGAACCGGTTTCAATTGCATCAACAACATCTCCAACTTTCATTAGTCCACCTCTTTTTAATGCATTTGATGACCTAATTGAAAAATCCAAATTATCTATTGATGTTTCAAATGATTTATCGGAAAACGGGATTCTAACCTTAAAATTACATTTGAAATTCTCATATAATGTTTCCACAAGTCCATACTTGGTTGCATTTTCTAATAAATCTTTAGCATTTTTTTGATTGTTCATAATACATACTCCTTAATACGGCAAAACACTTCCTTTCATGACCTCCCAAACATTCACTGCCGATAATCGCCTTAGACCAATGTTTTCATTACGGAGCTTCTTTGCAAAATATCGCATTTCTTCAATGCTTTCTGCAACACATATCGCCTCTAAAGAGCATTCTCCTGAAACTTGGCACAATGTAACGACATACGGATTGTTTTTGAGATACTCTGCCACTTTGTCGAAAGAGTTCGGCTCTGTTTCAATTGTTGTTATAAATGTCATCATTTGAGGTAATGAATCAGTACATATTCTAATAGAATATCCTTTAATAATCCCTTTTCTTTCTAATTCCGTAATTCTATTTTTTACAGCCGTTCTTGAAAGATTAACTCTTTTACCGATTTCGGTTGTAGTCATTTTGGAATTTTCTCTCAGCAAATTTATTATTTGATTATCTTTTTCGTCAATTCCATTTATATACATATAATACCTCCCGATTCAAAAAGTGCATGCATTCTTTTATCATCAAAACTATTATACCATTAACCAAAATCATTTACAATACCTCAACTTTTGATACGAAACCTTATAAACAACATTATGACTAACATTACCTAATTTGCCTTGCAAAACGAAACATTAGCTTTTGTGATACTCATAATTAACCCTCCATTTATACAACATATAATATTTTTAAATGTCAAGTTATAATAAAAGAGAAGTAAAATAGTTATTTTACTTCTCTTTTTATTTTATTCACTATCCTCTTCTGTTTCAATTACATCTGTGTCAATGATTTGTTCGGATTCTATCGTGCTAATATCTTGGACACCACGCAATTTTCTTTGGATTGCTCTTGTGCGAGTTCCCACAAGCTTTTCCATATCTGCATCAAGTAATTGAATACGCTTTTGAGCAGTTTCAAAAGCACTTTCAAACTTGTCAAACTCTGTTTTAACTGCACTTAAAACCTTCCAAACCTCGTTGCTTTGCTTTTGAATTTGTAAGGTTCTAAATCCCATTTGCAACGAGTTTAGCATTGCAGCCATTGTGGACGGCCCTGCAATATTGATGTTAAAATCACGTTGTAAAACCTCAACCAATCCGTGATTTACAACCTCTGCATATAGCCCTTCAAAGGGCAAGAACATAATTGCAAAATTTGTTGTATTTGGTGGGCAAATATACTTGTCGTGAATGTCCTTTGCAGACTTTTTAATTACTGTTTCCAAGTTTTTGTACGCAGTTTTAATTGCATCTGCGTCCCCTGTTTCGTATGCGTCTTGAAGTGAAGCGTATGTATCCCCCGGGAACTTGGAGTCTATTGGCAAATATATAAATCCGTCATCGTCCTGTGCAGGCAATTTAACAGCAAATTCAACATGGTCTTTGCTGTTTGGAACTGTTGCAACCTCTGTATCGTACTGGTCTTTGTTTAAAATCTCACTTAATATTGCGCCAAGCTGAATTTCACCTAAAATACCACGAGTTTTAACATTGGAAAGAACTTTTTTCAAATCCCCAACACCTGTTGCAATGGTCTGCATTTCGCCTAAGCCCTTGTAGACCTGCTCTAATCGTTCACTTACCAACTTAAATGAGCTGTTCATTTTTTCTTCAAGTGTCTTTTGCAATTTTTCGTCAACGGTTTCTTTAATTGTGTCAAGCTTTTTGTTGTTGTCCTCACGAATTTGAGTTAAGCTTTCGGCCATAGTTTTGCGCATTGCATCAAGCTTTTGTTCGTTGTTTTCGTCAAGGTGCTTTATCCGTTCCCCAAATTGCTCAATTTGAGTTTTTACATTGTCATTCATCAGCTTTTGCTTTTCGTTAATGGATTTGTCCATATCTTCAAGCTTTTGCTTTTGTTCCTCTGCAAAGCTTTTTTGATTATTTGAAACAATTTCGCCCAAGCCTTTAACTGCATTGTTAACAGTTTCAGTAACCTCTCTTCGTAAAAGGCTTTGGCTTTCGGTAAAGTCCTTTTTTAGTGATGACACATCATCACTGCTTTTTTTGGTTAATGATATAATTTGCAATACCACACATATTGCCACAAGACCTATTAAAACATATTCCATATTTTTCCCTCCAAAATGAGTATATACCTATTATATACTAAAAAGTAAAATTCTTCAATATGCTTTTGTGATTTTGTATAAAATAAAATCAAAAAAATATGTTTAGTTGTTTAAAATAACATTTTGTGAAAATGTTGTCGATTTATATTGACATAAAACACAAATTGTGGTATATTTTAAGTATAAATTAAATATTTTGTCAATATATATTCGGTTTATTTGGTCCGAAAGTTTCTACCGCACGCCAGAAGTTGCGACTATTGGTAAAAGATACAATCTAATGTAATTATTCCTATAATTAGATTTTTGTTGTATTGACAAACAGGCTTGTGATTAAGACCTGTTTTTTTGTTGTTATTTTTAGAAGGTGATTAAAATTAAAGCGTTAGAAGAAAAGATATTAAAAGACGGCAAGGTGCTACCGGGTGAAGTTTTGAAGGTAGGCAGTTTTCTAAATCACATGGTGGACAGTAAGTTTGTATATGAAATGGGCAAGGAAATTGCTCGTTTGTATAAAGATAGCGAAATAAACAAGATTGTAACGATTGAAAGCTCTGGGATTCCAATTGCATATGCAGCAGCATTAGAAATAGGGGTTCCTTTTGTTTTTGCAAAGAAGTCAAAGACCATTAACGTTTCCGGCGAGGTCTACTCTGCGAAGGTTTATTCATATACACAACAGGCTGAAAAGACCATTATAATAAGCAAGGAATTACTTAATAAAGAGGATAAGGTTCTTATCATTGACGACTTTTTGGCAGTTGGCAATGCACTAAAAGGGCTTATTAGTATATGTGAGCAATCCGGAGCAGAGATTGTAGGCTGTGCAATTGCTATTGAAAAGGTGTTCCAAAATGGTGGTAACCTAATCAGAGAAAGTGGAATTAGGGTTGAATCACTTGCAAAAATTGCAAGCTTTACAGAGGATTCACTTACATTTTGCGACTAATTTTTAATGTAAAATTTTTTACAAATATATTTTAAAGTGCCGAAAGGCAGAGGAGGATTTATGAAAAAAATTATTTCATTGGTACTTGTAGTTGCAATGCTACTTACACTTTGCGTTGCTTTTACAGGTTGTGGTAGTTCAAACGAAGGTTCTTCAGATTTTAAAGTAGGTTTCATTTTCTTACACGATGAAAACTCAACTTACGACAAGAACTTTATGGTAGCAGCTGAGGAAGCTAAAAAAGAATTAGGTCTTACAGATGACCAAGTTATCTTTAAAACAAACATTCCTGAAGGTAATGAATGTTACGAAGCAGCAGCAGACCTTGCAGACCAAGGTTGTAGCGTAGTATTTGCTGACAGCTTCGGTCATGAACCATTTATTGCAAAGGCTGCAAAAGAATTCCCGAATGTTCAATTCTGCCATGCAACAGGTACAACAGCTCACACAGCAGGCTTAGACAACTTACACAACGCATTTGCTAATATCTACGAAGGTCGTTACCTTGCAGGTGTTGCAGCAGGCTTAAAATTAAACGAAATGATTGCAAACGGCGAATTTACAGCTGACGAAGCTAAGATGGGTTATGTTGGTGCTTTCACATACGCTGAGGTTATGTCAGGTTACACATCATTCTTCTTAGGTGCTCGTTCAGTTTGCCCAACAGTTACAATGGAAGTACAATTTACAGGCACATGGTATGACGAAGCTTTGGAAAAAGAAGCTGCTACAAAGCTTATCAACAATGGTTGTAAGCTAATCAGCCAACATGCTGACTCATGGGGTGCTCCAACAGCTTGCGAAAATGCAAACGTTCCTAACGTTTCATACAACGGTAGCACAGTTTCAGCTTGTCCAAACACATTCATCGTTTCATCAAGAATTAACTGGGCTCCATACTTTGTATATATGATTAACTCTGTTAAAGATGGTACAAAGATTGATGTAGACTGGTCTAAGGGTATAGCTGAGGGCTCAGTTGAACTTTCAGAAATTAACGAAAAGGCTGCTGCAAAGGGTACAAAAGAAAAGCTTGAAGAAGTTAAAAAGGCAATTGTTGACGGTACTTTAAATGTATTTGATACAAAGACATTTACAGTTGAAGGTAAGACACTTACATCTTACAAGGCTGACGTTGACACAGACGAAGCTTATACACCTGATACAGAAGTTATCGAAAATGGCGTATTTGCAGAATCTAAATTCCGTTCAGCACCATGCTTTGATTTAAGAATTGACGGTATTACACTTCTTAACGAAATGTTCTAAAATTTAATTTAATAAAAACTTATAGGTGGGGTAGGTTTCTTCTCCACCTATTTGGTTTTTATGTTTTTTGTAAAGGGTACAGCATTTTTCTGCACCTTTTCCAAAGAAAATTGATTGGAGGTATTCAAGTGGAAAAAACACCTGCTATTGAATTAAAAAATATAACTAAGGCTTTCGGCACCAAGGTTATTGCAAACAAAAATGTTTCAATGACTATCAATCGTGGCGAAATTTTGTCGGTTTTAGGGGAAAATGGAAGTGGTAAGACTACTCTTATGAATATGATTGCCGGCATATATTTTCCTGACGAAGGGCAAATCTTTGTTGACGGTAAAGAGGTTTCAATCCGTTCACCAAAGGACGCATTTGATCTAAAAATCGGTATGGTACATCAGCATTTTAAATTAGTTGATGTTTTCTCTGCCGCTGAAAATATAGTTTTGGGCTTGCAGGACGGTAAAAAGTTTTCTATTGCCGAATATTCAAAGGAAATCAACAAGATTTGCGAAGAGTACGGCTTTGATATTGATATTAACAAAAAGATTTATGAAATGTCAGTTTCCGAAAAGCAAACTGTTGAAATTATCAAGGTTTTGTTCCGTGGTGCAGATATTTTGATTTTGGACGAGCCTACTGCTGTGTTAACACCACAAGAAATTAAGGTGTTGTTTAACATTTTACGTCGTATGCGTGAAAGTGGCAAGTCTATTGTTATTATTACTCACAAGCTTAATGAGGTTTTGGCTTTGTCCGACAGAGTTTCCGTACTTCGTAAAGGTGAATACATAGGCTCAATCGAAACAAAGGACGCTAACGAAAGCATACTTACCGAAATGATGGTTGGTAAAAAGATAACTCTTAACATTGACAGAACAGAGCCAAAGGACGTTAAAGACAGGCTTATTGTTGAAAATGTAATGTGTAAAAATCGTGATGGACTTAAAGTTTTGGACAATGTTACTTTTACGGCTCGTTCAGGGGAAATTTTAGGCATTGCAGGTATTTCAGGCAGTGGACAGCGTGAGCTTTTAGAATCTATTGCCGGCTTGCAAAGACTAAATAAAGGTGCTATTACATATATCAATCCAAAGACCGGTGCAAGCGAAAATTTAAGGAACAAAACTCCTGTTCAAATTAAGGAATTAGGTGTTAGGCTTGCCTTTGTTCCTGAGGACAGATTAGGTATGGGGCTTGTTGGTAATATGGACATTACCGACAATATGATGCTTCGTAGCTACAAAAAGGGAAAGTCAATGTTCTTGTCAAGAAAAGGGCCTAAATCACTTGCAGAGGATATTGTTGAAAAGCTTGATGTAGTAACACCAAGTATTGAAACTCCGGTTAGACGCCTTTCAGGTGGTAACGTTCAAAAGGTTCTGGTAGGTCGTGAAATTGCATTGTCTCCAACAGTGCTAATGGCAGCATATCCGGTAAGAGGTCTTGATATTAACTCATCCTACACAATTTACAACCTACTTAATAAACAAAAAGAAAAGGGCGTAGCAGTAATTTTCGTAGGTGAAGATTTAGACGTATTGCTTGCACTTTCAGATAGAATTATGGTTATCGGTAACGGTCGTGTTGCAGGAATTGTAGATGCAAGAACTACAACCAAAGAAGAGGTCGGACTTCTTATGACCAAATCATTTGATGAGGAATAAATTACAGAAAGGATAATCAACAATGACTAAATTATTTATGAAAGAACCAATGTTTCATATAGTTAAACGTGATAGCCTTGTATGGTGGAAGTCATGGGGCGTTAGATTGATTGCAGTTTTAGTTGCTTTGATTGTGTGTGGTTTAATTACATTATCAGTAACAGGGTTAAATCCGATTAAAGTATATCAGTCAATGATTTTAGGCTCATTTGGTACAACTCGTAAAATTTGGAGCTTGTTGCAAGGTGTTGCAATGCTATTATGTGTATCCCTTGCTGTAACACCTGCATTTAAAATGAAATTCTGGAACTTAGGCGCAGAAGGTCAAGTGCTTATCGGTGGTCTTGCAACTGCTGCATGTATGATTTTCTTAGGGGACAAGCTTTCAACTCCTCTACTTTTATTGGTTATGGTAGTATGCAGCGTTTTGGCATCAATTATTTGGGCAGTAATTCCTGCATATTTTAAGGCAAGATGGAATGTAAACGAAACATTGTTTACACTTATGATGAACTATATTGCAATTCAAATAGTTTCATACTTTACATTGGAATGGTCTTTGCCAAAGGGCTCAGGTACACCAAGACCTCTTGAAATGGGACAGCTTCCAATTCTCTTTGGAAAACAATATTTACTAAATATTATTATCGTAGCAGTTTTAACGCTTATAATGTATATATATCTTAAAAAGAGTAAGCACGGCTACGAAATTACAGTTGTTGGTGAAAGTCTAAATACTGCCAACTATATAGGTATTGATTACAAAAAGGTTGTGCTTCGTACACTTGCATTATCAGGTGCAATTTGTGGTATTGCAGGGTTGCTTTTGGTTGCAGGCACAGACCATTCGTTAAAGGCAGACACAGCAGGTGGCAGAGGCTTTACTGCTATTATGGTTTCTTGGCTTGCTAAATTCAATCCAATATTTATGATTTTAACTTCATTCTTAATTGTGTTTATGGAAAATGGTGCAACAAAGATTTCCGAACAATTTAGCTTGAATGCTTCTTATGCCGATATTATTACAGGTATTATTATCTTCTTTATTATCGGTTCTGAATTTTTCTTAAATTATCAAATTAAACGTACAAAGTCGAAAGGGGAGAATAAATAATGTTTAGTGCAATCGTTACAATTATTCAACGTGCAATTATGCAAGGTATTCCTCTTTTGTTTGGTTCAACAGGCGAAATTATGACAGAAAAGTCAGGTAACCTAAACCTTGGTATACCCGGTATTATGTACGTAGGTGCTATTAGTGGTGTTGCCGGCGCATTCTTGTATGAGGACGCAACAAAGGGTGGACAGTTTAGCACGGTGCTTGGTATTCTAATTCCACTTTTTGCTTGTGTTTTAGGTTCAGTTTTAATGGGCTTGATTTACTGCTTCTTAACAGTTACACTTCGTGCAAACCAAAATGTTACAGGCTTGGCACTAACAACATTTGGTGTTGGTGTAGGTAACTTCTTTGGTGGCTCACTTATTAAGCTTACAAACAGCGATGTTCCTTCTATCGCACTTACAACAACAAGTAATCTGTTTAAGGCTTCACTTCCCTTTGCAAAGAACTTGGGTTGGTTTGGTCAAATATTCCTATCACATGGCTTTTTAACCTATGTTGCAATTATCGTTGCACTTGTTTGCGCAAGGGTTCTTAATAAGACAAGAGTTGGACTTCACCTTCGTTCAATTGGTGAAAATCCTAAAACTGCCGATGCGGCAGGTATTAACGTTACAAAGTACAAGTACGTTTCAACCTGTATAGGTAGTGCAATTGCAGGCTTAGGTGGTTTATACTATGTAATGGACTACGCAAACGGCGTATGGTCAAATAACGCATTCGGGGACCGTGGTTGGTTGGCAATAGCACTTGTAATCTTCGCAACATGGAGGCCGACACTTGCAATCTTTGGTTCATTCCTGTTTGGTGCTTTGTATGTTATCCCAACATATATTCCAAACATTACGGTTAGCTCCAAAAAGTTATTTGAAATGTTGCCTTATGCAGTTACAATCGTGGTTTTGGTAATTACAAGTATTCGTAATAAAAAGGAAAATCAAGCTCCGGAAAGCTTGGGATTGTCTTATTTCCGAGAGGAAAGATAATATTTGCATTATTTTATGTTATGTGATATAATATCCTTTGGCATAAAATAATATCTATAAAAAGGAAGTTTTTTATGAAAACAGATGTTTTAATTATTGGTGCCGGCCCTGCCGGCATCTTTACTGCAATAGAGATGATAAAAAAAGGTTCTAAAAGGAAAATCCTTATTGTTGAAAAAGGCGCAGCTATTGAAAATCGCAGCTGCCCAAAGGCTAAAACAGATAAGTGCTTAAATTGCAAGCCCTATTGCCACATTACAACAGGCTTTTCAGGTGCCGGTGCATTTTCAGACGGCAAGCTATCACTTAGCACAGATGTTGGTGGGGACTTGCCAAACCTAATAGGTGAAGATGCAGCACAGCAGACAATTAACTATACAGATGAAATCTACCTTGAATTTGGTGCAGATACTCACATAGAGGGTATAAGCAATCCTGACGAGGTTAAGGAAATTCGTAAGCGTGCCATTAAGGCAGGGCTTAAATTAGTTGATTGCCCAATTCGTCATATGGGTACGGAAAAGGCACATAGCATATACTATTCAATAGAACAGTATTTACTTAAAAACGGTGTGGAAATGATGTTTGGTTACGAATGTACAAATATCAAATTAGATGGGGACTGTTGCAAGGGTGCATTTGTTACAAACGGTAAGGAATCACTTGAAATTGATGCAGAGCAAACTGTTGTTGCAACAGGCAGACGTGGTGCAGAATGGTTAGAAAAAATCTGCACAGAGCATAACATTTCACACGAGCCGGGCACAGTTGACATAGGCGTGCGTGTAGAGGTTCGTAACGAAATTATGGAAAAGGTTAACGAGGTTTTGTATGAATCAAAGCTTATTGGTCATCCTGCTCCTTGGAAGAATAAAGTACGTACTTTCTGTCAAAATCCGGGTGGGTTTGTCAGTCAAGAAAATTATGACAACAACCTTGCTGTTGTAAACGGACATTCCTACAAGGAATTAAAGTCGGATAATACTAACTTGGCAATACTTTGTTCTCATAATTTTAGTACACCATTTAATCAACCGATTGCCTATGCGCAAAAGGTTGGAGAGCTGTCAAATATGTTGGGCGCAGGTCATATATTAGTTCAAAGGTTTGGGGATATTTTAGAGGGCAAACGCACATGGCCAAAGGAATTGGCAGAATCTAACGTAAAGCCTACCTTAAAGGACGCAGTTGCAGGGGATATTACTGCTGCAATGCCATATAGGGCAATGATGAATATTATTAACTTCATCAAGGCAATGGACGAGGTTGTACCGGGCTTTGCCTCAACAGAAACATTGCTTTATGCTCCTGAGCTTAAATTTTACAGCAACAGAGTTAAAATGGATAAAGACCTTAACACAGACATTAAGGGACTTCATTGTTTGGGTGATTCATCAGGTTGGACACGTGGGCTTATGATGGCGTCTGTAATGGGCGTGTTAATGGGACGTAAACTTGTTTAAAATTATATTTTATATAGAGGGTGTGATTTAATATGGTAAAAGCAATAGTAGGCGCAAACTGGGGCGACGAAGGCAAGGGTAAAATTACTGATATGTTAGCAGCAGATGCAGATATCGTTATTAGATTCCAAGGTGGTGCAAATGCAGGCCACACAATTATCAACAACTATGGTAAATTTGCATTACATTTATTACCATCAGGTTCATTTAACAGCAATGTTGTTAATATGATTGGCAATGGTGTTGCACTTGATATTCCTGAATTGTTTAAGGAAATTGAAAGTGTAGTTAGCCGTGGAGTACCAAAGCCAAACATTGTAGTTTCAGAGCGTACACAGGTTTTAATGCCGTACCATAGATTATTTGATACATACGAGGAAGAACGTCTTTCAGACAGACAATTTGGCTCTACAAAGTCAGGTATTGCTCCGTTCTTCTCAGATAAATATTCAAAAATCGGCTTCCAAGTTTGGGAGCTTCTACAAGAGGACGACAAGCTTTATGAAAAGGTTAAAAATGTTTTGGAAATCAAGAACTTGATTTTAGAGCACGTTTATCACAAGCCTTTACTTGACGTTGACGAAATGTTTGAAACATTAAAGGAATATCGTGAAATGATTCGCCCTTATGTTATCAATTCAGTAGAATTTATGCACAATGCAATTAAAGAGGGTAAAAATATTCTTTTAGAAGGCCAATTAGGTTCATTAAAGGACCCGGACTTTGGTATCTATCCTTTCACAACATCATCACCTACACTTGCAGGCTTTGGTTCAATCGGCGCTTGTATTCCACCTTATGAAATCAAGGAAATTATTACAGTTGCCAAGGCTTATTCATCAGCAGTTGGCGCAGGTGCATTTGTTTCCGAAATCTTTGGGGACGAAGCAGACGAATTAAGACGCAGAGGTGGCGATGGTGGTGAATTTGGTGCTACAACAGGCAGACCAAGGCGTATGGGTTGGTTTGACTGCGTTGCTACTCGTTACGGCTGTATGGTACAAGGCACAACAACTGTTGCTTTTACAGTTTTAGATGTTTTGGGATATCTTGACGAAATCTCTGTTTGCGTAGGCTACGAATACGACGGCAAGGTTACAAAGGAATTCCCAACAACCGATAAACTAAACATTGCAAAGCCTGTACTTAAAACTTTACCGGGTTGGAAGTGCGACATCAGAGGAATTAAGGAATATGACAAGCTTCCTGAAAATTGCAGAAACTATATCGAATTTGTTGAAAAGGAAATTGGCTTCCCAATTAAGATAGTTTCAAACGGCCCCGGCAGAGATGAAATTATTTACAGAGAATCTCAATTAAATAATTGATTGCTATTGACATTATATGCTATACTTGTTAAAATTTAAGTATAGCATTTTTTATCGGAAATCAGGTGATTATAAAGTGAATAAATTAAGAGAAGAATTTAAAAAATATTTTTATACAGACCTTATAGAAATCTTTGAAAATTATGCAAAAAGATGTAAGGCTCGTTATGACAAAGAAGTAACCGATGCAATGAACGAATATAAGCAAAAGGGCGTAATGTATAAGGTTATTGCAGAGGAAAGTAGGGCAAAAATCTTTGAAAACACTCCCTTTTATTGTGAGCTTGGCACATTGCCACCTAAAACAGAGGGCATTGAATATTCCGGAATACTTCCGGGCAGCTGGGCATATATGAAGAACAAGCATAAAATTGAAGAAAGTTTAGGTACAGAAATAGGTGAAAAGAATAATAGGTATCGGGCTATTCCGCTGTATACCTTTGCAGGCAGGGCAGGGGACGAAAGGCAACATTTTTCACTTAATATAGAATCTGTTTTAAAAGAGGGCTTTTGTGGCATACATAACAAGCTTGTTAATGCTTTAAAGGATTGTAAAAGCCAAGAAGAAAAGGACTTTTTGCAAAATGCAGATATGGGCATTATGGCAGCAAGGACAATTCAAGAAAAATTTGTTGCAGAGGCAAAAAGACTTGCAGAAGAAACTGACGATACTCAAAAAATTAAAAGATACAAACTGATTATGGAATGTGCAAAGAATTCACCTTGGCAACCACCAAAGACATTTTTTGAAGCACTTAATTGCTTTGGATTTTGTCAAAATGTCATTTCAAGCTTGGAGGGCGTTGGCTTGGAGGGTATGGGACGCATTGATTTCCTGCTAACACCATACTACGAAAATGATATTAAAAAGGGTATACTTACCAAGGAAGAGGCATACGAGTTAGTAAGAGATTTTTGCGTAATGTGGTATGCCAGAGTCTTTAAGGACGAAGATGACCTTGGCATATTTGATGTTGCATTTTCATTTACATTTGGTGGCTGTGATTTAGAGGGCAAGCCCTTTTGCAGTGATGTAACACTGATGTTTTTACGCGCAAACAAAGAGGAAAAGCTTATTGTTCCAAAACTAAAATGTAGGTTTAGTGCCGATTCGCCAAAGGAATATTTAGACGCAATAAATGCAGATATTTTGTCAGGTAAGTCCAATATATTATACGAAAATGATGACGTTCAAATACCGGCACTTTTAAAGAGAGGCGTAAGCCTGAATGATGCAAGGAACTACGGAGTTTTAGGCTGTTGGGAGCCTACCGTTCCACAATCGGTGGATGAACATTGCAGTTACTTTAATATTTTAAAAATATTAGAGCTTTCACTATATGGGGATGGAAATGTTGATGAAATCAAGACCCTTGATAATCCAAAATCCTTTGAGGAGCTTTATGCTTTAATGTTGGAAAATATCAAAAACGTTATGCACTTTCGTTGTACCGTAGCAAATATAGGCAGAAAAATGTGGAAGCAAGTTTCACCGCTAATGGTTATTTCTGCACTTTGCGACTCTTGTATCCAAAGCAAAAAGGACTATACCAACGGTGGAATGAAATATTACGTTGACGAAATTATATGCACAGGCTTTACAAATACTATCGATTCATTGCTTGCAATTAAGGAGCTTTGCTACGATAAAAAGCTGATAACACTTGAAAAGCTTGTAAGTGCATTAAAGGCAAATTGGCAGGGATACGAGGACATTCACACACTTGCAAAAAAATGTGGATACTTTGGCGATGAACAGGAAGAAAGCTGTAATCTTGCAAAAAGATTTAATCACGACCTATCACTTCTGGCATTAGACGAAAAGGCTATGTGGAATGCAAATATGACCATTGGCAATATGATTTACCGTGAAATGTACGATTGGATTAAAAATTTAAGGGCAACTCCGGACGGTCGCAAGGCTAACGATTGGTTTGCAAGAGGTTATGCTCCATCACATATTCATTCTATGGAATATTCCACACCTATTTTAAATTCCATAAGGCACATTGATACAACGGAAAATGGTGGAAACAGCGTAATAAATATGACAGTGTCATTTAAAAAAGACGAACTTGACTTGTGCGAAAGCTTGGTAAGGTCAATAGCAAAATCAGGCGTTCAATCCTTGCAGCTTAACTGTGCCACAGTAGAGGATATGAAGGACGCAATGGTTCACCATGAAAGGCACAAGGATTTAGTTGTAAGGGTTTGTGGCTTTTCTGCAAAATTCATTGCCCTTGATAAGGATATTCAAATGGAATTTGTAAACAGAAGCTTATACGCAAGGTAATATAGGGCTGTGGAAAAATGCACAGACCATGCAAGCATTTTGAACAAACTTCGCCACTTGGCGTATCTATATACGCCTTCGGGAGGGCAACCACAGGTTGCCTCAGTTTGTCCAATCTGTACTATTTTTTCCAAAACAAAAAGAGAGGGAAAAATGCACAGACCATGCAAGCATTTTGAACAAACCTCACTATTTTTCCCCAACCTAAAATAGAGGAAAAAATGCACAGGCTAAAAACACAGTTTTAAAAAGGAGTTGTAGCAAAATTCTACAACTCCTTTTATAATGATTTTAAATATATCAGCGATTTTGGAACTTTGCCTAAATTATGCAACAAATATTCCTCTGCCAAATTAGTCAGTTGGGTTAGCACATCATCACTAATTTCAAAATTAAATATGTTCTTTTGCTCTGTGCTTGTAATGTACCTGATTGCGTCTAATGTACCTTGGGACAAATTTTCAGCCTTGGAGCAGTTTTTACAAAGCACAGCAGAATTTTCAACTGAAAAATGAACTAGGCTTTTATCATTACCACAGTTTGAACAACTGTAAAAATCAGGAGAAAATCCACTTTCAGTAAGCAACCTAAATTCAAAAACAGGCTTAATTTTAGGATTATAACCCTCTTTTTTTATGTAATAAACAGTGTTTAAAATCAGCCTTAATATTTCCTTGCATTCCATATTTGAATCTGTGTAGTAATTAGCAAGGTCGCATAAGTAGTTGGTAAGCGCAAGCCCGTGCAAATCGTAACGCAAGTCATAAAAATCCATTTGTTTTTCGGCAGAAACAATGTTGTAAATGGTTTTGCTTTTACCTTGCTTTAAAATAAAGTTGGAATAGCAAAACAAAGAGCAACCGGCACTTAACTTACTTTTATAGCTTCTAACCCCTGCACCGCTTGCTTGGATTTTGCCGTGTTCAGCAGTAAGTATGGTAAATATTTTGTTGCCCTCACCCACTTTGGTTTCCTTTATTATCATACCCGTTGTGGTAATTTCCGTTGTCATTACTTTTCAAATCCTTTATTTTTTTGTATTCCAAAAAGGCTTCGATACTACCTGTTTTGGTAAAAAAATCCCAACTGAAATTTTCAAGCATGATAATCACCTCTGTAATTATATTTTGCCATAAAGGTAATTATATTCTATGAAAATTTTACTATTTTTGTTCCTTGTAACCAAAGTTTTTAAGCATTATATCGCTGTTTCTCCAATTATCCTTTACCTTAACCCACAGCTCCAAAAACACCTTTGATTGAGTGAATCTTTCTAAATCGTGCCTTGCCTGAGAGCCGATTTTCTTTAACGTTTCGCCTTTTTTACCGATAATAATTGCCTTGTGAGAATCTCTTTCACAGTAGATTGTAGCACTGATAGATGTTAAATTTTTGCCTTCGTTGTACTTCATAGAATCTGTTGTAACTGCAATGCCAAATGGAATTTCGTCATTTAGGTTACGCATAAGTTTTTCCCTGATAAATTCAGCAACAATCTGCTTTTCAGGTTGGTCTGTTAAGGTGTCATCAGGGAAAAATTTAGGACCCTCCGGCAATTTTTCTTCAATCAAATTAAGCAAATCCTCCACACCATCTTTTTTAAGTGCAGAAATTGGAACAATTTCCTCAAATTCCCTGTAATTACTCATATTGGCAATTATTGGCAATATGTTTTCCTTTTCTTCTACCTTGTCTGTTTTGTTGATAATAAGAATAATGTTTTTGCCGTTAATACCGTCTAAAACCTCTTGTTCTCTTTCAAAATTAAAAGTTGAAGCATCAACAAGGTATAGTATAATATCAGCCTCATCTGTGCTTGTTTCAGCCTCTTTTACCATAAATTTGCCCAATTTGTTTTTAGGCTTGTGAATACCGGGGGTGTCCACAAACACAAACTGACAATTTTCGTGGGTAAGCACCCCCATAATTTGAGTTCTTGTAGTTTGTGGCTTGGAAGAAACAGCTGCAATTTTTTCACCTAACATTGCATTTAGCAATGTAGATTTACCTGCATTAGGTCTGCCCATAATTGAAATAAAGCCTGATTTAAACATATATTTTCTCCTATATCAATTCTTTTTCATCATATTTTTAAGTGCATATTTTATTTTGTCCTCAACAGAATATTCGGCAGGCACACCCTTTAAGGCATTTACTGCCTCCTGTCTTGAATATCCCAAAACCGTTAGGGCGTCAACTGTGTCATTTTCTGCATCAACTGTTCCAAAGTCAACAGAGGACGGAACAATGTCATTGTTTTTGATTTTGTCCTTTAACTCTAAAATAATTCTTTGAGCCATTTTAGGGCCAATTCCCTGTGCTGATGTAATTAGCTTTGGTTGGTTCGTAACAATTGCAGTTGCAAGCTCCGAAGCCTTTAAACAAGAAAGCACAGCAATACCTGCCTTAGGGCCTACACCACTAACAGAGATAAGCATTTCAAAAGCTGAGCGCTCCTCCTCCGTAGTAAATCCGTAAAGGTCAAAAATATCCTCCCTAACATACAAGTAGGTGTAAAATGTTGCAGACTTGTCTTTAATGCTTTGCAAGGAATTTTTAGTAGTTATTATTTTGTAGCCTATGCCGTTATTTTCAAGGACTGCATAGTTTTCAGCAATTTTGGTAACAATACCTTTTATATAATCATACATAATTATTACTCCTATCTGTCTTTTAATGCAGTAATCAGCCTGTTTACTCCACCACCTGCATGGGCGTGGCATATAGCAATAGCAAGGGCATCTGCTGTATCGTCAGGCTTTGGCACTTCCTTTAAGCCTAAAATATTTTTAACCATTTCCTGCACTTGCTTTTTAACAGCTCGTCCGTAACCTACAACACCTTGCTTTACCTGTAAGGGAGTGTATTCAAAAACCGGAATGTTGTGGTTTTCACCTGCCAAAATCAGCACTCCTCTTGCCTGTCCAACGTTTATAACAGTTTTGGCGTTGTTGTTGTAAAAAAGTTCTTCAATTGCAATTTCATCAGGCTTATATTTATCAATAACGTAGTTTATGTCATCGTAAATCATTTTAAGCCTTGAAGGTGTAGGAGTATGGGCAGGGGACGTAATTGCACCATAGTCAATTACCTTAAATTTCACATTGTCATATTCAATTATTCCAAATCCTACAATGGCAATTCCCGGGTCAATTCCCAATATTCTCATTTTTTCACCTGTTTCTATTGCAATTTTAATAAAATAATATTATAATAATTATATCATTTATTTTTGTTTTATACAAGACAATTTTTAATATTTTGGAGGTTTGCAAATGTCAAAGAAAACACTAATTATTATTTTATCAATTATAGGTGTTTTAGTTGCAGGTATAATAACATTAACAGTTATTTCTGTAAAGGACGCTATGAAAAAGACAGTGCCTAACAAATACGGTACAGGGGAATGGGGAACAGAAACTGCCGAGGAAGTTAAGGATATGGATATTACTAAAAATCCGGTTGCAACAATTGAAATGCAGGACGGCAAAAAAATTGTTTTTGAGCTTTATCCCGAAATTGCACCAAATACAGTGTGTAATTTTATAGACCTTGCAAACAGTGGATTTTATGACGGTTTGATTTTCCACCGTTGTATTGAAGGCTTTATGATTCAAGGTGGCGACCCTAAGGGAGACGGAACAGGTGGCCCCGGTTACTTTATTAGAGGTGAGTTTACAAACAATGGTTTCCAAAATGACTTAAAGCACGAGCGTGGTGTCGTATCTATGGCAAGGACAGCATTCCTTGCAGATAGTGCAGGTAGCCAATTCTTTATTATGGTTGAAACAAATGCCGAGCTTGACGGAAACTATGCGTCATTTGGTAAAGTAACAGAGGGTATGGACGTAGCAGATGCAATTTCTAAAACAGAAACAGATAGCGTGGATAAGCCTCTTACAGACCAAGTGATGAAAAAGGTTCGTGTAGACACTAAGGGAGAAACTTATCCAAAGCCTGAAAAAATGGGTAAATAGGTGATACTATGAAATGGATTGTTGATAGAATAGAGGGCAACATTGCAGTTGTAGAATGTAACGGCAAAACCTTTGATATTGATGTTTGCTATCTTCCTAAGGGAGTAAAGGAAAGTGATATTATAGACCTTGCAATTGATAAGGAAGAAACTAAAAACCAAGAGGATATAGCACAAAAAAGATTAGATAATTTGTTTAATAGATAAAAATAGGCAACTGATTTTTCAGTTGCCTATTTTCCGTATACAATAAAACAGAGTACAGTAAACTGTACTCTGTTTTAATATGGGCCTTTCATTAGAGTCTTGCGAATTCTTTTTTGCACTTCTCACAAACTGTTCTTCCTTTAAAGGAAAGTAACTTAGCAGTATTTCCACAGAAGACACATTCGTTTTCGTACTTCTTTAGAACAATCTTGTCCTCGTCAGCATAGATTTCCATAGGATCTTTGTAGTCGATGCCTAAAACATCTCTCATTTCCTTTGGCAATACTATTCTGCCAACTTCATCGATTTTTCTAACGATTCCTGTTGACTTCATAAAATTTCACCTCTTTCGTAAAATTCCAAGTTAATTGTATAACATTTTTGTATTTTTGTCAACATTTTGTTGACATTTTTTTTGCATTAAAGTATAATGTTTTTGAAAAAACAAAAGGAAAAGGTTGTAAAGGTGATTAAAACAAGGAAAATTGTGTATACATCACTGCAAGCAGTATTTTTGGCGATTTTGTCCCAAATAATTATTCCAATAGGTGTTGTGCCTGTAAATTTGACAACAGCAGGGGTAATGGTTTCAGGTGGTGTGTTAGGTAAAAAATATGGCACATTAAGTGTTGCTGTATACATATTGTTAGGTGCTGTGGGAGTGCCTGTATTTTCTGCATTTCGTGGTGGACTTGGTGTAATTGCAGGGCCTACCGGTGGGTTTATTATTGGATATTTGCCAATGGTGTTTATCGTAGGTGTTTTTTACGATAAATTTAAAAGCATTTGGGCTAAGGTGTTAGGTATGCTGATTGCAACAACAGTTTGCTATGGCTTTGGCACAGTAGGTTATTCACTAATTACCCATACACCTGTTGTTTCAGCCCTTGCAATTTGCGTGTTGCCCTTTGTTGTTGGGGACATATTAAAAATAATTGCTTCTGTTATTTTGATTAAAAAATTAAAACCAAGGTTATATGTGTAATAACCTTGGTTTTTTATTTCTGTTCCAAAAAGCTTTTTGTTCCTTTTGGCTTAAAAACAACTATATAAATGCTTTTTGTTCTTTGGGTAGAGTCGGTGCATTTTCCTACAACCCTACTATCATTTTTTTCATTTTTTGTAGAACCCTTTTTTCTATTCTCGAAACTTGAACCTGTGAAATCCCAAGCAGTTTTGCTATTTGTAATTGTGTTTTATCATTAAAATATCTTAAAATTATAACTTGCCTTTCTCTATATGCCAGCCTGCAAAGTGCATCTTTAATGGCAATACGACTAATAATTGCCTGTTCCATATCTCCTTTACAGGCTATGGTTTCCCCAAGCTCCTTGCCATCATCACCTATGGAGGCGTTAATAGATTCAGGTACAACCGTGGCATCAAGTGCAATTGCAATCTCCTCTGCCGGTACTCCAATATATTCGGCAATTTCTTTAACTGACAGCTCTTTGCCCAATTTCTTTGAAAGCTTGTCCGTTGCAGACCTTGCCTTTATGGCAATTTCCTTAATATTACGGCTTACCTTAATAATTCCGTCATCTCTAATGTGCCTTTTAATTTCTCCCATTATTAAAGGAACAGCATAGGTGGAAAATTTAACATTAAAGTCTTTATCAAATTTATCCATAGCCTTAATAAGCCCGATAGAGCCTATTTGAAACAGGTCGTCAGGGTCGTAACCTCTGCCCATAAACTTTTTAACAATACTCCACACAAGGCCTGTATTGTATGTAACAACATACTCTCTTGCATCCTTATCACCATACTTGGCAAGTGATATTGCTTGGTAAATGTCTTTGTATTCCAAAGTATCACCCCTAAAGTATCTTTGTCATCTTTACAGTTGTGCCCATACCCAAGCTTGATGTAACCTCAACATTGTCCATAAATGTTTCCATTACGGTAAAGCCCATGCCGGAGCGTTCAAGCTCAGGGCGAGAAGTATATAGTGGCTGACGGGCAAGCTCTACGTCGGACATTCCTCTGCCACAGTCAGAAACTGTGATTGTAATTTGATTATTTGCAAGCTCACATTCTAAAGTTATGTATCCAACAAGGCTTTCATAACCGTGGACTATGGCATTTGTAACTGCTTCGGATACCGAAGTTTTAATATCTGCAAGCTGTTCAACAGTAACATCTGTTTGGGACACAAAGGCTGCAACTGCAATTCTTGCGAAGCCTTCATTTGCAGATTTGTTTAGAAATTGTATTTTGATTTTATTTTGATAAGACATTTGCTACCCTCCTTTATTTAATTGCCGACTGTCTGTCGGTATAAAACGAAACAATTCGCTTAATTCCGGACATTTCTATTAGTTTTTGTAATCTGTTGTTTGCTCCAAATGCAGAAACTGTGCCACCCACAGACTGCATAAGCCTGTATCTGCCCATAATTACTCCAATGCCAGAACTGTCCATAAACTCAACATTTGTAAAGTCAAATATGATTTTACGTATACTTCTGCTTGTAGCTTGTCTGTCAATTTCACCTCTTAACATAGCGGCATAGTGTTGGTCAAGCTCTCTGCCTAATTTGACAATCATAGCATCATTGTCATACTCAAATTGGGTTGTCATAATGTTCCTCCTTTGTAATTTAATAACATAATTATATCCATACTGTATAATATGTCCATTACAAAACCTTTACATTCGTCGCAATATTCGTCCTATAAATGTTGTGATTGACAAGGATATTCCCAAACCTATAAATATCAACAAAAACTTTGTAGAATATGCCCAGCAGTTTAGTGATGTAAAACTGTCAGCTTGCGACATAAAAACAGGCAGGTTAAGGTTAGCAAATTTTAAAATGGTGTAGGTCGTAAATGAGGACACCAAGCCTTGCACAAATTTTGAAGCTATAAATATCCATATTGAAAGCTTGTATTTTGAAATGATGCCATCTACCTGCAAAATTACAGATACTCCACCAAAGCCAACAACAAATGATATGGCGCAGATTAGTTCCGTGCTGACTTTGGACTTACACATTTCTGCTATTCCGTTAGTCATTTCTAACATTCCGTAAAATATTCCTCTGAAATTGTCATTTGGAATTATGCTTTCAATAAATCCACAACCTTTGATTAACCCACACATTACAGAAAATATTATTACAAATCCACATACGTAAGCAGTTGTGTAAATTGATTCCTTTATAGACGCAGATATGTAGTCTTGGCTTTTGTTTTGGGGGTTAAACAAACTAATGCTTATTTTTTCCGACTTTTTATATTTTGCCACTATTAAGCCTATAACTATTGCAGAAATAATGTTAGAAACCAAAAGCACCCAACCTATGCTTGAAAACCCAAGTAAGCCTGTTGCAACAGAGCCTATAATAAATAAAGGACCTGAGTTGTTGCAAAAGCATATCATCCTTTGAGCCTCTGCCTTAGAACATAATCCTTGACTATACATATCACAAACAGTCTGTGCTCCAACCGGGCAACCACTTAAAATCCCTATTACAAAGGCAAATGCTCCGTAGGACGGCACATTGAAAACAGGGCGAATTATAGGCTGTAATGGCTTGCTTATTACATTTGCAAAGCCATTTTTTGTTAATATTTTAGAACAGATAAAAAACGGAAAAAGGGATGGCACAACTGTTTTTAAACACAACAAAACACCTTGTGAGGCGTAATTGATACAAGCTTTTGGCATTACCACAAGACCGAACAATATATATATTATTACAGCAGACGACAAATATTTTTTCATAATCTCCAACCTTTCATAAGTATTATTATGCAAATTTTTAATATTATAGAATATACTTTAACTTAGGAGGGATAAATTATGAGAAAAAGGCAACAGAAAAAGGATATAAAGTCTTTAAAGGAACGTCTTGCCGAAGCAATAGATATGCCAAAGGACATTCTTTCCGACTGTGGAAAGATTACTGTATATAATGACAATCAAATGATTGTTGAAAATTATAAGGGAATTATTGAATATACAGAAAAGCTTATAAGAATAAAAATATTTAGTGGAGTTTTAAATATAGAGGGTAATTTGCTTACAATAAGTGCAGTTACAGACACCGATGTACTAATTGACGGCAAATTTTTAAATGTGAGGTGGGAATAGTTGCTATTATCTAAAATAGTTAATTACATAAAAGGCTACATTACCATTATTATTAAAGGTGTTTTTCCTGAAAGATTTGTTAACCTATGTGTAAGGCGAGGTATAGGGCTTTGGAACGCTAAAAAAATTGATAAATCAACAATTCAAGCCCAAATGGACATAAGGGACTTTCACAAGGTTCATAAGTTCCATAAAAATTCAAGGTGTAGGGTTCATATAATAGGAAAGTTTGGTTTACCATTTATAATTAACAAGTACAAAAGGAGAAAGGCTTTTTTAGCAGGCATAGTCATTTTTGTGCTTTTAATAGCGTTATTAAGCAGATTTGTATGGATAATTCAAATTACAGGTAACGAAAAAATAAAATCGGAGGAAATAATAAAATACGCCAATAAGGTAGGCATTAGGTTTGGTATGCTAACAAGTACCGTTGACGTGCAAGAGGCACGCAGGCAGATGATGACAAATAACGAAAACCTAAGCTTTGTAACTGTAAATATTTCCGGTTGTACGGTTTCTGTTGATATTAGGGAACGAGAAGTCAAAAGAGAGCACTTTGATAAAGCTGTTGTTTCTAATCTTGTTGCAAAAAAGAGTGGGGTTATAGAATCCACATTGGTTAGGAGTGGAAATTCAGTTGTTAAAAAAGGGGACGTGGTGTTAGAAGGTCAGCTTTTGGTAAGTGGGGCAGAGAATATGGCAACCAAAGGCATAAAATATTCTCATTCCGATGGAGAAATAATGGCTAAGGTATGGTATGACGAAACTGTAAATTTGCCTTATTCAGTTAAACAAAAGCAATATACAGGTAACGAAAAATCCAAAAACAGATTGGTTATTTTTAATAAATTTATAAATTTATTTATAAAAAATAAAATTTTATTTGAAAAATATGATAAATTAAGTTATACTAAATATATACAGTTAGGTAACGGACGATTTTTGCCATTTGGTGTTGAGGTAAATGAATATAAGGAATATACCGAAAAGACCGTAAAGCTAAATGAAAAAGAGGCAAAGGCATATTTAACGGAAAAGTATGATAAATTATGCAAGGGCTCTAAAATAATAAACAAATCTTTTAATAAACAGGGCAGTAAATTAACAGTAACTTATGAATGTATTGAAGACATTGCCAAAGAGGAGGAAGTAAATGACAGAGGAAAAGCATCTTGAAGTTGAAAGTGTGGAGCAAATTCTTAATATTTTCGGCAATTTTGACAGTAACATTAAAATTATAGAATCTCATTATAATGTTCAAATTGTTCACAGAGGCACTACCTTAAAAATTACAGGTGAGGAAGAAAATGCAGTTAAGGCACAGCGTTGCTTGGCAGGTCTTATTAGTATGACTGCCAACAACGAGGCAATTACCGAACAAAATGTCAGGTATGCAATTTCACTTGTAGAGGATGATATGGAAGACAAACTGTATAGTCTTGAAAAGGATATTGTCTGTATTACTGCCAAGGGCAGACCTATCAAGTCCAAAACCTTGGGGCAGAAAAAGTATATTGATGCAATTACAAATAACACTATAACCTTTGGTATAGGCCCTGCCGGTACAGGTAAGACATACCTTGCAGTTGCTATGGCTGTTACAAGCTTAAAGCACAAGGAGGTTAGCAGGATTGTTATTACTCGTCCTGCTGTTGAAGCAGGGGAAAATCTTGGATTTTTGCCGGGGGATTTACAAAGTAAGGTAGACCCATATTTAAGGCCACTTCATGATGCACTTTACGATATGTTAGGTGTAGAGGCTTACCAAAGGTATGTAGAGCGTGGCATAATAGAGGTTGCACCGTTGGCATATATGAGAGGCAGGACGTTAGACGACTCCTATATTATTTTGGACGAGGCTCAAAACACAACACCTGAACAAATGAAAATGTTTTTAACTCGTATCGGCTTTGGCTCACGTGCAATAATAACAGGCGATATTACACAGGTAGACCTGCCATTTGGTAAAAAGAGTGGACTTAAAGAGGTTGTACGTATATTAAAGAACATTGACGATATTGAATTTTGCACCTTAACCGAAAAGGACGTAGTCCGTCATCCCTTGGTACAAGCCATTGTAAAGGCGTATGAAAGAGACGATAAAAGAAAGGCAGAACGTGAAAATGACAAACATTCAAAACAGTCAAGATAAAGTAGAGTTTACAAATGAGCTTGAAAGTGTTATAATAAAGGTTGTGGATAAAGTATTTGAGTACGAAAATGTAGAACCTCGTGAGGTTAGCGTTCTAATTTGTGATAATGAAGAAATCCACAAGCTAAATAAAGAGTACAGAAATGTGGACGCTCCAACAGATGTACTGTCCTTTCCAATGTTTGATGAGGACGGCACATTAGACGAAGAAGAGCTTGGAGATATAGTAATTTCTTTGGAACGTGCAGTTGCACAGTCTGTGGAATATGGACACAGCATAATAAGAGAAGTTGCATTTTTAACAGCCCATTCTATGTTGCACCTTTTAGGCTATGACCACGAAAACGGTGAACAAGAAATGTATGTTAAACAAGATGAGATATTAAATCTCCTTGGCATTACAAGGGATTAAATACAGGAGGAAATACAATGGACAAAATCATTCTTACAGCAGACCGTCCTACCGGGAAATTACATTTAGGGCATTATGTAGGTTCCCTTAAAAGAAGAGTAGAGTTACAAAATTCAGGGGAATATAAACGTACAATGGTTATGGTTGCCGATGCTCAGGCACTTACAGATAACATTGAAAATCCTGAAAAGGTTAGGCAAAATATCATCGAGGTTGCGCTTGACTATTTAAGTGTAGGCTTAGACCCAACAAAGTCAACCTTGTTTATTCAGTCAGTTATTCCGGAGCTTTGTGAATTAACATTTTACTATATGGACTTAGTTACTGTTTCAAGGTTGCAACGTAACCCAACAGTTAAGTCGGAAATTAAGCTTCGTAATTTTGACGCAAGTATTCCGGTTGGGTTTTTAACATATCCAATCAGCCAAACTGCTGATATTACTGCATTTAAGGCAACCACAGTTCCGGTTGGTGAGGACCAACTTCCAATGCTTGAACAAGCAAGGGAAATTGTGCATAAGTTTAATTCTGTATATTCCGAGGTCTTGGTAGAGCCAAAGGCATTATTGCCTGAAAATGAGGCTTGCCTTCGCTTGCCGGGTACAGATGGCAAGGCTAAAATGAGTAAGTCCTTGGGTAATTGCATTTACCTTTCGGACTCTGCTGACGAAATCAATTCAAAAATCAAAACAATGTATACAGACCCACTTCATATTCAAGTAAGCGACCCGGGACACATTGAGGGCAACACAGTATTTACATACCTTGATGCATTTTGCAGGGACGAGCATTTTGAAAGATATTTGCCTGACTATGCAAACCTTGACGAATTAAAGGCACATTATAAAAAGGGTGGCCTTGGGGATATGAAGGTTAAAAAGTTCCTTAACAACGTAGTTCAAGAAGAGCTTGAACCAATCCGTGCTAAAAGGGCAGAATTTGAAAAGGATATACCGGAGGTATATAATATTCTTAAAAAAGGCAGTGATGTTGCAAGGGAAATCGCAGCACAAACCTTGCACGAGGTCAAGGACGCAATGAAAATCAACTATTTTGATGATGTGGAGCTTATTAAATCACAGGCTGAAAAATACAGTAAATAAGGAGTGATATTATGCCAAATCCAATAGTAACAATAGAAATGGAAAACGGTGGAATTATTAAGGCAGAGCTTTATCCTGAAATTGCACCTAATACAGTAAACAACTTTATTTCACTAATTAACAAAAGCTTTTATGACGGTGTTATTTTCCATCGTTGCATAGAGGGCTTTATGATTCAAGGTGGAGACCCTGAGGGCACAGGTATGGGTGGCCCCGGTTACTGTATTAAAGGGGAATTTTCAAACAACGGCTTTGAAAATAACCTAAAACATACAGTAGGCGTTTTGTCAATGGCAAGACGTGCAATGCCACTTGACAGCGCAGGCAGTCAGTTCTTTATTATGGTTGAGGACTATCCGTTTTTAGATGGGGACTATGCAACCTTTGGTAAAGTAATTGAAGGCATTGATGTGGTTATGAACATTGTTCATCAGCCAAAGGGCTTTAATGACAAGCCTGTTACGGACCAAGTAATGAAAAAGGTAACAGTAGATACCTTTGGAGTTACATATCCGGAGCCTGAAATAGTAGAGGAATAGAAAAAAGTGCAGAAGTTATATTCTGCACTTTTTTATTTTAATCTAATGTCATCACCAAAGAAGTATATTAAATCAAAATTACCGATAAATCTTGATGAAATTCTTTGAGAATATGTAGAGTTAATTTGGTCAAGGGAAAGGTTTGTGCTTATAATCATACTTTTACCTTGGTTAATTCTTGTGTTAATTGTGTCAAAAAGTATGCTGTCCACATACTGTGTTCTAAATTCTGTGCCAAGGTCGTCAATTATCAGCAAATCTACCTCTGCAATGTAGTCAATAGTTCTTTTTGCTTCTTCGGTAGTGTTTCTGCCAAATTTGTAGTCCTCAAATATGCTAAACAGCCTTGGTGCAGATGTGTAAAAAACGCTTTTGCCTTGCCTAATGTATTCCCTTGCAACACATTCGGAGGTAAATGTTTTGCCAAGCCCTGTGTTTCCGTAGAATAACAAATGAGTAGGGCAACCCTTTTTGCCTTTGGCAAAATCCATTGCAGTCTTTTTGATGCTCTCTGCATTTTCCTTGGCAGATATTCCATATTCCTTGTTAACCTTTTCAGAGTATAGTTCAAGGTCAAATTTTGCAAAGGTGTGCAATTTGTCCCTTGAAATATTAGAACGCTTTTGAATACAATTTTGTAGCTTGTCCATATAGCATTTGCAACGTTTTCCGTTAATGTATCCCTTGTCCTTGCATATTTCACAGTCAAATTTTTCAGCTAACGAATCAGGTGAAACGCCATTTGATTTTAAGATTTCAGTTTTTTCGGAAATTAGCTTGTCAGTTTGGGTTTTAAGCTTTTCAATAGCATTTTCGGGGGATACATTAGAGTTTACAAGCTGTGCACAAATGCTTACTGCAAGAGTTTTTAACTGATTGTCAATTTCTTTTAGCCTTGGCAAGTTGTCATATATTGCACTAACCGTCTTTTCGTAAACTTCCTTGTTTTTAGAGCGTATTTTTTCATATTCTTCCATAACCTCTGTATGTAGCTCTTGGCTAAAATCACTCATCTGTTTCATCTCCCTTCATAGTTTTGGACATTCTCTTTTTAATGGCAAGCTTTTCAAGCTCTCTGTAATCAACATCACCATTTTGAGTAAAGTTTTTAAATTTTGTAGCCTTTGGTGTAGGCATATTTTCAGCCTTTGGCTTTTTGTCCTTCTTTTGATTAACCAAAACTGCATTTATATATTTAACAGAAAACTTACCGGTCTTTTCAACACATACCTCGTATGCGTATTCCAATTCCTTTTTAGTAGGCTTTATTTCATTGTGCCAACTGTTAATTATTTCTTTTTCCGTAGATGTAAAGCTTCGGTCAAATATTCCAAACAGTTTTTTAATCCTCTGTTCGTAATTATTTTTGTTTTCAATTTCTGCAAGGTGCTTTTCTGCATCTTCAAAGGTTGCAATGCCTTTTTCAGACCATTGCTGAGCAGTGGCTTCAATAAACCTCATTCTGCACTTGTCCTCTTTTTTTGCATAGTTTACAAGCATTATTATTACCGACGATGAAAAACCCAAGTCGTTATATATCCAAAACAAGGTGTTAATGTCATTGGTAGATAACGCCTTGCCCATTATTCTTGAAACCTCTTCATACAGTACAGCAAGCTCTGTGTCATTTTCCATAAACTTTGTAATTTCACTTGGTGAATACTTGCTTTTATCACAAATAGGTGCTAATGGCTTTTGACTGAATATGTCATACCCCTTGCCCTTCCAATATTCTATTGCCTTTAATACAACATCAGGCTTTATTCCAAGTGCCTTTTCAATTTGTTGGGCATTTACTGATGCTTCATCTAACTTCTGACGGTATGCATAAAGGTAAACCATTGCATATTCAGGCTGTGCTTTAAATATAAAGTTGTCTACAAAATCCAATGGCAATTCCAACTTATCCATACCAAATCTCCTTAATTTTTTGTGTATATCAAGTTTAACACATTTTTTAAAAGTTGTAAATAAAAATTTTGTTGTAATTTGTTTCTCGGGGATTAAAAGCTGTTAATCCTTCTTGTGTGTTAGGATATGTTCAACATTGCAATTTAAAAATCGGCATAAATCATCAAGAGTTTGGGTGCTTATGGGCTTGTTGTGTTTAAGCCTGTCAAGTAGGCTTCTGCTTACGCCAAATTCGTTAATTAGCTTATAGGTAGACACTCCTTTTTCCTTTAATGTGTTGTAAAATGGTTCATAACTAATCATTAAAAATCACCTCACTAACAATGGTAAACTATGCTCTATTGCTTGACAATTGTCGATAAATAGAGTATAATTCAAACATACTCGATATTAAGAGTATAAACATTGCTTAGGAGGAGTATGTATGAAAAAATTTCTATCACTTGTATTAACAATTATGTTGATTGTGTCAGCACTACCTTGTGTGGTAATGGCAGATACAATAAGAACTTATGGCAGTTTGCATTATAGTATTTCAAATAACAAAGTTACTATAACCGATTGTAACACATCAGCATCAGGTAGTTTAACAATACCAAGTACAATAGAGGGCTATCCTGTTACTTCTATTGGTAATTATGCGTTTTCTAGTTGCAGAAACCTAACAAACATAACCATAACAAACAGCGTTACTTCTATTGGTGATTATGCGTTTGAATGTTGCGGTAGCCTAACAAGTATTACTGTTGATGCAAATAATCCAAATTATTGTTCAATAGATGGCAATTTGTATTCTAAGGACGGAAAAACTTTAATACAGTATGCTATTGGTAAATCAGCAACATCATTTACCATACCAAACAGTGTAACTTCTATTGGCGAGAGAGCGTTTTATGGTTGCAGTAGCCTAACAAGTATAACCATACCAAACAGTGTTACTTCTATTGGCGAATATGCGTTTTATGGTTGCAGTAGCCTAACAAGCATAACCATACCAAACAGCGTTACTTCTATTGGTATTAGTGCGTTTTCCAGTTGCAGTAACCTAACAAGCATAACCATACCAAACAGTGTTACTTCTATTGGTGATTATGCGTTTTCCAGTTGCAGAAAACTAACAAGTATAACCATACCAAACAGTGTTACTTCTATTGGTGGTGATGCGTTTAATAATACAGCATATTATAATAATTCAAATAACTGGGAAAATGGTGTATTGTATATAGGTAATCATTTAATTGATGCAGAAACAAGTAGTACTTCATATTCTGTTAAAGAAGGAACAATAACTATTGCAGATAGTGCGTTTTCTGATTGCAGTAAACTAACAAGTATTACTGTTGATGTAAATAATCCTAATTATTGTTCAATAGATGGTAATTTGTATTCTAAGGACGGAAAAACTTTAATACAGTATGCCAGAGGTAAAACAGCAACATCATTTACCATACCAAACAGTGTTACTTCTATTGGTAAAAGTGCGTTTTATAACTGCTGGAACCTAACAAGCATAACCATACCAACCAGTGTTACTTCTATTGGTTATGGTGCGTTTCTTCTTTGCAGTAAACTAACAAGTATTATCGTTGATGTAGATAATCCAAATTATTGTTCAATAGATGGTAATT
>DCGP01000030.1:41944-42409 GCA_002314595.1 Clostridiales bacterium UBA1775 | reverse complement strand
CTATAAGCCCATCTCGTTGCTATTTCGTGTGCATCACTTTGTGATGTTTTATAACTCGGGAACGTATTAAAATCTACTTTTTTAACATTATACAACTTATTATTAACGTAGTCAATATTGTTAAAATCTATTTTTGTAACGATTGCAGAAGTTTTACCAAACTTATTAGTTGTTTCTACTGTAAAATCATCACCTAATGCATCTTGCAGGTATGCTTTTAATTCCGATTTTGTAAATCCTTTCTGATAACTTCCTGTGCTTGATACAAACCATTCCATTGGAGATATATTTACATTGTCTTTATTTAAGCCGAGCGAGTTTACATCATCGCCACGCACATTTATAAATATTCTGCCATTATCCTTTAACAAACTACCCATTTTAACAACGAGAGCATCTCTTTGGTCTTGTGGCAAAACATTTAAAACAGCATTGCTTATTATTACATCATATTTCTTGTTTAGC